>NZ_LR700944.1:416665-497293 GCF_902497585.1 Terribacillus sp. AE2B 122 | reverse complement strand
AACATCATACCATGTTTTAACTTTCGTTGTCAACATGTTTTTTTGTTGTTGTCAGCTCCGTTCTGAAGCGACTTGAATAATATATCATGAATTAGGGTATACTGCAACACTTTATAATAAAAAATATTGAATTGCCGCCAGAGATGCTATTCCCGGGATGCCTAATACACCCACTAATACTGTTGTTGCGGCATTTATCGGGATGTGGAGTCCGGCAAGTGCTCCTACTACATTAAATAGAAATAATAGAAAGACACCAAGAATAAGCCTAACTGAACCTTTGAGCATTAAACTGAACAGCTTGCCTGACGTTCCTGAAATGAGTAAAACTACAACTGCAGCTAACAGGATACCGATTATTGCATATGACACATTTCATCTCTCCTTTAACTTGTCCTGTTTTCTAAATTATGAGTACGGACAAGAAAAAAGAACACGCATTGCGTTAAGTACGCAATGCGCTTAAGTTTCGGTGTCTTGCTTCACGAAGCATGAACAGATACTTGGCTTGCGCCACCTGTAGATCATACTGCCCCATTTCACTCGCATCGACACTTCTCTCTATTATAGATTGAATGCTCACCCAATCGTTCTTCATCTTGAATATATCAGTTAACAACTCTTTGTCCACATCAGATCTCTTCAATCTTCTGCCAGCCATTAATCTCACCTGCTTTACAGTTCTCTTCTGCCTTCCATCGCTTTGGAAAGGGTGACTTCATCCGCATACTCCAGATCTCCACCCATTGGCAGGCCGTGTGCAATCCTTGTTGTTCGTATACCAGATGGTTTGACTAGTTTGGATATATACATCGCTGTTGCTTCACCTTCTATGTTCGGATTGGTAGCTAGGATCAATTCCTTCACTTCCTCATCCTTCAGGCGGTTCAATAGAGACGGGACATTGATATCTTCAGGTCCGATACCATCCATCGGAGAAATAGCTCCATGCAATACATGATATTTCCCATTGAATTCACGCATCTTCTCCATAGCGATGACATCTTTCGGGTCCTGTACCACACAAATAAGAGAGCTGTCTCTTGCTTCATCCTGACAAATACTACAAGGATCCTGATCGGTGATATGACCGCAGATGCTGCAGTGGGTCAATTCACGTTTAGCATTGATTAATGCTTTCGCAAAATCCATGACGTCATCTTCCTTCATGCTAAGTACATGAAAGGCAAGACGCACGGCAGTCTTTGGTCCGATTCCAGGCAATTTAGTAAAGCTGTCTATCAGCTTCGAAATCGGTTCGGGATAATACATTTATTTAGTTGCCTCCTAGAACATTCCTCCAGGTAACCCTTTCGTGAACTGCCCCATTGTTTGGTTAGATTTGTCGTCGACTTGCTTCAACACTTCATTTGTTGCAGAAATAATAAGATCTTGGAGCATTTCTACATCATCCGGATCTACTACCTCTTCCTGGATGACTACATCAGTGATCTCCTTTTTACCATTAGCGATTACCTTTACAGCACCGCCTCCTGCAGTTGCTTCGAAAGTCATTTCATGAAGCTCTTCCTGAGCCTGCATCATTTTCTTCTGCATTTTCTGCATCTGTTTCATCATATTGTTCATATTCCCACCACCACGCATGGAAAAATCCCTCCTTGAATTTGTTTATTAGTCTTTTATTTCGAGTAAATCATCTCCGACCAGCTTCCTGGCCTCAGCAATAATCGGGTCTTCCTCTTGCTTTCCATCCTCAGAAGGATCCTGCTGCTTCTGATTTTTCAGGAAATCTTCCCGCAGTTCTGTCCAATTTGCCTCCGGAACCGGTATGACCATAACTTGGTGTCCGATCCGTTCTGCTAGTAATGATTCTATCGTGTCTTTGTGTTCCAAGGCAAGTGAACAGTGGATCTCATATTTGAAACCTATAATTAGTGCATTCTGCGATGCTGCTCTTGGCTTACTATTCAAAATCGTAGCATGTGCAGGTGCACTCTGCCTCTTAAGGGCATCCATAAAGCTTGCCCAGTGCTCGGCAACCAGCTTCAGTTCATCCTTTGTTGCTTCTGATAATACTTGGCGTATCCGTTCAAATGGAACACGATAGCTGTTCTTGCTGCCTGTTCGTACTGGACGCTTAGGCTGTTCGGCAGGAGCTGCTGCTGATTGCGGCTGCAATTTCAATTGTTTTAATTCCTGCTCCAGCTGAGAGATCTTACGTGTCAGCTGCTGCACAGCCTCGGCTTCCACGCTAGCTGTCGGAGCACTCTGATCTGCAATGTGCAGAATTGCAATTTCAACGAAAACCTTCGGACTGTTTGCCCACTTGATCTCCTGCTGACAACGGTTAAGTTCTACAATCGCTGCCTGGATCCAAGAAGCATCCACTTCCTCTGCCAGTTGTTTGAAACTATCATCCACGAGCACACGTTCAAGAATGTTCTCCATACCAGGTGCACTTTGGAACATAAGCAAATCCCGTAAGTAATAGATAAGATCAAAAACGAAACGCCCTGGATCCTTTCCATCCTGTATCAGCAGATCTACTTGTTCAAGTGCTGTTTGTACATCTTGTCTGGCACAAGCCCGGATAACCTCTGTCAGTCTATCCTGGGAAACGGCACCGGTAACAGCAAGCACATCCGCCAGCTCCACACCATCTTCACTATAGGAAATTGCCTGATCAAGCAAACTGAGTGCATCCCGCATTCCGCCTTCTGCTGCTAATGCAACTGACTCGACTGCATCATCGGATACTGTGATTTGCTCCTTCTCCAGAATCTCCTGCATTCTGTTTACCATCGCCTGCTGGTTGATACGTTTGAAATCGAAACGCTGACAGCGGGAAATGATAGTCAGCGGAATCTTATGCGGTTCTGTTGTCGCTAAGATGAACACAACATGTTTCGGCGGCTCTTCCAATGTTTTGAGAAGTGCATTAAATGCCCCAATTGAGAGCATATGAACTTCATCGATAATATACACTTTATATTTGACCGCGCTAGGAGCATATTTCACTTTGTCCCGGATGTCTCGTATTTGTTCGACACCATTATTGGACGCCGCATCAATTTCGATCACATCCGAAATAGAACCATCTTGTATACCCTTGCAAGCCGCACACTCGTTACACGCTTCCTCTACCGGTGCATGCTCACAGTTGATGGTCTTTGCAAAGATCTTCGCTGCACTTGTCTTCCCTGTACCACGCGGACCGGAAAACAAGTAGGCATGCGAGAACTTATCCTGCATAATGGCATTCTTCAATGTACGGATAATTGGCTCCTGTCCTACTACATCAGCAAATGTCCTTGGCCTCCATACACGGTATAATGCTTGATAACTCATTGCGCCGCGCTCCTTTTTTCATTCTTCCTTCATTATAACGGAATTAGTTTACTGATACTACATGTATAAAAAGAGCCCTTACCAAAATGGCAAGGACTCTGATTGTTTATTAATTAAGCGCCGTGCACCCACCGTCGATAATACGGATCTAAGCGTTACATAAGTTCATGGCTCGACCCAGGCTTCCCCGCGGCACACAGGAGAGACTGCTTACTGCTGCTTCCTTCCGGACCTGACAGGGTTCACAGTTTCCTGTTGCGCAGGACCCGGGTGTCAACACCAATTCCTTATGGCAGACCTTAAAGCCGCATTACCTCGGGCGGGAATTCGGCCTCGCTATAGCGGATTGCGAGTACAGGGCACCGCTACCTCCCCGCTTAGCACGGCTAAGTTGTGAATAAAGTTAGGCGCTTCGATAGCGCACTTCATAGTATAGCTTGTTTATAGTGAAAAATCAAATCCGGCTGTTTTTCTCTGCTTTTCGCTTTCGGAGTTCTCGGAAAAATGAGGTCAGCAGTCCGCCGCATTCCTCTTGCAGCACACCGCCAGTCACTTCTGTCTGGTGATTGAACCGATCATCTTCCAGTAAATTATATAAAGTTCCCGCACAGCCTGCTTTCGGATCATACGCACCAAACACTACCCGTCGGATCCGTGATTGGATGATAGCACCTGCACACATTGGGCAAGGCTCAAGGGTCACGTACAAATCACAATCCTCCAATCGCCAGCTGCCTACCTTTTCATTAGCTGCCTGGATTGCATGCATTTCTGCATGTGAGTGTGCCTGCTGCGTCGTCTCTCTAAGATTAAAGCCAGAAGCGATGATTTCTCCATCCTTCACAATAATAGCTCCAATTGGAACTTCTCCAAGATGCTCCGCTCGCTTCGCTTCATTTATCGCTTGCTCCATCCAGTAAGCATCAGTCGTCATATCTATCTCCCACATTTCTATCCAAAGGTTTCAAATTACGTAAAGTTGATAATGTATAAGTATAAGAAGCTTCCTACTACGAAGTAAAGGAGAATTATCATGAGTGACAAAAAAGCAGTCTTATTTATAGATGTATTCAACACATTTGATTTTCCCGGCGGTGATAAGCTGCTGGAAAATACAAAAGAAATATTGCCTAATTGGGAGAAGCTTCGCAAAAAGGCAAAAGAAAATGATTGGCCGGTTATCTTTATAAATGACCACTACGGAATCTGGCAGGATAACTTCAAAAAAATAGCTGACTATTGCCGGAATGAAGATAACATGGAAATCATCGATAGTATGATGCCGCAAGAAGATGATTATTTTCTTTTGAAACCGAAGCATTCTGCTTTTTTCCAGACATCACTGCCATCTTTATTAAAGGATTTAGATTGCGAACGAGTTATTCTAGCAGGTGTTGCAGGTAATATTTGTGTTATTTTCTCCGCGAATGATGCCCATATGCGGGAGTTCAAGCTGGATGTGCCGAGAAATTGTGTAGCTTCTAATACAAAAGAACAAAATGAAGATGCATTGCGTGTTATTGAAGCGACTCTCAATGCCAATACAGATTCAATCTAACATAAGACGGCTCCTCCGAGCATAGCTTTTCTATAGAGGCTTTATAAAGGAGGAGTCGTTTTGCAAATATATGTAGTTCAGACTGGTGATTCACTGAATAGCATTGCAAGCCGTTATGGTACGACAAGTCAGGAATTGATTACTGCAAACGAACTTGCAGCACCAAATGACCTTGTCGTCGGACAGGCGCTGGTGATCCCGATCATTGGCTCATTCTATTATGTCCAAGCTGGCGACAGTCTTTACACGATAGCCAGAAGAAATAACCTGTCAGTTACAGAGCTCGCTCGAATCAATAATATTTCTGCATCAGCAGTCCTGCAGCCAGGACAGCGTCTCTATCTGCCACCAAAGCCAAAAAGTCAGATAGAATCAAATGCGTATATCGAGCCATCCGGAAATACTGTTTCCCAGACATTGGAGACTGCAGCAAGACAGCGTGCCCCATACCTCACCTATTTGATGCCTTTTAGTTACAGAGTAGATCGGGAAGGGAACCTTACCGCACCGCCATTGAATGATTTTGCAGCAATTGCACAGGCCAATAATACGACATTAAGTCTTGCTGTCTCCACACTTGAGGGCGGACAGTTCAGTGCCGAATTAGGGACTCGAATTGTAACCACAACTTCTGTACAAGATCGATTATTTACGAATATTATCAATACAGCCAATGAAGTAGGTTTTGGCGAGGTGCACTTCGATATTGAATTTTTGCCGGCAGAGAATCGGGAAGACTATAACAATTTCCTAAGGCGCGCTGTCGCCAGGCTTCGACCTGAAGGACTGCGTGTATCGACAGCAGTAGCACCGAAAACGAGCGCAACCCAGCAAGGGCAATGGTACGAAGCACATGACTATGCTGCACATGGGGAGATTGTCGACTTTGTTATCTTGATGACCTATGAATGGGGTTATAGCGGCGGACCGCCATTAGCCGTCTCCCCATTGCCAAATGTAAGAGATGTTGTGGAATATGCATTAACTGAAATGCCTGCTAACAAAATCATGTTAGGACAGAACTTGTACGGCTATGATTGGACACTTCCATACGAGCCAGGAGGAGACTATGCCAAAGCCGTCAGTCCGCAGCGAGCCATCGCAATTGCTCGTGAGAATAATGTCTCGATTCAGTACGATACTACTGCGCAAGCACCTTTCTTTACGTATACAGCAGCTGGTGCACAGCATGAGGTGTGGTTTGAAGATGCCCGATCCATCCAGGCAAAATTCGATTTGATCAAGGAGTTGAATCTGCGCGGAATCAGTTATTGGAAGCTTGGTCTTTCCTTTCCGCAAAACTGGTTGTTACTTACCGATAATTTCACAGTCAGAAAGCTATGAGAGCAGTAGACCTACTGCTCTTTTTTTATGTCACTGTCACCCAGAGCTTCACTTCACGGAACTCATCTCCATCAACTATCACTTGCGGAATGGCTAGAAGCACAGTATCTTCAAGCGGGGAAGGTGTCAGCCTGACCTCGTCGGATGAAACCCACTCTCCAATAATCTTGTCAGCAAAAGAAAACTGTTCCCTGAAGCCATCACGGAACCAGCTCACTTCGTCTTTCTTTGATACTCCCGGCTGGTTCATACATAAGTACAAAGAAACATCATCACAGAAAGAGAGCATTTTCTGATCGATATCCAGCGTAGCTTTCTCAGCTGATGTTAGTGTTTGCATGTCAGCCTGCTGCAACCCGTATTCCCGATTCAAAAATGCTTTTATCTGTTCATCATCTGTATCATCGGAAAAGAAGGAGCAATAATGTCTGCTGCACAATACAGCCGCATAACGAGATTGTTCCCGTACTTCCATGATTCCCTGCTGATATGCACGCAGCTTGTCGGTTAATGGATAATCGATAAAGCTGTAGAATCCATTCCCATCGGGTTTTCGTTGTGGTACCTCATCTAAAGGTATCCAGGCTCTGTCATGTTGGTCAATTGCCATGATAGTCTCCGGACGCTGAACAGGTGAATCTGGATCATCCTTTCGCCAATGCCTGGCTATTTCCCCGGAAATAGCTGCATGGGCATGCTGAGGTATTAGCACCGTTTTCCCATCGTTATTTTCTCGAACGATCATTCTATCCCTCCTATGAAAAACTCCCGGCATATAGCCGGGAGTCGCAATTTAATCTTATTTCAATAGCTTCAAGGATTCGTCGATGAATGCTGGAATATCATCCGGTTGTCTGCTTGTAACCAGCTGGTTCTGGCATACGACAACTTCCTTATCTTCGACTGTTGCGCCAGCGTATTCCATGTCCACTTGAATGGACTTATATCCTGTCGCTTTTCGGCCTTCTAGTGTTTTAGCTGTAATTAGCAGCTGCGGTCCGTGACAAATTGCAAATACAGGCTTCTTCTCATCCATGAAATGCTTCGCAAAATTAACAAATCGATCATCCGCCCGCAAGTTATCAGGTGAATTACCGCCAGGGATGAACAGTGCATCAAAATCAGATGGGTTCACATCATCGATGCCTTTATCGATAGACACTGTTACTTCCCCTTGCTTACCTGTCACACTTTTTCCTGCCTCAAATTCAATGGTTGTCACTTCATGACCTGCTTCTTTAAATGCTTTCGCTGGATCTGTGTATTCTACGTCTTCAAAAGTATCAGTAATTACTGTTGCAATTTTAGCCATTGTCTAACACTCCTTTATAAAGTATCACACAATGTATAGTTCCACGTTGGCTGTCGATTAAACCTCTTATTCCTCTAAAGTCGATGTATCACCTAGCGGAAGACCAAGCTCTTTGGCACGAAGCAGACGTCGCATGATCTTACCGCTTCTTGTCTTTGGAATCGAGGTGACAATTTCAATTTCCCTTGGTGCAGCATGTGCACTCAGTCCTTTTTTAATGAACTGACGAATCTCTTCACGCAACTCCATGGAATCTTTATGCCCTTTATCCAATGTGATAAAAGCTTTGATGATCTCCCCACGCTCTTCATCCGGTTTCCCGATCACAGCAGCCTCGGTAACTGCATAATGCTCAATAAGCTTACTTTCCACTTCAAATGGTCCAACCAATTTTCCAGAAGTGTTTATCACATCGTCCAAACGCCCTTCAAACCAGAAATAGCCCTCTTCATCCATTATGGCGCTATCACCTGACACGTACCAGCCATTGATAAAGTAACTATCGAACTTCTCTTGATTGCCCCATATTGTCTTCATCATTGATGGCCATCCTGCCTTAACTGCAAGATTTCCACTTGTATGCGCTGGCAGTACATTCCCTGCATCATCAATAATAGCAGCTTCGACACCTGGAATCGGTTTGCCCATTGCTCCTGGTTTGATCGATAGTGTTGGATGATTGACGATGAGCATGGCGCCAGTTTCGGTCATCCACCATGTATCATGGATACGTTTGCCGTAAACTTCTTCCGCCCAATAGATAATCTCTGGGTTCAGTGGCTCCCCAACACTGAGAACATGACGAAGCGAGGACAAATCATGGGAATGGGCAACCTCATCTCCTGCAGCCGCCAGCTTCCGCAATGCAGTCGGAGCTGTGTACCAGACTGTTACCTTATGCTTTTCGATGATCTTATACCATGCTTCCGGGGTGAAACGGCCGCCAGCTATGACATTTGTTGCCCCATTCAGCCATGGTCCGAATATGCCATAGCTCGTTCCTGTCACCCAGCCCGGATCTGCGGTACACCAATAGACATCATCCTCCTGTAAATCCAAGATCCACTTGCCAGTAGCATAATGCTGAATCATCGCCCGATGCGCATGATAGACACCTTTGGGCTTACCAGTGGAACCGGAGGTATAATGCAGCAGCATACCATCCTCTTTATCCAGCCAGACGGGCTCGAATTCGGTTGATGCCTGATCCATCAATTCTGTATAGTCATGCACTCCATCTGTTTCGCACTCGAGTACAATGACTTCCTTCAATTCAGGCAAATTATCTCTGTTAACACGTTGCAGCAGTTCTGCAGTGGTAATTAGGATGCTAGCACCACTGTCCTTCAGTCGATCTTCTACTGCCTGCTCCATGAATGCTTCGAATAATGGTCCAGCTACTGCGCCAATTTTGAGAATACCAAAAAAGCTTGCGTAAAAATCAGGACAGCGAGGCATGAACAAAAAGACACGGTCTCCTTTTGCTGCTCCGAGAGATTTCAGCATATTGGCAGCCTGATTGCTACGTTCCTTCAGTTGTGCGAACGTCCATTTTTCCTCTGTCTGTCCATCCTGAAAAATAAGAGCAAGCTGATCCGCTTTAGCTGGATTTTCCGCATGACGGTCGATCGCTTCATAAGCTGCATTCAATTTGCCTGTGTGGAACCAGGAAAAATCCCGCTCCATCTGACTCCACTCAAACGTCTGACGTAGTGCTTCAAAATCCGTTACATTGTGCTTTCCAGCGAGAGGTGCTAACATTTTCATGATTCGACATCCTTCCCTTTATTTTGTAAGCGTTTACAATAAATACGAATAAAAAAGCCTCTGTCTGCATCAGCAAAGCAAGTAGGTTATTTCCATTGTACCTTGTTTTCCTTACCAATCAAAGCGAAATCATGAAAATGAACACCTGCGTATTTACGCAGGTGTTCATGGTTGTTATTTTTTATATTGCATATATACTGCCTGTGTAATCAGGAAGTCCTCGATTCCGTATTTACCATCCGTACCGCCGAGACCTGATTTACGAATACCTGCATGATATCCTTGGACTGCTTCCATGTTCTCGCGATTCACATACGTTTCGCCGAACTTAAGCTCGTTGATCACTTTCATCGCTTCATTCAGATCTTCTGTATAGAGAGATGAGGAAAGACCATAGTCTGTATCATTACCCATTTCAATAGCCTCTTCCAAGTTTGTGAATGTAACAATTGGAACGACCGGACCAAAGATTTCATCTTTAATAATAGACGAGTCATGTTGAACGTTTGTCAGGATAGTTGGCTCATAGAAATAGCCGGATTCTGCATCTGGTCTTTTACCACCGATGATACAATTGGCGCCTTCCTCTTTAGCAGCCGCTACCATCTCTTCGACCGTCTCCAAACGATCCTTGCTGACAAGCGGTCCCAATTCTACATTATGATCTTTGGCAGGATCTCCATAAGAGACTCCTTCAAACGACTGCTTGAGTTTTTCCGTAAACGTTTCTGCCACACTTTCATGTACATAAACGCGCTCAGCATTCGTACAAGTTTGTCCGTTATTCAGCAGGCGAGATGCTTTAATTTGTTCTACCGCTAAATCCAAATCAGCATTTGCCGTCACAATGGCAGGTGCCTTACCACCAAGCTCCAGGTTTACTTTGGTAATATTCTGTGCAGCAGCCTCCATTACTTTTGTTCCAGCTGTAACACTGCCTGTAATCGAAATCATGTCTACTTTCGGATGGGAAGCAAGCTGATTTCCTAATGCAGAGCCTGTCCCTGTGACATACTGATAGACGCCGTCGGGTATAATACCCAATTCATCAACCATCTTGGTGAATTCGTAAGCTGTATTCGGTGTCTGTTGACTTGGTTTCAAAACAAGTGTACATCCTGCGGTGAGAGCCTGTGCAACTTTCCGCGCCAAAATAAAGACAGGGAAGTTCCATGGCACGATACCTGCTACAACCCCGATTGGCTTCTTATAGATAAAGATATTTTCATTTGGCCGGTCACTCGGGACAATGTCACCTTCAATGCGGCGTGCCCATTCTGATGTGTAGCGGAAGAAATCAATCGCCATATCCACTTCTCCAGTAGCAAGCTCATAATTCTTGCCTTGCTCTTCCTGAAGCAAGGAAACAAAGGTATCTTTTCGTTTTTCCAGCTCATCTCCAAGCTGGCGCACTATCTTAGCACGCTCAATCGCCGGCGTCTGCTCCCACTCTTTTTGAGCTGCGGCAGCACCATCCACAGCTTGGTTCACTTCATCCTCTGTCGATTTGGGGATTTTAGAGATGACTTCCTCTGTTGCCGGGTTTAAGATATCAATTGTCTCTTCTGTTTGTGAAGTAATAAAACGTCCGTTGATATAAAGCTTATGCGTTTCCACATTCATCCTCCTCTTTTTATTCCTGGTAGTTGTTTTCCACCATAAAGGAAGATACAAACACAAAAAGCCCACTCTTTAAAAGAGCGGGCTTTTTCTTACACTTAGCAGATTAGTGGTATGGGGGATACCTGATACCAATATACCCTTCTGTTTGTATATTAAACATATTTCTTAAAAAGTTTATTATTTTCTTCATCGGGAAGAGATTTATATACATTTTACAGAAGGAGTGGATTATAAATGGCTGAAAATAAACAAAGTGTTAGTGATAAAGTGAAGGGTGCCGTTTCTAAAGTAAAAGGCGAAACAAAAGACCAGATCGGTAATGCCAAAAATGACAAAGGTATGCAGGCAGATGGTAAGAAAGACAAAGCAAAAGGAAACTTGCAGGATACAGCAGGTAAATTGAAAGAAAACCCTGATCGTCATCCTGACCGTCATTAAGAAAGAGCCTATCCTTTTGTCAGATAAACTAACAGGAAACAAGGGGGACTTGGGAAAGTGAAAACAGCGCCCAATTTCGGCAAATTTCGTGCTACACTTAATTCAAGATTTCCCCTAAAATTTCTAACGCAAAATGGCTGCCAATTGGCAGCCATTTTTGTTTTAGACAATTTCTACATATTGCGGATTCGCTGTAATATAGTTCCCGCTCTTCAGCTTATACATCGTAGAACCATCGACAGTTAATGTCTCCACTACAGTAAACACTTCTCCTTGGCTCACTGTACCAGCGCGCGCATTCCAATCCGGCGCATCATAGTAGTATAATGATGCGGCCTTCACTCGAATCAAGAAAGTTGAGCCTGAACCGGATTTCTTCGTTAGACCAAGTGCTTTCTCCAAACCATTTACATGACCTCGCGCCACATTCTGAATCCATGAGTTGGATTTCATCTTCGCCGCATCGGCACTATTATCAATAAATCCATTTTCCGTCAGGACAGCAGGCATATTTGTCTCCCGAAGTACGTGGAAATTCGCCTTTTTCCTGCCGCGATCCGACATTCCATTCAGTTTCATGACTTCTTCGTGAATTCTTGCTCGCATTACCCCTGTTGCTGAGCTATCCGATAATGTGGAATAAATGAAATCCTCATATCCAGTCCCTCCGCCAGCATTGATGTGGATGCTGAGGAAGAAATCAGCGCCCCAAGCATTAGCATCATTCGTACGCTGAGTAAGGGACGGAAACGTATCCCCGGTACGTGACATACGAACCTCTGCATTTTCATATTCAAGCTGCAAGATACTTCGGATTGATGTTCCAATTGCCAAAACCACATTCTTCTCTTGAATTCCGTTTGCTGTTGCTCCTGGATCTGACCCTCCATGACCTGGATCTACATAGATTTTCACCATTCGACCATCTCCTTTTCTTTTTTTGACTGCTTATAGTACCTTATGCAGCCTTGTACTAGATAAAAGCGGTTGGTGTCACAATTTCACAACCCATTCTGCTTTTAATATCGAAAGCTAGGGATGATTCGTGTCATAAAAGTTAGCAAGTTAGCCACACTAACAAAACGAGAGTGAGGTGATCGGTTATGTTTCCTTGGCAGAAACAAAAGACAGAAGCGATAGAGAAGCGAGAAAACAGAAAGATATCAAAGAACTTAAAAGACAACATCGCATATCTAGAAGAACAGTATTCCTATGGATTGAATTACGATTTCGAATCTAAGTCAGTTCATGGACCGACGGGCAAATACCACCTACTCTTTTATTCCACTACAGTAAATACACAACAGCTGAGTAATCATATTGTTGCACCGTTATTGGAAGTGAAAAAGGATATTCCGATTAATCAAATTTTATCCGTACCAAGTATCACTCCCATAAAGAATATGGGAGAAGCCGAAAAAGGCCTGAATGAAGGCAGTGTAATTATCTTCAAAGAAGGATTGGCAGAAGGATTCGAAGCGAAAATTCAAGATTTCAAGCATCGTGCAGTGGAAAAAGCAGAAAATGAGAAGACCGTAAAGGGACCGAAGGAGTCATTCACAGAGTCTTTACCGACAAATGTCTCTATGTTTCGGAAGAAGATACCGTCTAAAGATTTGATAGTCGAAAATATCAATGTTGGGATGCGACCAGCAATGCCGGTCACCCTTATCTATGAACGAGATTTAGTTAATGACGAAGTGTTGGAGAATATTAAGCAGCGGATTAAGAATATAACAGTTGATAACATCCGGAATGTTGAGATCTTGGAACAATTCATTGAAGAAAGGCCGTCTTCCCTATTTCCTTCAATGCTTTATACCGAAAGACCCGATAATGCATCCAACTTTGTATCGGATGGTTACATTGCCATCATTATGGATAATTCTTCTTCCTGTTTGATTGCACCTATTACAATCTGGTCTTTCTTCCATTCGCCAGAAGATCGGTATTTGAGATGGGCTTTTGCGAACTTCAGCCGACTAATTCGAGCGATCGCCTATTTTATCACCCTTTTTGTATCTGCTAGCTATGTAGCAGTTACAAACTATCATAGTCAGTTGATGCCAATTGATTTGCTGCTCGCGATCGCCAGCAGCAGGGAGCGCGTACCGCTCCCAATTGCTTTCGAAATCCTTCTGATGGAAGTTGCTTTTGAATTGATTAGAGAAGCAGGAGTAAGGATACCATCGCCGCTAGGACCGACAATCGGTATTGTCGGGGCATTGATTCTAGGTCAGGCTGCCGTCGAGGCAAATCTTGTTAGTCCAATCGTTGTTATCATCGTAGCATTAAGCGGCTTGTCCTCATTTGCGGCCGCTAATTATAGCATCAATCATACATTGCGGATCTCCCGCTTTCTTTTCATAGCAGCTGCCAGCGTGTATGGGTTGCTAAGTCTGTTAGGTGCAATATTATTATGGGTCGCGTACGTCGTCTCCATCTCGTCATTTGGTGTCAGCTATTTCTCACCTGCAACACCATCCACGAAATCGACACATGATACCTTTTTCCGAAAGATTTTGAAGAATGAACGGTGGAGACCAGGCTTTCTGAATCCAAAAGATTGGGACAAATATTGAAGGAGGGATAGACGTGGAATTGACGAAGAAGCCGTTGCGTACTCGTGAGATGGTGGCAATTGTCTTTATGATTGTTGGTCTTAAAGGCGGTGATACAACACCTGCCCTTTTTGCAGAACATGCTCAAAATGCTATCTGGCTTGGTCCAATCGTATCTTTCCTAGTCCTTTTAGCTCCCTTCCTTGTGCTAATGTACCTCCTGAAAAAATATAAAAGATTCAATTTGATTGAACTCACATTCCACTTAATAGGAAACAAGGCAGGAACCGTTTTAGGATTACTGCTGTTTGCGAGCGGATTTGTTGCTCTGTCAACAGATATGCGGAATGTAGTAGAAGAAATCAACTATCTTTATTTTCCGAACTCCCCCACCATAGCTATCTATATCATCTTCATCAGTATTTGTATCATTATAGCTAATAAAGGATGGGAAACGATCGGGAGCTTGACTTGGGCTTTACTTCCGGTAATTGTATTAACAATCTTTGCAGTCTTGATTGTTGATATGAGGGATGCTGTTGGATATCGTATCTTTCCGATTTTCGGCGGCGGAGCAGATGTTGTCCTAAAAGAAGGGATTAGTAAATCTTCGGCTTTTTTGGAATTCCTCCTCCTTCCAATTGCATATCAGGCTTTCCATCAGCCAAAGAATTTTCGACTTGGTATATATACTGGTGGAATACTCTCCTGTATTCTAATAGTCTCTTTCTATGCACTTTATACGATGATGTTCGACTATAACACGATCAATAATATAGCTTTTCTTTACCAGGAGTCGACAGAGATTGTAACACTTGGCCACTTTTTTACAAACATCAGCACTTTCTTCATGATCGGCTGGCTTTTCTCCAGCTTCTTGCGTTTCATTATCTATCTGTATATCATATGCTGGATCTTTGGGGCTATATTTGAGATTAAGCGATTTGAAGGACTTCTTCTGCCTATTGGCTTCATTTCCATGATGTTGTCCCTAATTCCACCCAGCTTTGCTGTCAATGAGCTCATTGTCAGGGAAACAAGTCTGCAGATTATTACGCCCCTGTTCCTCATCTTTCCCTTTTTGTTGTGGGGAGCAGCTTTTTGGAAGGATAGAAAGAAAACATGAGACAATTTATCCTCATTTTGTCTCTTCTGCAGCTAGCAATGATCCTGAGTGGGTGTTATGACAGGAAAGAACTAGAAGAACAGGCTTATGTCATCACCATCGCGGTGGATAAAACAGACCGTGATAATATATTTCGATTCACCTTTGAGATTGCTAACCCGGAAGTAGGAAGCTCTGCAACTACTCCTTCCACCAATGAACCTGCTCAAGAAATAATTAGTGTATTAGGAACTGATTTTCTATCCGCCACAAGCACTGCTAATTCATCTATAGCAAAGGAAATTACCTTGGAGCAGGTACGGGTAGTCATCGTTTCCGAGAAACTGGCCCGTTCCAAAGAGTTCATTCATCTGATGCAATCGGCACCAAGTACGGTTGATTTAAAATTAAATGCCCAATTAGTGATAAGTAAAGAAAAAGCAGAAGAATTCGTCCGGCATAACAGTCCCAATTTGGAATCTCGGCCACACAAATACTTTCAATATATGCTCGATCGTGCTAGAGAAACAGGAGTCATTCCAGATGCACCTTTGGTTCGGTTCTTTCAGATTACAGAAGGGGATGCCGATTTATTCGTAGCGCCGTATGCTTCTACTGTAAAGAAACCAAAAGACAGTTATGGTGATGAAGATAGCTACAAAGCTGGGGAAATTGATTTTCATGGCGGTAACGTAACCCAATTTATGGGGTCTGCTGTTTTCAAGGAAGGCCAGATGATTGACTCATTGACTGGTGAAGAAACTCGCTACATTCATATGATGGATCCCACATTTCCCCAACAGGTTATTCTCTCTACCTTTGTAGATCCATTAGAACCAGAATACAATATAGCTGCAAGGGTTCAACTAGATAAAGTCAAAGTGAAAATTGATTACAAAAAAAATCAGACGTCAACGATCGATGTATATATTACGACCCATTTGAACATATTTGCCATTCCAAGCACAGAAGATTATATGAAGAGTCAGAAAAAAAGGAAAATCCTCTACGACTCTATACAAAAAGAAATACTTAAAAATGGTGAAAAACTAGTGAAAAAAACACAGGAAGAATATAAGGCAGAACCATTTTACTGGTCTCTCCACATTCGAAAGAAGTTTCTATCTATCAAGGATTATGAACAGGCAGATTGGTCCAATAAGATTTATCCTAATGCTCATGTTCGGCTGCATGTAAAAGTAGCAAGTCTTGAATTCGGAAAGACACTTCGTCAATCCGACATAGGAAGGGTGCGGGATTGATGCCAATTTTCTATTTGATACTCATGACGTTGGGCGTCACCATCTACACTGGTTTATTCGCTTATTCCCTCCATAGAACTGGCAATAAGAAAGGGATGGTTGCTGTAATTTCACTTATAATTACAGCAATCGCAAGTGCGGTCATACTGAAATTAACTTAAAAAAAGCCACAGCCTCAACAGGCTGTGGCAATTTTTCTTATTAAGACGGCCCCGGCAAGATTCGAACTTGCGACACACGGTTTAGGAAACCGATGCTCTATCCCCTGAGCTACGGAGCCACGACATACTATATTATAACTGAATCGACAAAGCTTGCAAAGTCTGTCGCTTTTTCCACTAGTTTCTTCCTTCACTATATCGAAGCTTGTGACCTTCTATGGTAAACTATATTTATTTGCCATACAACGTTTGAGTTTGGAGGATACATCATGCACGAGCTGCCCTTTATTGCAGTGGAAGGTCCAATCGGTGTCGGTAAGACATCATTGGCTAAGAAAATTGCGGATCACTTTCAGTATACGTTGCTGAAGGAGATCGTAGAAGAAAACCCGTTCCTAGGCAAGTTCTATGAGAATATCGAGGAATGGAGCTTTCAGCTGGAAATGTTCTTTTTGACGAACCGCTACAAACAGCTGAATGATATTCGTAAGGATTATCTTTCCCAGAATCAGCCGGTAGTCGCAGATTATCATATCGCAAAGAATATGATTTTTGCCCAGCGTACACTTGCTGCACCGGAGTTTGATAAATACAGCAAGATCTTCTCTATTCTGACAGAGGATATCGCGCTGCCTAATATGGTCATCTATTTGGATGCCAGTTTGGAAACATTGCTTGAACGGATCGAAATGCGCGACCGAAAAGCGGAACAGCTTATCCAGCCGGATTACTTGAAGCAATTGTCGGCTGATTACCAGACCTTCATGGATCGTTTCGAACAAGACAACCCGCACATACCTGTACTTCGATTAAGCGGTGATGAGTTGGATTTTGTAAAGAACGAGCAGGATTGGAAGTATATTTGTGACAGGATCTCCTCTCACTTGGATAAAGGAGTAACATCATCATGAACCTTAGAGAGAAATACCATATACCTGCAGACAGCGTCATTACCATTGCAGGTACAGTAGGTGTCGGAAAATCGACAATGACACATGCATTAGCAGATGCACTGGACTTCCGTACAAGCTTTGAAAAAGTAGACGGGAATCCTTACTTGGATAAATATTATGCTGATTTTGAACGCTGGAGTTTCCACCTTCAAGTCTACTTCCTAGCAGAACGCTTCAAGGAGCAAAAGCGAATCTTTGAATATGGCGGCGGCTTCATTCAAGACCGTTCTATTTATGAAGATACAGGAATCTTTGCTAAAATGGCGTTTGAAGAAGGTAATATGTCCAAAGTAGATTATGAAACATATCGTTCTCTCTTTGATGCGATGGTTATGACGCCTTACTTCCCCCATCCGGATTTATTGATCTACTTGGAAGGATCCTTCGATCATATCATCAGCCGAATTAAACAGCGCGGCCGCGAGATGGAACAGCAAACACCAATCAGCTATTGGGAAGAGATGTTTCACCGCTATGAAAAATGGATCAATGATTTTAATGCTTGTCCTGTGCTGCGAGTGAATATAGCAGACTATGATTTATACAATCCAAATACATCAATTGAACCGATTTTAGAGAAGGTCGGCCATTTTATCCAGCATTCCCGTAAATGGACATCCCGCCAGCCTTCCAAATAAAAAAAACGCCTATAATGGCGTTTTTTTTATTTGCTGAATGCTTGTCCCATTTCCTTCGATCGGGCAGCCGCTGCTTTTACACATGCTTGAATAGCTGCTTTTACACCTTGCTCTTCCAGCACGCTGATACCCGCTGCAGTTGTGCCACCAGCACTGGTGATGTTCGCACGCAGCTGAGCTGGGGTTAGATCTGACTGCTCAAGCATCTTCGCTGCCCCTTTGAAAGTTTGGATCAACAGTTGTTTGCTAACACTCTTATCAAGTCTGACTTGAGAGCTTGCTTCCTCCAACGCTTCCATCATGTAATAAAGATAAGCCGGACCGCTGCCAGAAATGGCAGTGACTGCATCCATAGCCTCTTCCTCCACCTCTACAGTCTCTCCAACAGTATTAAATAGACTGCTAACAACCTTCATCTCCTCACTGCCTGCATGTACTCCTGCAGCGACTGCTGTAGCTGCCTCGAGAATCGTAGCAGAGGTATTAGGCATAGCCCGAACAACCGGCTGATTGGATGGCAGATAGCTTTCCAGAAAAGAAGTGTGAATTCCTGCCAATATCGATACGACAATTTGTTTTGAATTAAGATTTGCTGCTTTCAAAGATGATAACGCAGCTTCGGCATCTTTCGGCTTCATCGATAAAATAATGACGTCTGCATCTTTTAACAGATCCGTCTGATTCCGCGTAATCATTACTCCATATGCTGCATGCAATTCTTGTAGCCTCGCATCATTAGCATGATTCGTCAGCCATATACCTTTCGCTGGGAGATGCTCTGCTGCGATTAATCCTTTAACGAGCGCTTCTGCCATTGCGCCTGCGCCTACAAATGCTATTTTCTTCATAAATGCCTCCGTTCCACGTGAAACAAGTTTGTAGTATTATCCGATGCTTCTTTTCAGAAGTCAATAAAAAAATCGTTACGGATCAACCGTAACGATTTATGTATTTTAATTTTATGTGTTTGTAAAAATGGAGGAGGAAGAGGGATTCGAACCCCCGCGAGCGATGAAGCCCCTGTCGGTTTTCAAGACCGATCCCTTCAGCCAAACTTGGGTATTCCTCCGTAAGACAAGTACTAATATATCATGTAGTATGTCCACATGTCAACAAAATATTAAAAAAAGGTGAAGGAGGGGAAAACAAACCCTTACGATCCTTAAACGAGCCACTATCGGTTTTCGAGACCGATTCTTTCAGCTGAATCTAGGGTACCCCTCCATGCTTTTGTCTCCAAAGCTATCTCACCATAATTTCAAGTCTACTGTCAAAATCCTTTAGCGGATCTCAGCCTTACCGCCCATGTAAGGTACCAATACTTCTGGAACCTTCACGGAACCATCAGCCTGCTGGTAATTCTCCAGGATAGCAGCAACTGTACGGCCTAGTGCCAATCCAGATCCATTCAATGTATGAACAAATTCTGGCTTGCTCTTCTCATCGCGTCTAAAACGAATGCCAGCACGACGCGCTTGGAAGTCCTCAAAGTTGGATACAGAAGAGATTTCACGATACGTACCGCTGCTTGGAAGCCAAACTTCCAGGTCATATTTTTTCGCAGCTGTGAAACCGAGATCGCCTGTACACATGCTCATGACACGGTATGGCAGACCTAGCAGCTGCAATACTTTCTCTGCATGTCCTGTGATTTCTTCCAGTACGTTATAGGAATCCTCAGGCTTAACAAACTGTACAAGCTCCACTTTATTGAACTGATGCTGGCGAATCAGACCGCGTGTATCACGGCCGGCAGATCCAGCTTCAGAACGGAAGGAAGCACTGAATGCCGCGAATCGCTGTGGCAGCTGATCGCTTTTCAAGATTTCTTCGCGATAGTAGTTCGTTACAGGAACCTCTGCTGTTGGTACGAGGAAGTAATCCCAACCCTCAACCTTAAAGGCATCTTCTTCGAATTTTGGCAACTGGCCAGTTCCTGTCATGCTTGTTCTGTTCACCATGTATGGCGGAAGCATTTCCTGATATCCGTGCTCATCAGAATGCAAATCCATCATGAAGTTAATCAAGGCGCGCTCCAAGCGGGCACCTAATCCTTTGTAGAACACGAAACGGCTTCCTGTTACTTTAGCAGCACGTTCGAAGTCTAGTATGCTTAAGTCTGTTGCAATATCCCAATGGGCCTTTTCTTCAAAATCCTTCTGCTGCACTTCGCCCCATTTGCGTGCTTCCACATTATCATCCTCAGATTCGCCAACTGGGACGCTCTCATGCGGAATATTCGGGATAGAGAGTAATAGCAAATCAAGCTCACTCTCAACGTCTCGAAGCTCCTCGTCGTATGCTTTGATTTGATCGCCTACTTCGCGCATCTCTTTGATTTGTACATCAGCATCTTGCTTCTCTTTTTTAAGAACTGCAATCTGCTTGGATACCTCATTTCGCTTTGCTTTCAGTTCTTCTGTACCATTAATCAGTTTGCGGCGACGATCATCCAAATCCCCGAATTTATCTAGATCAGTTAAATCTTCACCGCGATTTTGCAACTTTTGTTTTACTTCTTCAAAGTTTGAACGTAAAAATTTCATATCCAGCATATGTGCTTCCTCCTTTTTTCTTGAACAAAAAAACATCCCATCCCTAAAAAAAGGGACGAGATGTTTCACCCGCGATACCACCCTGGTTGAAGACAAAGAAATCTTCCGGCTCGGCAAGGTAACGGTTTGTACCGGGTATGTTTCCATACCATTCCAGGATGGATTCACCTACAGCGCTGCATCGATTTCCACCAGCCATCGACTCTCTTAAAGCATGCTGTAAGTTACTAGTTCCTATCATCACGTTGTTGTTATTCTTCCTAAAGAATAGCTAATTTCAGGTAATTATGCAAGTATGATATGCAATTCCAGCTCTAGCTTCTACATACTAAAAGAATTTTATACGAAAAAGCCGGAAAAGACTGAGTCTTTTCCGGTTTTCAGCTATGTCTAGCTGTGAAAGCCAGGTACTAGAGGATAAGCAATGAATCCGCTTTTGCTATGTCTAGCTCCAGAAACCAGAAACTTCGCCATAAGCGTGAAGTCCCTGCGGAAGTAAGAACACCTTCCTCCGGGCCTTCTCACTTATTTCTACGTTTCTAATCGGTTTCTTCCGCTTTTCTCTGTTGTCTAGCTGCAATGAACAGAAACTGCGGTATAGGCGATAAATCCCTGCACGAGGAAAAGCACCTCATTCCGGGCTTTCTCACCTATTTCTCCGTTTCTAAGCGTTCTTTTCCGCTTTTCTTATTTAAAACCAGCCTTTAACTGTATCAGAGACACTAGTGAAGATTCCTGCGAAGAAATCACCGATTGCGCCTAGAGAGAGCATGAACCAGTTTGATTTTTCTACATCTTCGGATGCTACAACGTCAACAGTATAGGAGCCGCCGTTGATGTTGCCTTGGTCATCTCCGTCATAGACGAGTGTCGCAGTTCCGACTTTGTCGCCTTTTTTCACTGGAGCAACCAGTTCGCCATCTGCGTCCAGCTTGTCCTTGTCGACTTTGTATTCCAAATGGTATTTATCTTCTTCGCCATTCTTCACAGAAGTGGTAACTGCATCTTTTGTTGAGATGGCTACACTATCTTCTTTTCCTTTTGCAACTGGTACAGAAGCATGGTCCTTGATTTCTGTTCCTGCTTTGTAAAGTTCAGCCTGCTCGAATTGATTGAAGCCGTAATCAAGCAGCTTTGCTGTTTCTTGGAAGCGTGCTTCTTCGCTTTCTGTTCTCATAACAACTGTAATATAGCGCTGTCCATTCCGTTCTGCTGTACCTGTAAAGCAGTAACCTGCTGGAGTTGTATGGCCTGTTTTTAAACCATCCATGCCTTCATAGCCATATGCTTTCAAGTAGCCCGGCATGTCTGGAAGCATCCAGTTCCAGTTCGTGATTTGTTTACCATCAAAGTTTGTCTGTGTCTGACTGGCAACCTCAAGCGCCTCTGGATGATCCTTGATCAAGTTATATGCCAGGATACCAGTAGACTTTGCAGTCATCAGGTTTTCGTCGTTGACATTTGTACCCTCTGGTCGGTCATCGCCTAAATCAGAATTGGAAAGACCGGAAGAGTTAACGAATTTGTAATCCTTCATCCCGATTTCTTCTGCTTTTTCATTCATCATTTTGACGAATTCCGTCTCGCTGCCCGCCACAAGTTCAGCCAGCACGATAGTAGCTGCGTTATCGGAGTAGATCGCCATCGCATTGTACAAGTCGCGAACAGTGTAATCTTTATCCTGTGTCAGTCCTGTTCCAGAGAAATCCGTATTCGAGGAAATGCTGTATGGATAATCGCTTACCTGTGTTGTCGTATCCCATGAAATATCTCCTGCTGCAATAGCATCCAAGATGAGATATTCCGACATCATCTTCGTCATACTTGCTGGAGGTAAAGTGAGATCTGCCTGCTTCGCATATAATATTTCACCAGAGTTGGCGTCTATTAGAATTGCGGATTCCGCTTCAATATCCAAGCCTTCCGCAGCTTGTGTGTCTAGTGGCTTCGCTAGAAAAGTGTTAAACGTAATCAGCATCGCGAGCAAACCAATCATCGATGCTTTCAAAAGATGTTTCAAAGTCTTCCTACCTCCACAAAAAATAGAATCGTTACTGTGCATCCCCGCTATTTTACCATAGACGATAGGCAGAGGGGAACGTACTTTGTACCGATTCTACATTTTGTTCACAGGTCTGGAATACACCAGTCAATTGGCTCTAATCCATTATTTTCTAATATTTCGTTTGTCTTAGAAAATGGTTTGCTTCCGAAGAATCCGCGCCTTGCTGATAAAGGACTTGGATGGACAGAAGTAAGTGTATAGTGCTTCTCCGTATTAATCAGCTTCTGTTTCTCCTGAGCATGCTTCCCCCAAAGAATGAATACAACGGGATCCTGCTTGTCATTCAATGATTGAATGACACGGTCCGTGAAGTGTTCCCAGCCTTTGCCTCGGTGAGATGCTGCCTGATGGGCTTCTACAGTCAAAGCTGTATTCAAAAGCAGCACACCTTGTTCAGCCCAACGCTTCAAATAACCATGTGTCGGAATCGGGCAGCCGATATCATCTGCCAGCTCTTTGTAGATATTTACAAGTGATCTCGGGATAGCCATCTCGGGCTGCACTGAAAAACTAAGACCATGCGCCTGATTTGGTCCATGATATGGATCTTGTCCGAGGATAACCACTTTTGTATCCGCAAATGAGGTCACTTGCAGCGCTTCGTAAATATGCTGCATATCAGGATAGATTGTCCGCTCTTGGTAGGCGTTCTTTAGAAAGCCGTGCAGTTCCTTATAATAGTCTTTTTGGAATTCTTCCTGCAGAATATCCTGCCAGTCATTCTCAATAATTTGTTTCGTCATAGCCTTCCACCTCCTGGACATTGTATCAGACCTATACCCGAATTCAACCATAGGAAAAGCCACCTTCCCTTAGAAAGATGGCTTTTTAACAGGTACATTCCATTCGGAACGTTTCACGAAATATTGGATAGCAATCAGTGCTGCAAAGACGATAATGCCAGTTATACCGGACCAAACTTCCGGATAAATGAGCACTAGTCCTCCTGCTACAGCCAGCAAGCGCTCCACAATATATAGCTTGCGATACCAGTAGCCGATGATTCCTGCACCGATACTGATCATACCGAGAAAGGCTGTGATGAATATCCAAACGACATGCAGATAGTTGCCATCTATGTCATAAAGCAGCAGCCTTGGTTCCAGCACGAACATGTATGGAATGATAAATGCTGCAATTGCTAGTTTGGCTGCATTCACACCCGTAGCAATCGGCCGGCCGCCGGATATACCCGCTGCTGCAAAAGCTGCAAGGGCCACAGGCGGTGTAATATCTGCCATGATTCCGAAATAAAAGACGAACATATGCGCAGATAGATCATTTACACCAAGCAGGATAATTGCTGGTGCTGCAATAGTTGATGTGATGATGTAGTTGGCAGTAGTCGGTGCTCCCATTCCGAGAATCAAGGAAGCTATCATTGTAAAGAACAATGTGAGCAGCAGTTTTTCATTCGCCAAATCGACGAGACTGTTCGCCAAGCTCAGCCCAAGTCCTGTTTTCGTCACAACCGCTACGATAATCCCGGCTGCAGCAGTTGCAGCGATAACACTAAGGGCTGTACGTGCTCCTTCCACCAATGCCTGTATCGTATCAATGAAGTTCTGATCAAATAAATAACTTACGATCACGGTAACAAGTGCTGCGACAATCAAAGCTGTCTCAATTGAAATTCCGCTTGTAACAGCTCCATACACGATATATGCGACAAACGCAGCTGCGAAAACAATTGGATATAGATGACGATACCGTTCCTTACGCAGAAGTCCGACCAAGATACACGTGATAATACCATAGATGGCTGCACGCATGATACTTAGTCCGGAACTTAAGTAAAATACCATTGCCAGGATCGGCAGCAGCAGATACAAATTCTTAAGAACTTCCTTCTTGTTCGGCATTTCTTCCTGCTGCAAACCTCGCAGTCCGGTTCGCTTAGCCTCGAAATGAGTCATAATCCAAATACCGGAAAAGTAAAGAATAGCCGGAATGATAGCTGCTTTTGCAATCGTCCAATAGCTGACTCCGATAAACTCAACCATCAAGAAGGCAGCCGCTCCCATAATCGGAGGCATGATCTGGCCTCCTGTAGAGGAAGATGCTTCTACTGCGCCGGCAAAATTCTTCGAGTATCCCAAGCGTTTCATCATTGGGATTGTAAAGGAACCGGATGTAACTACGTTAGCCACCGAGCTTCCGCTCACTGTTCCCTGCAAGGCACTGGAGAATATCGCTACCTTCGCTGGTCCGCCAATTCTTCTTCCGGCAACGACCAAGGCCAAATCATTGAAGTACTGTCCGACACCTGTTTTGACGAGGAAAGCCCCGAAAAGCAGAAACAGGAAAATATAAGTTGCAGATACACCAATAGGAGTACCTAATATTCCTTGTGTCGTAAAGAACAGGGACTGGACGAGTGTATCGACGTCGACTCCCGGATGAATGAGGAATCCTGGCATTTGTCTGCCCCAATAGGCATAGGCCAGGAATGCGACAGCGATAATGACAATCGGCAGACCTACAGTCCGACGAGTTGCTTCAAGCACTAAAAGTATAGCCATTGAGCCGACTATGAAGTCTAATGTGGTAATTTGTCCAGCTTGCGCAATGATATCATTGTACATAACCGGCCAATAAGCACCGACAACAAATCCTAGAATAGCGAGTATGTAATCATACCAGGCAATTTTTGTCCTGCTGCTCTTTTTAGAAGCAGGAAAGAGAAGGAATATCAAAACGAGCCCGAATCCTAAGTGAATGGAACGATGAATCTGTGTCGGGATATTCCCGTAAGTTGCCGTGTATAGCTGATAAATCGAGAAAGCTAGTAAACCATAAAAAACGATAATACTCATGATCCCAGCCAGTCGTCGGAAATTCGATTCAGAATCGTATTTCTCAATCAGCTGCTGCTGTTGTTCTTCCGTCAGCCTCTCTGCTTGGGCTAGCTTGTCACTCATGTAATTTCTCTCCTTTCCAAAGCGTCCAGTGATTCACGTAGCGGCTTACGATCGCAATCGTCTCACCTGGACCGATGTTATCCTGTAAGCTATATGCTGTATCTTTAAAGATGATCTGATGGTTAGCTTTCACAGCTCCAATCGTCAGATAAAGCTTGTCTGTCGAACCTTGGAGATCGGATAATATGTATTTTCCATCCTCCATCGTGAATGTTTGACCTGCTTCTGCATTAGCTGGCATCCCTACTGCTGTATCCTCATAGATCAATCGTTTCGGAAATAGGCGCTCATCCTGGATCATGTACTCCTCATATACATCCGATAAATGGATAGAATGTGTGTATTTGATCTGGAAATGATCGCTGTTCACTACTGGCAAATAGCTGAGCAGTTCCCCATTATCGGGATTTTCGAAAGCAAGGATCTGCTGAGTTGGGTAGACAGCATACCAAAGGAGCATGACCACAGCCGCTGCAGCCAGCAGCCATCGTTTCTTCGGTATACGGAATCGATTCATATCCTTACACCCTTTCAAGCCCAAAAAATCGCCGGTAACCGAAGGATACCGGCGATACACTTGCAGTTATTGCGGTACTTCTACGCCTGCTTCTTCAAAGTAACGTAATGCACCTGGATGGAAATCGATGCTCACACCTTCTACAGCACTCTCTGGCTTGATGAATTCAGCTTTCTGATGACCGATTTCATCAGTGTGCTCATAGATAGCTTTCGTAATGTTGTAAACGAGATCCTCATCCATGCCCTCTGTCGTTGCAAGCATTGCATTTACAGAAACTGTCTCAACAGGCTCCTCCAAGCTGTATGTTCCTTCTTCAATCGTGTAAGGAGCGTAATAAGGCTTCTCTTCGATTAATTGATTCACTTTATCCTCTTCCAGTCCGACAATCGTGATCGATGTTGTAGCAGAAAGACTTTCTACCGCTCCTGTCGGTGTACCAGCAGTAATGAATGCTGCATCAATCGTTCCATCCTGCATACCAGTTGTCGATTCACCGAAATCAAGATTCTGCACCTCGATATCATCTACAGTCATATCGTATATACCAAGTATATCTTCTGCACTTGCGTTCGTTCCGGATCCTGGAGCTCCGATTGATACAGTCTTACCTTTTAAATCTTCTATAGTTTGGATTCCGCTATCCTCTGTCGCTACAATCTGAATTGTTTCTGGATACAAGGAACCGATCGCCTGAATATTATCAATTGCTTCCCCGTCAAACATTAAAGTCCCTTCTGAAGCATATGCAGCAATATCAGTCTGGGTAAAGGCGATGACATCATCATTACCTTCACTCATCGTATTCATATTCTCTACCGAAGCACCTGTCGATGTTGCACGTGCTTCTACATCTTCCACGTTTGAATTAATAATTTCAGCTAAGCTTCCCCCAAGCGGATAGTATGTACCTTCCGTTCCACCTGTCAGCAAATCGATGAATTGCGGACCGCCATCAGAAGAGGTGCTGTCACTCGTCCCTCCCCCGCAAGCTGCCAGAATCACTGTCAACGCTGCAATCATGCTAAGCATAATAAATGATTTCTTCTTCTTTTTCATGTTTGCATACCCCCTATTTATTTCTAAATACAATTCTTTATAAATGTAGCAAATCCTGCTTGTTATTTCAATTTTAATTTTATTGAAAATTGTCAGTAATTTTAGTATAGTATGTGCTAAATAAAGAAAAACGGCGTGCAAATGCACGCCGTTCGGGATAATTAGTTAATAGAATAGTTCGGTGCTTCTTTTGTAACTTGGACATCATGCGGATGGCTTTCACGCAATCCTGCACCAGTCATACGGATAAACTGCGCATTCTCACGGAAATAATCAAGATCAGGGGCACCGCAGTAGCCCATGCTAGCACGCAAGCCGCCAAGCAGCTGATGAACCGTATCAGAAAGTGATCCTTTGTATGCGACACGGCCTTCGATGCCTTCTGGAACCAATTTCTTCGCTTCTTCTGTTTCACCTTGGAAGTAGCGATCTTTCGAGCCAGATTTCATTGCACCGACAGATCCCATACCGCGATACACTTTATATTGACGGCCTTGGAAGATTTCAGTCTCACCAGGGCTTTCTGTTGTACCCGCAAACATACTGCCGAGCATAACAGCATGTCCGCCTGCTGCGATCGCTTTAGCGATATCACCGGAATACTTGATCCCGCCGTCAGCAATGATGGAGACACCATGCTTTTCTGCTTCCGCTGCACAATCGTGCACAGCAGTGATTTGCGGTACACCTACACCAGCTACAACGCGTGTTGTACAAATGGAGCCTGGTCCAATACCGACTTTTACGACGTCAGCACCAGCTTCAATCAACGCGCGCGTACCTTCTGCTGTCGCTACGTTACCAGCAATCAAGTCAACTTCAGGGAACTTGTCTTTGATCGCTCTAACCTGCTCCAAAACACCTTTGGAGTGACCATGAGCTGTATCAACAACAAGTACGTCTACACCTGCGTCTACCAATTTACTGATACGAGTCATTGCATCACCAGTGACCCCAACAGCAGCTCCTACTAACAAACGTCCATGTTTATCTTTAGCAGAATTCGGGAACTCAATCACTTTCTCGATATCTTTGATTGTGATTAAGCCTTTCAGCACACCATTTTCATCGACAAGCGGCAGCTTCTCGATTTTATGCTTCTGAAGGATTTTCTCTGCATCATCTAATGTAGTTCCAACAGGTGCTGTCACCAAGTTTTCTTTTGTCATGACATCGGAGATCGCGATGGAATAATCCTGTACGAAACGAAGATCGCGATTTGTCAGGATACCGATCAGTTTCTGCTCTTCTCTGTTGTTAACGATTGGTACACCTGAAATGCGGAATTTACCCATCAGATGCTCTGCATCGAACACTTGGTTTTCCGGGCATAAGAAGAATGGGTCTGTGATAACGCCGCTTTCCGAACGTTTGACGCGATCCACCTGCTCTGCTTGTTCTTCAATGGACATGTTTTTGTGGATGATACCAAGTCCACCCTGTCTAGCCATTGCAATCGCCATGCTTGCCTCTGTTACTGTGTCCATTCCTGCACTGATTAATGGAATGTTCAAAGTGATATTTTTTGTCAATGCTGTTTGGAATTTCACATCACGTGGCAGAACCTCTGATTTAGCCGGCACAAGCAAGACATCATCAAAAGTTAAACCCTCTTTAGTAAACTTATCTTCCCGCATGTTTATCCTCCTTTTATCATGAAATGTTTATATTTGGTTAAAATACTGCTATTAAAACCTATTGTTACTTACAATACGCCAAGATGCGCGGTTTTTCAACTATATGAGCACGTAAAAATCATTGGAGGATTCTGTATGCATGATGAAAACGTATCCACCTTTCTTTCCTTCCTTGAAGCAGAAGATGCAGCTCTTTCCTTCCTGCAAGAAAGCTATCAGCATCTCAGTGTTCCCGATGCAGAGTCACAGAGCTATCAAAATGTTTCCGCCTTCCTTGCCTATCTGGAACATGGTAAATCTTATTATTCCTATGGAAAAAATGCCCCGCTATTGATGAAGCCTGTCTTATTATTTTACGGAATGACCCATTTTATGAAGGCAAGTTTGCTGCTGACACGTCCTGCCTATCCAGAATCCACAGCAGATCTTGCACATGGCTTGTCGACTAGAAAGCGTAAGAAGCGTGACTATCAATTCAGCATGGATGAAGTATTATTCCAGCAGCGCGGCTTATTCCCGTATTTTTCACGTCACGTTTGTAAGAGAGAACTTCATAATGTCAAAAAGGTTTCCATGGGGGATATGTTCGGATTAGTTCCAGAACTGCATGATCTTCTTTCACTGCAGAAGGGGAAGCGTAATCTGACAGAAGTTAGTCTGAGAAAGGATGCGCTAATTCTGCCGGAGTGCTTACTAGACGAATTTCAATATACAAAACGCCGCTTTTTAGAATTCCTGGAATCTTTCTCTTTTAAGATAATCGAGCAGGATCAGCTTGCAATGCAGCCCCCTGATTCGCTGTGGCAAACAGCTGGACCGCTTTACGGCAATCCGGTTAACCATCAATACTATTTTATCCAGCAGAGCTATTGGAGCAGTTTTCATGAGTGCATGGCTCATTATGCACTGCTGTATAACCTAAGCATGATATGTCGTTATGAAGCAGAGTGGTGGACAGACCTGCTTCATGTTAACCGGCGTAACGAATATCCACTCATTGTCCGTTTTTTGGAGATCACTGCAGAAAAATTCCCTTTATTGATTGGTTCCTACATGCTAAAGCATTTTCAGGATATTAAAAAAGCACGCTGATTAGCGTGCTTCATAAGATGATTTGATCGATGCGTATATGCGGCATTTCAGTCAATGCTTTCACTTGCCCTGTTTCTTGCTCTCGAACCATCGGCTTGGTCGGATGATTATTATCCGTAAAGACAACCTCTGCAAGCTCCCCAGATGATAGTCTGACTGTTGTGTTTTGCTGTGCATCGATAAATGCCTGGATAAAGTGCTGGATCATTGCCGGGTCAAATCGTCTGAATTGCTCCTCCAGGATGATGTCCACTGCTTCATATGGAGATACAGCAGCTCGGAAAGCACGTTCGGATATCAAAGCATGATATGTATCACAAATGGAGAGAAGACTGGCAAATGAATGGATCTTTTCCTTCGGTAATCGCAGCGGGTAACCAGCTCCATCTGCCCGTTCATGATGCTGGAGGATGGCAAGCTTCGCTTTGGAAGAGAGGAGAGGAGCCTGCTCGACCATACGATAAGAGAAGGTTGGATGCTTTTGGACGTCTTCCCAGTCACTATCGTGCAAACGGCGCTTCTGGATGTGATACGGCTGTTTAAGTTTAGATATACCGCAATCAGCTAGGTAAGCAGCCAAACCGATTTGCTTGGTGTCCGCCTCAGAAAAACCTGCTTTTTGTAAAACAGCAGCTACAAGCGCAGCCGTACCTGCTGCGTGTCCCGACAAATAATCAATCTGCTCTTTGTATGCAGGCAAATTGAACACATTTCCTTCCCATTCACTGACCTTCTCCAGTACAGGCAGAATATGTTTGCGAAGTGCAGCTATATCAACAGTGGAGCCATGCTGCCATGCGTTGAATTGTTTTTGATAGCCTTTAGCTGCTGCTGCATAGGCATCCAGGAAATGCACTTGTATGATGGCAGGCTGTATGCTTACAGAATCCTTTTCAGGAACAAAACTGCTGCCATTCTCTAAATGACTGGCAACTGTTACTTCTTTTACGAGCATTTTTTGCAAATAAAAGATCTCCGTATCTGTCAGTACTGTCTTGCTTTTTACGAGTGGCATACCGCTTTTACCGATAACATCGGCTGTTACGATACAGCCAGCGACGAGCTGATTGGCTGAGACGATCATATCCTGCATCCTTTCATCCAAAGGTTATGTAAAAAAAAGCATTCCCACTATGGGAGCGGGAATGCTAATAATCATTCTTCTTCTGTATCATCAGCCTCTGATACTACTGGTTCCTCCAGCATATCATCTGAGACATCCTCGATTTCTTCCTCTTGCTCTTTATCAATACGAGCAACAGTAGCTACCGCTTCATTCTCCTGAATACGAATCAGAATAACACCCTGTGTATTTCGGCCAGTGGACGAAATACTTGAAACAGGCATCCGAATCAATACACCGGAGACTGTAATGATCATGATATCTTCTTCACCGGTAACCGGCTTAGCTGATACCATCTGTCCTGTTTTATCCGTGATCTTGGATGTAAGAATTCCCTTACCGCCGCGATTCGTGATGCGATACTCCGACTCAGGTGTCCGTTTTCCGAAACCTTTTTCGGTAACATTCAGGATATCGACACCTTCATCAATTATATCCATAGACACGACCGAATCATCTTCCCCGCGGAGAGTTATTCCTTTAACCCCTGCCGCAGTACGGCCCATTGGTCTGATTTGCTCCTCTGGGAATCGGATCAGGTAACCATTCTTCGTCGCGATCATGATGTGTTTATGACCATCTGTCATACGAACAGATATCAATTCATCATCTTCACGCAAGTTCAATGCGATAAGACCGCCCTTACGAATATTGGCAAATTGAGATAGGGTTGTCCGTTTGGAAATCCCTTGTTTGGTTGTGAATATCAAATACCAGTCATCTGCGAACTCTTTGACTGGAATCAAAGCGTTAATCCATTCGCCTTTTTCGATTTCCAGCATATTGATGATCGGAATACCTTTTGCTGTACGGCTGAATTCCGGCACCTCATAGCCTTTCGCACGATAAACTTTTCCTTTGTTCGTAAAGAACAGAATCGTATCATGTGTGCTGGTCGAAATAAGATGTTCGACGAAGTCATCTTCGTTCGTTCCCATACCTTGGATTCCTCGCCCGCCGCGTCCTTGGCTGCGGTAAGTGTTTGAAGGCAGGCGTTTGATATAGCCTTGGTGTGTTAATGTGATAACGACATTCTCAACAGGAATAAGTGCTTCATCCTCTATGAAGTCAATACCGCCAATAACGATTTCTGTACGGCGTTCATCACCGAAACGTTCCTTGATCTCAGTCAATTCTTCTCGAATGATCTCAAGCACCTTCTCTTCATCAGCAAGTATCGCTTTAAGCTCCGCAATCACTTTGACTAGTTCCTGATACTCATCTTCAATCTTGTCACGCTCTAAGCCTGTTAGGCGCTGCAGACGCATATCTAGGATTGCTTGTGCTTGCTTATCAGAAAGGTTGAAGCGCTCCATCAATCCGTCACGAGCAATATCTGTTGTCTGGGAGCCGCGGATCAAGCTGATGATCTCATCGAGATTATCCAGGGCAATCCGTAACCCTTCCAGGATATGTGCTCTCGCTTCTGCTTTACGCAATTCAAATTCTGTTCTGCGGCGGATGACGACTTGCTGGTGATCAAGATAATGTGACAATGCCTGTTTCAGGTTCAGAATCTGCGGTTTGTCATCCACAAGGGCTAGCATATTGATCCCGAAACTTGTCTGTAGGGCTGTATGCTTGTACAAATTGTTAAGAATGACATTCGGGTTCGCATCACGGCGAACTTCAACCACGACGCGCATACCGTTACGGTCGGATTCATCTCGCAGGTCTGTAATTCCTTCAATACGCTTATCACGGACAAGTTCTGCTATTTTCTCGACAAGACGTGCCTTATTCACCTGATATGGCAATTCGTGCACGAGAATGGTCGATTTACCGTTATCATGCTCAATAATTTCTGTCTTGGCACGAATCGTAATCGAACCACGGCCAGTTTCATAAGCTTTCCGAATACCGCTTCGGCCCAGGATCTCAGCTGCAGTAGGGAAATCTGGACCGAATATATGATCATCCATCAATTCCTCGATAGTGATATCCGGATTTTTACTAAGGGCCAGTACCGCATTTATCGTTTCATTCAGGTTATGAGGCGGGATATTCGTTGCCATACCTACCGCAATACCCGAAGCCCCATTCACAAGCAAGTTCGGGAAACGAGCTGGCATTACGAGTGGCTGCTTTTCAGAGCCATCATAGTTATCGCCGTAATCGATCGTATCCTTGTTGATATCACGCAATAGCTCCATCGATATCTTGGACATGCGTGCTTCTGTATAACGCATTGCCGCTGCTGAGTCGCCGTCCACAGAACCGAAGTTTCCATGTCCGTCTACGAGCATATAACGATAGCTAAAATCCTGCGCCATACGAACCATCGCTTCGTACACAGCTGTGTCACCATGCGGGTGGTATTTACCGATTACTTCCCCGACGATACGGGCTGATTTCTTATATGCCTTATCAGCATGCATTCCCAAATCATGCAATGCATAAAGGATTCTGCGATGCACCGGCTTTAAGCCGTCTCTCGCATCAGGCAATGCACGCGCTACGATAACGCTCATTGCATAGTCAAGGAACGACGTACGCATTTCCTGACTTATATCTCTTTCTTGCACACTTGGACGTAATTCATCCGCCATGCGAAAACCTCCTGTCAAATTGCCGGAACCAAAATTGTATTGGTTAGATATCTAGATTCTGTACATTCTCCGCGTTATCTTGAATGAAATTCCGTCTCGGCTCAACTTTGTCGCCCATCAGGATATCAAAAATCTGGTCCGCATCGATTGCATCTGCCAAGCTGACTTGAAGCAGTGTACGGTTCTCCGGATCCATTGTCGTTTCCCATAGCTGAGCTGCATTCATCTCTCCAAGACCTTTATAACGCTGCAGACCAGGTTTTGGTACTTTAGGAATCTCACTCATTACACGCTCAAGTTCTCGATCATTATAAGCGTAGTAAGCTGCTTTCCCTTGCTGTACTTTGTAGAGCGGTGGCTGAGCGATATAAACATAGCCATGCTCGATCAATGGTCGCATGTAACGATAGAAGAACGTAAGCAGCAATGTCCGGATATGAGCACCGTCGACATCTGCATCGGTCATGATGACCAGTTTATGATAGCGTGCTTTGGAAATATCAAAGTCTTCACCAATACCTGTACCAAGCGCTGTAATCATGGCACGAATTTCATTATTAGCTAGAATTTTATCCAATCTCGCTTTTTCAACATTGATGATTTTTCCGCGCAAAGGCAAGATAGCTTGGAAGTGTCGATCGCGTCCTTGTTTTGCAGAACCGCCGGCAGAGTCTCCCTCTACGACGTACAATTCACTGATTGAAGCATCCTTGGAAGAACAGTCAGCCAGTTTACCTGGTAAGCTGCTTACTTCCAGTGCACCCTTACGGCGGGTTAGTTCACGTGCACGTTTGGCTGCAATACGAGCACGGGATGCCATCAATCCTTTTTCAACAACGATTCGTGCTGTATCAGGGTTCTCAAACAAGAATTTGGAAAACAGCTCTGTGAATGCTGCATCAGTAACTTGACGTGCTTCACTGTTGCCAAGCTTCGTCTTTGTTTGCCCTTCGAACTGCGGGTCTGGATGCTTGATAGAAATGATTGCAGTCAATCCTTCGCGTACATCATCACCAGACAGATTCGGATCTGCCTCTTTGAACATATTGTTTTTACGGGCATAGTCATTAATAACACGCGTCAGACCGGATTTGAATCCAGCTTCATGCGTCCCGCCTTCATACGTGTGGATATTATTCGCAAAAGAGTAGATACTGCTTGTGTAGCCGTCATTGTATTGCAACGCGACTTCCACAGTGATTTCGGAATCCGTATTCTCCGCATAGAACGGCTCGTGCAGTACTTCTTTAGAGCGATTAAGATGCTCTACATAAGAACGGATACCGCCTTCGTAATGGAATGTGATACGCTCTGGATTTTCTTCGCGTTTATCCTCCAGGCTGATTGCGAGTCCTTTATTCAGGAAAGCAAGCTCACGAATACGGATAAGCAAAGTCTCTTTGTTATATTCAGTCGTTTCCGTAAAGATCTCTGGATCTGGCTTGAAATGTGTAATTGTACCTGTTCTGTCAGATTCACCTGTGACTTGCAGATCCCCAGCAGGTATTCCTCGCTGGAAGGTCTGTTCATGGATCTTACCATCACGATGCACTTTAACATTAAGCTCTGTGGACAAGGCATTTACTACTGACGCACCCACCCCGTGCAGACCGCCGGATACTTTATAGCCTCCGCCACCGAATTTACCGCCAGCATGAAGTACTGTCATGATAACTTCCACCGCTGGACGGCCAGTCTTTTCATGTGTACCTACCGGAATTCCGCGTCCATTATCTTCAACGGTGATGCTGTTATCTTCTTCGATGATTACTTGGATATGGTCACAATAGCCAGCAAGCGCCTCATCGATACTATTATCGACTATCTCCCATACAAGATGGTGCAGACCGCGTTCACTCGTAGATCCGATGTACATTCCTGGACGTTTACGGACTGCTTCCAGTCCTTCCAGTACCTGTATCTGATCTGCATCATACAACTGTTCTTCAGGCATTTTATCTTCCATTGCCATTTAAATCACCTGCATTTCTTTAAAGGTTATCTTCTTCTATCATTCTCGGAACCGTTGAATCAGCCCGTTTCTTCAATGTCTGCACTGATAAAGGACTAGAATAAATCCGATCAGTGGTGACAATGATAGATTTAGCTGATACATGATCCGCTTCATCGTTTTCTGCCAAAGTGGGATCAACTGTTTTAGCTGCTTGACCGTATTCCAAGATGGCTACCACTTCTTCAGCTCTGACGACATTATTCCAACCGATCGAGATGAACATCAGGATCCTCCTGACTCACTGACAAGCTTCCCTGATTTTATTGTAAACAGTTCTGCCTGTTTCAGAGTTTCATGCTGGATACCTGATACATTCGTCGTCGAGACAAAGGTTTGGACTTTCCCCTGTATCGTTTCAAGCAGATGCGATTGCCTGCTGTCATCCAGCTCACTTAAGACATCATCCAGCAAAAGAATCGGATAATCTCCGACCTCGTTATAGATTAGTTCTATCTCAGCCAGCTTCAATGACAAAGCTGTCGTACGCTGCTGACCTTGTGAACCGAAAGCTTGTACATCTTTCCCATTCACATAAAAAGACAGGTCATCACGATGGGGGCCTGCTAAAGTTGTCCCTCTTTCCACTTCACGTGTCCGTAATTCAGAGAATTTCTCCTCATAAGCTACTTTCAGCGTTTCCTTATCGGATTCTTCTGATACGTGTAAGTTGGAAAGATATTCTATATCAAGTGTCTCCAGCTTCGTCGTGATGCTCTGGTGGATGGGCTGCGCCCATTTGCGGAGCAGTCTGAGGAAGAGGAAACGTTTCTCTAATATGATGGCAGCATGCTCAATCAACTGCTCCGTCAGCACATCAAGCATTGTCGGATCAGCCTGGCGCCGCTGCATAAGCTTCAGCAGATGATTCCGCTGCTTCAAAACTTTTTGGTATTGTCCAAGGTGGTAGATATAGACCGGCTGTATCTGGCCGATCTCCATATCAATAAAACGCCTGCGAATTTGCGGACTGCCTTTCACCAAGTTCAGATCCTCAGGAGCGAACATGACGACATTGAGCGCCCCGATATAATCACTTAGGCGTTTTTGTTCCAGATGATTCAGTTTTGCTTTTTTCCCTTTGGACGATAGGACGATCTCAAGCGGAAACCGCTGTTTCCGCTTGAGGATGTTCCCTTCTATTTTAGCATAATCTTGGTCCCATTGGATAAGTTCTTTATCTTTAGGAGTTCGATGCGATTTGGAGAAGGCGAGCACGTAGATGGCTTCCATCAGGTTCGTCTTGCCCTGTGCATTCTCGCCGATGATTACATTCACTTTATCGTCGAATTGAAGCTGCAGCTTATCGTAGTTCCGATAATGCGTAAGCGTTAGCTCTTGGATATGCATGCATGCTTAGGTCCTTTCTGTATCCGGCAGACTGCTATGCCTTTTTGACAATGAATACTTCAGATGTCGCCGGCAGCTCTACGCGATCCTCCGGATACAGCTTCCTGCCGCGTCTGTTTTCTTCTTCGCCATTGACCAGCACTGGATAATCAGCTAAATACAGCTTAACCATTCCGCCGCTCTCAACAGCATTCACTAGCTTCAGGAATTTCCCAAGCTGGATATATTCGGTGTTGATTTGAATTTCTTCGTTCATTTCCGCTCTCCTTACTTTATGTTGCCTTCTTATTATTTTACTAAAGTATCCACAACTTTGAAAGTTATTTTCATTATGCCCAATCCTTCTGGGCGTCATGTTATGCACAGAAAAAAAGCACCGCCGTCAGGGCAGTGCCTTTATCCACATGTGCATAACTCAGTACGTACGGACTGGTGTAATCAGCTGCAGCAAGTCCTCATCATCAGTTGGACGGATAAGGAATGGGCGCATCGCTCCCGTGAATTCAATCTTCACTTGTTCACTTTCAATGACCTTAAGTGCATCCATCATATATTTGGCACTAAAGCTGATTCGCAATTCTTCTCCTGAAATTTCCTGAACGGTTACTTCTTCTACAACACGTCCAACTTCTGGGGAATTACTGCTGATCTCAAGCTGTCCAGAATCCTGGGTTACCAGTTTAACGACATTATTTCGATTTTCTTTCGCCAGTAAAGATGCTCGGTCGATGGAGCGGAGCAGTTCCTTCGTGTCGATCTGTAATGCTGTCTTGCTTTCTGATGGAATTAAACGAGATGTATCAGGATAGTTTCCTTCGAGCAAACGGGACAAGAAGTACAGATGCTTGGTACGGAATAAAATCTGGTTATTTGTAATCCGAATTTCGACAGGATCCTGATTTTCATCAAGGATTTTGTTCAATTCCGTCAAGCTTTTACCAGGAATGACAACATTTTGGAACCCTAATGCGGCTTCATTTGTTGAAACTGGGATCTGACGGGATGCTAAACGATGACTATCTGTCGCAACAAAATGCAGCTGATCTTCCTGAACACGGACATTTACTCCAGTTAACAGAGGTCGCGTTTCTTGAGTTGATACAGCAAATACAGTTTCTTTGATGACATTTTTCAATAAGTCAGCAGGAAGTTCAAAGCTATCTTCACTATGCAGCTTCGGCAACTGTGGATATTCCTCTGCATCTTGGCCATTTAACTTAAATTCTGCACTTCCGGATCGGATTGTTACGTTCAATTGTGCATCAGATTCAATTTCTACGGCATTCATCGGTACTTTACGAACAATTTCAGGGAAATACTTTGCTTGCAGTACAATGCTGCCAGGTTCTATCTGTTCTACATAGACAATGCCGTCTTCTTCTTTTGGAATGAAGGATTCGATGGAAATATCAGAATCACTTCCTGTTAACGTAATGCCATCTTCTTTTGCTTCGATTTTCATCCCTGTAAGGATTGGAATTGCTGTTCTGGATGAGATTGCTTTCACAACATCCTGGATACTTGCTAAAAGCCGATCACGTTGTATGACAAATTTCATGATAATTGCGTTCCTCCTATGGGGGGTTCTTCTTATTAATTATTATTTATAAAAATACAGTAGTAGTAATAGGGCCTGTGAGTATGTGGATAAGTATGAAAAAGACCAGTAACACCAATAAAAATACCCTGTGGATAATATGTGAATAAAAAAAGACTTTATGCACGTTTATCAACAGGGTCCAATCGTCAGAAAGATTTGAGTCTTTCTTTTATTTCATCGATGTCGCGCTGTAAATCCTGATCTACACTTAGTAGCTTAGAGATTTTCTCATGCGCGTGGATAACGGTTGTATGGTCTCTGCCGCCGAATTCTTCTCCAATTTTCGGTAAAGAGAAATCAGTCAGTTCCCGCGATAGGAACATAGCGATTTGGCGAGGGAAAGCGATAGCCTTCGTACGTTTCTTCGCTGTGAATTCTTCCAAGCGGACATTGTAGCGCTCACCGACTTGTTCTTGGATCGCATGGATCGTGATAACCTTCGGCTTTGAGCTAGGAATGATATTTTTCAGTGCATCTGCTGCTAAGGAAGCATCAATATCCGAGTTGATAAGGGATGAATAAGCAACAACGCGTATAAGAGCACCTTCAAGCTCCCGGATATTGGTGTCTATTTGATTGGCAATGTACAGCATAACTTCATTTGGGATGTCCAGGCCCTCTGCTTTTGCTTTCTTGCGAAGGATAGCAATCCGCGTTTCCAGATCCGGAGGTGTAATATCCGTGATCAATCCCCATTCGAAACGGGACCTGAGCCGGTCCTCCAATGTCGGTATTTCTTTTGGCGGCCGGTCACTGGAAATGATAATTTGTTTATTTTCTTCATGTAACGCATTAAATGTATGGAAGAACTCTTCCTGCGTCTGTTCTTTTCCAGCCAAGAATTGAATATCATCTATAAGAAGGACGTCGATATTGCGGTATTTAGCCCGAAATTCGGCTGTCTTATTATCCCTGATGGCGTTGATGAATTCATTTGTGAACTTTTCGGAGGACAAATAAACGACTTTTGCATTCGGATTATGATCTAAGACATAATGTCCGATTCCATGCATTAAATGGGTTTTACCAAGTCCGACACCACCATAGATGAATAGCGGGTTATAGGCTTTGGCCGGTGCTTCTGCAACAGCAAGTGAAGCAGCATGTGCGAACCGGTTGCCCGAGCCGATAACGAATGTATCAAATGTGTACTTGCTATTCAGCATGCTTTTTGGTGATTCTGCCAGCGTATCCTTTACGGCAGCTTTCTTTGGCATCGGCTGGCGGATGACTTCTTCTTCCTGCTGAAATTCTGGAATGATGAATTTCGTCTGCAGCCGATTGCCAGTCACTTCATAAAGTGTATCTCCGATCAAAGAGGAGTAGCTGCTTTCCAGCCAATCTCTGGCGAATTCGTTGGGGGCTTCAATCACAAGTGTGTCTTCTTCAATGGAATAAGCTTGTGTATTTTTCAGCCAAGTATCAAAGCTCGGCTTACTGATTCGTTTCTCAATTGCTTGTAATGTTTTTCTCCATAAATCCTGAATATTCTCCAACAGGCATCCCCCTTTCTGAAAAAATGAAAGAAGCAGTCACTTTCTCAAAGAACTGCATCATGATAGGTATTAAAAGGCCTTTTCGAAACATGCGAAAAAAGGATCAAGCATGCAAAAAGACCGTGCACATATATATATGGATGTGGATAGAAAATCCGCATAATAAAGGGCAATGAAGCTACTTCTTCAGTTGTCCACGTTGCTGTTGATAACTGCATCTACAGACCTGTGAATAGATGTCCACAGCTTATCCACACTCTGTGGATAAGGGTTTTTGGTGATGATGTTATCCAATCAGTAAAACACAGATATGATACCAGAATAATCCTTGTCTTGCAATGCTTAATCGACAGTTATCCACAAATGTCGGCGAGTGTAGACAAAATATATCCACAGCATGCGTTTATGTGTGTAAGTTGTCGAAAACCTGTGTGGAAAAAGTTATGCACAGGGTTACTAGATTAACATGGGCTGTGGATAAAAGAAAGAGATGATCCAGCAAAAAATGATAGGTTGACATGTTGGCCTTTCTATACGTATAATGTTCAAGACTGTCTATGACCTTTCGCTATATTTTTGATATATCCTCAAGGGAGGTGTTTTATATATGAAACGTACATTCCAACCTAATAACCGTAAAAGAAAAAAAGTACACGGCTTCCGTCAACGTATGAGCACAAGCAACGGACGTAATGTTCTAGCTCGTCGTCGTCGTAAAGGAAGAAAAGTATTGTCTGCATAAGGCCACTTACGTATGTAGTGGTCTTTTTGACTTTATATACTTGATCAGTGTACTGACACAGCGTTCTTGCTGTGCTTTTACATGAGTGGAGAAGGAGAATAAACTACAAGCTTAAATGCCGCGTTTATTCTCCTTCTTTCAAATTTAAGACTATTTCTGCAAATAGGCATGCTTGAGGGGACCCTCTATGAAGAAAGAATATCGAATCAAAAAGAACGAGGCATTCCAGGAAGTTTTCCAAAAGGGGAACTCCTTTGCGAACCGTCAACTCGTTCTATATTATAAGAAGCAGGATACAGCTGATGCACATTTCCGTATCGGTCTTTCTGTCAGCAAGAAACTTGGAAACGCTGTTATGCGGAACAAGATAAAGCGCTATTTGAGACAAGCCTTTCATGAACTGGATGAGCAGGTTGCTCTGGGCTACGATTTTATAGTCATCGCCAGACAGCCAGCGAAGGATATGGCTTATCAGGAACTGAAAAAAAGCTTGATTCATGTGCTTTGGAAATCACATCTGCTGAAACAGCCAAACAGGAAAAATAAAGAGAAGCAATAGGGAAAGTCTTATGCAAGGAAGTTAAGGAGGAAACATGGTGCGTAAAAAAGTTTTATTAGTATTGGCACTCGTGCTGCTCGTCGCTGCCTTAGCAGGCTGTGCGCCGAACACTGATCCAATCACTTCGGAAAGTACTGGGTTCTGGAATCAGTATTTCATCTACCCGCTATCTTGGTTGATTGCTTATTTTGCTGATCTTACAGGCGAGAACTTTGGTCTTGGGATCATCATCGTAACAGTGATCATCCGTTTAGTATTGCTGCCATTGAACATCAAGCAGCTGAGAAGTTCTCGTGCAATGCAGGAAGTTCAGCCTGAACTGAAAGAACTTCAGAAGAAATACAGCTCCAAAGATGCAAACACACAACAGAAATTACAGCAGGAAACAATGCAGCTATTCCAGCGTCACGGTGTAAATCCGTTGGCAGGATGTCTGCCGATCATCGTACAGATGCCGATATTGCTTGCGTTCTATCAAGCAATCAGCCGTACAGAAGCAATCAAGGAACATAACTTCCTTTGGGTACAGCTTGGAGCCCCGGATCCATATTTCATTCTGCCAATCGTAGCAGGTCTTGCAACATTCCTGCAGCAGAAATTGATGATGGCAGGAAACACAGCTATGGCTGCAAATCCGCAAATGACGATGATGCTATACATCATGCCTGTCATGATTACTGTATTTGCACTATTCCTTCCATCAGCTTTGGCATTGTATTGGGTAGTTGGTAACATCTTCATGGTGGCACAGACATTACTTATCAATAAACCGATGATGTCGAAAAACAAAGCACAAGCAGACAGCAAGAAATAATGAAACAGCTGACTGCTCGCGGCAAAACCGTAGATGATGCGATTCAATCAGCTTTACAGCAGTTACGTATTTCTAAGGAAGAAGTCGAAGTCACTGTAATCGATGAAGGAAGCAAAGGCTTCCTCAATCTGTTCGGTGCCAAACCGGCAGTAGTAAAAGTGGTCGTGAAGACCGATAATGTACAAGCAGCAAAAGATTATTTGGAAAGTGTTGTTCGCCATCTGCACCCAGGTACAGAGGTGGAGATCACGGCCCGTAAGAAAAAGCATGTGATGTTTACACTTAGCGGAGAAAACCTCGGCATGTTGATTGGAAAAAGAGGACAAACGCTCAATGCGCTGGAACAGCTGGTCGAACAATTTCTGCATCAGCAAAAAGCATATCACTTTACCGTTACCGTCGATGCGGAAGGATATCGATCAAGAAGACGGGAAACGCTTGAAATGCTAGCTGTCCAAGCTGCCAGCAAGGCATTGGCGCTGCGAAAAGCAATTCCTCTTGATCCAATGCCGGCTAGCGAACGGAAAATCATCCATGCGGCAGCTCAAAAGCAAAAGGGTGTCGAAACCGTTTCGAAAGGTAAGGAACCGAATCGGTATATAGTCATCCAACTAGTAAAGGAAAAGTCTTGGCAATGATGCCGAGGCTTTTTTTGTTCTCTATTCACATGTGGATAACTCGATCTATCAGCTGTCACTAAAATTTCATGTGGATATCTTTCTTTTTGATAGATACCTGTGCTATTCTTATAAGTTAGTGAGTACAAACTTAATCATAGCATCATGCTGTGGATAAATAGATAAGAAAAGAGAGAAAGAGGTGAAGAAATGCAGAATGATACAATAGCCGCGATATCGACTCCTGTTGGAGAAGGAGCGATCGCCATTGTTCGACTTAGTGGGGCTGAAGCGGTGGAGATCGCTGCAAGCCTTTTTGATGGGAAAAAGCTGACTGATGTACCAAGTCATACGATTCATTATGGTAAGCTCATCGACCCGGCAACCGGAGAGGTTGCAGAGGAAGTGATGGTGTCTGTTATGAAGGCGCCGAAAACATTCACTAGAGAAGATGTTGTTGAAATTAATTGCCATGGCGGTCTTGTCTCCGTGAACCGTGTACTGGAACTAGCATTGCAGGAGGGAGCACGGCTGGCAGAGCCTGGTGAGTTCACTAAGAGGGCCTTTCTTAATGGCCGTATCGATCTTTCACAAGCAGAAGCTGTTATGGATCTGATCCGTGCGAAGACCGATCGGGCGATGAATGTTGCTCTTAATCAGATGGAGGGCAGACTATCCCGTTTGATCCAGAAGCTGCGGCAGGAATTATTGGAAACAGTAGCGCATGTTGAGGTGAACATCGATTATCCGGAGTATGATGATGTGGAAGAGATGTCCCACAATATGATGATCGAAAAAACACAATATGTGTATGAAGAAATTGAGATGCTGCTCGAAATGGCTAAGCAAGGAAAAATCCTGCGGGAAGGGTTGGCCACTGCAATTATTGGCCGTCCGAACGTCGGAAAATCTTCCTTAATGAATGCACTTGTGCATGAAAATAAAGCTATTGTTACAGAAATAGCCGGTACGACACGCGATATCATTGAAGAATACGTCAATGTACGTGGCGTACCATTGAAGCTAGTTGATACGGCCGGTATTCGTGAAACGGAAGATATCGTGGAACGAATCGGAGTGGAACGCTCCCGTCAGGTCCTGAAGCAAAGTGATCTTATTTTGCTTGTGCTGAACTATGGAGAAGCATTGTCTGATGAGGATCGTCAATTATTTGAAGCCGTTGCCGGTCTTGATGTTATTGTCATCGTCAACAAAACGGATCTCTCCCAGCAAATTGATTTGGAAGAAGTTCATAAGCTGGCAGGCGGCCGTCCGGTAATTACGACTGCACTGATTGAAGAAAAAGGAATCGACGAATTGGAGCTTGCTATCAAGGATACCTTCTTTGCAGGGGAGATTGATGGCGGTGATTTGAGCTATATTTCAAATGTACGGCATATCCAGCTTTTGAAGCAGTCATTATCGTCGCTTCGGGAAGCGATGAATGGCATCGAAATGCAGATGCCGATGGATATCGTCCAAATAGATGTGACAAGAACGTGGGAATTGCTCGGTGAAATCATCGGAGATACCGTGCATGAAAGTTTAATCGACCAACTGTTTTCACAGTTTTGCTTAGGAAAATAAAAAAAGGAGAGAATGAACATGACATACGATGCTGGGCATTATGATGTTATCGTCATAGGTGCAGGACACGCAGGCTGTGAAGCTGGTGTAGCAGCAGCGAAAATGGGTGCTAATACCTTAATGCTGTCCATGAACCTTGACATGACAGGATTCATGCCATGTAATCCATCCGTCGGCGGACCTGCAAAAGGTGTCGTTGTGCGCGAAATCGATGCACTTGGCGGCGTGATGGGAAAAGTAATTGATAAAACGTATATCCAAATGCGCATGCTTAACACAGGAAAAGGTCCTGCTGTTCGTGCATTACGAGCTCAAGCGGATAAACCGCTATATATTACAGAAATGAAGAAAACATTGGAAAGCCAAGAAAATCTGACGATGCGCCAAGCAATGGTAGACCGTTTAATCATTGAAGATGGTGTCTGCAAAGGCGTCATCACTGAAACGAAAGCTGCTTATTACGCAAAAACAGTAGTAATCACGACTGGAACATTCATGCGCGGACGCGTCATCATCGGAGATATTTCCTATGAGAGCGGTCCGAACAATCAGCGTGCATCCGTTACGTTGTCAGAGCATCTTGAAGAACTTGGTTTGGAAATGGTACGGTTCAAAACTGGCACACCGCCACGTGTTAACAGCCGTTCTATCGATTATTCCAAAACAGAAATTCAGCCAGGAGACGAAGAACCGCTTGCGTTCTCTTATGAAACAACAGAATTCATTACCGATCAAATCCCTTGCTGGCTGACTTACACAAACGAATTCACACACAATGTTATCAACGAAAACCTAGGCCTATCTGCTATGTATTCCGGCATGATCAAAGGAACAGGGCCACGCTACTGTCCGTCTATTGAGGATAAAGTTGTCCGTTTTAATGATAAACCGCGCCACCAGATCTTCTTGGAGCCGGAAGGACGCAATACAGAAGAGGTATACGTACAAGGATTGTCTACTTCCTTACCAGAATACGTCCAAAAAGAGATGCTTCAAACGATCCCTGGTTTAGAAAAAGCTGAAATTATGCGCGCCGGCTATGCAATCGAGTATGATGCAATGGTACCGACACAGCTATGGCCGACTCTGGAAACGAAAAAAATTCCTGGTCTTTACACAGCGGGCCAAATAAACGGTACATCCGGCTATGAAGAAGCATCTGGACAAGGTATTATGGCAGGTATTAATGCCGCTGCGAAAGCATTAGGCAAAGAACCAGTCATTCTGGACCGTTCTCAAGCCTACATTGGTGTTATGATTGATGACTTGGTAACAAAAGGAACAAATGAGCCTTACCGCTTGCTAACATCTCGTGCAGAATACCGTTTACTGCTTCGTCATGATAATGCGGATATGCGTCTTACTGAGATTGGACATCGAATCGGCATGATCAATGAAGAACGCTACGCGCGCTTCCTAGAGAAAAAACGCCTGATTGAAGAGGAACGGAACCGTTTGGAAGGAATCATCATTAAGACAGAGCCGCATGTACTGGAGTTGATGGAAGAAGCAGAATCCGTCATGAAGGAAGCACAGCGCGCATCTGATCTATTGAAACGTCCTGAGATTAAATACAGCTTGCTGGAGAAAATTGTTCCAGCAGACAAAGATCTGCCTGCTGATGTTAAAGAGCAAGTTGAGATCCAAACGAAGTATGAAGGCTATATTAAGAAATCCATGCAGCAAGTAGAACGTATGAAGCGTATGGAAGATAAGAAAATACCAGATATCATTAATTATGATGATGTCAGCGGGCTTGCAACAGAAGCACGTGAGAAACTGAAAAAAGTCCGCCCGCTATCTGTTGGCCAGGCTTCCCGGATTTCCGGTGTAAACCCAGCGGATGTTTCCATCCTGCTCGTATTTATCGAACAAGGTGGTCACACGAAAGCAGCGAATCAATAATCTGTCGAAAAGAGGTACAGGATGAACCAAGCAGATTTTCTACAACAATTGGATGAGCAAGGAATTACGTTATCTGATCAGCAGCAAAAGCAGCTGGAGGATTATTTCCATCTATTGGTTGAGTGGAATGAAAAGATGAATTTAACAGCAATTACGGAAAAGGGAGAAGTGTATTTAAAACACTTCTATGATTCCATTTCCGCTGCTTTCTTCTTTGATTTCAAAGGAGACGAAAGTATTTGTGATGTCGGGGCAGGAGCTGGATTTCCATCTATCCCGCTAAAAATAGTCTTTCCGGAGCTGAAAGTGACGATTGTCGACTCCTTGAAGAAGAGAATTACATTCCTCAATGAGCTTGCATCGAAGCTCGGCTTATCCAATGTCGCTTTTTATCATGATCGAGCAGAGAATTTTGGGAAAAATGATGCTTTCCGGGAGTCTTATGATTTGGTCACGGCAAGAGCAGTAGCTCGGATGTCCGTACTGTCAGAGTTGTGTCTGCCGCTTTGCCGGACAAAAGGTCATTTTATCGCTATGAAAGGACCTAATCTGGAAACAGAGCTTCGAGACGCGGAACCGGCAATTCAATTGTTGGGCGGTGAATTGGTAGAAAGCTTTACCTTCGATCTTCCAGAAGAAGGCGGAGAGCGAAATATAGCCATTATTGCCAAACGCCGAAAGACACCGAAGAAATATCCACGTAAAGCAGGGGTTCCAAACCGCGAGCCGATCGTTTAAAACAGAAGAAAATTAGTGAATGAAGTACCATACAGCTTACCATTCTCAACCAATCTATGATAAAATAGTAGATAAGGAACTGGCTCGGCTTATGTGAGCGCAGCAGCTTCTACTTTAGAACTGCTGCGCCTTTTTATACATGTTTCACGTGAAACATTTACTATTCCTTATGTACCTGCTTGCTAGATTAGGATTGTAAAAAAAGGTGGTGTCTGAGGATGTTACACCCGTTCAGCCGTATTTTTGGGCTAGGTGATAAATCGGATTCAGCAGAAACGGAAAACGATGCGCATCAGGATGAAGTATTAAACCTTCGGGTACAGGATATTGTCCCGAACCAATACCAACCAAGAACTGTTTTCCAAGAGGATAAGATCAAAGAGCTTGCACAGACAATTCGCACACATGGCATCATCCAGCCAATTGTTGTTCGGAAAAATTCTGAAGGCAGCTATGAATTGATTGCAGGAGAGCGTCGCTGGCGTGCTGTGCAGTCCTTAGAATGGGAAACAGTGCCTGCCATCATCCGTGAAATGTCGGATACAGAGACGGCCTCTGTAGCACTGATTGAAAATCTGCAGCGAGAAGAGCTGACTGTGATCGAAGAAGCACTCGCATACGAGCGTTTATTAGAGCTGCATTCTTTGACCCAGGAAGCATTGGCGCAGCGTCTCGGAAAAAGCCAATCAACTATTGCCAATAAGATGCGACTATTAAAACTGCCAGAATCTGTGCAGCAAGCATTATTGGCAAAGAAAATCACAGAGAGGCATGCTCGTGCGCTTATTGCTTTGAAAGATGCAGAGAAACAAGAATTGATTTTGCAGGAAATCATAGATAAAGAATTAAATGTAAAAGAGACAGAGGCACGCATCGCCCGTATAGTGAACGCCCAGCCGAAAAAGAAACGTCCGAAGCTGAAGGGTATTAACAAGGATATGCGCATTGCCATGAATACAATCCGCCAATCACTTTCCATGGTTTCCGATACCGGTATCAACTTGGAAACAGAGGAAGAGGATAAGGACGATTACTACCAAATTACGATTAAAATACCGAAAAAATCTTGAATAAGTGCTCTAATAGTATACCCATCTTGCAGAAAGATGGGTTTTTATATAGGAAAAGGGAGCTAACTTTTCAAAATCTTGAATTAATCCGTCGGTTTCTATGAAAAAATGATAGAATAAATGTATTGAGTTTGAGGTAGGTGACACCATGGGCAAAGTAATCGCAATAGCAAATCAAAAAGGCGGCGTAGGGAAGACAACTTCCAGCGTCAATTTGAGTGCTTGCCTGGCTTTTTTAGGAAATAAGGTTTTGCTAGTAGACATTGATCCGCAAGGAAATGCTACAAGCGGTGTTGGTGTAAACAAAGCAGATGTCGAAAATTGTGTATATAACGTCCTAGTTGAAGATATGGAAGCCGAACAAGTCCTTGTATCAACTGCTGTTGATAATTTGGATGTCATTCCGGCTACTATTCAGCTTGCAGGAGCCGAGATCGAGCTAGTACCTACGATCTCAAGAGAAGTCCGTCTGAAAAAGGCGATTGATAGTGTGAAAGACAATTATGATTATGTCATCATTGATTGTCCGCCTTCTTTAGGATTGTTGACTTTGAATTCGCTGACAGCGGCGGATACTGTCCTTATCCCAGTACAATGTGAGTATTATGCATTAGAAGGGCTGAGTCAGCTATTGAATACGATTCGCCTTGTACAAAAGCATTTGAACAAGCATCTAATGATCGAAGGCGTATTGCTGACGATGCTTGATGCCCGTACGAATCTTGGTATTCAAGTTATTGAAGAGGTAAAGAAATATTTTCAGGATAAAGTGTACCAGTCGATCATTCCAAGAAATGTTCGGTTGGGAGAAGCACCTAGTTATGGTCAGCCAATCATTATTTACGATCCGAAGTCGCGTGGTGCAGAAGTTTATTTAGACTTAGCAAAGGAAGTGATGGCGCATGGCCAAAGGGTTGGGGAAAGGTCTTAATGCTTTCTTTCCAGAATTGGAAATGAAGGAAGAAGATCAGATTCAGGAAATTGCAATCAAGGAATGCCGGGCGAATCCATATCAACCGCGCAAAGTCTTTTCTGCAGATGCAATTGAGGAATTGTCACAATCAATTCAAGAATATGGCATCCTGCAGCCACTCATTGTCCGTAAGAGTATAAAAGGCTATGAAATTGTCGCGGGAGAAAGAAGATTTCGTGCAGCTAAAGCAGCAGGTCTGAAAAAAGTGCCTGTCATCGTCAAGTCATTGGATGATGAGAAGATGATGGAACTTGCCTTGCTGGAAAACCTTCAGAGAGAAGATCTCACTCCGATTGAAGAAGCACAAGCTTATTCCAATCTGATGAAGGAATTGGATATCACACAGGAGATCTTAGCAAAACGCTTAGGAAAGAGCCGCTCTCATATAGCGAATCTTGTTCGTCTATTGACGCTTCCTCCTGAAATTAGTGATTTAATCAATCATGGAGAACTATCAATGGGTCACGGGCGCGCCCTATTGGGATTAAAAGATAAAAAGAAATTGCAATCGCTAGTCGAGAAAATACGCAATGAATCGCTGAATGTCCGGCAAGTAGAGCAACTCATCATCAAGATGAACAATAATCTTCCAGAACCTGAGAAAAAGAAAGCTATAAAGGATATTTTTCTTGTTCAAACTGAATCTCAGCTGCGTAACCAATTTGGAACGGATGTAACAATTCATCGTGGTAAGCGAAAAGGAAAGATTGAAATTCAATTCTTTTCCGATGAAGACTTAGAGAGAATATTAAGTGTATTGAATAGATAAAAGCCAACGGGAGCTTATGCTTCTGTTGGCTTTTTTGTTTGTTTCACGTGAAACATGTCAATTTTCAGCAGCTGTTGTGTCGGGTGATAGTATAGGAACTTGTTTGCGATCGACGGCAATCAATAGGGCACTGATTTTATAAGCAATCTGCATGACAAGATGCAAGCGAGTATTTTGTAACACAAAATACTCCATATCGCCGCTGGCATTAACGATTCCAGTTATTTGGGCATCTCCAACTGCTGGAAGATTTTTTTTCAATGCAGCCCCCGGACGAAGAGGTGTAGGAGAAACGATGATGGAACCTATGGAAGTCGTCCTGCCTAAGCAGGCATCAATTGCAATTATATAAGCATTCGGATGTTTTTCCGCTATCATTTGCAGACGTTCAACCAGATTGACTGCATGCACAGGCGATTCCAGCGTCCCATAAACATGAAGCCTGTTCAAAGGTTTTTCGGTCAAAAATGAACCTATTATGGGTCCTAACGCATCACCAGTCGAACGATCCGTACCGATGCAAAGGACAACAATCTCTCGGTCATCAGGAATCCATGAGCTGATTGTTTCATAGGCTTTACTCATAAGAAGGGGGTCTTGATAGTCGCAGCGGAACTCCTTTTTTTTCGTAAATATTCTCTTCAGGCTCATAGCTTATCCTCCATACACATATTGGTAATAGTATATAGCTTTTCAACTTTTTCTATACGTGTTCATATGAAATTGGAGGGACTGTGATGTGGGCTGCAGGGCTGAAATGGATGTTTTTAATATTGGCGACGTTAATAGGAGCTGGTTATGCTTCGGGAAGAGAAATATGGCAATTTTTCGGCTATGAAAGTGGACTGGCTATCATCATTTTCACCGTTCTATTTACAATATGCAGTTACGTGATCCTGCATATTAGCTTCACCGAAAGAAGCGCGCATTACTTTCCGGTACTGGAGCGGCTTGTCGGCAAAAAGTTGGCTGCTTTTTATGATGTGTTAATTGTTTTCTATTTATTTACAGTTACAGTTGTTATGATTGCAGCCGGAGGTGCTACCGGAACGATGTATCAGATTCCGAATTGGTTGGGCATCCTCTTCATTGCGTTAATGATTATCCTGATTTTTACATCCAATGTAGAAGGTGTCGTTTCGATGAATAGTTATATCCTTCCTATCCTAGTTGGAGGTCTCGTACTTGTTCTTGTTGTCTATACACGGCATGAACAGATCGATCTGCTGCAGGATTGGCGTGAACAGGCAAATTGGCAAGCGGCATTCCCGTTTACCGCATTAAACATTCTTCCTGTTGTCGCAGTTATCGGTGCAATTGGTAAGCACATGAAAGGGAAGGGGGAGTTATGGATTGCGAGTATCGGCAGCGGACTTATCATTGGTGCGCTTACGTACTTATACAATAATGATTTGATGCATATCAGTCATGCAATTCCACATTATGATATCCCGTTGTTCTATATTTTGAAGAACTATCCCTCTATTGTGCTTATCGGCATCAGTATTGTTTTATGGCTTGCTATCTATACTTCTGCTGTTTCCGGAGTTCTGGGCATTGTTTCACGATTTCAAACAAAATGGAAGGGACCTCTCTGGCTGCAAGCAGCTGTGCTTGTCTTACTTATGCTGCCGCTCACACAGCTTGGTTTTACAGACTTGATAGCTTTGATGTACCCGATTTTTGGCTTTGCTAATCTTTACATCCTCTCCGCCATTCTTGTATATCCAATACTAAATCGATACAAAATGAAATAGAAAACTGATAATATATAAAGAAAACAAATGGACGAGGAGATACGCACATCATGAATGTAGAGGAGCAGTGGACCAGTATTTACGACTATTTGACGAGTGCCGAGCTTTGGACAAACCTCGGATTAGCAGCGTTTAAGATTGTCATGATCATTATATTATCTATGGTTGTCACTCGTGTAGCCAATAATATAGTGGAGAGGACTTTTCATAATTCCTTTAGAGAAAAAGCGAAATTAAAGGCTCCTCTCGTATCAGAACGCCGAGAGAACACATTGAAAAAGCTAATTCAAAATGTAATCACGTATGTAGTGTATTTCACCGCTGTCGTGATGGTGTTATCACAGCTTGGATTAAACATTGGAGCATTGATTGCGAGTGCCGGAGTTGCTGGTTTAGCTATTGGCTTCGGAGCGCAAAACTTAGTGAAGGATGTTATCAGCGGTTTCTTCATCATTTTCGAAAACCAGTTTTCAGTAGGAGATAATGTTCAGACCGCTGGTGTGCGGGGAGATGTAGAAGAGATTGGGTTACGGACATCCAAGATTCGTAACTGGACAGGTGAACTGCATATTATACCGAATGGAAATATTACACAAGTGACAAACTTTTCTGTGCACAACAGCTTGGGAGTATTAGATATCAATGTACCTTACGAAGCGAATTTGCAAATAGCAGAAGAGGTCATCATGCAGGTGCTGCTGGAGATGCCGGCTGAATATCCTGAGATACAAGCAACTCCGCAGCTTTTAGGCGTTGAGACATTATCAACTTCCCACATCGTTTTGCGAGCTATCATTGAGACTTTGCCAATGCAGCATTTTGGTGTGGCAAGGGAAGCTAGAAACCGTATTAAAACAAAACTATTAGAACGTAATATCAGTATTCCAGCTCCAAGGCTGGTCATGTATAATAAACAAGAAGCAGAAGAGCTTATGCAGGAAAGTGTTGTAAGGGGGAATGCTCGTGAGTGACAAAGTCTATCAGCTTAATGATGTGGTACAAATGAAAAAAGCCCATCCATGTGGCGAGAATCGCTGGAGGATTATCCGGTTGGGCATGGATATCCGGATTAAATGTGAAGGCTGCGGTCATAGCGTGCTTATTCCTCGGAAAAAATTCGAGACAAAAATGAAAAAAGTTTTGGAGCATGCTGAAGAACCGACAAACTAAAATATGCGTTTCACGTGAAACATAGAAGTCTGTCTGATGTTGTCATCGGAAGGACTTCTTTTTTTTCTATGTAAGAAATCATTTTTAAAATATAAATAAGTATAGAAATGGCAGAAATACACACATAATTTTGCTGTTTTATAAAGAATAGTGTACTCTAGAAGTACGTATGTTTACTTGGACAAAGTAAGGGCAAGCTGGCATGATTTTACGTAAGTCAGTTACCGGTACTGCCCCATCTTCCGGCCTTTGGGCGGAGTGTTCAGTAAGCAGATCTATTTTGGCCGGCTGTACGATAAAAGCGGCCAGGACACTTAAGGAGTGGAAGATTACATGGCTTTAACAGCAGGTATTGTCGGATTACCAAACGTCGGTAAATCCACATTGTTCAATGCGATCACACAGGCGGGAGCGGAATCTGCAAACTATCCGTTCTGTACGATCGATCCGAATGTCGGCATCGTAGAAGTCCCGGATTCACGTTTAAATAAATTGACTGAACTGGTCAAACCGAAAAAAACTATCCCTACTGCATTTGAGTTCACGGATATCGCTGGTATCGTGAAAGGTGCAAGTAAAGGCGAGGGACTAGGAAACCAGTTCCTATCACACATCAGACAAGTAGATGCAATCGTTCACGTGGTACGCTGCTTTGATGATGAAAATATTACGCATGTATCCGGGAAAGTAGATCCTATCGATGACATCGAAACGATTAATCTAGAATTGATTTTTGCAGATCTTGATTCTGTCAACAAACGTCTGCAGCGTGTAGAAAAGCTTGCACGTCAAAAAGACAAAGACGCTGTTGTAGAGCAAGAGATACTGTCCAAAATTAAGGATGGACTTGAGAATGAACTACCAGCACGTGCGCTGGAATTTACAGATGAACAAAGTAAGATTGTGAAAGGCTTGCACTTGTTGACAAGCAAACCAGTCTTGTACGCTGCTAATGTGAGCGAAGAAGAAGTAGCAGATCCATCTGCGAACCAAAACCTTGTCAAAGTACAGGAGTTCGCGGCAAATGAAGGTGCGCAGGTTATTGTTGTTTGTGCGAAGATTGAATCTGAAATTGCAGAGCTTGAAGGAGAGGAAAAAGAAATGTTCCTCGAAGAGCTAGGTATTCCGGAGTCAGGTTTGGATCAGCTAATTAAGGCGTCCTACAGCCTGCTTGGGCTGGCAACTTACTTTACGGCTGGTGAACAGGAAGTTCGTGCTTGGACGTTCCCTATGGGCTACAAAGCTCCTCAGACAGCTGGTATCATCCATAGTGACTTTGAAAAAGGATTCATTCGCGCAGAAACTGTTTCCTACGATGATCTGGTTGATGCTGGTTCTATGAGTGTTGCAAAAGAACGAGGGAAAGTTCGCTTGGAAGGAAAAGAGTATTTGGTGAAAGATGGAGATGTCATGCATTTCCGTTTCAACGTGTAAGGTCGGATCCTCAATTTGTAAATATGCGGAATAAACTTGCTTAACGGCAGATAATTTGCTATAATTCATCATTGTGAGTAATTAAGATTACTCCTTGCTCTTATGAAAGATAAGAGCCGTTAAGTCCAAAAGGAGGTGCAAACGGATGAGAGAATACGAAATCATGTACATCGTCCGCCCAGATATCGAGGAAGAAGCTAAAACTGCTCTAGTTGAGCGTTTCAACGGAATCCTAACTGATAATGGTGCGGAAATCGTGAAAGTTGACGAGAAAGGCAAGAAACGTCTTGCTTACGAAATCAATGATCACCGCGATGGCTACTACTTCATCATTAATCTAAAAGGCAATGAAGCCGCTATTAATGAATTCGACCGTCAAGCGAAGTTCTCTGATGATATTATTCGTCAGATGGCTATTCGTCTAGACGAGAAATAAGGAGGGGTTCTGATGTTAAATCGTGTCGTACTTGTCGGCAGATTAACCAAGGATCCGGACCTGCGTTACACACCAAATGGAGTGGCAGTTGCCAACTTTACCTTAGCAGTAAACCGTCCTTTCTCTAATCAGTCAGGCGAACGTGAGGCAGATTTCATCAACTGTGTTGTATGGAGACGTCCAGCTGAAAATCTGGCGAACTTCATGAGCAAAGGAAGTCTGGTTGGCGTAGATGGCCGTGTCCAAACGAGAAGCTTCGATAATCAAGAGGGTAACCGTGTATATATAACGGAAATTGTTGCGGATAGCGTACAATTCCTCGAGACCAAAGGTGGCTCTCAAGGAGGCGGACAAGGTTCTTCTGGATACCAAAATCAGAACTCGAACTTCAACAACAACAATAACAACAACTTCAATAGCAACAACAATAATAATCGAAATAACGACCAGGATCCTTTCCGTGATAAAGGTGAACCGATCGATATTTCTGATGATGATCTACCATTCTAATCTAAGGGAGGCAATCTGATATGGCAGCACGTCGTGGTCGCGCTAAGCGCAGAAAAGTATGTTATTTCACAGCAAATGGCATCACTTACATCGATTACAAAGACGTTGATTTGCTTAGACGTTTCATCTCCGAGCGTGGAAAAATTCTTCCTCGCCGTGTGACTGGAACTTCTGCAAAATACCAACGTAAATTGACAATCGCTATCAAACGTTCTCGTCAAATGGCTCTATTGCCATACGTGAGCGAGTAATAATGAAAAAGGCATCATCCTTCTGGATGATGCCTTTTTTTATATATTTTAAAGGTATATTAATATCACGAGACCCTCTAAATAGGGTCTTTTTTAATGTTGAGTTTTCAGAATTTAATTAATTTGATAATATCCGCCCATTACGAACAAGATGCTTGAATCTCATAGCAGAACTTCTATAATGGAAAAAGTTGATTCTTAATCTGACAGAAGGAAAGGAGCATCTATATGGCTGCTACTACACAAACAATTGATAAGCATGTGCAAGTGGAAAACCGTATCCCGTTGATCATTGTCTTAATGGTGGGGAATTTCATTGCATTGATAAATGAAACTGTTATGAACGTCGCTTTGCCCAATATAGAAGAGACCCTTGGAATCCAAACGACGACAGCGCATTGGCTTTCTACAGGGTATATGCTGACTATCGGTATTCTTATTCCGATCAGTGCTTATCTCATGCAGCGTTTTACAACGCGTCAATTATTGCTTACTGCACTATCATTTTTCTTTATAGGAACGCTGATTGCCGGTATTGCTCCTAACTTTGCTATTCTGTTGCTCGGACGTGTGATTCAAGCTTCTGGATCAGGGATTATCATCCCGCTTGTAACGACGGTGATCATCACAATCACTCCACTCGCCAAACGTGGTTCGATGCTCGGTTTGCTCATGGTAGTGATATTGTTTGCACCGGCAATCGGTCCTGTATTTTCCGGTCTTGTTGTGGAACAGGCTTCCTGGCGGTATGTTTTCATCAGTGTATTGCCTGTGACACTTGTCTTGCTTGCTTTTGCTGCTTATTATGTTCGAAATGTACTGGAGACGAAACGTACAAAAATCGATATTCTATCTGTCGTGTTGGCAGTGATCGGATTTGGTTCAATCGTTATCGGATTCAGCAGTGCTGGTGCAGAAGGATGGACAAGTCCGCTAGTGCTGGGTGCTTTATTGATTGGGTTAACTGCAATAGCATATTTCGCTTATCGTCAATTTAATTTGGAGACGCCGATGCTTGATCTGCGCCCATACAAAAATAAAAACTTCTTGATGGCAATATTGGTGACAATTACAGTTATGATGTGTTTCTTTGCAGCGATGATTCTCTTGCCTGTGTTCATGCAGGATGCTTTAGGAATTAGCGCATTTGATTCTGGTATTGTCCTGTTCCCGGGCGGAATCATGATCGCAATCATGGCCTTGCTCACTGGTCGGCTTTCCGATCGATTCGGTCCTAAACCATTTGCTATCACGGGAACAGTACTTCTAGTAGCCATGATTGGGTTGATGACGACAATCTCAACTGATACGACAATGCTGCAGTTCACGTTGCTGTATGTTGGCTTTACATTTGCTATTGGGTTAATTTTGACACCGATGACGACACTGGGACTAAATCAATTGACGGAGGAGCTCTATTCGCATGGCAGTGCTTCTCTGAATGCCTTTAACCAAATCTCTGGAGCGATTGGTCCGGCCCTGTTCATTACCTTGATGAGCGGCGGCAGCCAAGCTGTAGCTTCTCAAAGTGCCGATCAGGCGATGACAGCGGGTTTACAGTTCGCCTTTACCATTGCAGGAGCCTTCGCTGTAGCAGCGGTCGTATTCGTACTGTTAGTTAAACAGTCCAAACCTGTTCACCATTATCAATACGAATAAAAAATAGCGAGCTCCCTTAAGGAGCTCGCTATTTTTGCAGCTGCTGTACGATTTTGGAAAGATCATCATAAATGACAATATCAAATAGCGCATCCATGACCGTTGGTTCCCGGTTAATCAGGATAGATGGCTTTCCAAGTGAGTTTGCATATTCAGGAAGCATGTTGAATGGACTGACGAGCAGGGACGTTCCTAGTACAAGAACCAGTTCGCTCTGCTGAATCGCCTGTTCTGCTTTGTCATGCTCGGTAATCGGATCACCAAACAAGACAACGTCTGGCTTCAGCACATGCACACATTTTTCGCAAACAGGAGTTTCTGCTGTCAATAGGTAAGGCAAGTCATAGGAACTGCCGCAGTTCGGGCATGTGGCACTATTCAACGTGCCATGGTATTCGATGACATGTTCGTTGCCAGCAAGGGTATGAAGACCGTCAACATTCTGGGTGATGACAGTGATTTGTTTTCCGTTTACCTCTAGATCTCTGAGATAGCGATGTACATGGTTTGGACCATAATCCTTAAGCAGCTTCACTCGGAAAATATCCTTGTATTTCTGCCAGAAATCCACGGGATCCTTATAAAAATAGTGATTAGAAATATAGTATTCTCTAGCCTCATCAGCAGTCCAAAGACCATTGGTGGAGCGGAAATCAGGAATACCGCTGGCTGTAGATACGCCGGCTCCGGTCAGGATCGTCACCGACGAGGCATCTGCGATCATTTTGGCGGCTGTTTCCAAATGCATAGTTCATACCTCCAGCAAAATTATTATTTTTTCCAGTATAGCAAAAAAGCTAGAAGGAAGCAGATTACAGCGAAATCCGAACAATCCGATTTGCTATAATTATTAGAAAACGTATTGACAATAGCTGTGTGTCTGCTATGATAAATAAAAAATTGAACCAAAACACAACTATATTGATGAAGATCATACCTTTGATCGTGATTATCCAAGAGAGCTAGTGGCTGGTGTGAACTAGCATAATCCGTCAAAGGGCAGCACTTCTGAATAGGCAAACTGAATTGAGTAGGTTTGTCCGGCATATGCCCGTTATGCATAGCTTCAACGAAGGCTGTCGTGTGTAAGCAGACAGTGAAAAAGGGTGGCACCGCGTGAGTAGATCCAAGCTTTTCGCCCCTTACTTATCAGGTAAGGGAGCGGAAGGCTTTTCTTATGGGCTCTTTTACCTGTGAAGATATCTTACAATCCAAGGAGGAAAAGAAATTATGTTACCAGATCAACTTTTACTACGGATTCCAGGACCATCACCAATTCCGCCAAGTGTACAGCGCGCAATGAGCCAGCCGATGATCGGCCATCGCGGTGCGGAGACAACTGCTTTGCTGCAGCGGATTAAGCCAAAATTGAAGCCCGTATTCGGTACAGAACAGGATGTACTGCTTGTGACTGGCAGCGGAACCGCTGGACTGGAAGCAGCAGTTGCCAACACTTCCAAGCCAGGAGATGAAGTGCTGATTGTAGTTGTGGGGGCATTTGGTGATCGGTTTGTGAAGATAGCTCAAGCATATCAGCTTCAAGCCCACCGCTTAGATGTGACATGGGGAGAGGCAGCAAATCCGGAGGATATCAAGACATTCTTGAAGGAACATCCGGAAATCAGCTCTGTCTTTGTTACGTATTGTGAAACGTCCACAGGAGTGCTGAACCCAATCAAACAAATTGCTGAAGCGGTGCATGAAGTATCGGAAGCTTTGGTCATCGTTGATGGCGTATCCTGTGTGGCAGGTGTCGAAACGGAATTTGATAAATGGGGTATCGATATTTTGGTTACAGGCACGCAGAAGGCATTCATGCTGCCTGGCGGTATGTTCTTTGCAGTAGTAAGTGACCGGGCATGGAAAGTGATTGAAGCCAATCCTCAGCCACGATTCTATCTGGATCTGACAAAATATCGTGATGGTCTGGAAAAAGACAGTACACCATTCACGCCGGCTTTATCCATATTGTTTGGGCTGGAACAAGTGCTGACATTGCTTGAGGAAGAAGGGCTGGAGCAGGTGTATGCAAGACATCGTCTGATGCGGAATATGACACGAGCTGCATTCCGTGCGTTAGATGTACCGCTGCTTGTAGAGGATGAGTATGCTTCTCCGACAGTTACGGCGATCAAACCGACAGATTTTGATGCTGAGAAGCTCCGTAAGCAAGTGAAGCAGGACTTCAATCTGGCATTTGCAGGCGGTCAGCAGCATATGAAGGGTGAGATTTTCCGGATCGGTCATATGGGATATTGCTCTCCAGCAGATGTGCTGCAGGTGATTGGAGCAGCGGAGATCGGTCTTGTGAAAATTGGCAAGCAAATAACATTGGGTGCAGGAACGGCAGCTGCACAGCAAATCTACTTGGAACAAGGAGCGAATTGAACATGACTTACCACATACTAATCAGTGATCCATTAAGTGAAGAAGGCATGGCACCATTAACGCAAGCAGATGACTTTGCTGTCACAGTAGATACTGGCCTGACTGAAGCAGAAATCATCCAGAAAATCAGTAATTTTCATGCACTGCTTGTCCGCAGCCAGACAACTGTTACACGGGCAATCATGGAAGCTGCACCGAATCTTAAAGTAATCGGACGTGCCGGTGTTGGTGTAGATAATATCGATTTGGAAGCAGCGACAGAGCTTGGCATAGTCGTTGTCAACGCACCAGATGGGAACACAAACTCCGCTGCGGAACACACAGTGGCGATGATGATGTCACTTGCGCGCAACATCCCACAGGCATTCCTTGCGTTAAAAGAAGAACGCTGGGAGCGCAAGCAGCATATCGGTGTGGAATTGAAGGGGAAGACACTTGGAATAGTCGGTATGGGCCGGATTGGAGCAGAAGTGGCTTACCGGGCTAAGGGTCAGCGTATGGATGTGATCGCCTATGATCCATTCCTGACGAAAGACCGTGCGGTTAAGATGGGGATTGGCTATGGAACATTGGAAGAAGTTCTCGCAGCGAGTGACTTCCTGACAGTTCATACGCCATTGCTGAAAGAAACACATCATATGATCTCCACGGAGGCATTTGCTCAGATGAAAGATGGTGTGCAGATCCTCAACTGTGCAAGAGGCGGAATCATTGATGAAGATGCTTTGTATGAAGCAATCATCAGCGGTAAAGTAGCTGGAGCAGCATTGGATGTGTTCGAAGAAGAGCCTGCGGTTCATCATAAGCTGCTGGAGCTGCCGCAGGTTATTGCCACACCGCATTTAGGCGCAAGCACAGTGGAAGCACAGGAAAATGTTGCGATCGATGTCAGCAAGGACGTCATGCAGATTCTTCAGGGAGGGCAGGCGATTCATCCGGTTAACTTCTCCTCCATTTCTCCGGAAGTCATGCGAAAAATTCAGCCTTACTTTGATCTTGCTGAAAAGCTCGGAGCCTTCCTGGCTCGGACTATGCCAGATGCAATCGAGGAAGTGACTGTCTATTATGCAGGAGATCTGGCAGACCAAGAGGTTGCTCCATTGACACGAAATACGGTCAAAGGATTGCTGCAGCGGTACCTTGGAAATGTGAATGACGTTAATGCGACACATTTAGCCAAAAAACGAGGTATTACAATCAATGAGCAGAAGACTTCTACGACACGAGGATTCACTAGTCTAGTAACAGTAGAAGTGAAATCGGCGACGGTGACACACCAAGTTGCAGGAACACTTGTCAATGGCTTGGGTGCCCGTATTGTGAAGGTGGATGACTATTATGTCGATGTTACACCTGCCGGCCATATGTTGCTCGTTCGGCATAAAGACCAGCCAGGAGCAATCGGCCGGGTAGGTACCTTGCTCGCCCAATATGCAGTGAATATCGCAACGATGCAGGTAGGGCGCTCAAATGAGGGCGGCGACGCAATCATGATGCTTACGGTCGATAAAGAACCGCAAAAAGAAGAAGTTGAAGGATTGAAACAGCTGGATGACATTTTTGATGTAACAGCTATCACAATATAAAAAAGCGAGCAGACATAATCTGCTCGCTTTTTAGCGCCGTTTAGCTTTCAACATATAAAATATCGGTAGACCGATAACTGCTATTCCAATTGATAGAAGACAGCTAAGGAAGTCAGTGAACAGTGTACTGATTAAGACAAACAAAGAGCCTGCAATCGCTGCAATCGGGATGAATGGATAAAGCGGCACACTATAAGCGCGTTCTTTTCCTTTATTACGTTTCCGCAAGATGAAAACAGCATAAAAAGCGAGAACATAGAACATGTAGATCGTAAAAATGCTGATTTCAGATAGCTTATCCGGATTGCTGACAAGCATGAAGATGATAGATAGCACAAGCTGCAAAATGACTGCTACCCAAGGTGTATGCAAGGTAGGATGCACCTTTTTCAATAAATTCGAGAAGGGCAGCTGACCGCGTTCAGCCATCGCGAACGGAATACGCGGGAACGTCAGGATTTTACCATTAAGGCAACCGAAAATACTGACGATGATACCCAAGCTTACGATAATTTCTCCAGCATCACCTAGGACCAGCTTAGCTGCTGTACTGGCTGCATTTGTGTTCAGACTGACGATTTCTGCTGCAGGCAGGATATAAAGCATGGCAGCGTTGATAAACAGATAACAAGCTGTCACGATCAAAATACCGCCGATCATCGCTTTTGGCAATGTCTTTTCCGGATTCTTCATTTCGCCGCCCATGGAAGCAAGCATGATCCAGCCATCATAAGCGAATAATGTGGCTAGTACAGCAGCGCCAAAGTTTATATCGGAAATGGCTTCCGGTACTGCACTGAAAAAGTCTGCATCGCCTTTCCAAAAACCGAAGACAACGATGAGCAGGATTGGAAGCAGCTTGCCGATTGTCGTAACAAGCTGTACGACACCTCCGAGTTTTGTGCCTAATATATTAATAATACAAAGGAACACGACACTCGCGATACCAACGGCAGCTGTCCATTTTGTACCCCAGCCGAACAAATTGACCATGAGTGTCCCGAAATAAAGTCCGAGAGCACCGATGATGGCGGGCCCATAAAGAATCGTTTGTACCCAGCCGCATAGGAAGCCCCATAGCTCGCCATATGTTTCCTCTAGATAAGCGTACAAACCGCCAGTTTTTGGAATTTGTACACCTACTTCAGCAATGGTCAGACCGCCAGCGAGTGTCAGCAGTCCGCCGATCAACCAAGCAAGCATGGCAATTTCAGAACTGCCAGCATGACTCAGCACAGGTCCTGGTTTCATAAACACACCAGAGCCGATGATAGTACCTACTACAATGGATAAACCTAGAAATAGTCCGATTTCCTTCTTTAATGCTGTGTTCTCTGGTTGATTCATGATGTCACTCCTTATCGGCGCAGCATACTGCATTCCTTTAGTGTAGTAATGAAGATATGTAGTTCATTATAGGAAATGTGCCTGCAAATAGAAACTAGAAAAAGTATTCTGACTTGTAAGGGTTTTATCGCAAAAGAAAGGAGCTTGCAGCAATCTGCAGCTCCTTGGATAGTGTCTCCGTACAAAGGGTAATTATGCGATTGTTCAACCTAGCGGCATTGCTTTGCGCTGGCGTTTTTCGAATGTCTGGATCTCGGTATAGCCAACCTGTTTTGCAAGCTCGACTGCCTGCTGGTATGCATAACCTACATGCTTTGGTGCATGAGCATCAGAGTTTATCACGATGCCGACACCAGCATCATAGCATTTCTGCAATAAAACGGGATCAGGATATATCTCTCCGACCGGCTTCCGAAGACCTGCTGTACTAATTTCGATACAAGTGTCATTTTCTACGAGCGCTTTGACGACTCGATCATATTCTCCTTCGACGAAGTCTTGATCGTCTGGTTTATAGCCGAAAATCTTAATCAAATCAATATGGCCTACAAAGCTGAATAGTTTGGACTGAGCGAGTGTGATGATCTGGTCATAATAATCACGATACGCCTGCTTTAAATCACGTTTTTCATATTCTTCTTTGAAAATATCAAGATCGATTCCCCACTCACGAATCCAGTGTACGGAGCCGACGACATAGTCGAAAGGATGCTGATCAAGGAATTCTGCCATTTCGGCTTCTTTACCAGGTGTATAATCCATTTCGATCCCCATCTTTACGGGTAGTCCAGCTTGTTGAATTTCTTTGAAAAAAGCGAGATAATCCTCGAAATGAAGTGTCCGGCGGTTTTCTACCCACGGATTGGATAGGATTTTATTTGTTTCCTGAAAGAAGTAAGCATGCTCTGAAATGCCGAATTCCTCAATTCCTTTTTCTTTAGCTGCGTTAAGATATTCGCGGATATAATCCAAAGTGAACGAACCTGTCTCTGCCATATGTACGTGATAATCTGTCAACAAAACGTCCAACTCCTAACAGTTAAGTTAAAAATAGTGTGACATATTCTGCAGAATGTTCCAAGAGTAGATTTCACAGCCTGCATGAACTCCTGTAAAAAATAAAAAAGCTCTGCCTTTACAGGAAGAGCTTGCCTGAGATATGGAATTAGAAGATAGAGTGCAAATAACCGCCGATGCTGCTGATTAAAAGAGTTGCTGCGAGAATCGCATTGAAGTGACTGTTTTTCATGTTGTTCCTGTCCTTTCCGTAGATTGAATTGTTGTTTATTTACCCGTTTTGTTGTGTTTATAACCTGTTCTGATCTTAGAATAATCATAGCATGCAGGAATCTTGTACTTCATCTTGATTCGGTAGAAAAAATGTGTAAAAAGTGTGGAATAGAAAAATCGACTACATGCTTGTCGCGATGCAGCCGATTTTGAGGTTCGTCTCATTAGTGGATAATGAGGTATGTAGTATGTAGTGCTAAACCCGTTGTAAGGTTGTCTCACTATTATATAGGCTCATTTCGGAAAAATAAACAGGTAAATTAAGATATTCACAAAGTAAGTTACTGATGGGACTATCTTCACGGCGAATCATTTGTTTGAAGACTTTCTTTCGGGTATAATCGTGGGGTAGCATTTTTTCGGATGTATGGCTTTTTTATTCGCCTTCATCCATTACAAACGAACTAGAAGCACAGCCTATGCAGCTGTGCTTTTTCTACAAGTGCAAGACTACATATTAAATGGGGTGTCACGATTCATGAACAATACTCGACAATTGACGGAAGGGGCTATGCTTGCAGGGATTTATCTGGTTTTACTGCTTATAGCGATATTTGTACCAGTAACAAACTTACTGTTAACGTTTGTTTTGCCGGTACCGGTAATCCTATATTGGATCCGCCATGGTTTCAAGCCAGGTATCTACTTTGCTCTCGTCATTCTGCTTCTTTCCTTCATAGGGACGTTTGCCGGGTTCTTTATAACAATTTCAGTCGTTATTGGAGCAGCAGCGACTGGTTACGCTCTGCATCACAAGCAATCGACATATGAAGCTTTATTAAAAGGAGCAGCAGGATACGCACTTGGATTCACCATATTCTTGGCTGGGACGCAATTTGTTTCAGGTATAAATTTTATTGATGAGATCCAAAACAGCTATCAGGCTACAATTCATTCGCTGCAATCTGAAATGGATACAGTTGGGGTAACAGTGACGGATGCCCAGTGGGAACAGGTCAGCGCTATGTTTGATTATATTATGGTGCTGATTCCGACAATGATCGCTGTCGGCTCACTTCTATATGCTTTCATCACACAATGGCTGGCTCAGAAGATCCATAATCGTCAGAGCAAAGATAAGATCCTTTATCCGCCATTCCGCCGGTTCAACCTGCCTGTCATCGTATTATTCATCTATTTTATCGGATCGTTCGCTCGCTGGTTCGATATAGATCCGAATGGATGGTTCTATCCGATTGTTGCCAATGTCACGGAGCTTGCCGGAATCCTGCTTGTACTGCAAGGATTTTCATTCTTCTTCTATTTTGCCCATCACAGGAATCTGCCGAAGGTACTGCCGATTCTTGCGGTCATACTATCGGTCCTTTTCGGGACAGTACTGCTGTATCTTGTGCGTATTTTGGGTATAATTGATGTAGGATTCAGGCTGCGGGAACGGATGAGCAGCAAAAAGTAGCATGGTCGCGGAATTTAGGTTTAGGAGCTGACATATATGCCAGAGATATTTAAGAAACCAGCATTAAGTAAGCATTTGATCGTGACATATGTACTTGCTGTCATCCTGCTTATTTGTGTATGGTTTTATGAATGGAAGCTTGGGCTGCCGCTGACAGTGCTACTAGCTCTGTCTTTCTTCTACAGTATACTGACTGAACAGAAGATGCAGGACCAGACGGAGGAGTACATTTCAACAATGTCCCACCGTGTGAAGAAGGTTGGCGAGGAAGCGCTCTTGGAGATGCCGATTGGGATCGTACTGTACAGCGAAAATTACCAGATTGAATGGACAACACCTTATATGAACAGGTTTGCAGAGGACACACTTGTTGGTGCCCCGCTGGATGACTTGTCAGGTGCTTTGATACCAGCAATCAAGGATGAAAAAAACGAGGTTTGGATTACGCTTGATGATTTTGATTTCCTGACAGTGATCAAAAAGGAAGAGCGGCTTCTGTATTTATTCGACCGGACGAAGCAGCTGGAAATCCAGAACTTATATAATGAAGAACAAACAGTTCTAGCTATCATTTTTCTCGATAACTATGAAGAAATGACCCAGAATCTTGATGACACAGCGAAAAGTCAGATCAATTCCCGTGTAACAGCTCAATTGAATGAATGGTCACGCCAAAAAGGTCTTTATTTAAAGCGTACATCACAAGAACGATTTCTGGCAGTACTCAATCAGCGCATTTTGAGAGAACTTGAGAAGACAAAATTTGAGATTCTTGATGAAATTCGCGCATTGATAACAGATCAGAATATACCGATTACGCTTAGTATTGGTGTCGGCGCTGGCGGGCAGACATTACCGGAGCTCGGGGAACTTGCTCAATCAAGTTTGGATTTGGCACTAGGACGCGGCGGAGACCAGGTTGCCATCAAAGGTGAAGCCGGCAAGGTGCGTTTCTATGGCGGCAAAACGAATCCGATGGAGAAAAGGACCAGGGTTCGGGCACGTGTTATTTCCCACGCACTGAAGGAATTGGTTAAGCAGAGTGAACAGGTTCTCATCATGGGGCATAAAACACCGGATATGGATTCTGTCGGTGCTGCTATCGGAATCTTGAAAATTGCAGAAGCAAATGATATTGTCGGGCATATCGTCCTTGATAAACAGGATATTGCAGGAGTTTCTAAGCTGATGTCAGCTATTCAAAAGGATGAAGAGCTTTGGGAACAATTTATCAGTCCAGAAGAAGCGCTCGATCGTGTAACGAAGAACACTCTTGTTGTCGTTGTCGATACGCATAAGCCTGTAATGGTAGCTGATGATAGACTGCTCAGTAAAACGGAACATGTTGTGGTGATCGACCACCATCGCCGGGCAGAGGAATTCATTGAAAAGCCGACACTGGTGTATATGGAGCCATATGCTTCTTCGACAGCAGAGCTTGTGACAGAGCTATTGGACTATCAGCCTAAGAAGCTGCGATTGTCCACCTTGGAAGCAAGTGCATTGCTAGCGGGAATCATTGTCGATACAAAAAGCTTCACGCTTCGTACCGGTTCACGAACATTCGATGCTGCATCCTATTTACGCTCCAAAGGCGCTGATACCGTGCTCGTCCAGCGTTTCATGAAAGAGGATTTGGATACGTATGTAAAACGGGCGCACTTGATTGAGAATACGGAGCTCTACCGGGAAGGCATCGCAATTTCTGCAGGTGAAAAAGGGCAGGTATTCGGGCCGGTTGTCATAGCTCAGGCAGCAGATACATTGCTGACGATGGACGGTGTGAGTGCCAGCTTTGTCATTTCTGAGCGGGAAGATGGGCGTATCGGAATCAGTGCCAGATCACTTGGGCAAGTGAATGTTCAGGTAATCATGGAGAGGATGAATGGCGGCGGGCATTTGACCAATGCCGCTACACAAATTTCTGACACAACTGTAGAGGCAGCGAAGAAAGAGCTGCAGCTGATCATTGATGAATATGTTGAAGGGAGAAATGAAGAATGAAAGTAATTTTTACGGAAGATGTAAAAGGTAAAGGGAAAAAAGGACAAGTAAAAGAAGTGCCAGATGGTTATGCACGGAATTACTTACTTAAAAATAAATTAGCTGTACCAGCTACAACAGGTAATGTGAAGGTACAGGAAGCAAAAGATAATAAACAGCATCAGCTTGAACTCCAGGAAGTGGAGAATGCGAAGAAACTGCGTGAAACGCTTGCTAATCTTACAGTAGAAGTAAAAGCAAAATCCGGAGAAGGCGGCCGTCTATTCGGATCCATCACAAGCAAACAAATCGCTGATGAGCTGAAAAAAGTGCATAAAATTAAATTGGATAAACGTAAAATCGAATTGAGTGAACCGATTCGTGCACTTGGCTACCGTGACTTGGATGTGAAGCTGCATCCGGAAGTAACGGGTAAGGTGAAAGTCCATATCAGCGAGCAATAATTTTTTTCCAACAAAATACTAGCAGTTTTCCATCCCCCTTTTGACACAAAAGGGGGATATTTCGGTACAATGGTAGCAGTATGCCAGAAATGGGGGAATCATGATGGAAGAAGTCTGGAATGATCGGACCCCTCCACATAATATAGAAGCAGAGCAAGCTGTAATTGGTGCAATCTTCCTGGAACCTGAAGCACTATCGAGAGCATCGGAACAGGTCATAGCTGATGATTTCTACCGAGCAAGCCACCAGCGTATCTTTGATGCGATGATGCGTCTATCCGATAGAGGAGAACCAGTTGATCTAGTAACCGTCACTACTGCACTTGCTAATGCAAAACTGTTGGAGGAGGTCGGTGGAGTTTCGTATCTTAGCGATCTAGCTAACGCCGTTCCAACTGCAGCAAATATTGAATACTACAGTAAAATCGTAGCTGAAAAGGCGCTGCTGCGCCGACTTATACGTTCCGCTACGGATATTGTCACATCGAGCTTCGCTAAAGAAGATGCTGTGGATGATGTGCTCAATGAAGCAGAAAAATCAATTATGGAAGTATCCGGACGTAAAAATTCCGGAGCTTTTCAGAACATAAAGGACGTTTTAATCGATGTATACGATGATATCGAGAAATTACATCATCAAAATGCTTCTATTACGGGTATTCCGACTGGTTATCGTGATTTAGATAAAATGACCTCCGGATTTCAGCGTAATGATTTGATTATCATCGCTGCCCGTCCTTCTGTAGGGAAGACGGCCTTTGCCTTGAACATTGCGCAAAATGTATCGATTCATGCAGGGGAGAATGTAGCTATCTTCAGTTTGGAGATGGGTGCGTCACAGCTTGTCTCGCGTATGCTTTGTGCGGAGGGGAATATCGATGCGCAGCGTCTGCGGACAGGAAGTCTCCAAGCGGAAGACTGGGCTAAGCTCACGATGGCGATGGGCAGCTTGTCTAATGCAGGGGTTTATATCGATGATACGCCTGGTATCCGCGTAAGTGATATCCGTTCCAAATGCCGCCGTCTGAAGCAAGAAGGCGGATTAGGAATGATACTGATTGACTACTTGCAGCTCATCATGGGCTCAAGCTCTGGAAAAGGAGAAAACCGTCAGCAGGAAGTATCGGAAATCTCCCGTTCCCTAAAGGCTCTAGCTCGTGAGCTGGAAGTGCCGGTTATCGCTCTATCACAGCTTTCTCGTGGAGTAGAGCAGCGACAGGACAAGCGTCCGATGATGTCCGACTTGCGTGAATCAGGTAGTATCGAGCAGGATGCAGATATCGTCGGCTTCCTGTATCGTGACGATTATTACGATAAAGAATCGGAAAAGCAGAATATCATTGAGATCATTCTTGCTAAGCAGCGTAATGGCCCGGTAGGAACAGTCGAGCTTGCGTTTGTGAAAGAGTATAATAAATTCGTAGATTTGGATCATAGATATTCGGAAAGCGATGTTCCGCCAGCATGATTACAGCACCCTATCAATTGATAGGGTGTTTTTTAACGAACAAATATAGGTCTTCATCAGTAAATGTTCGGTTGTATCATTGACATGTGTTTTGGGGATTGATACACTTTAGAGGTGTTAAAAATAGTTTATTTGGCGGAGGTGCCACACAGATGTCCTCAGTAGTAGTAGTAGGAACCCAATGGGGAGATGAAGGGAAAGGGAAGATCACTGACTTCCTTTCACAAAATGCCGAAGTTGTTGCTCGTTACCAAGGCGGGAACAATGCTGGCCATACAATTAAATTCGATAATGTCACATATAAGCTTCACTTGATTCCATCCGGTATCTTCTTCCCGGAAAAGAAATGTGTACTAGGCAATGGTATGGTAATTGATCCGAAAGCATTGCTTGAAGAATTGGAATATTTGCACGAACGCAATGTCAGCACAGATAATCTTGTGATTTCCAACCGTGCACACGTTATTCTTCCATATCATCTGAAATTGGATGAGCTTCAGGAAGAAGCAAAAGGTGTTAATAAAATCGGTACAACTAAAAAAGGTATCGGACCTGCTTACATGGATAAAGCTGCCCGCATGGGTATCCGTATTGCTGATTTGCTGGACAAGGATGCTTTCCGTGAAAAGCTGGAGCAGAACTTGGAAGAAAAGAACCGTCTGTTCGAGAAGGTTTATGAAAGTAAAGTCTTCACAGTAGAAGAAATCCTGGATGAGTATTTTGAATATGGACAGAAAATTGCGAAGTACGTGACTGATACATCCGTTGAGCTGAACAATGCATTGGATCAAGGCCGCCGCGTACTGTTCGAAGGTGCACAGGGCGTCATGCTTGATATCGACCAAGGTACGTACCCATTCGTTACAAGCTCCAACCCGATTGCAGGCGGAGTTACGATCGGTTCTGGTGTAGGACCGACGAAGATCAATCACGTTGTTGGTGTTTCCAAAGCTTACACTACACGTGTTGGGGATGGTCCGTTCCCAACAGAATTGCATGATGAGATTGGTGATCAGATCCGTGAAGTTGGCCGTGAATACGGTACAACAACAGGCCGTCCGCGTCGTGTGGGCTGGTTCGATAGCGTTGTTGTCCGTCACGCGCAGCGCGTGAGCGGCATTACAGATCTTTCCTTGAACTCGATCGATGTACTGACAGGTATCGAAACATTGAAAATCTGTGTGGCTTACCGTTACAACGGTGAAATCATGGAGCATTTCCCAGCAAGTCTGAAAGAATTGGCACAATGTGAGCCAGTTTATGAAGAACTGCCAGGCTGGACAGAAGACATCACAGGTGTTCGCAACTTGAGTGAACTGCCAGCGAATGCGCGCCACTATCTTGAGCGTATTTCCCAGCTGACAGGAATTCCTTTAAGCATCTTCTCCGTTGGTCCAGATCGTACACAAACAAACGAAGTAAGAAGCGTATACAGCCAATAAGTTAAAAAAATCGTCCATACGGGCGATTTTTTCTTTTTTCTTCCAAAAAATGCCGAATATACCCCTTCCAAAGACATTTGACCGAAATTGCTGTAAAATAGGAAGGGTATGCAAATACTGATCTAGTAATATAAAAATAAAACACTTTAGATAAAAAACACTAGAAAGCGTGGGAATACGATGAACCATAAGATCTTAGTGGTGGACGACGAAAAACCAATCGCTGATATATTGAAATTCAACTTAGAAAAAGAAGGATACGAGGTAATCTGTGCCTATGACGGTGATGAAGCTGTCGAATTAGTGCAGCAGGAGAACCCCGATTTGATCCTATTGGATATTATGCTGCCGAACAAAGACGGCAATGAAGTTTGCCGTGAAGTGCGGAAAACACATAATATGCCGATCATCATGCTGACTGCAAAAGATGCGGAGATCGATAAGGTCCTCGGTCTTGAGCTTGGTGCCGATGACTATGTCACAAAGCCATTCAGCAACCGTGAAGTGATTGCACGTGTGAAAGCGAATCTTCGCAGACAAGCGCAGATTCCAGAGGATGACAGCAAAGAGAACAAAGATATTGAAATTGGTAAACTTGTCATCCATCCGGAAGCCTATACAGTAACAAATGATGGCGTACAGGTAGAACTGACACATCGTGAATTCGAATTACTTCATTACCTTGCCCGTCATAGCGGACAAGTCATGACGCGTGAACATTTGCTGGAGACAGTATGGGGATATGACTATTTCGGCGATGTTCGGACAGTTGATGTTACCGTCCGCCGTCTCCGGGAGAAAATTGAAGACAATCCGAGCAGTCCGCTCTGGATCATTACACGAAGGGGTGTAGGATATTATCTTCGCAGCCCTGAACAGGAGTAACATCTATGAATAAAATAGGCTTTTTCCGTTCTGTAAGCCTAAAACTGGTTGTCGTTTACATTTTGCTGCTGATCATCGCTCTTTTGTTGATCGGCGTCTTTTTTACCAACAGCTTAGAGAATCAGCTGATTAAAAATACAAGTGAATCTCTTGAATCCAATATGCAATGGTTGAAACAATCATTAGCTCAGGAGTTTGAGGAGGAACGCTCCCCAAATGATCCAACCTTGGAAGAAGATATTGCAGATTTATTAAAAAACTACTCGGAAGGCGATACAACTAAGATTCAGGTTATCGATACGCAACGTCAGCTTGTAGGCACAAATGAGCTAGGCGATAACGATTCCATTGGCGCACGCATAACGGATAGTAATATTGTCCAGGCAATTACAAACAATGGATTTCCTGCCCAAAGTAAGCTTAATATCGTCATAGATAAAGCCACCGGAGATAGAACACTGAAATCATATTATAATATCGAAGGAACAGACAGTAGTGGCGATAACGAATTGCTTGGACTGATATATGTTCGTACGTCCATTGAACCTGTTTATAGTCAACTGAAAAGTACGAATCTTATCTTCCTTCAAGCAACGTTCATTGCCCTTATTTTTGCTGCTATCTTAGGAATCCTCATTGCCCGGGCAATAACGAAGCCAATCAAGGAAATGCAAAAGCAAGCCCGCGTCATGGCGACAGGAGATTTCTCCAAACGGGTAAATGTTTATGGGGAAGATGAAATCGGACAGCTGGCACGTACTTTCAACCACATGAATGATGAACTCCGACAAGCCCATATGCGAACCGAGGGAGAACGGCGTAAGCTTAGTTCTGTCCTTTCCCATATGTCGGATGGCGTTATTGCGACCGACAGGAATGGTGCTATTACGCTTATGAATGCTCCGGCAGAGAGCTTGATTGGACGAAGTGCTGACGAAGTGCGCGGTCAATTCTTAATAGAAGTATTGAATTTGAATGAAAAGATCGTCGATATTACCGAAATCCAGGAAACTGGATCAATAATCATTGATATGAGTGATGATGATCAGTATTTATTGCTGCGATGCAACTTCTCTATCGTACAGGATGAATACGAACAAATCAGCGGCTTTATTACGGTGATCAGTGATGTCACCGAACAGGAACAGATAGACCAGGAACGTCGGGAATTCGTCTCCAACGTATCTCACGAGCTCCGGACGCCGCTGACAACAATGCGAAGTTATTTGGAGGCACTGACAGATGGAGCGTGGAAAGATGAATCAATCGCACCGCATTTCCTTGATGTGACCCAGCAGGAAACAGATCGGATGATTCGTCTTGTCAATGATCTGCTGCAGCTTTCCCGCATGGATAGCAGCAATTATACGATGGAATGGGACCGAATCAATTTCGTCGATTTCTTCCATCATGTAATTGATCGTTTTGAAATGAACAAGAGAGAAGATATCCACTTTGAGCGCTATTTGCCGAAGGAGGAAGCACTCGCAACGATTGATAAGGATAAAATTATGCAAGTTCTGGATAATGTGATCAGTAATGCTATTAAATATTCTCCAGACGGTGGTACGATCCGATTCCGTGTCCGAAAAGACAGCCAGAAGCTGTTAGTGAGCATCTCCGATGAGGGGATGGGTATTGCATATGAAAAACTAGATAAGATATTCGAACGATTTTACCGCACGGACAAGGCTCGTACACGAAAACTTGGTGGGACAGGTCTTGGTCTGGCAATAGCCAAAGACCTTATCGAAGCACATCATGGCGTCATTTGGGCTGAAAGCAAAGAAGGAAGAGGCACGACCGTGCTCTTCACCATTCCGCTTAACCGGAAAAGGGGTGAGGTGCGATGAAGATGGAGACATTTAATACGATTCTGCTGGTTATACTTGTGGCACTCAGTTTGATTTTAACAGCCTATGTATGGACCTTCCAGCCAAATAGTTTGAGGTCTGATCAAATCGTCACTGAAGAACCTAAAACTTTGGATGGGGAAGTAAAGCAACTGGCTGATATAGTCCAGCCGGAACATGTGTATGTACACAATAATAACAAGCATTTTATCTTCTCTGCTAAGAAAAAGGAACAGGCTTTTGAAGAAGAGCTGGCTCAATGGACATTGACGAATACGAGAACAAATAGCCTTGATGAACTGCCGGAAACTAGCATAGAGCTTGTATATCCAGTAGCAGTTTCTTATTCACAGCTGAACGCATTGTTTCAAGTAGAAGGTGGAGAGAATGTCACAAGCAACCTCGGTGATGGCGTATTTAACAGGGTCTACTTGAAACCTAATGAGGATAATACAACAAGCCTCATTTTCGTCAATGAAAACCAGGAAGATCCTCTGGGAGACGTAGTAACGGCAACTGCTGCTAGGAGTATTATCGATATTATGAATGATGGGGATTTAATATCTGCTTTACCATTGTCAGATAAGAATGCCTGGAATCAGATTTACTTACCGAATAGCATTCAGGTAAATGACAGCAATGTTCGAAGTGAAACAATCTCCCGAAGTGTATTTGCAGATATTTATATGGAAGAGCCCTCAGTAAGGGGTTCTGATCAATACATTGATACCAATCGATTAAAGTCAGTTCAGTTCAAAAATAATGGACAAGCTGCTTCTTACAATTTCTTGAATTCATCATCTGCAAGAATGGGAACGACTAACAGAGCTGATCAGTTGCAGGCAGCCCTTAATACCATCAACTCCCATAAAGGATGGACAAATGATTTTAATTTGTTTGCAGTGAATGGCGAAGGAAGTTATACTTTCCAATTCCGAATGGTTCGAAATGGATATCCAATTTTCCAAACGAACGGTCTATCTCTTCTGTCGATCCGAATGGTAAGCAACCTTCCGGATCCTGTCAGTTATGAAAGGACCTTGCTACACCTCAGCGCGACTGGAAAATCGGATGGAGCAAAGACTCTTGAGGCACAGGATGTATTGGAATGGCTGGAAGAAAATCAATATAATAAACGTGATATTCAGGATGTAGCTATTGGCTATATGTTAGAAGAAAATGATACTTCTGCAATATATAAATATCACATGAGGCCAAGCTGGTTTGTGAAATCTCAAGGAGAATGGGAAGAGGTAGAAGCAAGCGATACTGGAGGAGAGAGCTGATGCAATGGAACAAGATAAAGCTGACATTTATCCTCGCCTTCCTTGTCTTGAACATATACTTGGTTTTCCAGCTGTTTCCGCAAGAGGAAACAGAACAGCTAGTCCTAGAAACCGAAAGTCAGGACGCTGTCTTAAGCACTGTTAAAGGATATAAAGAATTATCCGATGAACAAGCGGATACGAATCAGCAATACGAAGCGACTAAAATGCGTTTCACAGAAGATGAGTTGGACAAGGTTCCAAATCGGGATAAGATGGATTTTGATATCAGTACTGATACCGAATTGGAAGCAAAATTTAAGGAACCGCAGAATTTGCCAATTGAATTTCCGATTGATGAAGAAGACGAACAAGCAGTCCAGAACTTAAATGATTTTGTAAGTGATAATGTCTTATTTGGAGAAGAGTACACTTATTGGGGTAGGCAAGGCAATAAGTTGCTGTTCTTCCAAAAGATAGACCAAGGACAAACATACTTTGGTCCAGATAGTTTATTACTCGTTACTATCAATGAAGATTATGATGTGACGGCCTATAAACAAACATATATTACGGATTTCAAAAAGAGTGAAGAGACCGGGGACTTAAAGGAATATTCGGAAAAGCAGGCGGTAAAGGCTATGCAAAGTCAGCAGCTGATTGAGAATAGTGACACTATTGAAGTGGAAAAGGGCTTCTACCCAACGATAGAGCTCTCTTCTAAGCCTAACTATGCACCTGCCTATAAGGTTACCGTTAATAATACGAAACATTACTTTTATCTGCTGCTTCCGGATTATCCGTATATAAATCCGCAGACCGAGTCAGGTTTTCTAAGCAGTTTACAGCCAGAGACAGAAGATACACAATAAGAGGTGAAACAGCATGACGTTAAGCTTTAGCGTACTTGCTTCCGGCAGTTCAGGGAATGCGTTCTTTATCGGAACGGAAAAAGAGCGCATCCTAGTCGATGCTGGTCTAACAGGCAAGGAGCTGCAGCGTTTATTGGATGAGGCAGGAATTGATCCGGCGTCACTGACGAAAATCCTAGTCACACATGAACATAGTGACCATATAAAAGGATTAGGTGTGGCAGCAAGGAAATTCGATTTGCCGATCTATGCAAACGAAAAGACATGGAAAGCAATGGAGAACAGCATCGGGAAAATACCTTTGGATCATAAATTTGTTTTTGGGATGGAAGAGACGAAAACGTTTGGAGATCTGGATGTGCAATCCTTTGGTGTATCTCATGATGCGGCGGAGCCGATGTTTTATGCTTTCCATCACGAAGGTAAAAAAGTAGCTTTAGTGACGGATACAGGTTATGTATCTGATCGAGTGAAAAAAATCGTTGAGAAAGCAGATGCCTATATTTTTGAAGCAAACCATGATGTAAGTATGCTGCAGATGGGTGCCTATCCGTGGAATGTGAAAAGAAGGATATTAGGTGATCTTGGCCACGTATCCAATGAAGACAGCGCGCTTGCTCTTACAGACTTGATTGATAACAACACGAAGCGCATCTATCTCGCGCATTTGAGCCGCGATAACAACATGAAGGACCTTGCACGGCTTGCTGTAGGAAATATTCTGCAAGAGCGAGGCTTTGATTTGAATAGACACATTGAATTGCATGATACTGATCCAAAAACACCTACACCGATTTTCCAGATAGTTTAATTTTCCGAAATGGTGGAAAGATAACTATATCGAAAAGAATTGGAACGGAGGCTAACATGGACTATTTTGATGATCACCACAAGGAACCGGAAAAACCGAAGCGCGCAAGCTGGCTGCTGCCAGCTATCTTGGGCGGTATTATCGGAGCCGGTATTGTATTGCTTGTTGCTTATGGCCTTGATCGAGACAGTCTAACGCCGAATGACCAATCACAGTCACAGCAAGGAGAAGCTACGCAGCTTGCTTCGGATTCGAATCAGAACCCCAATTTACAGAATGTTAGTGTGGATGTTCAATCGGGCATTACAGATATCGTTGATAAAACGGCTCCAGCAGTCGTTGGCGTCGTAAACCTGCAGCAGGGTGATGCACTTTTCTCACAGGAGGAGAGTACCGCAGGAAGCGGATCTGGTGTCATATATAAAAAAGAAGGCGAAAAAGCCTATGTGGTGACCAATCATCATGTTGTCGAAGGTGCACAGGATGTGGATGTTATCCTCCATAATGGGGTGGAAGTTTCCGCAAAGCTGTTAGGCAGTGACGTTTTCACTGATTTAGCAGTCTTGGAAATGGATGCTTCCCGAGTGGAGCAGGTAATTGAAGTCGGGACATCTTCTACTGTTAAAACGGGTGAGCCTGTAATTGCAATCGGAGATCCGCTAGGGTTCTCAGGATCAGTTACACAAGGTATCATCAGCGGAGTCAACCGTACTGTTCCTCAGGATTTCAATGGAGATGGCAGAGCAGATTGGCAAGCAGATGTTATGCAGACAGATGCTGCAATCAACCCTGGTAACAGCGGCGGTGCTCTTATCAATATGGCAGGGCAGCTGATTGGTATCAATTCGATGAAAATCGCTGAATCCTCTGTTGAAGGAATTGGGTTTGCAATACCGGTTGATAGCGCAGTGCCTATCATGGAGCAGCTTGAACAGAATGGGCAAGTAGAGCGTCCATATTTAGGAGTAGAAGCTTATTCATTGAATGAAATACCGGCATCGGAACGGACAGAACATCTCGGTTTACCAGATGACATGGAAAATGGTGTCTATATTTGGAGTCTTGAAGCTCTATCTCCTGCGGAAAATGCAGGATTAAGGGAGTTAGATGTAATTACAGAGCTGGATGGTCAGCCAATCGATGATATGACATCTTTGCGAAAACATCTTTATGAAGATAAACAAATCGGAGATCAAATGAAGGTAACATATTACCGTGATGGTCAGAAGAATGAGACGACCGTCACATTAAGTGAACAGTAATGAGGCAGCCTAATAGGTTGTCTTTTTTAGTTATGCACAACCTGTGGATGCACGTGAGGATAACATACTCTATTTCGTAGCGAACAAATATTCTTATTACTAAATAAAGAATCTGTCATGTGTATATGTGGATAAGTTTGTTGATAAGTTGTTCATAGTGTGTGGAATGTTGTGTATAAAGAGGTTATGCACAAGTTATGCACAATTAAAGTGGATAAAACAATGTAAGCGACTACATGCTTTTTATTGCGTCTATCCATTGCCGTAATAGGCTTTTTCTGCTATTATTGTCTAGTAAATTGACCATAAATCGTTTTTGGTCATTCGGTCTATGTGGACAACTCGTGAAGTACAATATAGGAGGAAAAGTTATGAACATGTTGAAAGAAGAATGGCTTCGCATATGGAAAGACCGGAAAATGCTCCTTGCCATTTGCGGTATATTAGTCGTTCCGCTGCTTTACAGTACTATTTTTCTGGCGGCTAACTGGGATCCATATAATAAAACTGATAACTTAGCAGTTGCTGTCGTGAATAAAGATAAAGGATCCACATTTGAAGGTAAAGATCTCCATGTTGGAGATGATTTTGTGGATAACCTGAAAGACAATGATAAATTTGACTGGAAGTTCGTTGATGAATCGAAAGCAATGGATGGACTGAAGTCTGAGGATTATTATATGGTTGTAAAAATTCCAGAAGATTTTTCCGCAAATGCGGCTACATTGCTGGATGATGATCCAAAACAAATGAATATTGATTACTATTCCAACCCTGGAAAGAACTATCCAGCCTCCAAAATAACAGATACGGCTATGCAGCAGCTGGAGAAAGAAGTGGCTGAGCAAGTAACAGAGGAGTACGCACATTCCGTTTTTGCCAGTCTTTCGGATGTAGCAGATGGACTTAAAAAGGCAAGTGAAGGTTCCAAGGAACTTGCAGATGGTTCAAACGAAGTAAATGAAGGTGCAAAAAACTTAAGCAAAAACTTGGCTAGCCTGTCGACTAGCACAGCGACCTATACAGAGAAGGTCGGTGAAGCAGATCAAGGAATGCAGGAATTGGATCAAGGTGTTCAAAGTCTTGCTTCTCAATATCCAGAACTTGACCAAGGCATTGCTAAGGTAAATGATGGTCTTCAAACATTGAATGGGAATAGTGGTGATTTAGCTAGCGGATCAGATCAATTAGTATTAGCCACTAATGATTTATCGTCTGGTTTAGAGCAGCTCCAACAGGCTACCGATCAACTGGCAGGTAGTTTTCCAGAGTTGAATAACGGAATTGCTGCGGCAAATGAAAAGGCACAATCGGTTAAATCAGAAATAGAAACAGTGCAGAACAACTTGGCAGATTTAAGTGACTTTGCACAACAACTGCAGCAGTCACAGGAGCAGCAAGAGAATCAAATGCAACAGCTTGAGGATATTCTAACAAATGATGACCTCTCTGCAGATGAAAAACAGCAAGAACTGCAAAAGCAGATACAACAGCTTGCGGATGCAACACCTGATCTAGATATACAGATCCCGGATATAGATCCAGAAGCGATCAAGCAGCAACTTACAGAAGTAACAACACAACTTGGTCAAATCAATCAGCTGGCCGAAGGTGCACAGCAAACACAAACAGCCCTGAACGGCATTAATGATGCCACAGGTAAGCTTTTAGCTGGTGCTACCGCTATTCAATCTGGACAGACAGATTTAAATGACGGAATCAATGCGTATACGGACGGGGTCGGTCAATTGGCTGATGGATCCCCTGAACTAGTTTCAGGTTCTCAATCAGTAAACGAGGGATTGAATCAGCTGCAATCAGGCAGTACGCAGCTAACTGCAGGACTTGATCAATTGAACGCGAATGGTCCGCAGCTATCTAATGGAGCACAGCAGCTTACAGAAGGTTCTCAAACTCTATCCGATGGTACACAAAGTGTGACAGATGGAAGTAATGAACTGTATGATGAGCTGGCAAAAGGTGCTGAAGATGCAAACATCAGTACAAGTGATAAAACAGATACTATGTTTGCTAGTCCGACGGATGTGAAGGATGAAAAATTGAGTACTGTGCATACCTATGGAGAAGGACTCGCACCATACATCCTTTCTCTTGGACTATTTGTTGGAGCGCTTGTATTCACGAATATCTTCCCGCTTCGTGATCCAGCAAGTAAACCGACATCCGGTATTGCTTGGTTCCTGAGCAAATTCAGTATCGTACTGTTTGTCAGTGTGCTTCAATCTATATTTGCAGTAATCATGCTTGTTCATGTGGTCCATTTACAGGTGCATAGTGAATGGCGGCTTCTTCTATTCGCCATCCTATTCAGCATCACAAGCTTCCTGCTTATTCAACTGCTCACAGTTGCATTGGACAATGTAGGTCGCTTCTTAGGTATCATTGTATTGTTGATCCAGATTGGTGCGGGAGCAGGAACTTATCCGGTAGCATTGCTTCCGGAATTCTTCCAAGTTGTTCATAAGTTTGTCCCGATGACATATGCAATAAATGGTTTCCGGGAGATTATCTCCATTGGTGATGACTGGGGCTTTCTATGGCGGCAAGCAGGTTACCTGAGCATCTTTTCTGTGATATTCTTAGCATTGACAATTCTCGTATATATTTTGCAGACTCGTAAATTCAAAAAGAATAATGAAGAAGAGGAGCCTGCAGTTTCTATGTAAAAGAAAAAGGGGTAGAGAACAATGATTACAGATAAAAAAGAACGAGTCATCGAAGCAGCAGCTTTGTCTTTTAGTCAATTCGGTTTCAAAGCGACGACGATGGCTTCTGTTGCGAAAATAGCCAAAGTAGCAAAGGGCACGATTTATACGTTCTTTGATAGCAAAGAGTCATTGTTCTCCACCATCCTTGAACGGACAATGAAGCAGTTGCGACAAGCAGCTGATACAGCAATACAGGAGGAAGCAGCTTTTCATGAAAATATCCAAGCAATGCTGGATGCGATTCTCGGATTTCGTGAAAATCATCAGCTGCTGATCAAGATGGGACAGGAAGCAAAAGAATTGGGTACAGCAGAAGTATTAGAGATTCTTACCCAAGTAGAGAGACAGATTCTTGATTATATCAAGTCAGTTATTATGAAAGAGAAGGCAAAAGGTATTGTTACCAAACATGATCCTGAGCTCCTTGCCTTTCTAGTTTATAAAATATATATAGCGCTCATTTCTGATTGGGAGCGGCAGCACGAACCGCTGCCAAAGGAAACAATTTCGGGAATCATCAGAGCACAAATTCATTAAGAAGAGGCTGGGAAATAACTAAATTCCCATTG
>NZ_LR700944.1:405925-416481 GCF_902497585.1 Terribacillus sp. AE2B 122 | reverse complement strand
ATGAAGATTTACAATATAGTTCGGTTTTTTATATGGCTAAAACACTTTTGTCCCAGCCTCTTTCTAATGGCTGGCGCGAATTGCTTCTAAGGCGTGCTGAACGGTTGCGTAGAAGGATATTTGCTTTTTACGGAAGTCTGCCAGTTTTACACTTGCTTTTGCAGTTTTCGGTTCAATTCCTGTAACGATGAGCCGTGCTCCCATTACTTGCAGCAACTTATGAAGTCGCAGAATTCCGCTATGGACATCGTCATTCATATTCTGAATGCCCTGCAGGTCCATGATGAAGATTTCCTCATCATCGTGTTCATATACATGTGCTGAAATCCGCTGATAAATCTCTTCCCAGCGTTCTGCATTAATATTTCCGACTAGAGGTAATATGCAAATCTTTTCGGAAATCGGAACAAATGGAGTTGATAGCAGGGAGGCTTCTTGCTTATAGTCCTCTGACCTCGTTTCTTCAGATTTACGATGAGATATATCCTGTTGCACGCCAACAAAATACATCTTATCTTCACTTGGAACAAAAATCGGATACATAGAAAGCTCGTTCCAAAAAGGCTTTCCGTCTTTTCGATAATTCAGCAATTCTACAATAATGGATTGTTCTTCTTTAATTGCCTTTCGTACTCGCGTCACGTCTTCTCTAGAAGTTTTTTCTCCTTGGAGAAATCGGCAATTCTGGCCGATGATTTCATTTGTTTTATAGCCTGTAACCTTCTCAAATGCTTTGTTCGTATAGATGATTGGATTGTCTGGTAACGAAGGGTCAGTGATAACAACACCAGCACCTACATAATCGATAACCTGGCGAAAGAAGGCATCTCTTATATTAGTGGAATAGTGGATTTCTTTTTCCATAATTTCCGTTCCTTCCTGTATAAGAATCTACTCTTATTTACTTCCTCATCTGATGATCCCTAAAACGTTATACACTCTTGGCTGAAGGCTCCTAGCTAGTTAATTTCATCATATAAAAACTTGTAGGGTCGTACAACAATTATATATAGTCGCTGAAGATAACTATTGGTAAAATAATGGAGAGAAGATAGTGTCTAAAAGTGAGGAGATTATTTATGTATAAACAAGAGCCCATCTTTCTGGAGCCCGCTTTGCAAGAGCGGATCTGGGGAGGTACTAAGCTTGCAGATGTATTCGGTTATCATTTGCCTTCCAATCAAACTGGCGAAGCGTGGGTAATTTCTGCTCATCCAAACGGACCAAGTAAGATACGGAATGGTGCATTAGCTGGGAAAACATTATTGGATGCATGGCAGAACCATCGTGAATTATTCGGGGAACATGATAATGAAGATTATCCATTACTTGTGAAGATCCTTGATGCTAAGACGGACTTGTCTGTGCAGGTGCATCCCGCTGATGACTATGCGCAAGAAGTGGAGAACGAACCTTATGGTAAGACGGAATGCTGGTATGTAATCGATGCAGAGCCTGGTGCTGAAATTGTTTTCGGCCATCATGCACAAACGAAAGAGCAGCTGGAACAGATGATTGATCAAGGAGAATGGGATCAATTACTGCAAAGGGTTCCAGTGAAGAAAGGTGATTTCGTTTATGTTCCAAGTGGTGCAATCCACGCTATCGGAGCAGGAATCGTTATTTTGGAAACACAACAAAGCTCAGACATTACGTATCGTGTGTATGACTATGATCGTAAAGATGATCAGGGAAAGGGACGGGAGCTGCATCTGGATTCTGCTAAAGCCGTCTCGACTGTTCCGCATGTAACTAATGAAACAAGAAAATCACCTGTGACGAATGGTGCACTAACAGAGCAGCAGCTTGTAGAAAGTGAGTACTTTACAGTCTATCATTGGCAACTATCAGGAGAAGCTGAACTGAAAGCTCCAGATTCATTCTTGCAAGTCAGCATTATAGAAGGAAACGGAGAAATCATTTTGGATGATCAATCCTATCAATTGAATAAAGGCGATCATTTCGTACTGCCTGTTCACATCAACAATTATATGTTGAAAGGGCAGATCGAAGCGATTGTTTCTCATATATAAGAGGCTGGGAAAAAAGTATTTCAGCTAAACGAAAACCCGAACTATGTCGTGATTCTTCACAAAGATTCACATATGTTTGGGTTTTTGTACGAGGATAATTCATCCTTACTACAGGAGTTTTTTATTTTTAAGTACTAGCATTTTAGTTATTTCCTAGGCTCTTTTTTTCGACAGTATTCGTTTATTTCCTGGGAAATAGTTGGTTTTTATCTGCAAAGTTTTTCCTTCCCTATGCTATAATTAGGGAACAGTTTAAAGAGACAGGAAAGGTGAGCTATGAAACGATTAGCAGCATTGTTGTTTGTGGTGAGTATGATGTTCCTGCTTTCTGCTTGTTCGGATGATCAGACAGCAAAGGATGGTCTTGATCAGTTTGTCGACAATTGGAACGCTCAGGATTTCGATAAAATGTACGAGCAGCTGACAGAAGAATCGCAAAAGGAAATCTCCAAGGAAGATTTCGTTAAACGCTATACAGATATCTATGATCAATCTGGCGTATCCGATTTAAAAGTTACTGCTGGTGATGTTTCCGAGGACGAAGAGAAATCAGATGCGGATACGCAGCAGCTGCCTTTGTCTGTATCCATGCAGACAGTTGCCGGAGATGTGAATTTTGACAAAGACGCAGAGCTTGTCAAAGTAGATGGGGAAGACGGAGCAACATGGAAAGTGAATTGGGATCCTTCCTACATCTTTGCACAGCTTAATGACAACGAAAGCGTCCGCATCACTTCTGTCGAACCAGAACGCGGACGGATTTTGGATACGAATGGAGAAGAGCTTGCATTCAACGCAACTGTTCCTTCTATTGGTATCATCCCTGGACAGCTAGAAGGTGACGGGATGACACGGGATGAGACGCTGGATCAAGTGGCTGAACTTCTTGAGATGGATCGGGAAGATATTGACAGCTTGTTGGAACAGAGCTGGGTGACGGATGAAGTAGATGTTCCAATAAAGACATTGCGCCCAGATCAGCGTGATCTAGCTTCGGAAGTAACTTCACTTCCAGGTGTGCAGAGTACGGATACAACTTCAAGATATTATCCATATGGAGAAGCAGCAGCACATTTGACTGGATATGTGAAGAAAGTAGATGCGGAATTCCTTGAGAAGGATGACAATGCTTCTAATTATGATGCTAACTCCTCTGTTGGCTCAACAGGCTTGGAATCAGTCTATGAGGAACAGCTTCGTGGAACATTAGGGTGGAAAATCTATACAGTTTCGGAAGACAGCGATGAACAAGAAGTAATTGCTGAGACAGATGTAAAAAATGGTGAAGATGTCGAGCTAACCATTGATATCAATACGCAAGAGAAGATTTATGATCAGTTGAAGGATGATAGCGGTGCTTCCGTTGCCTTGGATCCGAAAACAGGAGCTACTCTGGCATTGGTGAGTGCGCCATCTTATGATCCGAATAACTTCATTTTTGGCTGGAATGATGAAGAATACGAGAAGCTTTCCAATGATGAGAACAGTCCGTTTTCAGCTAAATTCAATAAAGCTTATGCACCAGGTTCTACCATCAAGCCGCTTACAGCAGCTATTGGATTGGAGAATGGAGTCATTACACCAGATGAGAAGAAGCATATCGAAGGGCTTAAATGGGACAATGATGGCAAGTTCGGTAATTACAGTGTGACACGTGTATCTGAGAGCTTATCGGATGTGAATCTCGAGGATGCGCTGATAACATCTGATAATATCTACTTTGCGATGACAGCAGTAGATACCGGCGCGGACAACTTTGAAAAAGGTTTGAAGTCGTTCGGTTTCGATGAAGAACTGGATTATGCATTCCCAACGGCAACGTCGTCTATCTCCAATGAAGGTCTTGATAATGAGACACTTCTAGCAGATTCCGGTTATGGCCAAGGGCAAGTGCTTATGTCTCCACTTCATCTGGCAGCTGCTTACACACCTTTCATCAATGACGGTAACTTGATCAAGCCGACATTGCTTAAGTCTGAAGCAGAAGAAGCGACCGTGTGGCATGAGGGTGTGCTGCCGAAAGATGGAGCAGATGCTATTACGGAAGGTCTTCGCGGTGTTGTGGAAGACGAGCGCGGCTCAGCACATAACCCTGTAGTGGATAGTCTGACGCTAGCTGGTAAAACTGGTACTGCTGAATTGAAGCAAAGCCAGGATGATGAGAACGGTACGGAAAATGGCTGGTTCGTTGCCTATGATTACGATAAACAGGACATGCTGATCAGCATGATGGTAGAAGGTGTCCAGGATAAAGGCGGCAGCCATTATACTGTCGAAAAGGTGAAGAACGTATTCAAATAAAGGAGAGCGTGCGGGATCCGCACGCTTTTTCTATATCAAAAAAATAAGCTATAATAACAAGTTGGAAGGGAATATACATGAGAAATAAAGTAAGGAGTGGAAGGTATGGAGGAGAAACGCTATTCACCATCAGGCACGCTGGCACTTGGTATTCTGTCGATTACACTACCAGTAATAGGAATCATAACAGGTATTCTTGCACTTATATTAGCAAATAAAAGTATCAAGGTAACAGAAGACACAGAAGCTGCAAAGGCATTATATTTGGCAGGAAGAGTATGCGGTATCATTGGATTGTGCTATCAGGCATTTATCATCATCTATTTCATTTTCATAATCACTATGATTTTGGCAATGCCAGGATATTATTAAAAAACAGCCTCGGAATCATTCCGGGGCTGTTTCATGTTCAGGAGTTGTCAAATCGACATCCTCCAGTTTATGCATCTTGGTTTTATATTTTACTTTGTAAATAAGCCAGCATAGCAGGAAAATTGGAATGCCGATATAAGAAGCAATGAATCCACCAAGATCGAAGCCGTCTTCTGTAAAGGAAGATACGCTTTGTCCGACTACTACAATGATACTCAGTGTGAGCGCGAATATCGGTGCAAATGGGTAGAACTTCGCTGTATACGGCAAGTCCTTGAGATCATAGCCTTGGGCTACATACGCTTTACGGAAGCGATAATGACTGATTGCAATCCCAATCCAGATAATGAAGCCAGTCATACCAGCTACATTCAAAAGCCATGTATAAACGACGCCGTTACCGAAGAAGGAAGTAAGAAATGCCGCACATCCTACAACTGCAGTACCAATCAAGGCATTTACAGGAACGCCGTTTTTGTTCAATTTTCCAAGGAAACGAGGAGCTTTGCCTTCTTTGGCAAGGTTCCAAAGCATACGAGTGCTCGCATACATACCGGAGTTACCGGCAGACAAGACAGCTGTCAAGATGACTGCATTCATAACGGACGCAGCAAAAGCGATACCAGCTTTCTCAAACACGAGTGTGAACGGACTAAGTTGTACATCTTCACTTGCCAAGCTCTCTGTTGTATATGGAATGAGCATCCCGATGACAAAGATAGCCAGAATATAGAATAACAGGATACGCCAGAAAACAGATCGAATCGCTTTAGGAATGGATTCTCTCGGATTATCAGCTTCTCCAGCGGCAGCACCAAGCAATTCCGTACCTTGGAAGGAAAAACCAGCTGCCATGAACACACCAATCAGAGCAAGAAATCCGCCATTGAATGGAGCGTCACCTGTCGTAAAGTTCGAGAAACCTGGAGATTCTCCACCCAAAATACCGATGATCATTAAAAGACCAACAATGATGAAGATGATAACTGTGATTACCTTGATCAAGGCGAACCAATATTCAGATTCACCGAAACCTTTAACGGAAATATAATTCAAGAGAAACATGATGATCAGACTGATTGCACTCCAAATCCAAGATGGGGAATTCGGGAACCAGAAATCCATGATCAGTGTCACGGCAACAAGCTCTGCTGCAATAGTCGATGCCCAGCTGAACCAATAGTTCCATCCTAGTGCAAAGCCAAGTGATTCATCGACAAATTTAGTCGCATATGTGCTGAAGCTGCCGGATACAGGCATGAAGGCCGCCATTTCTGCAAGGCTGGTCATTAGGAAGAAAACCATACAGCCGATGAGAGCGTATGCCAGCAGTGCGCCGCCAGGACCAGCTTCACTGATTGCACCGCCACTGGCAAGGAACAGGCCGGTACCAATTGTACCTCCAAGGGAGATCATCCCTAAATGACGGGCTTTGAGCTTTCTTTGCAGGCCGGGCGCTGTGTTGTTATGTTTGTTGCTCACTTCTTTCACCTCGTCTATAGTATGGCATGTTGTTGCGTACTTACTAAAAAAAGCCGTATCAGATAGATTTGCTCTATCTGAACGGCTTATTATATACAACAGCATCATTCTAAAATAATTAAGATAGCGCAGCACGTGTAGGATAGCTCACGTGATCGTTCTGAGCCTATTCGGTCCAGATGCAGCTTTTTGTACAAGCCAAGCTGCGTACTATTCTCATTGATTAATGAGTGCCTATGCAAATCAATGAGTTCTTATGCAATTGAAAACCTCCCTAACTTTACTATACAAGGGGACATATTTCAACTGTATTCTAGAATGGATTATTTTGGTGCTTTTCGATGCTGTGTAGCGCACTCGTAGCTATAGCCGATTTCTATTAAGGTAGATTCCTCAAAAGCACCAGCTGTAAACGTAATTCCGAATGGTTCACCAGCCTCTGTATAGCCGGCAGGTACAGTGATGGAAGGATAACCTGCTTTAGCAGCGATATCGCATCCATAATAGCTAGGGAATATGATCGCATTGAGTTCTGCACCTGCAATGACTCGATCGATACCTTCTGTGCGGGATTCCCGTATATCAGCTAACCGATCCTGTAGATAGTCTGTCTGTTTTAAAGTTCCATCTGTCTTCTCTGCTTCTTCAAGAATATCTTGGCCGTGTAAAAGCGCAGTCTCGGTGTTGATGCGGTTCCATTCAATTACTTCTTTTAATGTGTGCGCGGGCAGATGCGGGGAGACCGTTCTTAAGTATCGATTTACACCATGCTTAAATTCATGATACAGAACACTTGATTCCCTCGTAATCTCTGGGACTTTTACTTCGATAAGTTCTGCCCCTTGCTCGCGTAATGCGGTAAAGGCTTTCTCCATCAGTTCTCGTTTTTCCGGGGCAAGACTATCCATTGTTTGTTTATCTATACCAAGACGTTTTCCGTTCAATCCATCCTTTTGAAGAGACGTAGTATAATCCGGAAGAGATGGAGCGGATAGAGTGGCCGGATCTGCTTTATCTCGGCCAGCTATCACTTGTAGCAGGAGTGCTGCATCTTGAACTGTTCTTGCCATAGGTCCAGCAGTATCCTGACTGTGCGCTATCGGAATGATTCCACTGCGGGATACTAGTCCGACAGTGGGCTTTATACCGACTAATGAATTGCTGCTTGAAGGGCTTAGAATCGAGCCGCTTGTTTCTGTTCCTATGCCGACAACTGCCAAGTTATTAGCAATAGATGCACCAGTGCCGGAACTGGAACCACCGACATCAAAGCTGCCATAAGGGTTTCGTACTTGGCCTCCGCGGCCGCTGAAACCATTTGGCATCGGCTCCGACATAAAATTGGCCCATTCAGTCATATTGACCTTACCTAAAATGATGGCACCTGCTTCCCGCAGCTGTTTCACGATATAGGCATCCTGCGTAGCGAAATTATTAGCAAGAACGAAGGTTCCGGCACTTGTATGCATACCGTCAGCTGTATCTATATTGTCTTTAATTAAAACGGGCATGCCATGAAGCGGACCGCGCAGTTTTTCTTCTCTTCTTTCCATATCCATTTGTTCGGCAATAAATAATGCATCTGGATTGATTTCGAGTACACTATTTGTTCCGCCTTCCTTGGAGTCTGCTGCTGCAATGCGCTCTAGATAAGTCTGAACTAACTGTACTGATGTTGTATGTCCAGATGCTAAGTCAGCTTGTAAGGATGTGATTGTCATTTCTTTAATTGTAAAAATATTCATAGACTGGATTCTCCCCTGTAAAATGTGTATGATAAGAAAATCTTCTGTATTTAGACAAGTCGGATTTATTAATTATACTAAATTTTCTTGCAATAAACTTCTAGGGGATCCCGATTTTTCATTTATACAGAAGCATCTAGAGAGGGGAAAAAGATTTGGAAACAACAAAGACAGTCAAGGTGCTGACTGCTGATCCTAGCGCATTAGGATTATTTGGCCTAGCAATGGTCACTTTAGTAGCATCTTCGCAAAAACTTGGTTTGACAGAGGGACTTTCCATGATTCTGCCATGGGCATTCTTCTTAGGAGGCATTGCGCAGCTGATTGCTTCCGCTCAGGACTTTAAACACAATAATATCTTCGGTGCTACAGCCTTTGGCGCTTTCGGTTTATTTTGGTTCGGTGTCGGCATGAGCTGGCTCATTCAGCTTGGTGCGTTTGGAGAAAACTTGCAAACCGCTGCAGACAGCCGCCAATTAGGTGTAGCTTTTATTGGATATCTTATATTCAGTCTCTTCATGACAGTTGGTGCTATGGGGACACATAAAGTACTATTTTTTATATTTGTAGCTATTGATTTTCTATTTATCGGTTTATCTTTAAGTTCATTTGATATAGCATATGAACTAACTCATACGCTTGCGGGCGTTGCGGAATTAATTATTTCACTATTATCTTTCTATGGTTCTGCTGCTGCAGTGCTGAACGGTCATTATGGACAGACAGTCCTTCCGATCGGCAAAGCATTCGGTCCCTTTACAAAAGCAGACTAGAACAATTGAAGAGATAGTTAGCAAGGGGCATAGACATGGCAAGAAATGATCGAGCATCAAATGATTTACACAAAGGTTTGAAAAACCGTCATGTACAGATGATTGCGCTTGGCGGAGCAATCGGAACAGGCTTGTTTTATGGTTCTGCTTCCTCGATCGGACTGGCTGGCCCTGCAATTGCACTTGCGTACTTAGTCGGTGGTATTATGATTTTCTTCATCATGCGCGCATTGGGTGAGCTTTCTGTAGATTCACCGAACTCCGGTTCTATCAGTTATTACGCTTATCAAAACTTAGGCAATTTCTTCGGATTTTTTTCCGGCTGGAATTATTGGTTCAATTATGTGGCAGTAAGCATGGCGGAGCTGACAGTCGTCGGTATTTACGTGCAGTATTGGTTCCCAAGTGTTCCTACTTGGGTGACAGCATTCGGCTTCCTTGTCTTGATTACATGTATCAACCTTTTAAGTGTTAAATTGTATGGTGAGTTCGAATTTTACTTTGCCATCATTAAAGTTGTCGCAATTATTGGGATGATAGTTCTTGGCTTGCTTATCATCTTCACTGGTATTGGAAATGGCGGCGTACCAACTGGTTTCTCTAATCTATTTGATGAGGGTGGCTTCATGCCGAATGGCCTGACAGGTGTCGTACTATCACTTGTTTTGGTTATGTTCAGTTTCGGCGGAGTCGAACTTGTTGGTATCACAGCAGGTGAAGTGGACACGCCGAAGAAGACGATACCGAAGGCAATCAATCAGGTTGTCTATCGGATTTTAATCTTTTATGTTGGTGCTCTGCTTGTTATCATGGCAGTCTTTCCTTGGAATGAAATTGACGGTCAAAGCAGCCCATTCGTACAGATATTTGATGGTGTCGGAATTCCGGCTGCTGCAGGTATCCTGAATGTTGTTGTTCTTACTGCAGCAGTTTCTGCACATAATAGCAGTCTTTACAGCAACGGACGTATGCTGCATTCCTTGGCAAAGCAAGGAAATGCACCGAAGTTCCTAGGTAAAGTCGGTAAACGGACAGGAGCCCCGGTGGCGGCTATCTTTGTATCATCAGGAGTGGCAGCGATAGCTGTTATCGTGAACTATCTGTTCCCTGAAAAAGTGTTCAGCTATTTGATGGCGATTGCGACAATCGCTGTTATTATCAACTGGATCATGATTGTCATTATCCATTTAGCGTTTCGGAAGCGGATTGGTAAGGCAGCTGCAAGTAAGTTATCTTTCAAACTGCCTTTATATCCGATAGCCAATTACTTGGTATTGCTATTCTTAGTAGCAGTAATTGTGATTATGGGCTTCATTCCGGATTACCGTCTGGCACTGTTTATCTTGCCGATATGGGTTATTATTCTATCTATCGGTTATAAGTTGAAGAGAAAATGAAAAAATGCGTATCCAATTGAGGATACGCATTTTTTATGTGAAGTACTCGCTCATGGTTGATTCCATATAAAAGATATGACTACTGGATAGAGTACTGTAACAAGGAGTAAAAGAAGATTACCGTAAAACCCGATGTATTTAAAGAGAGTTTTCTCCCCTGCCGCTCCCATTACCAAGCCAATAAGCGGCAATACCCATGCAAAAATAATGATTATAGCAACAGGTAATTGTGAGTTCGTTTCAAATAAGCTGAAATAAGTTATACATGTTGATACTAGGAAAATAAGAGCCGATAGGATACTGATACTCCTTTTCATCTTTAGCACCTGCCTGGATAAATAATAAACGCATGGTCGTCCATTATTATATTAGTAATTTGTACTTTAGATTTATATAAAAATGAATAAGTACAAGAAAAAACGAGGCTGGGACATAACTAAATTCCCATTGCTT
>NZ_LR700944.1:223807-405757 GCF_902497585.1 Terribacillus sp. AE2B 122 | reverse complement strand
CTCCGTGTTCTGCCTACGCTAGGATGGATAACTAATCAAAAAGACCGAACTTATGCAAATCTTTTTATGAAGATTTACAATATAGTTCGGTTTTTTATATGGCTAAAACATTTTTGACCCAGCCTCGTTTTGTTTATACATGCTGCAGCATACGGAAGCTGCCGTTGGATAGCTGGATCGTCACATCTGATTGAGCTGCTATTTGCGGATCATGGGTAACCGTGATGACGCATTTGTTCTCTTGGTGAGCGAGGTCGGTGAAGAGCTTTACAATCTCCTTGGAAGTCTTATCGTCCAAGTTACCAGTAGGCTCGTCCGCTACGATCAGATCGGTGTCACAGCAGAAAGCCCGTGTGATGGCCACTCGTTGCTGCTGCCCGCCGCTAAGTGTCAGAACACGCTGTTTAGCTTGTTCTTCGGAGATGCCGACCTTTGCCAGCATTTTTAAGATGTAATCTTCCTGGTTCTCTACTTTTTTCCCGGTGATGGCCATTGCCGAAGCAATATTTTGATAAGCTGTCATGTACGGAATCAGATTATAAGACTGGAAAATGATCGAGACATAATCGTGGCGGAAATTACCAAGTCCCATTTTACGGATCGATTTCCCGTCATATTCAATGTCTCCTTCCTTGGCTTTGTCCAGCCCTCCTGCCAAAGACAGGAAGGTGGTCTTGCCCGAGCCAGATGTACCGGTGATCGTATAGAATGTATTTTTATGAAAATCGATATTCACAGATTGAAATAAAGGATTATGTTTATCCGTGTACCAATAGCCAACGTTTTTGAATGCCAATAATGGTGCTGTCATATTTAACCCCTGCTTTCTATTCTTGTTTAGTTAAAATATTTTTCGGCTGAAGACGAAGGATTGAGATGGATGGGATAAGCGCTGCAATGATGGCCACGGCCAATCCGATACCGCCAAGTATCAAGATGTTTTCCCAAGTCACATTAATATTCAAACTGCTAATTGCTTCACTTGGCTGACTGAACGCATCAGACACAGCTTGTCCTGGGCCACCGCCGCCCATCGGACCGCCACCACCGCCAGGACCTTGCTGCACAGATGTAGATGCAGTCTCAGCAGATGCTGTTGTTTGTTGATCCAATAGCTGATTTCCTAGTATGTTCGCAATTGGATTTCCAAATATAGAAGACAATCCGACTGCAACAATGGCAATCACAACAATTTCTGTAATGAACTGTCCTGCCAGCTTCCATTTCTTCTCCCCAATTGCCATCAATACACCCATCTCATATTTACGTTCACGAATGGAAAGCATGACGATCAATGCAAGGATGATCGCACCGGCAATGGTTACAAGGTAAACGATGTTTTTAGCAAAGGAAGCAACATTTTCGATTGGTCCTACCATCTGCTGGTAAAGATCATCGTTTGCATCCAGTTGATACACGTCGAAGTCGACATCCGTTTTCTCTGCTGCGGCAATAAATGCATCGATGTTTTCTGCATCGTCCATTTGATAGGTAACAGATTCAACAGTATCTGTGTAGTCCTCACCTTTTAACGTGTTAGCCGCTGTATATGGAACATAAATCGTGTTATATGGATTCAGGAAGGAGAAGTTCATCGCTTGGTCGCTTCCTGCTGAACTTGTTTCATAAATACCGACGATCTCCAGTTCTTGTGTCGTATCTTCATCACTAGCTGAGCTGATATTAATTGTATCTCCAACTGCTAAATCATTTTCCTCTGCAAGTGTTTGCTCGATGACCGCAACATTGGTGCCGGCATCCGATTCTTTGATGCCTCGTCCGTCTACGATTTCTGCTTCGCCATCACTGAAGCTTTCTGCTTCATCACTGGTTAGCGTCCCATTTACAGTAAGATCGGCTTGTACCATACCGCCCCGGCCTTGGTCACCGCCAGGAGCTTGCTCGCTTTCGGTATCACTGCTATCTGTGGATGTGCTGCTTTCGATAATATCGAAGTCTTCCGCATTAGCAGAAGCTGAAACGATGTAGTTGTAGCTCTTCACATGGTCTAAAGCTGCGATAGACTCTGCGTCATCCAGACTGATTGGTGTGCTGGTGAACTGCGGCGGACCGTCTGATTCACTTTGCTCACTCTGCTGCTTCTCCATGGCTGCTTCTCGGTCAACCTGAAGGGTAACAGAACCTCCGAGATCTTGTCTTGCCAATTCACTAGATGCTTTGGCTGCTGACTGAATTGTAAGTCCTGATAGGACGAACACACATATGACGGTGAAAATTACTAATTGTAATAAAGTCTTTCCTTTTTTTGCTTTCATGCTCCAGAAAGCACGTTTCAAGAAATTCATTCTGCCATCTCCTTTACTTTTTCCGGGCATGCTATAATGCTTCTGAGCCACACCCGCTTGGGCTAATTGCTAGTATGGGGGCATCTGCTGAAGTGCACATGAAAGCTAGCTGAAGATTTGCTGAAAGTGAAAAAATCGGGAATCTTCAGCTGGTTTTCAGGTAATTGTTCCATAATAAAGAAAAAAGAAGAATGGATGACAGGATGGAAAACATAAAAGTATTAGTCGTCGATGATGAACAGACAATCACACAGTTCCTGATGCTGGGGTTGCAAAATGAAGGCTATATTGTTGAGAATGCGGCTGATGGGATGCAAGCTATTGCCAAAGCAGATCATTTCGAGCCTCATATTGTCATATTAGATGTCATGATGCCAGGGATGGATGGTTTTGAAGTGTGCCGGATGCTGAAAAAGAAAGGCCGGAAACTATCTATCATTATGTTAACAGCGCGGGACCAAGTGGTTGATCGTATCAAAGGACTAAATGGCGGTGCAGATGATTACTTGGTCAAACCGTTCAGTTTTGAGGAACTGCTTGCCAGAATGCAAGCACGGCTTCGCAACCAATTTCCAGAATTGGGTGATTCACTTGTAGCGGGTCCTGTACGAATAGATGATCGCCGTAAAGAAATTTACTTGGAGGAAGAGCTGCTGCTGCTTTCTCCGACAGAGTACGAGCTGTTAAAATATCTTGCTATGAACCAAGGAATTGTACTGAGTAAGGCACTTATTCTCGATAAAGTGTGGGGATATGCATTTGGAGGAGAAGAAAACATTGTAGAAGTGTATATCCGTTCTCTGCGGGAAAAACTTCACGATAAGGATCGGCAGTTGATCCGCACAATCCGTGGGGCAGGCTATCGCCTGGATGTCAGATGATGCGATTAGACCGATTGAAACCGAGAACGTTGAATAAGCAGATTGTTGCTTTATCCTGTCTTATTCTTGCCATTATCCTGACAGTCGTCGGTATCCTGCAATACTTCTTGATGAAAGATTTCCTATACCAGAATGAAGCAGATGCAATGCAGTCACAGCTGCATTCGCTTCCGCCAGCACTGCTTGAACAAAATGATGATATGCATCAGCCATTTCTTTTCGATCGTTCCTTAGCCAGAATCGATACGTCAGGAAACTATACAGATTTATCAGAGGAAAACGGGCTATCAAGTCCGCGCTTGGATGGGGAAGAGCTTCGCAAGTATATGAACGGCAGAGATGATAATTCTGCCAGGTACATCGTGATGGAGGATGTAGATGGGAAAGAGCAGCTCGTTGTTATTGTTGCTGATAGACGGTTCGGCGACATAAGCGGTTATTTGCAGGCAGGGACAGAGACGACATCGATCAACGATGTCATCAAAGGGCAGCTGCAGGTATTTTTCCTGCTGGCTATCGTGGCATTGGCTGCAGGTATCCTGCTCTACTCACGAGTGATTAAAAAAGCGCTCGACCCGCTGCACCGGATAATCCGGAGGGTAGAGCGGACGAATGCGGAGAATTTATCTGAACGGATGGAAGAGGATTCCGAGCAAATCGAGATCAAACGACTTACAATCGCTTTTAACCAAATGGTTGAAAGAATCGATAGCTCTTTCCAGTCGGAACGAGAAGCTAAAGAACAAATGCAGCAGTTCATTGCGGATGCTTCCCATGAACTGCGCACGCCGCTCACTTCCATTCACGGCTTTTTGGAAGTGTTATTAAGAGGAGCTGCGAAGAACCCTGATCAGCTCTATCCGGCGCTTGAGAGCATGCTCAAGGAATCGAAGCGTATCAAGAAGCTGGTCGAAGATTTGCTTTTACTCACCAAGCTGGATCAGGCAGAGGATATGCAGCTGCAGGATCTGGAGGTGAGTACTGTACTGGAGGAAATGATGCCGCATTTTGATATGCTTGCCGGCAGAAGGAATGTACAATTTTCGGTGGATGAGCAACTGATTTTAGCTGCTGATAAAGATAAATTGAAACAAGTGCTATTGAATCTATTTTATAATGCAGTACAGCATACAGATCCTGAACAGGGAGAAATCGATATAATCCTCGGTAAAACAGAACATGCTGCAGAAATAATTGTGAAAGATAATGGATCCGGTATCCCGAAAGCACATCTGCCGCATGTATTTGACCGGTTTTACCGGAGTGATAGTTCACGCGCACGCCAGCAAGGCGGTGCGGGTCTTGGTCTTTCTATCAGCCATTCTATTATCAAGGCACACCACGGCACAATAGAGGTAGAGAGTGTAGAAGGCAAAGGCACTATATTCCGAGTGCTGATACCAAAAAAAGAAGGAACCCGTAAATGAACAGGTTCCTTCTTTGCTATTAATCTTAGCGGGAAATTTCAATCTTACCGACTGTTCCATCCGGGCTGTCTTCTTTGACCTCAAACTCAAGTCCATACTCTGGAACTTTACGTCCAGCGTCGGGAAGAGCTTTATTCAAATAAGTTTTATCATCCTTGAACTTATCATAGCTCTTCGTGTGATTATCTTTCAGCGTCAAGCCATTAGTAGCACGATAATCGAGGAACATCTTCTCAGGCTTATCCTTGCTGAATGCTGCATCGTGGATTTGATAACGACTGGAAGCGACAGATTTATCACTCCAGTATAGCCCCTTCTGATCAGCATCCACTACGCCAAGGAAGCCTTCACCCGGATGTGTGCCAGTCCAGTTGTTGTCATACGAATTATCAACGTACCAGACTAGAAGACCAGTGTTGTAGCTCATTAAGCTGTCACCACGGCGGATACGGTCAAGACCGACGTCCACGCCGTTATGTGTGCGCCATTCGAGCAAGTAGTAGTGCTCGGAAAGGGAGACGCCTTTATCTTGAGCGAATCCAGATAGATCAAAAGCACTGTCAGCTTCTGCATCATCTGTCAGGACAGAGCTGCCATCAGCTGTCACTTGAATGTCATCCACGTAGAATCCAGCGTTGTTTACAGCTACATCCGTCCAATAGTTCAAGGAAAGCTCGATTTCCTGCCCTGCGTAGGCACTTAAATCGAAAGTAGCATCCACCCACCCGTCAGACGTTCCGGTAATACCATCATCTGGGTTCTGGTCGTTCGGGTTTTCTGTAGTCGTAATGCTGCCAGGAACAGTTTCCCCGTTCACTTTGACAGAAGCATAATCCCAATCTTGTTCGATATCATACCAAGTTTTAAATGTCAGTTCAGCAGAAGAGGCACTGGTCAAATCAACAGTTGTTGTCATGCTGTTATCAACGTTATTGCCTTTACCGCTGAAGTAAGCATACGTCCCGCTAGCAGGCTTAGTTACTTCTGTTTCCTTATCTGGCAGGTTTACACGAATTACATCGTTGTTTGTACCTTTTGTTACAGCTTCATCCAGCAGCAGTTCTACTTTATCCCCATCCAAGTCCTCTGCTTCGATCGTCGTACCGCTCAGCCAGTTGCCGCCATGCGCGTTTTGCAGATATTCCTTCGCATAGGCACTGAATCCAGATGGCTCTGTTCCAGGTACATCACCAGCCCAGCTTCCGCTTGCCATGATGGACCAATATGCAACAGCTTCCCCTTGACCGGTATAGTTAGTATCATACTCATCTGGTAAGCCTAGGTCATGGCCGTATTCATGCGCGAATACTCCCATAGCTCCGTCTTCCGGTTCGATTGTATAGTCATAAGCAGCAAGCTGTCCGTCAAAACGGTCACTAGTGGAGCTTCCGCCAGGGACTGCCACAAGTCCGCCAAGATTCCAGCGGTGAGACCAGATTGCATCGCCGCCAAGGCTTCCGCCGCCGGCTTCTTCACCGACACCTGCGTGAATGACCATCAAGTGGTCGATGATACCATCCGGCTCATGGTAAACGCCATCGCCATCATAGTCATCGCGATCCCATTGATCGTATTCGCTCAAGTCGACATTAGGATCTTGTCCAGCTTTCGTCAGGGCTTCATACACCAATTCCCTTGCAGCTGTATCACTGCCGTCTGGAGCAGGATCGTTAGCACCATAGTAAGCTGCAGGATGATCTGCTGTGTACCATCCGGCGATCTCCCCGTCAACAGTATAGCTGCCGCCGGATTGCGCTTCATAGTATTGCTTCATGGAAGTGAAGTCCTGGCCATCCGGACCAGTATAGCCATCTTCACCGAAGATCATGTTCTGGAAGTGATCATGTGTATAATCCTCATACCACATATCCGTTTCTTCCGGTGTGATGGAGCTGTTTTGGTAATCAGGGAAGTCAATTGCAAGGACAAGAACTTTGTCTTCGCGTACTTCTCCGTCATACTCTTCTTCTTTCACGTTATCTACTTTCTTATTTTTCTTCTTGTCTTTTCCCTTATCCTTGCCTTTATCTTTCTTCGATGCCTCTTTGGAAGCACTTGCTGCATTGTCAGCATTGCCATTTTGTTTATCCGTGTCACTTACCACTGACTCATCGATTGCAGCCTCTTTCAGCTCATCCGGCAGAGGCTGCTTAGCAGCTTCTGCGCTTTTTTCTTCCCGTTCCTTGAGGTAAGCGTTCAATATTTCCTGAGCTTCAGCTTCAGTAGCATCTTCACTAATTTTGCCTTCTTCCTTCAGCAATTCAATCAATTTATCTTCATTGGCAATTGCACTGTCGAAAGGGCCACCGCTTTGTGCGACTTTCGGCGAGTACGTTACAGCTGGTGCCTTTTCAGTAGATGCTTCGGCTTCCTGCGCTGGTACAAATGATAATGTAAAAGTGCTAAACCCGATAACAGCTGCCATTGCAGAAGCCATCCATTTATTCTTCTTCAAGCAAGTCACTCTCCCTGTGCTAATAGTTTAAATAGTCGGAAAACAAACGAGATATGTAGGTAAAGTTTTCCTTAAAGGGTAGTATAGCGACTAGTTTGCTAGATTTACAATGGTACTTTTGAAGGAAGCAAAGCTGTATTTACCTTGAAATGATGCGGTTTTCGTGAGGTTTCTTCACATAATCCGACAAGATTGGCAAAGAAGTTGGGAAATAATAGAGTGGAAAATAACGTAAACATATGGAAACTTGCAGAAGGGTGAGGAAAGTTGGGAAAGTAGAGGCGATCAGAAAATATTACAATTACTAGAAAAAATGAGCAGATAGACCTAATTGGGTTAATTACATTTGAGTAGCAATAAAATAAATCTCTAAAATATATGGAAATTATTTGTATTTTGCATTATCATACTTGAAATAAGAATATAAATAGATGCTCTCATTCATATTAAAAGAAATTATGGAACGTAGCCTATTTTCTTAAATGTTGTGAAAGGTGATATGCGATGGCTAGATTGATAATAAGAGAGACTTATAAGTTAGTAGTTTTATTTATTAGTATACTTTTGATAAGCATTATCCCTTTCTTTGTATCTCCGGAAGGGTTACAACTACCCAGCATAGATGATCTAACAGAATTTCTAACGGAACTTTTCACATTTGATAACTTAACATACATAAATAGCATATCAGGAGTGGAACGGGAATTATTTCCTTTGATTCTCGATGCATTCTTATCGACATTTACGGTATTTTTCTCTTCTCTTTTCTTATCGGTATGTTTAGCACTTGCTATAGCCGTTCTGCAAATCTTTTTACCTAGATCACTTAGAAAGACCATAACTTCTATTTCAACTCTCCTACAATCAATCCCAGATATAGTGTATGTATTATTTTCGCAATTATTAGTAATCATTATATTCCGTTTTACAGATAGCATTCTATTTAAATTCACAGGCTCTGGTGACGATGAAGCATTATTTTTACCTATAATTACGCTTTCATTAATGCCAACGATCTATCTTTATCGAACGTTGGTTTTAAATATTGAACAAGAAATCTCGAAAACTTATGTTGAGCTTGCAAGAAGTAAAGGTTTATCAAGATTTGCAATAATAATGCGACATGTAATGAGAAATATATTGGCAGACTTCGTATACCAACTGAAATTTATAATGGGGTTGTTAATTGGGAATTTATTTATAGTAGAAGTATTGTTTAATAATTTTGGTCTTACAACTTTTCTCCTTTCTTTTAGTCAGCCTACTGTATTCGCAGTTAGTTCTGTACTTCTATTTTTGCCTATCTATGTCGTAATCAAGTCTTTAGAAATATCATTATATATTTATACAGGAAAGGAGTTGGATTTGTGATTTGGCGAAACCCTTTCTTTATAATAGGTTTCTTATATCTATCCGTATTGTTTGGGGCAAGTTTAATTCATCAGATTTTTTTTGACTCTTATATATCTCAGACCTCATTTTCCTATAATTCTAATGGTGATTTAATAGCCCCTCCATTTCCACCACTTGAAGTTTCGATATTAGGAACAGATAGATTTGGTAATCACCTAATTCAAATACTATTGATGGGGGCAAAATATTCTTTAGGTGGTGTATTAGGAATAACAATAGTTACAATGTTTTTAGCTCTAATCTTTGGAATTTTTCTTGGTTTAGTTTCCAAGAAGAAAGTACGCCGATTTCTGAAAAGTTCTCTTTTTGCATTTTATTTTATACCAGGATCTTTGTTGTCATATTTATTGCTATATCCGATACTATGGGAACCTATAGAAGGATTTCATTATAACCTTCCTATGCGTATCCTTATTGAAGTAGTTGTCATTGGAATAATATTAGTTCCACCCACCTCCATATTCATATCAGAAAATATTGCAGAAGCAATGGAAAGGAACTATGTACAATCAAGTATTGTTCTAGGTGGGTCCCGCTACCATATTCTCATAATACATATAATCCCTGAATTGAAATTCACATTGTTACACACAGCACTTAGGACAAGTTTGCAGGGGCTATTAATTATAGGTCATCTGGGCGTATTCAAGTTATTCTTTGGTGGAACAGATGTTAGCTATGATCCATTTGCACCTTCTCCACCTGTATCCATTACAAATGAGTGGTTTTCATATATAGGTAGTAATTATGAAGCTATTTTTACTAGCGCTCATTGGTTATTATGGATACCACTCCTTGCAATAGTTTTTACGGTATTATCTTTGCAATTTATAATGCTGGGAATAGAGAAAGTTTGGTTAAAAAACACTTAGCATAACATATTAAAATACGGGTAAAATTATTTACTATTAATTACATAATTGTATTATTCTGAATATTATGCTAGCATAAAAATGTAAATAAATTCTAATTTGGAGATGGTTCTATGTACAGTTTAAAAGAAGGTGTTTTTATAAAGTCAATATCGGAGAATCAATCTGTTATCTTTGATTATAATAACAGTTATTACTTCAGTTTAGATGCTACTTCAACGGAAATTTTAGAGTTAGTTATAGATGATAAATTTGCTCATCTAGATGATATAGCTCAGAAGCTTGAGAATAAATACGACGTAGACCAACAAACATTGACTAGTGATATTAATGATTTTTTAGGCTCTCTATTAGAAAAGGATTTATTGGTATCATCTAATGTTAAATAAAGTAAGTGCTTATTTCTTATTAGTTATATATAGCAAGAAATTAAACAAGTATGGGATAAAACCAATAATTGAAAATATAGAGAATAGATATGAAGAGCGAAAAGGAAACGAAGATTGGGAACAAATGAATTCCATATGCAAAAAAGTTAATGAAGCTGGTAGTATGCTCCAATTCAGAAATACTGAGATTTGTCTTCAAAGATCAATGGTAGGGTATTTCCTTTTAAGAAAGTTAGGATTTCATACTATCGAATTTCATATTGGGGTCGGGAAGGAAACCTTTGAGGCACATGCATGGCTAGAATGCGACGGAAATATTATCAACGATGATGAGGAATTTATTAGAAAACGTTACATACCTACTTTCTCAAAATGAGGTGATCTAAATGGATTATATTGGTTTTGTTTCAACACATAATGCTTACTCCAAAAGGAAGGATACTTACGTAGACTTGCTAGAATATGAAGTGCAAATTCAAAATAAAACTTATTATGTGTTTGTATCGGGAAGGATCCATAATCACAATAGTAAAGTTTATAAAGAGATTCAGGAGTATATCGTCAATAAATATTTACAAGAGGGATTAAATTTCTTAAATAACATAGAGGGATCGTACTCCATAATTTTGTTCGATCAGGCAAACAATAGTCTTATTTTAGGTAAAGACCCTATAGGTTTAAAACCATTATTTTATACTATTAATGGAGATGGAGTATTTTGGTACTCACGCATATCACTGTATACTAGTGACCATATCTCAAGCTTAAATGAAAGTTATATTAGTAACTTTATAATGAAGGAGCCATCTGCTCATAGTGCTACTCCATATCAAGAAGTACATCGTATAGAGCCAGGACATGTGGTACAAATCAAACTTGATTCACTTATGATTAGTAATCATAAGTATTATAAATTTCCTCAATACTCCATCGGGAGGAAAGGAGAAACGGAATTATTCTATGAGAAATTCTCTAACGCATTAAAAAATACATTCTCGGATATAAAAGATGAAAAGATAGGATTCTCACTCAGTGGCGGTTTAGACTCTAATAGTATTTATAATCTAGCAATACATCTAGGTCTTATTGCTCCTGAAAATGCTTATACATACTCTTTAACTTACAGTAGTCCAATGGCAAATGAAGATAGATATATTGAACAAGCACTACACTTAAATAAACCAAAACATAGTCAATTTATAAATGGAGATGACTTGTGGAGTTTTAAAGGAGGGATTGAAAAAATAAGCATATATGACGAACCTTATCCTTTTTTAACTCACCAACTAGCTAGTAAGATTCCTGAAGCATTACAGAAAGATAAAATAAGATATGTAATTAGCGGCCATGCTGGAGATCATGTTCTGCAATCCCAACTAGGAGTCTTTAGAGAAATGATACGAAAAAAGCAACTCACCCAATTTGTCTATCATTTTTTATATGTAACGCTAACCACCGGTATAAAAAACGCATTCTATTCTGAGTACTGGATGAAGACTCAATTTAAAAAAGATATACCTTGGATAAAAGCAAATTCTCATGTAGAAAATGACTTTACGTCGATACCTTATGGAACAGATGCTGCAAGTAAAGAGTCATACTTTAATGCAATTGTGTATCAAAATGGTCATGAATGGATTGCACCGTATATATACGGAAGAAATAATATAGAAATAAGATATCCATTTCTTGATCTTAAATTAATTGAATATTTATTAAATTTATCGCCGTTTTCTAAGATGGATTATCAATTTGACAAGCTCCTCCTGAGAAAATCATTAAAAAATGTATTACCCGAAGGCATTAGGACAAGAAATAATAAATCTACTAATGGACATTTAATAATTAAAGGATTCCAGCAAGAATGGGAAAATATAACCGATTTTTGGGATTTAGAGTTGGTTAATGAATTTGTACAAGTAGATAATAAACTATTTAAGGAAAGCGTTCAGAAGTTTTATCACGGCATTGTATCGGATTTATCTAACGTATCTTCTATTGGAAGGGCTTTGGCTTTAGAAGCTTGGTTAAGAAAAAGACTTTGTTAAAAGAGTAGTGGACCCATGTGAAATACTTAGGAGGAATATTGAATGAAAAAAAAATATACAGCACCTAAATTGGTTGAAGTCGGAAATGCAGTTGAGTTAACTAAAGGAAACTTCTTGTTTAATCTTGCGGAAAATTTAGAAGGAACAGCCTTTTATAGAACAAAAAAACACGTATAAACTGAAATGCTGTAACTGAATTGTAATTTAATATACTAAAAAATAACACATGGGTCCACCACTGTTTAAATAAAGGGATGTTCAATATGCTGAATAAAATAACTAAAGAGTTTTTGTTTAAAAATAAGTTGTCACTAGCTTTAATATCAATATCATTATTATTATTTGCCGCATTAAGTAGTATATTGCCGCTAATAAATAAGTTCCTAATTGATATTGTATTACCTAGGAATGATCAGAGCCAATTAATAATTATATTAGTATGTATCTCCTTTTTGGTTTCACTAACCATGTTATTTAACTGGTTGAAAAACCTGAACATAATTTTACTAGCGGACAAATATCAGTATGAACTTCAGAGTAAAGCCTTAGTCAGTATTGAAAACAAAGATTATATGGATATTAAGAATAATAAACAACTTCATAGTTATTTCTTTAATGATATAGTCAATCTTAAGGAAATTTTTCATAATATAATACCTTTAATGATTCAAATATCATTTCAATTGATAGGTGCTTTTTTGGTAATAAGCTACTTGAGGTGGGAATTTTTATTAATACTTCTTTTGATAATACCTCTAATGGTCTCTATATCTCTAAGGTTAAAGCCAAAATTAGAAAAGATGTCTTATATTTATCAGAAGAAAACGGGTTATAACCAGAATGCAATACTTTCGGTAACTAATAATATAAATGAATTAATGCTTTTACAAGGGCAAAAACCATTTTTGGATAGAAATAGGAAAAGACTTTATTCACAAATTAAGTATAGTAAGAAAATGGGTCATCTAAATGGATTATCTTCAACAATGAGCCAGTTAACCTATTGGATAACTGTTATTATATGTCTCTGTGTGAGTTCATTGTTCTTACTTCAAAATACTATCAGTGTTGGAACTTTCGTAGCATTAAATACGTATTTAATAACTCTTATTACTCCAGTAATGGGGGCTATCGAAATCTATTACCAGTGGAATTACTTAAAAGGATCAATTAAGAGATATAACGAATTGACTGAAGAAATACCAACGAGGAAATCAACATTGGAAGATTCCATTTACTCTATAAGTGTTAAAGCCACAACTATAAAAGTGCACAAATCCACACAGCCTTTACTCGATAATATAGAGTTGTCAGTAGCATCTGGGGAGCTTTTAGCTGTAACGGGTGAGAATGGAAGAGGTAAAAGTACTTTACTATATACTGTTATGGGATTATATGATAATTATGAAGGTCTTATAATTATTAATAATAAATTTTTATTGAAAGAATATAGGATTAATAATAAATTATCTTATCTTGGTCAGAAGATTGTAACATTTAAGGGAACCGTAAGAGAAAATATTACCTTATTTGGTGCATATGAAAATGAAGTATTGATGGAGATGCTAATTGAAACAGGCTTTCTAGATTTCATCTTGAAGTTTGAGGATGGTTTTAATCATTTAATTCATAGTGAGAATGAGCTATCTGGTGGACAAAGACAAAAAATTGCAATTGCAAGAGCATTAATGAAGAATGCAGATGTAGTCATTCTAGACGAACCCACGTCAAGTTTAGATGAAGAATCAGTAAGAAAATTTAAACTAGTCCTAAGCTATTTACTTCAAATGAAAAAAATTGTGATTTTGACCACTCATGACCAGAAGATTGTTGAATGCGCTAATAAGAATCTAAAGCTTGGCAATTCCAAACTTGTTGAATCTGTCTCTTAATGATTTCCTTGAATGATAAAGAATACCAAGAGGAAGTTGATAGACTTCCTCTTATCTATGTGTGAAGAATTACTTGTTCGTACGGTGGATCTTCAACTTCCGCATGCAGGTACAATTCAAATGTACCTGCATGCGGAAGAATAACGGAAAAACAGTACGGACTACATCCTGCATCGGTAGTTCCATTGCTTTAGATTTCGGAATCCACGTTGGATTGCCTTCTCTGGAATTTGTCAGCAGAGTGCCGGAAAAGGAGTACGTTACATAATAGAAGATTAGATAACGGACATTCTGTTTTTCATTCACATAATGCTGTACACCTTTATACTCCAGATTCCAAACGTCCAGCCCTGTCTCTTCCTTCACTTCGCGAATGGCACTTGCGGTGAGGCTCTCAGGGAAATCAACCTTCCCGCCGGGCGGGATGAAACCGCTGAAGTCATCATGCTGCCGGTCTAACAGAAGCACCTGATCTTCATTATGTATCATCACCATATTATAGATCTTGTGCTCGATCATATCAGTATCCTGTCTCGACGGAGGCATTCACGATATACATCATGTCGTTTTTATCCTGTTTCTCCTCCAAGTAGATAGCACTGGTAGTCAGCATACCGCCATCAATTACTTCTACTGTTACAGTTCCGTATGGAATGCGGGCTTTAACTTGCTCGATATCCAGCTTGTCCTTATCCGCAGGAACGGCCAAACGGACATTCACCTTCATATTATGCAGATCGTTTTCTGGCAGGACACTCGTAATACCAGGCATGGAGTTTGTATGTATAGCATTGACTACTGCACGTACTGCTGCCTTTGTGACGTTCTGACCGTGAACATCGACACCGAATCCGGTTTGGATGAACATGATTTTTTCCATATTATCACTCCTAGTTCGTTCTGATATAGTTACTGTATCATATTAAGATTAAAGAATTCTATCAGCTATATGTAAGATTTGGTAAACTGGTTGAGAGAAAGGGGATGTGCTTGTGAACTATGTGGAGAATCTTCGGAAGTACGTCGGGCATCAGCCTGTCATTTTAGTCGGAGCGTTATGCCTTCTTTTTGATGAAAAGCAGCATATCCTTTTACAGAAACGAATCCACCCGCCCGAAACATGGGGCTTGCCCGGCGGATTGATGGAACTGGGTGAATCAGCTGAACAGACAGCGGCCAGGGAAGTCCTTGAAGAAACAGGACTGACAGTGGAGGAACTGCAGCTGGTCGATGTGTATTCCGGTAAAGATAATTTTGCCGTCGCTGCTAATGGTGATGAATTTTATAATGTGACGATTGTTTACCAGACAAGTCAATATCATGGAGAATTAATGCTTGATGAAGCGGAATCTATGCAGCTGGCCTTTTTCCCGCTTGATGAACTGCCGGAAAAGATGGTCAGAAGCCACCGCCGATTTATAAATGATTTCAGCGAAAAGGAGTAGCTAATCAGCTATTCCTTTTCTGCTTCTTGAACATCCAATGTGATAGTTGCTAATTTAACTACTCATGGCATGGAAGCGACCGTATATTCAATTAGCACAGAAACGAGTGCGAGCACTACGATAAATACGGTGGATATAGCTAATAACCGATCACTGCTATCCAGCATATTTTCGCTTTGACGTCTCCGTATCATGAAAAATAAGGCTCCTAGTAATGCAGAACCTCCCCAAATTACCAAACCCGTCATAGTGAAAAGCTGCTCCCATGCTGCCAGCCAAAAGGTGAGTATACCCAGATGGATAGCGCATACCGTATAATTGGCTGTTCGCCTTAAAATCAACATGTTATCTCTCCTATAGCACTATCCTAGCACGCGGAACGATTCTACTTATATAAAACTTCTTGATAGCCTCATACCTAGACTTGTTTAACACCTCTGCTAGTAGACTGACGCTCTGTCAAGGAGAAGGAAAGATCAGCTGCTGTATATGGCGTTTCAGTCAACACTGCATACATGCGGCGGAACACTTCTGCTCCCATTTGTTTCAGTGGATTGCGGACATGCGTCAGCTCCATTAGCCCAGCTACATCGCTTTGGTCGGACTCGAAGCCGACTAATCCTAATTCATCGGGGATGCTGATTCCTTGCGCACGTGCTTCAGCTGCCATGCCAGCTGCAACATAATCACTTGCATGAATGACAGCATCAGGCATATCTTTACCGTTTAGAAGCTTCTGAAGAGCTATGCGTCCGTCATCGACAGTGAATGTCTCATCTAAGATCCATTCGGAATGGACGGGAAGGTTATGCGTTTGCAATATATCTTCAAATGCCTTCTTCCGTTCCAGGCTGTTTCGGCTTTCGGCTCTTCCGATAGTACAGGCAATACGGGTGTAGCCTTTCTCGATCAAATGCTCCAGCCCGAGCATGAACCCTTCGTAATGATTCATATATATAGATTGGATCTTTGGATGCTGCAGGGGCTCACATGTCATAATCGGACCGTACTTTGTATAGGTGGCAACCTTTTCCCAATCTAATCCGCAGCGCAGGATGATCAATCCGTCGAGACGCTTCTGACGCAGCATTTCCAATGCCTGTAATTCCTGATCGGCTTTCTCATTCGTTTGGTAAAGTAAGGTTTGATAATGGCAGGAGGTGCCAGCTTCGGCGATACCTTGAACAATTTGCATGAAATAATGACTGATGGAAGGAGAAACGACACCAATTGTATTGGTTCTGCCTTTTTTCAGCTGTACTGCATTACTGTTTTGGATGTAGTCGAGCTTATCAATGACTTGCTGGACCTTACGCCGAGTATCTTCATGGACGTGTGGATGGTGATTGAGGACACGTGAAACAGTGCTGCGGGAAACGCCAGCCATCTGTGCAATCTGCTTGATATTACTCATGTACATCACCTCTTTAGAAATCGCTTTCTTACCTTTATTTTAGCGGAAAATGTACGTTTTGTAAGCTTTGGACGACCTGTTTACAAATTCCTTACGAATTTGTGCTTGACCTGGGATGCATTCCAGCATTTAAGCTATGGCTGTAGATCCAAAACGTAACCATATAGGAGGCTTTAATCATGGGAAAATTGAAGATCGTTACAATCGGCGGCGGTTCCAGCTATACTCCGGAAATCGTAGAAGGGTTCATTAAACGCTATGATGAATTGCCAATCACGGAGCTTTGGCTTGTTGATGTAGAAGCAGGAAAAGAAAAGCTTGAGATTGTAGGAAATATGGCAAAACGTATGGTCGAAAAAGCAGGCTTGCCAATCGATGTGCATTTGACATTGGATCGCCGGGAAGCTTTGAAGGATGCAGACTTTGTTACAACGCAATTCCGTGTTGGACTATTGGATGCACGTGCGAAGGACGAAAGAATTCCTTTGAAATATAATGTAATTGGACAGGAAACGAACGGACCAGGCGGATTGTTCAAAGGTCTGCGTACTATTCCAGTTATCCTTGATATTTGTAAAGACATGGAGGAGCTTTGCCCGAATGCATGGCTCGTAAACTTCACGAATCCAGCTGGCATGGTAACAGAAGCTGTGCTTCGTTATTCTAATATCAAAAATGTCGTCGGCTTATGTAATGTACCGATCATGATGAAAATGCAAGTGGCGGAGTTGCTTGGTGCCGATGGAGATCGGGTACACATCGACTTTGCTGGTCTGAATCACATGGTATTCGGCTTGAATGTATACTTGGACGGAGAAAATGTGACCGATACCGTGCTCGACAAGATGACAAGCGCTGATAAAAAAGAAATGACAATGAGAAATATCAAAAATCTTGACTGGGAACCTAGCTTTATTAAAGGTTTGAAAGCTATCCCGTGTCCATACCATCGCTACTACTACAAAACGTCACAGATGCTGGAAGCAGAGCTTGAGGAAGCAGATAACGAAGGTACGCGTGCCGAGGTCGTGCAAGGCGTGGAGCGCGATTTGTTCGAGCTTTACAAAGATCCTAATCTGGCACATAAGCCGGAGCAGCTGTCCAAGCGCGGCGGTGCGTACTACAGTGACGCAGCCTGCAGCCTGATCAACTCCATTTATAATGACAAACGCGATATTCAGACAGTGAACACAATCAATAATGGTGCTATCCAGAGCATCCCGAATGACTCTGCCATTGAAATTAACTGTGTCATCACAAAAGACGGTCCAAAACCAATCGGTATTGGTGACCTTCCAGTTCCAGTACGCGGACTTGTGCAGCAAATCAAATCATTCGAGCGTGTTGGAGCTGAAGCAGCTGTAACAGGTGATTACAACACTGCTTTGCTTGCAATGACAATCAACCCGCTTGTACCTTCTGATGAGATTGCGAAGAAGATAATGGATGAAATGTTGGAGGCTCATAAAGAGCATTTGCCACAGTTCTTTAAAAAGGTAGAAGCATAAGAGAAAATCTCAAATTTTTCCGATAGTGAAATATTAGACTACTATATTATCCTATTGCTTTTATAGAGGGTAATTAGTAGTCTGTTTTTTTGGTATTAAAAATGTTTACTCTAAACCTCACAATCCATAGACCTTGGATAAGATGATCCAATTAGATGGGAGTAGAGCTATCTTTCTTTTGTTCTGGATGTAATAAAAATACATAATAAAATTCATTTACCATTATTGTAATAATATGATATATTGAGATGAGTTTAAGGAGGTATTGTGGTGAAGAAAAAAATCTTAGTTCTTTCTATGGCACTTGTTATTTCGTTGTTAACCGTTTTTGTTGGTAGTTCTGATGTTTCCGCATACAGCAGTACGAGAGACCTGAAAATGAACAGTAATTGGGGATATGCTGGTACTTCTCATATGCAAGTAAATGATAGTGGTGGAAGTTCTACTATTCAGGTAACTTACATACCCCATCGTCAATCAGATGTATGGGTAAAAGCTACGGTTCAAAGATATTATTCAGGTAAATGGCATAATATTGAATCGAAAAGCGGCAGTGCAAAAAATTATGCGGGAGCCACTTATAAGAATTTTAATGCCGCTTTTTACGGCTATGCAAATAAAAAACAAAAAGTACGTGTAAGATTCCAACTATCAGATCCATCTGATAAGTCAGATATTTTGCAAACAGGATATTCATATAGTTGGGTTAAGTAATTAATAGGATTATTTAAAGGCTGTCAATTCATTAAGATATGATATTGACAGCCTTCTTTTAATGTTTCTCATCTCGAAACAGTATTTGTAAGTTTAAAAAACAAGAAAGATAGTATAATCTATCAGTTATTATGTATGTGATATAAAATAAACACTAATTTGTTTCGGACCGTTATTTTGTCCAAGAATAGGAGTAACCCGTTTGCATTACAGAACTGCCTTTACTGCCTCTTAGAGTATACCTAACCCTTACCTTCTGGTTTTTATTGGCGTAACCATAAAAAGTTGCATTGAAATTTTGTTTCTTAACACCCCATCCGTACCTAGCAGTACCGCTTTTAGATTCAATAGTCTTCCAATTTCCACTTACATATCTTTGAACACTAGCTGTAACATAAGTATCTTGATGATATGCAGGCTCAAAAGTACTATAAATTGTCGATCCGCTATCCCTTACATGCATGTATGCTTTTCCGGCATACGGCCATTGAGAATTCAGGTTCAAAGTTTTTGTGCCTGAATATGCCGAAGCATCTCCACTATTACTTAAAAAGACAAATCCCACACATGCGAAAATAAAAGTTAGTAATAATAGTTTTTTACTTTTTTTCATAATTATTCCTAATAATAAGTTTTATCTTATCATATAAAAGCATCTTGTGAACTAGTTTAGTAAAAAATGTTAAAAACATATAAATATGGAGATTAGTTACTTATGAACAAGAGTGTGAGGATATAGGAATTACTAAGGATATAGGGGTAGTGACTTAGTTCCCTGGTATATAACTTTTGAATATCTTTACTATTTATAGAGTTTTAATAGAAATAAATATATTAATTATGTATTACGATTACCATAGAGAGGAGGGCAAACAATGATTACAGATTATTTAAGTGAAACGATCCTTATTTCTATGTTAGATAGAGATTATCATATTGGTATTCTTACCAACTACGATGAAGTCAGTCAAATGATCACGTTATCCGTAGACCAAAAGGAAAAGTTGCTAAATACAAGATTTATCAAATCTATCGAGCTTCACGATTAACACTCATTAAGAATCCTGTACTTCAATAGTTTTTTTTGAAACCGAAGCAATTTGCCTCGGTTTTCTTCTGTATTACTCTTGGCTTTTGAGATGTAAAGCATCTTTTATGATATGCCTATGTTCTCTTTTTTACTAAAGTTGCGTTACTTTAAACTATATTTCTTTCATAAGTTTTATCTTAAAAGCTATTTAACAGTAAATGTGTTAGAGACATTTAAAAGTGATCCAGTTGGACCGAAATAAAACTTTGCAATGTAGTCATCACCAGCATCCCAAGCTGAACTTGTTTTTATTGTTGTATTAAAGTCTCCATTGGCATCTAGATATACATAACTTTCTGTTATGTATTCACCAAAAAGGGGATCACCTTTAACAATTTCGACTTTATATTGAGAGCCTGGGGGATAAGTATCAGAGGTTCCGGTGATTACAATGTTTTCACCCTTTGGATAAACAGCTTTATCGGTTGATGCATATGTAGCAGCCGATACTGGTGAACTTACTAAAAATAGTGAGATTCCAAAGGCTATAATAAAGCCGAGATAAATCTTCTTACTTGTAAGAATGTTCTGTAACATATTACTACCTCCTCTTTCTATTTTTAATTATTCGCCACAGAAAGCTAATTTCCTTCTTTATTATGGTTTTTATATCAAAAATATACAAAATTGGTAATGTGTAACATTCCATTATCCATTAGTAGGGGGATTTTTAAATATTAGTCTTAACAATTGAATGATGTTTTCTTATATAAGAGGGAGATTCTTCTTATTAATAAATTATAACAAGAATAGTTGCGCCGAACTTCTCTTTTTCTTTTTCGATGAGTTTCTTTACTTAAATCTTTAAGAAATCGTTGATTATATCACGCATAAGTCTTAATCCTTGTTTACTACAGAAAAACTCATTTGTCTGCCTGAATTTTTAAATGTGCTTCTTTAAAACTTTTTCTATAACTTAAAGAATGAATATCTTCGTAGTTTACTTATTTGAATGCTTCTCCAGAAAATAAAGTTTTACTTCCAAATACGGCACTGTTTAGGGGGAGTCGCCATTCCGCCTAATTTTTTTCACTTTATCCAAACATACTAAAACTAGATTCTTCAGCAATGGGTTCTTAAACATTGATTCTAAACTTTCTATATTGGTCACGTTAAGGCTTTTTAAATTATAATCTCTTTTGGTATGCATTACTGGTTAATCGATTTTTATAAAAGAATTTAGGACATTAACTAATAGCAATAGAAAAAAGGTAATTATATTATTCGATTAACTTATTTTTTAAATTATTAAACTCTGTATCAGTTATATATCCATCCTCTTTCATTTTTACTAATTGTTGAAGTTTCTCTATTGAATCATCTCCTCCTTTATTTTCATAGCTATTCGATTTATCTTCTTTTATTTGGTCTGTAATCTCAATTAACGCATTTCTCATAGCTCTTAAGCTGGTTTTACTAGTGCTATAAAATTTTAAAACACGCCCTGAATTCCTAACATATATATCTATTGTTGCACCTTTATAATTTTCGTTATATTCAATATAATGAATATCCTCATAATATATATCCTCAAATGCTTCACCAGAAAATAGTGACTTGCTGCCAAAAATGACACGAGATGGGGTAGCTGCTAGCTCTCCTAATTTTCCGTTTTTTTCTCCATAGACGCTATATCCTATTTCTTCGGAGACTGGATCTTTCATCATTGATTCTATATATTTGATATGTTTTGTCATCTTTACATTTTTATATGCCATTAATAGCCCTCCTATAAATTATTTTCCTTTTCTTCTGGACTTGCCCATTAACAATTCACAATTTTAAAACACATTGTTGTATTTATGATAACAAAGCAACTTAAATCTGTGAAACATAAGAAATGATGTAGTTTAACAGGATTTTTTATAGATTTTCACTTCAGGTACTGAGCTTCAATGACCTTTAAGATTAACTTGTAAGTTAAAAAAACACGAAAGGAAGATGACAATATGTCTCTTGCAGGAAAAAACACAGTAGTAAAAGTTTCAACGGATGGTGAAGCATTCACTCAGATTCAGGATCTAAATGAAGTTACTATGCCAATGGAGAGTGACAACCAAGATGTAAGTACTTTTGGATCAAGCAATGTCAAACGTCTTTATGGTTTAAAAGATACTTCTTTTGAATTAAATGGATTCTTTAATCCGGAAGACGCAGAAGGCCAGTTGAAGATCCGCCAAGCCCTGGTAGATAATTCTCCTTTGTTCGTTCAGTTTCTCCCAGATGGAACAACTGGTTTCCAACAAGAAGTGAAGGTAGCAAGCTATGAAGTTTCGGCTTCTGCTGATGGTGTAGTAGAGCTGGCAATCGAATTGGAAGGAACTGGGGCAGTAACCCTTATATAAGGAGGAGATTCACTTGGCATTTAGTGGCTATCAAGCACAACTACTGGCAGCAGGTTCTCCTGTTTCCTTTTCGGAAGAAGCAGGGTCAACAAGCGATTATCAAAAGTTTGTGATCACTGATGATCAAAAAAGCATTTTTGATCATCAAGCAGAGCTTACGGTTGAAGAAAGCAAAGACGGTTCTAGTTGGACCTTATCGGATTCTGCTTCCTATACTGTTAATCGGCTGGAAGGCTCCGTTACTTTTCTTAAACCTAGAGAAACGAATATTTCTATTCGTTTCTCAGGCTCTTATCTGCCGTTGTCAAAAGCGGGGCAGTCATACGAATACACGTATACGATAGAAGTGGAAAATCAGGAAGTGCCTGAATTTGGAACTGCTTATCAAAAACGCGCAAAAGGACTGACATCTGTAAGCGGTGAAATTGCAAATTGGTACAATACCAATTCGTTACTAGGAACAGCATTACAGGAAAATAAAATAGTGGTTATACAATTTAGATCCATTGATGCTGCTGTACCTGATTTATCCGTGTGGGCAACAATCAGTGCATCTGAAGTAGCTAGTACTGCTGACGGTATAGTAGAAGAAAGTATTGAGTTTGAAAGTACAACAGATTCAGATGGAAGGATGTTTAACTTTGGGTAAATTACGCGATAGCATTTTGAACATTAACGATATTAAAGTGGAGAAGCTGTATATCCCGGAATGGGCTGTAGAGGTAGAGGTTCGAGGTCTTAGCGGATCTGCACGAAATCGTATTCTAAGTAAGGCCTTGGATAAAAAAGGAACGTTGGATCTTGATTCCATGTACCCTGATCTTATTATTGCGTCTCTTTATGAACCGGAATCCAATGAGAGAATTTTCGATGCCGCAGATCGGGATCAGCTTAACGCGAAAAGTGGAAAGGCACTCGAGCGTATTGCGCGAGTTGCTATGGCACTATCAGGTCTGGATGAAGGACAGGTAGAAGATAAAGTAAAAAACTAAAGAAACACCCTGAACGCAGGTTTTATTTCGATTTAGCCGAGCGTTTAGGGTGTACTGTTTCAGAGCTATTGGCAAACATCTCTTCTGAGGAGTTAACCGAATGGATTGCATACTTCAAAATTCTGAATGAAGAGCAAAAAGAAGAAGAGAGAAAACAAAACGCAAAGAGAAAACATTAGAAAGGAGGAACACTATTGCCTGCTAATAATGCTACTGAGGTTATAACACGAAATGCTGATGAAACTGCTAACACAGCTAGAAATTTAGAAGTACTTCGACAAAGATATGAAAACCTTGGTAATACTATGACGCAATTCTCCGGCTTTGCAACAGCTGCTGTTGCGCCATTGGTAGCGTTCCAAGCAACAGCACTGGCAGGTGCAAAACAAACAGAGGAAGGAAAAGCTGCTTTAGAAGGGTTTCAGGCTACTATTACCAGCTTGCAGACGGCATTAGCACCATTTGCTACCGCCCTACTACAGCTTGGCACAACAGTATTGACGCCATTAATTGGTATCATCCAGCAAGTAGGTGCATGGTTCAGCAGTTTATCTCCTACCTTGCAGATGGTAGTGACTGGATTTATGACATTTGCGGCGTTCCTGCCAACGATCATTACATTTATTGGTGGCCTGTTAAGCACATTTTCAATGCTTATACCTGTTCTTACTGTAATTGGTACAGCAATTGGAAGTTTAGGCGGAGTTATGGGCTTATTGATTAATCCAGTAACATTGGTTATTGCAGGTATAGCGGCTCTAACAGCAGCTGTAATTTATGCTTGGAATAATTTCGAATGGTTCCGGAATGTGGTTACCTCTGTGTGGACTGCCATCAGTACTGGATTTAGCGCTCTTGTAGCTTATCTCCAGCCAGCGATTACTGCTGTCGTGAGTTTCTTCTTACAGCAGTTCAATCAGATTAAAGCATGGTGGGCAGAAACGTGGCCGCTAATACAACAAATATTAGTGAATGTTTGGAATTTCATTTCACCATTTCTTCAATCCGCTCTATCTGGCATCGTGAGTGCAATGCAGGCAGCGTGGGGATTTATTGGACCACTTATACAAACGACGATGAACGGTATTATGACCGTTATGCAGTATGTGTGGCCGCTTGTTGAATCACTAATTGTTTCAGTTTGGAACAATATCAAGGGTGTCATCAGTGGAGCGATTGGTGTAATAACAAATATTCTTTCACTTTTTGCTAACTTGTTTACAGGTAACTGGTCTGCTGTTTGGGATAGTGCTTTAAACATTCTTAAAAATGCTTTTACACTTATTTGGAATTTGGTGCAGTTATGGGGGATTGGTAAGGTTCTTGGGCTGTTCTCAAAACTGGGATCATCTGTACTGGGAGTATTCCGTAATATGGGTTCTTCCATCATGGGTGCATTCCGGAATATGTGGAGTACTCTGACAAGCAGTGCGAGCTCAGGCCTCTCCACGATAACAAGCTCGATCCGAACAGCTTTCAGTGGCATTCTAAGCTGGTTCACCAACTTGGGATCCAGTTTCTTTAACGCCGGAAAGGGCTTGATTACGCAGATTTCCAATGGAATTAAGAACGCTGCCACTGGGGTTCTAAACACAGTGAAAGACTTGGCCGGAAAGATTCGGGACTTTTTGCCATTCTCACCTGCAAAAGTAGGACCATTATCTGATTTAAATCATTTGGATTTTGCTGGTCCTATTCAGTCCTCCATCGCAGGCGGCATGCCTAAAGTGCAAGGTGCAATGAGCCATTTGCTCCGTATGCCAACATTAGATACTGGAATGGCAAGTGGTGTCCAAGTGTCATCCGGCAGTGGAATCGTTAATAATTTCAATATCAGTGAACTGGTGGTACGTGAAGAAGCAGATATCGAATTGATCTCGCAGCAGCTTTATAAACAGCAAAAACGTTCATTACGCGCATCGGGGGTGAATGCTTAAATGAGCTTTGGATTCACTTTTAATGGCAGGCATAGCAAGGAGTTCGATATATCGGTAACCAATGTTGAACGACCTATCTTGCCGGCTGTTCAATCAAAGACCGTTACATTTCCATCTGCTCACGGTGCCCATTACTTTGGTTCGACCTTTGATCCTCTAGAGATCACGGTAGAAGTCGTGTTTTCAGAAGTAAGTCTTAACAGATTACAAATAGTTAAGAGAAATATTGCTGCATGGCTTTCTCCCGTCCTGGGAATCACAGATTTGATCTTGGATGATGAACCAGATAAGAAGTACCGAGCAGTTGTATCAGGGGAGACCAGCCTGGAACAGATCCTGGCAATTGGCAGAGGAGAAATCACATTCCTTGCACCAGACCCGTTTGCTTATGCAGTCGACGATGAGGAATTCACCTATACAGCACGTGGAAATTTCAATTTTAACCGTCCTGGTACAGCAGAATCGTTCCCGCTTATTTCGGTAACAGGGAATATGGGAGCAAGTGCTTTGCTGCGATTGACACTTAATGGAACGGCTGTGACCTTTACTGGAGAACTTACAGAAGATGAGGAACTTCTAATTGATTGTGCCTTAAAGACAGCTTCCATTTTAAAAAATGGTTCAGAGAGCAAAAGTGCCATTAATCACTTGGATGATTTACGATTTCCCATTGCTGTACCTGGAAACAATGAATTGATCATTTCATCTTCTGGTGAAGTGACAATCAATGAAATAACCATCACTCCTAGAAGTAGATGGATTTAGGAGGAAGGTATATGTCGATTACACCTTATCATGATCTTAAAAGTACTGATATATTATCAGCACATATCTCTGGTCTGCAGCATTCCATCAATAAGCTGGAATCCGTTCTCGATATGAAAACACAGTCTATTGCCGGACATACGCTGGCAGCTGTTAATGATCAGGCGGATTCAGCTTATCATTATCGAATCTATGAAGGTAGTATAAGGAACTGGCTTGAAAACCCAGTTCCTCGTATTTACCGCAATAATATGGAAGTCGCAGGTGATGAATATACCATTCAGCCTTCTTATGGTGTTGTGGTGTTTCATGAACAGCAATCCCCAGAGGATATCATAACTGTAGATGTGAATTATGTCGATTCAGGCAGTAATTTCAGTGACCAGTTAATCGGAATGACTCCATTTTTGCAAGCATCAGGCGTTTGGAGAACGAATTCCATGAATGCTAGTAATGTCACTCCGAAAATCTTGATTGCAGCTAATTTAATGGATGCCTTCCCTTTTCCGGTTTCTGAGAAAACCACCTATGACGCTATTGCAATAAAAGTGGATGGTGCTGGAGCATCAGGAACTAAAGCTCGTCTGGGAATTTTCAAGGATAACGGGAATTGTTACCCCGGAGAATTGGTAGCAGACGCTGGTGAGGTAGGGACAGACACAACAGGTGTGAAATCTCTACCAATTTCGTTGACTCTACAAAGAGGCCTATATTGGATTGTGCGTAATTCGAATGGTGGACCATCTGTATCGGGAATTGCTAACACGGATGCTATCAATCTGGGTATCGATGACAGTCTGTCAGGTGCGCATGCAGGTGCTTATCGTATTACAAGCTCTTACAATGCACTGCCAAAAACTTTTACCAGCGGGGCGGATCTATTGTATCGTACTGCTTATGCTTCGGTGTGGCTAAGAAAGGGTTGAGTGATGTATGTCACAATATAACACTTTAAACACACAATATAACTCGCTAAATAAACAAAAAAGCTACAATTCATTTTTTAAGAGTCAATTTCTTGTTTTTCATAATCAGCTTCCAAAAGCAAGACCTGTTATTTTAGATCAAAATCAGCAAGTACACTGTATTATAGAAAACCCACTGGAGCTGCAGCTGAATCAAGAATTAAACGGAAAAGATACAATCGAATTCACCACCCCTTATGTTGACGCGAATGCCAAATATCTGGTGAACGAAGCAATTGTAAGGCTGCTCGATTCTGACTACATTATTCGAACAGTTACAAAAACACGGGACCGTGACGGGAAGAAGACAATTTCTGTTTATGGAGAAGCACTGTGGTACAACTTGCAGTATGCAGCTCCTTTAGGCACCACTTCCTGGACGGAAACAACTCCGAAACATGTATTAAGGGATATCCTAAAGGACACAGAATGGTCATTAGGAGAAGTAACCAGTGCCACACTGCGTGATTTCAGCATTGATTCGGAGCTCACAAACCGATTGAAAGCACTTCGAGATGCAACCGATTTGTGGGGAGGGACACTTGTCTTCGATATCAAGAATCGCATGGTTCATTTAGTGGAAGGAGATCTGGGTGATCCGGGTGTTTCCATTGTTTATCAGAAGAACATGAAAACAGTTGAAGCCATATACGACACGCAAGACTTGATCACAAGATTATATCCCTATGGAAAAGGCAGCTTAACAATTGAAGATGCAAATGACAATCAGTTATATGTTGAGAACTATCAATATACGAATGCTGTAAGGGTCAGAACATTTAAAGATACTAGGTTCACAAACCCGTATTATCTGAAAGAAAAAGCAGAAGAAATCCTCGATCAATTGAGTATCCCGCGAGCCAGCTACAGTATTACAGCGGCTGACCTTTCTGATTTGACTGGACTAGAGCATGAAGCATTCAAATTAGGCTATCTTGTCCGTGTGTATGACGAAGAACTGGATGTAAATCTAAAAACGCAAATTGTGAAGTGGTCTTACAATGTGTTGGAGCCTTGGAACACAGAATTGGAATTATCTACTTCTACCCCTGGCTTGGAAGATTTATTGAAAAATGTAACAGAAGCTGCTAATCAGGTTCAATCTGAAGATTCCCTGAGTGAGACAGATATTTTGAATCTTTCACCCTACAATTATTTATTGAATTCCCGTGCAGAAGACGGGGATGCTTATTGGGTGAATAATGGCTGGCAGATTGACAGTACAGAAGGTTATAGCGGAACTTCTTCCTTCTTTTCACAAGGAGAGTATGATGTTGAAAAAACGCTATCGCAAACTGTGTATCCTTCTAATCGAGAAATGTATACTTTGAGTTTTCGCTCCATGACCGAAGGGTTGACAGTAGGTACTGACGGAAGAGTAGGTATAGAAGTGACAGTCACTTATGAAGATGGTACAACCGACACGGAATTCCTTTCACTAGCATAGGAGGAGGGATTATATGTTATATGATAAGAATGCGATGACAGTTAACATGAATGGCAAGGTGGAGAGCATTAAAGTGGAATTAGTTATGCGAAATACCCGGGGGTCAGTAAAGATATCTGATCTCCTCCTTCAAGGAGGAAATGTTGCTACTGAATGGACTAGTCACCCAGCTGAATTGAAATGGTCATTGGATGGGTGATGTCAGTGGAAAATTGGACACGATATTTCAGCAGTATTCAAGTAAATAAAAATAAGGCAGTTCATTCACTGCGTATCACTGTTGTCAATGACAAGACAGAAGGGAAGCTCTCTTTTACTGACCTTATGCTGCAGGAAGGGGAAGTAACTTCTGGCTATATAACAGCAAATAAAGAGATGCTGGCGAAGGAAGTCATAAACAATGAAGAGATCGCCACCCGACATTTTAATGCCGTCATAAGAGGAAAACAATCATTAGGTATTCCGAATCGATCCCTACCTGTTAATGAAATCGATTTGAATGCGCGTACTACAGGCGGCATGGATTTCACCGTGCATGCAACTTCCCCAGTAGCACAAAAAGGAATAAAAATCGATCAATATTATGGCACTCGCCCTTTTAATCTGATACGTGGATTAAATCAAGGGGATACATTTCAATATAAAGCAAGCAGCAGAGAGCTTCTGATAAACGCACAGCATTTTGAACAGCCGGATGTAAGGTTCCAACAAATTCCTGCAATCAGCGGGAAATTTAACATTGAGATGCAGCAAGAGGACAGACCCAGCTCTGGATACGTACTGTGCGAGGTGGAAACGTGGTTGAAAGGGAAGGGCAGTGAACGATTATGAGTATATTGAAAACAAAAAATCGTCATATGATGGTTTGGCCTACCGGTTATGGACATCTTCAAAGAATCAGTGATGTTGGAGATAAAATCACTCAGGTTGGGTTATTTTTCTTCAATATTAAATCAGACGGATCTATTTGGAGTGCTCTGGACACTGATAGTAACAATTTGAGTGGAAATTACCCCAATTTGGACTCGACTATGGATTATGCTCGATCACTAAGCGCAAAGTGGCCCCATATTAAAATGCTGATTACAGTTAAGAACGATGGCTTTGAATCAATATTACGCTCCATATTGACCTCTCCCGTTGCTACTGAACGTTTTATTAACCATATTAATCAATGGCTGGATCATTATTCTTGGGTGGATGGTGTGGATCTAGATTTGGAAAGACTTCCAAACGACTTGGAGCAGCAGATATATCAATTATATAAGAAAATTCATGTAAGTCTTAAAAACAGAAGCGCTAGTCGACATATTCATGTTGATTTACCGCCAATGACAGGTCCCGGCGAAACTGTGGGACCTGAAACGTGGTGTGACTACGGGCGTATGCGACCATTTGCTGATACATTTCAAATTATGACGTACGGATTCGCATGGGCAGGTTCTGCTCCAGGACCGACTTCCCCGGTTGAGTGGCTGAAGCGTGTATTGGAGTATGCAGTGAGTGCTTTTGATCGAAATACAGTATTTACTGGTATCCCAGCCTACGGTCACAGATGGCAAATCTATGATTATCCAAAGAATTTAGATGATAATTATCGTGGAACCGCTGGTGCATACGATCCATTCCTACAATGGATGCTTGGCGATTTATCTCATACTGACAGTTACCGTACTGGGACCGAAACACAGGCTTATGTTCCTTTTGCTTCCTTTATTGATGAGGATCTCTATCATTGGCTGTATCTTCACGTTTATGACTATCCAGGAGCTAAAGATGTAAATGCGACTGACCTATCGGTTGGAACATATGGAAATAAAGATTTCTTGACTGCTTATCAGAAATTCCAGAAAACTGCTTTTACTGGTGAGATCATATCGCTAAAGGGTACGGATTATTCCAAAAAAAGCGGAGCCATTGGTGAAAATGAAAATACTGGTGTTGTATATCCAAGACGACCTGCACCCCTAGAGGATAGCAATGGGGAAATAGCGGGTTATGAGGATGAAGGAGAATTGATTTGGAATTTTACCATCCCTGAGCCTGGTGTGTACACGCTGGCGTTGGAAGTGAATTTCACATGGTGGAACAGTCAAAAATTGTCCTTTTTATTAGATGGGAAAGCGTACGCGGTTGGAAATGTTGAGCAGTGGTATCCGTATTATCGTCTCAATCACTGGTACAAGCTGGACGCAAAATCTTTTGCAGCTGGAGAACATACCTTAGTTTTGAAGGGGGCAGACAGTGAATATAACACGCAACTTTATCAAATCAAAGTAGTGAGAGGATTCACGGAAGAATTCACGTGCGGTAATGCTAATTTCGAGTTAAAGCCGCGCCATTTCATCGATAAAGACCGCAATCCTGCTTGGCCATATCAGAATAAATTCAGACTGACGCTAGAAACACTCCGCAGGGATCCGGAGAATGTAACGATGTGGTATGACGATTTTCGTGATTGGTCCTCTTCACTGCCAAGTACGTATTACAATGCTAACGGCAACTGGGAAATCGAGAAACCAAATGATACCGGAACAGCCCGTGAATATACCACCCTTCAAGGCAGTGGTCATGTTGAGATAGACTATGCATCTTTTCAAAGTGTACATGTCAAAGCAAGAATTCGGTTAGATCAAGAAAACAACAAGGCTGGTGTTACATTTGCTAATCTTTGGTGCTGCTTAAATAATGCTACCCAGACGATTCAGTTATATGAAGGATCAAATCTGCGTCGCGAATATTCTTTGAACAATCCAATTACAGCTGAGACATTTTACACAATATCGCTACGGATAAGAGACAATATTGCGGCTGTCTTTTTGAATGACTTTAAATTATTTGAAATCAGCTTGAATAGTGGAGTGCGTAATGGTTATTGTGGTTTGAAAGCCGACCGTGGTGTTACCAGTGATTTATTTGTCATCTCTGATTCCTATTGGTATTACCCGCAGGAAGCGTTTGATGTAGTTATTCCAAACGGAGAAACTGTCCGTTTGGGCCGCATACCGCGGGAGAATATTGAATGGGAGGACAGATGGGGTTATTTCAAGGTAGCAGAAGGGGAAGAAATTGATACCCGGCTAGCTCCGGAAGATGGGCTCAGCAGTTCCATCAGTATGGACTGGGATTATTTGCATTCAAAAGTTTTTGAATTAGCTGAACCGGCCGACTATCCTTTATTGGTAAAACCTTTGGATATAGGGGTTTGGTTATCTATTGTGTTCTTAGGGGATGCAGATGGTTATAGCATTGTTTGTTTCCCGGATGCGGATACGCTGATGAATCTAGGGAATATTGCTGCCTATGAATTTGCCATACATGGAACTGGCATGTGGAATATCGGGCAGGAAGATGATAGGTTTTGGAATATGTTAGTCAGTCATGTATAAGGAGGGGATTGACTTGACGAGAGAGACACCAGGTGTAATGATTACCCTTCGAGAAATTTATGATTCTGTTCAAGGTGTCGGGGACTCTTTAGAACGCATGGAGGGTAAGTTGCTGCACTTGGAAGAGAAATCATTGCTTGCTGTAAAAGCTGATGAAAGAAGCCAGGATGCCCTTGATATGGCTAAAGAAGCATACAAGCTTGCTAAAGAATCCAATGAGGCTATAGAAAGCTACCAGCAGACGAAAGAGGAACAAAAACAATGGTATTCGCGTACGATCATTGCAGCCGTTATACCATATATCATATCAGCCATTCTCGGCTTACTTTATATCTTGGGCAATTGAACATTTGGAAAGAGCGTAGATGACATCTACGCTCTTTTTTACAACCTGAAGTAAGGAATATAGATAAACTTTAGAGTTTTAACACATTTATCGATAACGAAAATGACAGATACTAGAAGTTATTGCTAGTAAAATAAGGATATAAGAAGGGACCTGATAGAACAAAAAATAAAGTCTGAGGAAATCATACTATTAAAAGTCATTTTATACTAATTTATTTCCATATACGCATTGTTTTTGGGTATAATAGTTAAATAAAAGGGGAACTTATGTTCGGTTTTTATATAAAGAAAGGGGACTGATCATACATGTACTTGCACCAGGAAATCAGTAAATCCGAAAGAAAGAAACTTGTAAAGAATATTGAGAAGCATCTGAAGAATTATAACAACTACAAGGTAGCTATCCTCAACTTAAATAAACAACTCGAATTCATATCTTCAAAAGAGAGCAAAGAGCAAATCTTTGCCGGTGATATTAACGCCAGAGGTATTATCATTCATCCGCAAACATCCATTGATAGACTATCTTATGAGCTCCAGCAAATTGAGCTTATTAAGGAATCCATTGACGTATCCATGTCGGAATTAACCGAGGTAGAGAGGCAGTTTGTTACCTATCGTTATTTTAAAAATTGGTCCATTGAAAAAAGTGCTATGGAGATCGGTTACAGCGATAAAGCACTATTTGTGATACGCAATCAAGTCATGGATAAGCTGCTCATTAGCTTGGGCAGTGTTATACTCATGTGATGTTAAATATCCAGTAAGATACAGCTGGATCAGAAAATCCGAAAATCAATGCAAATTCTTTAGAAGAATTGCATGAGTTCGGATTTTTTGTTTTGGTTAGTTAATAGGTGCAAGCTTATTATGTGACGAAATACACCTGGTTTACTTGGGTCGATGATAATGAAATAACAAAAACATACTTTCTATAAGCATCAAAAAGATTACATTCACCCTAATAGGAACATGCGTATTCAAACCCAAACAACCAATTACTGATACAATATCAGTAATTGACTATCTAAGGCGATATGATTCCTGTCTCAATAAGGTGGTTCTCACTTTTTCGTTATTATCCGCGTTTATTTTGTCTAGTTTACAAGTCTGTATAGGCTTATTAAAGTAGCCAGATATTATTACAAATTGTGGGCTAAAAACGCTCTGAAATTCTCTTTTGCCCTTTCTACCCGTTTTCTAACTACACTACTGTATGGTTTTTTAAAAAGGTACCATGAGAGGTCTTTGCCATAATATCCTTTGTAAAGTGAAATGATGATCTTTGCTTGATTTCTATTCTGTTCGGCAAATCTTTTAAAGATATCTTGGATTGTATAAACCTCGAGATACTTTTCTTCTGCTGACGGAATTTCACCAATAGAATCTAAAATAGTTTTATCAAATTCGTCATTATTTGAAGGAGAATTTATTGATAACCACCTTGCTTTTTCGTAGGTTCTATTATCTTTATCAGTTTTTCCTCCTTTTACTTCGTAGTGTTTCCAGACGGAAGCTTCAGCTAATTTTAACCTATATAGTATCAACGGCTTAAAATCTCCATCAAAATCTTGATAATCGTTAAGGGTACGCCATAAACAAAAGGTAAATGAAGAATAAAATTCTTCGATCGGTATAGCTAATTGAAAAGCTAATGCTCGTTTTTCTGCGTTTATTGCACACTTCCACAGATAACCTTTAAAATCTCTGTATATCACATTAAATGTAGTTTCATCACCTTCATTATAGGTAGATGCTAGATCCTGAATTTTGTTCCAATAAGATATTCTGTTTTTCACTTTGCCAACCCCTTCTTCATGCTTTACGTCAAAAGTAACTGAAAAAGGGGGAGCTAAATTCGAAACTAAATCTATAAAAAAACAGCTTGTTCTCAAGATGAAAGCGTATATTTTTCAAAATCATTTCTGGTTTTTGTATATAGAAAATGATTAGTTTTTATGGCCAGCTGTATTAAAAATAAAAATTATTAATATATCCTCTTAAGTTAAATTTCTCAAATGTTATAAGCACCGAGTTTATGAAGGAACAGATTATTCGATCCATTCCCCAAGTCTAATTTTGACACAGAAGCCCTCTGTAATCGTGGTTTGCTATCCTCTCCTGTAGAGAAATATATATAACTGATTATTACAACCATTTTGTTTACCATTGTTCTATTTTTTAAAATTGATTTTAATGCTCAAGATCATCCTAGGATCAGAGATTTTCTTTCTCTAATCTTTTGTTGGATTCATATTCCTAAATTGGATAAAAAATAAAACAGAGACGCAATTAAAGCATCTCTGTTTCATATTAGCGAGTAAACTCGTAGCTGTAAGCAGTTTGCATTAAATTAGTATAGCCTGTGCCACCATCATACAAATAAACACGAACTTTGAAACGTCTAGCTCCAGCGGTAGAGTAATTGTAGAAAGTTACACTTCTTGAGCTACCGCTAGAAGCACGACCGCCGTTTTTCGTTTCTTTAATCCTCCAAGAATAGTTTACAAATTCCATCAATTCAAATTTAACGTTGACATCACTGTTTCTGGAAGAATTAAATGAAGCGTAAATATTTTTATAATCCTGAGACGTTGAAATTGAAACTTGTTCACCTGCGTAAGCAAAGCTGCTGTCTAATTTGAAATTAGTATATTGTGCCATAAATAATTATTCTCCCTTTTTTCTAATTTGAGCATTTTACCGTCTTGCTCAGGACAAATCATAATAAATTATTGCTCACTTTTTTTGTAACTTTCGGGTCACCTATAGTTAATATGATCTCTTCAACCTATAATGGTTGTTGGTCCCCAGTTACTTCATTAATGCAAGTCCTACGTTAATAATGTAGAACCCTGTCTTCTCCAGAATCTTTACAAACAGCCATCAAACCAACTCCTTCGTTTTTTGTTTAAGGGATTTCATTGTCCTCACAATAGAATGTAGATTTATTGATTCCATTTGTGACATTAAAAGATATATGTATAAAAAATATCGTAGTCGTGATTAGCTAATTCGTAATAAGAATGATGGTTTAAGTAGAGAGAAAAAAGCTCCTGCTATTTTATAAGTTATCTATCTTTATAAGAAGAAAGATAGACATTGAATAAATTGTAGGCATGGTTAACCAATAATGCTTATCAGTCTTTTATAGCGATTTGACTTTATTAGATAACTATACAACTCTGGCTTCTTCCCACGTTCCTAACAGATTCTTATACATAGTATGGTTAATTAATTTCGTATTACATTTGAGATAAATGTCACATTCTATTATTTATTGCGACTTATTTATTAGAAGGTTAATATATTGGCGGTAATAAAAATAGCCGTCACAAATCAAAGTTAACCTTTAGAAAGTACAGCTTTGATTACGGGTATTGGTTGGAATGCATTTAGTATTAAAGACATATTTGGTGTCACCATCTAAAGAAAACCCAAGCTTACTTGTAGAACTGTATAAACAAAGGAGGTTCTTATTTTGGACAGAGGGACATTTGTTAGAACTCTAGTACTTTTCATTGCTTTAACTAATCAATTACTTACTATCTTCAATAAATCGCCCCTTCCGATAAAAAGCGAGGATTGGGAGCAATTTGTGTCTCTGCTTTTTACTTTTGCAACATCCATTTGGGCATGGTATCGAAACAACTACATTACTGCTAAAGGAAAAGAGCAAAAGCGGATTTTAGAAAAGGAAAAATTGATTAAATAGCGGAGTGGAGGTTATAGAATGGCTAAAGTTTTTATTGATCCTGGACATGGAGGAAAAGATTCTGGTGCTTCATCGTTTGGTTTGAAGGAAAAAGACATCGTGCTTATGATAGCCAAAAAAATCGCGAGCCAGCTTAAGGAGAACTATAACGACATTGAGGTGATGATGAGTCGTACGGATGATGTATTTATCTCGTTAAGTGAGCGTGCAAGTATGGCTGACAAACGGGGAGCTGAATTGTTTGTTAGTATTCATATAAATGCTGGAGGTGGGGAAGGATTTGAAACCTACAGATACATCAGTACTTCCGAATATGGAGATACTGGTCGTGCTCAGGATGTTCTTCACGAAGCAATTTACAAAGAGATTAAGGCAGAGAATGTTAAAAATCGAGGGAAGAAAGTTGCCAACTTTGCTGTATTAAGAGAAACCTCAATGAAAGCAATACTGACTGAAAATCTATTTATTGATAATGAGAAAGATGCGGCTCTTCTAAAAGAGAGTGGATTCTTAGATAGAGTAGTGCTTGGCCATGTTAAAGGAATAGCAAATATACTTGAATTAGAACAAGCAGGGAATGAAGCTGATAAAAACAGCAATAGTCTTGTTGTTGTTAAAGATAATTCGGACGGCTGGCTATGGACATATAATTCAGCGGATTGGGATGACAAAGCGATAAAGGTTAAACCTAATGAGGCCTTTACAATTGTAGGTACGTATATGGTGAATGGTAGTAAAATGTATAAGTTAAAATCGGGATTATATATCACCGCGTCTCCTAAATTCGTAAAAATTAAATAGTTTACAGGTAGTGATATTTGAGAGATGCGCAATTATTATTGTGCATCTCTTTTTAAATAATTGGCTTTTTCTAACATTGAACAAGGTAAAGGTGGTAACTGAGACTGTTTTTCCTCCCCATCCAAAAATTACAGCTACTATAACTGGCTCAAATCGGGTAATCTAAAGTAAGAACATTTGTTCCCTTTGGAGGTGGAGAAGATGGATTACAGCGGATTTCAGCAGCATGAGGTATTGTGTGTGGATATGCGAAGCTTCTATGCAAGTGTGGAATGTGTGAAACGCGGGCTTGATCCGATGACAACACTGCTTGCGGTGGTCGGGGATACGAAGCGGCCAGGGAGTATCGTGCTGGCTGCCAGTCCTGCATTAAAGAAGAAGCATGGCGTCAGTAATGTGAGCCGTTATTTTGAACTGCCGGAAGATCCGGAAATCGTTATTGCCGAAGCACATATGAAGGATTACTTGGAGGTTTCGGTGGCAATCACTGAGCTTGTGCATGAGTATGTCCCGATGGAAGCAATCCACGTTTATTCAGTCGATGAATTCTGGGTGACACTTGATGGTACGGAAAAGCTGCACGGAACTGCGGAAGAGACGGCTGCCAAGCTGCAGGCGGATATCCTGGAGCAATTCGGTGTTACGGCAGCTATTGGAATCGGCGATAACAAGTTCCTGGCCAAGGTTGTGATGGATATTCATGCAAAGAAACAGACCTCTGGTATTGCTATTTGTCATTATCAGGATGTACCGCGTTTATTATGGCCGGTTCCGATTCAGGATATTTGGGGGATTGGACGACGCATGCAGCGTAATTTGAACCGAATGGGTATTGTTACGCTTGGACATCTGGCTCACACTTCCTTGGAACAACTCAAGAAACGGTATGGTGTGATGGGTGAGCAATTATACTGGCATGCATGGGGAATCGATGAGAGCGAGGTGCTCGGTGATTTCGTCAAGCAGGAACAAAAAAGCTACGGACACGGCATCACACTGCTGCGTAATTATCGGGGAGAAGAAATTCCGACCATCATTCTGGAGCTGTGTGAGGAGGCATGCAGACGGGCAAGACGAGATAGGAAGGAAGGCAATACAGTCCATCTGGCCGTTGGATATGCCAGTCAGCATGGTGGCGGCTTCAGCCGGTCCCGTTCCTTTACGAGCCCTTCGAATCTGACGACGGATATGTATAAGCTCTGCCTTGAACTATTTCATGAGCACTACCAAAAAGGCCACGAAGTCAGACGGGTGTCTGTCTCCCTGACCAATTTATACGATGAAGAAGCAACGCAGCTTAGCTTATTTGAGGACAAAAGCAAGCAGAAGGATCTGAGTCGGACGATGGATCAGATTCGTGCGCGTTTCGGCACGACTGCCATTCTGCGCGCCAGCAGCCATACAGCTGCTGGGATGACAATTGAACGCAGTACGAAAATTGGAGGCCATCAAGCCTGACTTATGCTGCTGCCGTCTGCTGGAACAGCCGGCGCAGCTTTGGTACATACATGATAAGAAAGACGGACCGGCCGAGACTGAACAGCAGGAAAGCAATCCAGAGTCCATGATTGCCAAGCGGCTGCAGAGCATAAAGTGCGGCTAGATAAAGCAGGACAGCAAAAATCATAGAGTTACGGACAAAGCGAACTTCTGTCACGCCTGTGAACACGCCATAGTGGACAAGGCCAAGGCTGGCAACAAGCGGAAACAGGACAAGCCAGTTGGCATAGGAACCTGTCAGCTCAATAATATGCTGCTGATCGGAGAACAACGGATAAATCCACTTTTGACCAGCAAGGAACAAAAGCGCGAGAGTCACCCCGATACCAAGCCCCCATTGCAGCGATAGACGCAGAGACTGTGAAAAGAGTTTCTCATTGCGTTCCCCAAGTGCCCGACCGGCCACAATGCTGGATGCATTAGCGAACCCGTCAAAGAAATAGGCCATCATATAGTGAATCTGGATCAGAATGGCATTGGCTGCTAGCATATCTTCCCCAAACGCAGCGCCCTTTGCTGTAAATAGGTTAAAGACAATAAGCAGGCATATCGTCCGGATGAATAAATCTTGGTTGACTTTCATCATCTGCCACATCGGTTTAGGATCGACTGCGCGTCGTAAAACCTGCACGAATGGGTGCTGCCAGATGCCTCCAGCATATTTCCGCAGCAGGACAATGCCGAATACACAAGAAAAAATCTCTGCAATCAGCGTAGAAGCACCTACACCTGCCACTCCCAAATCCCACACATGAACGGAAAGAATACAAAGGATAATATTCAGTACATTCGTGCTTATTTGGAGAATAAGCGTTGCTTTGATATAGGACATGCCGATTAGCCAGCCAAGGATGACATAGTTGGCAAGCGCAAATGGTGCACCCCAAATCCGGATTGAGAAGTAAGCCGAAGCACTGCTATTCACTGCATCACTCGCTCCTAAAAAGGAGAGGGAGTAGTGCAGGATCGGCTGTTGTATGAGAACGAATAGCAGACCGACAATAAAAGCAACCAGGAAAGGACGCATTAGCGCCATTGCATGTTTTTCTTTATCCAGACTGGCAGATGCTTGAGCAGCAAACCCAGAGGTGCTCACCCGAAGAAATCCGAAAAGCCAGTACATCGTATTAAATATGATCGTACCGATGGCGACTCCGCCAATATAAGAAGCATTGGAAAGTTGGCCGACAACAGCCGTATCAACAACACCGAGCAGCGGAGTTGTAATCGTCGATAGAGTCAGCGGAAGAGCCAGCGCTAAGTAGTTTTTATGCTGCATACACTCACCTTAATAGTAGTAATTACGATATAATATACCGCACATATTCGCAGAAGTAAACGCTATTTGTTTCCGAACATAAACGTCATCGTATTAACACGCATATTAAGTATTAATCCTAGAGAAGCGAGTGTAATAACGAGTGCACTGCCTCCGTAGCTAATAAGCGGCAATCCTAGTCCAGTAACGGGCATTAATCCGATACTCATACCGACATTTTGGAATATCTGAAAGGTCAGGAAACCAGCAATTCCTGCACCAATCAAGGTACCGAAGGAATCATGATAGCGCTGAGAAATCATGACGATTTTATAGATGAGCATAAAGTAAAACAGCAAGACGATACTTGTTCCGACGAAGCCGAAAACACCGCCAATGACGGCGAATATCAGGTCTGAATAGGCGTATGGCACATGCGGCAGGTGTTCATAGCCGCTCACATTACCAGATCCAATCGCCATGATTGATTGATTCAGCTGATAGCCGGAAATAGTATATTTCTCTGGCTGCAGCCAGCCGTAAAATCGGCTTGCTTGATAGCTTGGCAGCATACCGAGTATCCGATCAAGAAAGAAGTCAGTTGCAACGAAGTATGTAATTGTCAATGCAAGGATGATCGTTAATGGTACAGAGAAAATAATTAGTATTGTTTTTATCCGGACGCGGGAAACAAGCAGCATCGCCCCGTAAATAGCAAGATAGACCATCGCATTACCGAAGTCCGGAAATTGCATCACGACAGCAACAGGGATTAATGTGATAACCGTAAGTTTGCCGACAAGCAGTATTTCCTCTTTTAGTGTAGGAGATGCATCGGTTCCTTTACTGATAACCTGTGCCAAATACAGAATTAAGCCGATTTTCATCGATTCAGCAGGCTGGAATGAAAAGCCGCCGATCGAGTACCAGCCGTAGGCTTCATTAATTTCTTTGGAGATGCTGGAAGGTGCAATCAGGATACCTACTAACAAAAGCAGGAAAAACAGATAAACAAAGAGGGACAAACGCTTCAATATATCGAGATCGAGAAAATATGACACAATAAAACAGCCGCCTAAACCGATCACATACCAGACGACTTGCTGCAGGGCGAAATATTCTCCTTGCAGGAGTTGTACTTGATATAAACTGACCAGGCTGACCAGTCCGAGCAGTATGATAAGTGAGAAATAGATATAATCGAATTTTTCTAGATATGTTTGCAGTTTTTGCATGCTTGTCACCATTTCATCATAAGTATAAGCTACTGTTCTATCGTAACAGAAATTTCCAATTAAAAAAGCCGTATTCTCGAGAAATACGGCTTTTTCCTAGTTAATGATGATGGTGGCTTCCACTATCATCCTGTTTTTTCTGTTCTTGTTCCTGTTTTATCTTTTCTATCTCTTCTTGAGTCAATTCACCAACGCGAATTTGCTTCGTCGGCATCAAATGAATATTATCGACCGTCACATCTGCTTTTACAAAATATACGCCATCCGATGGGAAGGTATATTCCAAGAGATATGTTCCGTCTGCATCCAATGAGGCGGGGATTTCTTCTGCATCTGCTTTGTTTTCATCTTTCCAAATTAGAAAATTGACGGTTGCTTCCTGTTCAAGTGACTTACCATCTTGCGTAAGCTTTACGTCAATTTTCGGAGCAGAACCTGCTTCAATGGATTCAGGAGCTTCGATGTTCACGTTAACTTCTTCCCGTTTGGCATAGTGATCTGCTGCTTCAGGATCGGCAGAGCATGCAGCAAGGAGAAAGAACGTCAGTAACAACGGTGTAAATTTAATGAATCGCATCTGCTTTTCTCCTTTCTTACGCATTGAAGAACCTCTTCAGTGCAGGTACTCTCGGGATGACAAACCGATCAAACAGCCAGACGACGATAATCGAGATACCGACAAGCGGGAAGATGATGCCAAGAATGATCATCAATACAATAACACCCTTCATAACTTTGTCGGACGGTGCTTTTGGTGACCCTAGCTTACCTTCCGGTTTTCGGGAGAGCCATAGTATAAAGCCGCTCACAGCAATTCCGACAATTCCGATACAGACAAGCAAACCGATAATCTGATTCCAGATACCGAATTCCGTTCCTTTATGAATAGTAATACCATAAGCAATAACCTTACCAAGCGTATTATAATTATCATAGCGATAATCTGCCAAAACAGCACCAGTATACTGATCAATGTGCATCGTCACTTCATCACGAGCTTTCGGCGGGAAAGCAGACAAAGTGAATACACCATCCTGCGTTTGCGGAATCATGATATTGTAGCCCGGCTTTACACCTTCTTCTTCGGCTATTGATACAACATCATCAACTGATAGCTGTGTATATTGCTGATTTGTAGAAACAGGGACTGGTAGGTTCTCCGCTGACCAAGGAACATCTGCGATTTCCTTCGTTTTCACATCAGAAGCTGGAGCATCACCAACCCACACAGAAGGTGGATAGCCGACACCTGCATTTGTAGTAAGTATCTGGAAATTGTTTCCCCATAAACCTGACCAAGGAAGACCAGTGAGTATCAGGAACAGCAGACCTAATGAAATCCAGAATGCAGGTACTACGTGCAAGTCGCGTGCCCGCAGTTTTTTCCCTTTGTTCAATCGAGGAACCAGGACTCCACGGATTTTCGATTTACCTTTCATCTTCGGCCAGCCCAGGTAGACACCAGTAATGATCAGAATTAGTGCCCAGCAAGCAGCCCACTCGACAATACGATCCCCGACAGTTCCCATTAACAGCTCACCATGAATCTTTTCAAATACATTGACGAGTTTGTAAGAATCTTCTAATTTACCGAGTATGACATTTTCATAAGGGTCAACGTAGACGGTAAAAGCTTTACCGTCTTCAGTAATACCAACCTCTGCTGAACGGTCTGGACTGTCACTTGGACGATACGACGTCACTGCTGCATTCGGGTTCACAGCTTCCACTGTATTAATTTGCTCGGATGGAGTTGTGACTGTAGTTTGCGGAGTGACTTCATAATAGTCTTTATAAAGGGCTGCTTCGATTTGGGGTTTAAATAGGTAAACGCCGCCTGTGATAGCCAGAATAATGAGGAAAGGCATGATAATAAGACCTGCATAGAAATGCCAGCGCCAGACAGACTGATAAAGTGACCGACGCTTCTGTTGTTTCTTCTTCGACACCGACGGCTCTTTTTGTGCCTCCATATAGGGACAACTCCTTTTCGTCTATAGTAAATGTAATAATAGGCAAAGTAGTACAAGCCTAAGCTTAGGACAATTTTCACCCCCTTACAAGTAGGTAAATGGAGGATATTATGACCATTCCTTGAACTTGATGGATAATAATTTATAAAGCGTTTTCATCCGTTAGCTCATGGGGCTGAAACGTTGGTGGGACGGGCTTTGGTGCTGTGACATTCCTTGACATAGTATCCTATAGTGTTAGCATAGATAACTGTTAACAAGGAACGAAATTAATTCTCAAAAGGAGCGATTAGGTATCTTAATTAACAAACGGATTTTGTATGTCGGAGCAGGATCGATGGCAGAAGGAATGATAGCCGGGATGAACGGGTGTGATAGCTTGCATAACGTGCAGATATATGTGACGAATCGAACAAATTCGGAGCGTCTGTATGAGCTGCAGGAGCGCTACACTATTACCGGTATTCCTCAGGCTGAGGTGAATTGGGGCAGTATGGATGTCATCATACTCGCGATGAAACCAAAGGACATAACCGCTGCATTAATCGATTTGAAAGATAAGGTTCAGGAAAGACAGCTGGTCATATCGGTAGCTGCAGGCATCCAGAATGAACAGATTGAGCATTATCTGCCGGAAAACCAACCCGTTGTTCGTATTATGCCTAACACATCCAGTACCATTGGTGAATCAGCGACGGCTATTGCACCTGGTACCCATGTATCCGCCGATCAGCTTACGTTGATTAGCGAACTGGTCAATACATTTGGTGAGTCATTTGTAATTGCAGAAGAGCAGATGGATGTCTTCACAGGAATGGCTGGCAGTGGACCTGCCTATTTCTATAAGCTGATGGAGCACTTTGAGGAAACAGGTGTAGCTGCAGGCATTGACCGTGAAACAGCAAGAAAGATCGGAACGCAAACGATGCTGGGAGCGGCCAGAATGCTAGTAGAAACGGAAGAAGAGCCGGCCATTCTGCGGAAGAAAGTAACCTCTCCAAATGGAACAACTGCTGCCGGACTTGAAGCACTGAATGATGCTGGAGCAGGAGAAGCGATGACAAAAGCGATTCTTTCTGCAGCGGAACGATCCAACGAAATCAGTGAGGAGCTTAAAAAACAGCTTTTGACACGCTAACGCATGATAGTGAAAAAATGAAAACTGGAGGACGTTATCATTTCTATTCAAGCAACAGAACCGAAACGTATTGTCGTCAAGATCGGAAGCAGTTCATTGACCAGCCTGCATGGAGAAATCAGCCGTAAGAAGCTTGAGAAACTAGTGGAGCAGCTCGTAAAGCTGAAAGACAATGGCTATGAGGTATTGCTTGTATCATCGGGAGCTGTGGCAGCCGGTTATCGCAAGCTCGGTTTTCTGGAACGACCGAAGTCCCTGCCGGAAAAGCAAGCTGCTGCATCTATCGGGCAGGGCTTGCTGATGGAAGCCTACTCGGATTTGTTCCTGTCCCATGGTTATGTAGCGTCGCAAATTTTGATTACACGTGGCGACTTCTCGGACGAAACCCGCTATAATAATGTTAGAAATACGATAAATGTATTAGTTGATCGTGGCATCATCCCGATCATAAATGAAAACGATACAGTGACAGTCGATAGGCTGCGCTTTGGAGATAATGACACACTTTCGGCAAAGGTTGCCGGATTGGTCGGTGCAGATTTCCTGGCTGTCCTTTCTGATATTGACGGTTTGTATACGGATAATCCAGTCAAGAACCCGGATGCAACACGCATCGAGCTGGTGAAAGCCATCACGCCAGAAATAGAGGCTGCTGCAGGTGATGCTGGAAGTGCAGTCGGAACCGGCGGCATGAAGTCCAAGCTGGATGCATTCAAGATTGCGATGGCATCTGGTATTAAAGGTTTTCTTGGCGATGCAACAGAAGAAGATATCATCTATAGTTCTGTGTTGGGTGAAGCAGATGGAACGTACTTCGAAGCGGATCAGGATATGGATTACTTGAATCGCAAGAAACAGTGGATTGCCTTCAATTCCGGACCAGTAGGTGAAATCATCTTGAAGAGAGATGACCAGACACCACATTCAGTTGAATTCCAGAATATCAGCACCATCAAGGGCAATTTCAAAAAAGGTGACGTCGTGCGCATTCTGGATGAAACAGGAGCTCGAATCGGTCTGGGTATCGTGAATCAAGCTGCGTCCGAACTTTGGCAGGAATTGGCGAGTCCGGTAAGGAATATAGAAGAGACGATAGTCGATCAGGAAGCGTTTGTTTGTGAACTAGAGCATACTGTACCAATTCGATGACAGAAGGAGGAATACTGTGGAGCATATAAAGGAAGTAGTAACAGTCGAGGAGCAAGCCATTGCAGCGAAATCAGCAGCTAAGCAGCTTGCACTCCTGACAACAGCTGAAAGAAATGAGGCACTGGTTGCAGTTGCGGCGCAATTGGAAAAGGAATATGAAGTCATTCTGACTGCGAATGATAAAGATATGCAAGCAGGGGAAACAAAAGGGTTCGATGCTGCTTTTCTTGATCGCTTGAAGCTTAACCGCGAACGTATCGAGGATTTTGCAAGTGGATTGAAGGAAGTAGTTGAGCTTGAGGATCCAACTGATCACGTGGTCAGCGAATGGACACTGGAAAACGGCTTGCATGTTAGCCGTATTACGGTGCCGCTAGGCGTTATCGGAATGATTTATGAAGCTCGTCCTAATGTAACAGCAGATGCAACGGGTCTGGCGCTCAAGTCAGGTAATGCGATCGTCTTGAAAGGCGGATCATCTGCAATTCATACGAATACAGCAATCGTAGAGGTCATCAAAAAAGCACTCCAGCAGACAAAAGTTCCTGCGGAGGCGGTTCAGCTTATCCAATCGACTGATCGGAAGGAGACGGCGAAGCTCTTTACGATGAAGGAGCATATCGATGTGCTTATTCCTCGCGGGGGTGCATCACTCATCCAAGCCGTCGTTGATTCTGCAACTGTTCCAGTCTTGGAAACAGGTGTAGGGAACTGCCATATGTACGTGGATAATACAGCACAAGTTGATATGGCTATCTCCACATTCCTGAATGCCAAAACGGATCGTCCGGCAGTTTGCAACGCATTGGAAACATTGATTGTTCACCGGAAATGGCTGGAGACAAACAAGGATGCATTAGTACAAGCGCTGCAGGAAAATGGTATTCAAACACATGGAGATGACATTGCAGTACAGCTTTTACCAGACTGCAAACCTGCAACAGAAGCGGATTGGGCAAATGAATACTTGGGCCTGGACGTTGCAGTACGTGTCGTTGATTCAGTAGAGGAAGCCATTGACCACATCGACCGTTATGGTACAAAGCATTCAGAGGCAATCATTTCTGAAGATGGCGAAGCAGTAAACAAATTCATGAAAGCTGTTGATGCAGCAGCACTTTATCATAATGCATCGACGCGTTTCACAGATGGTCATGCATTAGGGTTCGGAGCTGAGATCGGTATTTCAACACAAAAGCTTCATGCCCGCGGACCGATGGGCTTGCCGGCATTAACGACGTACAAGTACGTTATGAAAGGCAACGGTCAAACAAGATAACAAAAAGCTCATCCTAATGGATGGGCTTTTTTTTGTTATAAGTACGAGCGGTATAGGTTCATAGTTATCAAGGCTGCAGATTGAGATTTCTGCAGCCTATTCATTTTTTCTATACAGCAAATTTCCATTTATTTATTGCATAAATTCTCTATTTTGTTATAGTTGATTATGATAATCATTATCAATTAGGCGATTGCTTTAGTCCTGATCAAGCTAAAGTACGAAAGGGAGAAGAGCAAAATGAAGTGGAAAACAGTAACTGGTATTGGTCTTACAGCAGCCTTGAGCTTTTCTTTGGCAGCTTGCGGAAATAGCGACGATACAGCATCTAGTGAATCATCGGATAAGAAGGAACAGCAGATTACATATTTGGATAAGGAATACTCGCTTCCAGCAGAAACGGATACAATCGTGACAGCAAGTCTCGAGTCAATGGAGGATGCAGCTGTATTGGGAGTAAAGCCTGCCGGGGCGCTATCTGTAGGTGGTGAAACCCCTTCATATTTAGAAGCGGATTTATCAGGTGTGGAATTGATTGGCGAGAAAATGCAGCCAAATTACGAAACGATTCTTTCACTTGAGCCCGATGTGATTCTAGGATCTTCTAAGTTTCCTGAGGATGTTAGTAAGTCACTAAATGACATAGCTACGACTATTCCATACTCTCATATCTCGGAGAACTGGGAAGCGAATCTGGAGCTGCTCGGTTCCTTGACTGGCAAAGAGGATGAAGCTGAACAGATCATTTCAGATTATGAAAAGGATTCGCAGGAAGCCAAAACGGAACTTGGAGAAGTGCTTGAGGATAAGCAGGTGTTAGTAGTCAGAATCCGGGCAGGCAGTCTGTACGTTTATCCGCAGAATGTCTATTTGAATCCTGTATTATACAGTGATCTAGGCTTGCAAGTACCTGAAGTTATCATTGAAGCGGAAGCACAGGCGGAAATTTCCTTGGAGAAGCTGGCAGAAGTAAATCCGGATTATCTGTTCCTGCAATTTGAAACGACTGAAAATCCTGAGAATGCTAGTGCTTTGGAAGACCTGCAAAACAACGACATATTCAAGTCTATTAATGCAGCGAAGGAAGATCATGTATTCATGAATGCTATCGATCCATTGGCACAGGGCGGAACGGCATGGAGCAAGACAGAATTCCTGAAAGCAGCAACTGAAAAGCTGGCTGAATAAGCAATGTATGGCACAAAGAATAGAATTGCTTGGATAGTGCTGCTCACTGCTCCTTTGACAGGAGTGCTCGTTGTATTGGTTTCAGTATTATATGGGGTTAAGGATATGCCAATCAGTACGATTTGGGATGCGATTTTACATTATGATTCTGACAATGTAGACCATACCATCTTGCTGACTGCGAGACTGCCAAGAGCTTTGGCTGCCTTGCTGGTAGGTGCTTTCTTAGCAATAGCTGGGTCAATTATGCAGGGCATCACACGGAATTATCTTGCTTCTCCATCTATCATGGGAGTCAATGACGGTTCTGCACTAGTAATTACATTGTGCATGGTCCTTGTTCCTGGTCTATCTGATCATATGATGATTCTTTACTCTATGGCAGGCTCTGCAGTGGGTGCCGGTATCGTATTCGGCTTTGCCTCGCTGCTGAAAAATGGAATGGCTCCAGTTCAACTGGCTATTATCGGGACAGTCATCGGAACATTTCTCAGCGGCTGTGCAGCAGCTTTCGCCTCCTATTATCAGGTGTCACAGCATGTAAGCATTTGGTATAACGCGAGAATGGACGGAGTAGATGTCCATATGCTGAAATTGGCTGTGCCGATTGGTCTTATTGGACTGGTTTTGGCTATGTCGGTATCCAAATCGGTCACGATCATGGCACTGGGTGAGGAAGTTGCTGCGGGACTTGGGCAGAAGACAGTTTATATCAAGATGATTAGCATGCTCAGCGTCGTCTGCCTGACAGGGACAGCTGTCGCCTTTGTCGGGAAGATAGCTTTTGTCGGACTTGTTGTCCCGCATATTACCCGTTTTCTAATCGGGGTTGATTACCGTCTGCTCATTCCTTGCTCTGCAGTGATTGGCGGAATATTCCTCTGCTTATCCGATGTGGTCAGCCGCTTTATCAACGCACCGTTCGAAACACCAATTGGAGTAGTGACTGCTTTTATAGGCGTTCCATTCTTCCTTTATCTCATTTGGAGAAAGGGAGGGAAGCAATATGCGGCTTAGAATCGGCTCAAAATTAATTCTAAGTGGAATGATTATTAGTTTGCTGCTGCTTCTTTCCATCTATCTGCATATAACGAGCGGCAGCTATACGATGACTGTAGGAGATATTTCTCGAACATTATTTGGATTGAGTGATGATCGCAAGCTTGAATTGGTTATCTTTCAGTTCCGTCTGCCGCGGATTGTAATTGGAGCACTTGTCGGCGCAGGTTTAGGCATCGCAGGAACTGTGATGCAAGGAGTCACACGCAATGGATTGGCCGACCCGGGAATACTCGGCATCAATGCTGGTGCGGGAACAGCCATTGTTATATATATCTTCTTTTTCCAGGGGATGATTCAATCCGAGACAATTGGTGGTTGGTTGGCGGTCTTGATGATGCCGATATTCGGCTTCATTGGCGGGCTGCTGGTGGCACTGCTTATTTTTGCTTTCTCCTGGCGGCAGGGAACGCTTGATATGCAGCGGCTCATCCTGACGGGTATCGCTCTTGGAACAGGATTTGGAGCGTTGTCGCTATACATATCGTTGAAGATGAATGCGAATGATTTTGAAATGGCCACTGTCTGGACGACAGGCAGCATTTATAATGCGAATTGGATTTATATCTGTGCGATGCTGCCTTGGATCATCATCCTTGGTGCAGTGCTTTACCGGAAATCATATTTGCTCAATTATTTTCAATTGAGCGATGACTCGATTCGGAGCTTAGGCATCCGTAATGAACGCGAAAAGGCGATACTGCTGCTAGCAAGCATTGGCCTGGTGAGTGCCTGTGTGTCCGTTTCCGGCGGGATTGCATTTGTCGGATTGATTGCACCGCATATCAGCAGGCGTCTTGTCGGAAATGATTACCGATACAATATGCCAATCAGTGCTTTAACCGGCATGGTGCTGCTCGTCTTTTCAGATTATATTGCGAAGACTGTTTTTGCGCCGGCAGAACTGGCAGTAGGAATTGTTGTATCAATTATAGGCGTACCTTATTTCTTGTACTTACTGGCAAAAGCAAACAAAGGAGGCTGAAAACATGACAGAGGAATGGACACTTTCGGGGAAAGAGCCGGGAGTGAATTACCGTGTGCAACTATTTATCCCGGATCAACCCCCTCAATCAGAAGATGGCTATCCGGTTATCTATATGCTGGATGGAAATGCTTATTTTGGATTCGGTGCAGATGTCATACGCAATCAATCTCATAATATGCTTAAAACTGGAGTGGATCCGGCAATAGTTGTAGGTATAGCATTAGATGCAGAAGAGACGGTTATTAGGGAACGGCGTTTCTATGATTTTACACCGCCAGCATCAGCTTATAAATTTCCAGATAGAATGAAATGGAAAACAACCGGAAAGTATGGAGGAGCAGATATTTTCCTGGATTGGCTCATAGATGAGCTGCAGCCGAGAATCTTGGAAAACTATAACGTTCAGCATGATAAGCAATGTCTGTACGGTCATTCCTTGGGTGGATTGTTTACGCTGTACAGCATGTTCAAACGTCCAGAAGCTTTCCAATGCTATTTGGCTATCAGTCCTTCTATCTGGTGGAATGACAAGCATATCTATTCCTTTTTGAACAAAGACCAAGATTCCAAGCTCTTCATTGGTGTAGGGGAAAAGGAAGGTTTTATGGTAGAAGATGCGTTGGCGCTCTATCATCGTTTACCGAGCTCTATAGATGAAAAGACTGTATACTACGTTGCAGATGATGAAAATCACGCGTCAGTCGTTCCTGCTACGCTTAGTCGAGCGTTCCGCTATTTCTTCAGCTAACCCGGTTTTTTTGTTTCCTGCTCGATATCTGCTAAAATGAGAGGAAGCGATCAAAACGGAGGGATGTCCACATGCAAGCCTTTATCCGGAACGACCAATATAACAATATTAAGGAACAGGTACAGCAGCTCGTGAATAGTTCTGCTGCTGTCAGAGATATAGACATCATTTTTGGACTCCGCTCATTAGCTGAAGAGAAGATTCTGAATCGATTCGAGAAGCTCTCAGAGGAAGAGGCAGAAATGATTAAAAGAATCCAGGGTGTGCAGGATGAAATCGATGCAGAGCTCTTTTTAGCTCAGCTGCGTCCATCCATCAAGCCATTTCCTGCGCTTACGGAGCAGCAGCTGCGGAAGCTATTCCCGAAAGTGAAGCATTTACATGTACCGAAACTTGATGAAGTCGATTGGGAAAAAACATCCTATCTAGGGTGGAATGATCCTGGTCAGCAGGCAAAATACATGGTCGCTCCACATGAGGATGGCATGATGGCCGCCCGCGGCACTATGACTCCATCCTCTCAGCCAGGGATGTGCACCATTTGCAATAAGCTAGAAAGTGTAGGATTATTCATGGCAGATTCAATTGGGCGCGGCCAAGGGACGTATGTAAAACGAGGAAACTATGTTTGCAGGGATAGCGCCAAGTGTAATCGAAATCTAACAGATATCAACCGGTTCTACAGCTTCATCTCTAATCTGCATGCATCATAAATAAAGAAGGAGCACATGCCTTGAGGCGAGTGCTCCTTCTTTTATTCTTCGGGCAGATCAAAAGTCAAATCAGCTGCCAGCAAGTCTTCTTCTTTATCAGTGATACTGGAGATACGCAATGAGAAGGAATCTTCTTCTTTGTAATCTTCCTGATCCATGAGGAAGACAACATATTTGGTCGAAGTCTGGCCAGGTTCGATTTCACCAGAATCTGCTTCCAAAACATTATGGTTCAGGATCCGGTATGTTGGAGTTTCAAGAAAAGCACCCATTTCCTTTAATGGTACCGCACTTTCCCCATCATTCTTCACTTCCAGCTTCGCTGTCGCTGCAACGATTTTCTCCGGATCCTCGAAACCGGTGAAGGAATCCTCATAGGAATCTGCCGGTTTCAGCTTCGTATATTGAATCCCTTTCAGGGTCACTTCCAGATTGTCATCATTTTCGGACTGATCAAAGTTCTGTTCAGCTAGCATTTCCTTATCTGCAACCGCATCTTTCGTCAGGCGGTCCGGGAAGTAGGGATTTTCTGCTGTCACAGTGTCCGTCAAATTGACAGACAATGCATCTGTATCTTCGTTTCCTTCTGTAACTGCTGCTTGTGCCGCCGGTGCCTTTGGCTCTTCGGCTGCTTTTTCGTCCTTACTGCAGGCGGATAAGGTCAATGCGATTGCGAACAACAATACTGCAGCTGGAATACGGAACAGTTTCATATACTTCTTTCATCCTCTCTTTTAACAAGATAGTCTTCTAGAAAATAAGTAAATTAAGACATAAATATCATACCGTAACCCTATATGGAATGAAATGAAAAGAGCCTAATTTCCTAGAAGAAAGTCTAGGAAGGGCTGGAAAAATTGGAGATGAGAGGTATCATTTCTTTCTGTTAGCTGGTAAAATGTAGGAGAGTATGAGCGGTGTATAACAAACAGAAAAGAGTTACATCTACCGCATTTTTTTATTGCATAAATTCTGAAGTGCGATATATATTTAGAAAGTATGAATCAGGATTGGAAGCAAGTACATTAAGTGAGGAGAACGCGGAAAATGGGGCAAAGAAGAGATCTGAAGGAATTGTCCATGTACCTAGAAGAAGACGAACGGATTTTTCTCTACGTACAAAGTAAGCTCGACGAGAGGAATGGCATCCTTGGTGTCACGCAGAACCGAATCCTGTTTACGCACAAACCGTTGATAAAACCAGCTTATCTGGATACGACCAGCTATGACAGCATCGACTATATCCTTTATACAGAGGGTACAGGGGAAGGCGAATTATCTATCCATATGAATAATGGAGATATAAAATATGTAACAAGCCATCGCCTGATCCATCTAAAGGGTGTAAGTGATATCGTCAGGATGTTCGTTAACAATCATCAGCGTGATCTCTTGTTCCGGAATACGTTCAATCGCAAGCAATTGTTGGAATAGATAGACGCAGGGAACAGAAGTAGTAGGATGGAAAACTGTCATAGAGAGCTGCCGGAAGGTGCAAGGCAGTCAGAGAAACATCCGAACTCATCTGTGAGTGCCCGGGAGGAAATGCCTGGTCGGCTGGCAGCCGTTATCAGCTTTGAGGGTGAGCTGGCTTTCTCACCGAAAAAGAGTGGTACCACAATGTCCATTGTCTCTTTAGGAGATGGTGGACATTTTTTTATATAAGGAGGAGTGCACTATGGAGAATTGCTTTATCTGTGACAAGCATGCAGGATGTATAGAAGTGAGCGGTGATTGTATTTATGAAGACCAATATATTTATATGAGTCATATCGATAAAAAGGGACAACCGACTTATCTTGGTCATATTATGCTCGATTTGAAACGCCATGTCCCACAAATCGGGGATATGTCGGAGGAAGAAGCGGCTGCATTCGGTATTGCAATGAAACGCGCTGCAAAGGCATTGCAGGGGACATTGCAAGCAGAGCATGTGTACACACTTGTCTCCGGAAATGCTGTGCCTCATGTTCACATGCATATCATTCCTAGATATGCAGGAACTCCTGAAAAATACTGGGGACCGATGGATGTTTATGCTTGGCCAGATGCGCCTTTTGGCGGAGAGTTGGAAATAAGAGAGGTCACAGCAAAACTACAGTGCTTTATGAAAGAGAATTTCCGTGCAAACGTTTAGTTGGACAGGCGATCAACATACATTCCTGGATGAACCCGATGTGAAGCAAATCGAGAGTCTTGTGTTAGGAAGACTTGGTGGAATGACCCAGGCCGGTCAAACAAAAAACGAAGATGGAGTAGTATTGTTCATCGGAGAGAATTGGGAGTTCATACTTCTGATGGATGCGCATCATTCAGCAGATAGTGCTAGACTCGTTGCTGAAACTTTTCTGCAGGTAGAGCCTGAGTTACGAAAAGCTTGCGATGCAGCATCAGCATTTGGACAAGTACCTGCATTCGTTACAGATCAATTATCCCAGCCTTCTTTCATGGAAGCATGTCGAAATGTTAATGGGGAGACTGCATGTCTCTTTGTCTTCCGTAAAGATGCGTATATCTGGTGGCTATCAATAGGGGATTGTCTCTTCTATCTTTTCCATAGTGAATTAGCGGAAATGGGTGAGTTTGAGCAAAATACCCGACACTTTTATGAATGGATCGGTCAGCAGAATGCCTGGTCATTACATGTTCCCTCCTATACAACTGGTACACGGCAGCTAAGAAAAGGAAAGAATCAACTTTTCATGACGACAGATGGGCTGCTGGAATGTCCCGGACTGAATATGGATGGTCAAAAACTATATGATTTGTTATCCAGAATGAATGATGATTCGTTTGTGCAGCGGCTGCTCTCCGATTTGGAATCTCATTCTGTTCGGGATAGCTCTACATTCGTTTGCTGGACAGTAGATATTGCAGAGGAAGGATTGATGCCAAGTGACAAATTATAATGAGCAAATAGAAGCTTTTTATCGAACGTATTTGGAGCAAAACCCAGAGGCACCACAAACTTATACAGCCTGGAGCTTCGGTGGCGATGATGCTTTAGCGGATGAACTAGCTGAGCTAGTTGTTCAGGGGACCAAAACAGCAACATCTTCTAATCATCTGCTGTATGAATTGGAGAATGAGCCTGTCCCAGAACCTGGTCTTCATAGTATTGTTCTCGACAGAGCAGGAAATCCTCGTGCTGTGATTGAAATTATACAGGTAGAAGTAAAATCGTATAAAGAGGTTGATGAGACTTTTGCCTTCAAAGAAGGTGAAGGTGATCGTACACTTGCTTATTGGCGTTCTGTTCACGAGCCATTCTTCTCAAAGGAAATGGAAGAAATCGGACGTGACTTTTCAGCTGACATGCTTGTTGTATGTGAGGAATTCGCTGTACGGTTTATCGCTCATAAATAATTAGTGTCCTGCACACACTGTAGACAAGAAGATACAGTGGAGGGAAACTGATGAAAAAAGCGATAATATTGTTTGCGTTACTTCTTGCTTTTTCTGCTTTAACGCACCCAGTTCAAGCACAGCCTAAGAAGAACGTAATTGTGGAAACAGAGTACTACGATGGCATTGAAGAGCTGAAATATCCGCAAGTAAAACATGCGGGAACACCTAAGCTTACGAGAATGATCAACAAGGACTTCAAGACGTATATCGAGAAAGCTGCAGCAGTACGCAAGGAGAATATAGAGGCTGGCAAAAAATATAATTATGATCCTGATTATCAGACTGATTTTGAAGTCAAATATAATACGGATCGCAGGCTTAGTATCCTGATGAGTAGCTATATCTTTACCGGTGGGGCGCACGGCTCTACTGTGGTAGAATCCTACAATTACGACTTAAAAGAAAAGAAACGCGTCTATTTGACAGATATCCTGCAGACACCCAGTCAGCTGAAGAAAGTTCAGCACTACATCTTTACCTATGCTAAGGCGAGACCAGAGATATTCTATCCTGATCTGAAAAAAGAGGACATCCACCTAAATGAGAATACGGCCTTCTTTTTTACAGATGAAGGCATAGCGCTTGTATTCCAGCAATACGATATTGCACCATATGTCTCCGGTAATCAAGTTATCAAAATACCTAAGAAAATATACAACTAAGAAAGAAGCCATGGAAGTATGCTGCATCCATGGCTTTTTCGGGTATATCTAATTAAATATAATAGAGAAATGGGGAGAAACAAATGATGAAGTGGGGAATTCTAGGACCAGGCTCGATTGCACATCATTTTGCGGAAGCTTTGCAGAAAGAAGGAGAATCCATTCTGGCGGTTGGCGCAAGGAACAAAGAAAAGGGACAAGCATTTGCAGAGAAATTCGATATACCTAGGGTGTATGAAGGATTCCAGGGTGTGCTGGATGACTCTGAAGTAGATGTTGTATACATAGCGACGCCTCATGCATTTCATTATGAAACAATCATAGAAGCCTTAAAGCATGGAAAACATGTGCTAGCCGAGAAAGCGATTACAGTGAACTCCAAGCAACTGGATGAAATCACTGCATTGGCAGCAGAGAAGCAGCTGATTGTAGCAGAAGCAATGACAATTTATCATATGCCGATTTATAAAGAACTACAGCAGTTGGTTGATGCTGGGAAAATCGGTGACATCCAGACATTAAGTGTGAACTTTAACAGCATCAAAGAAAATGATCCGAAAAATCGTTTCTTTAATCCTGATTTGGCGGGTGGAGCACTCTTGGATATAGGCGTTTATGCTTTGGCGTTTGTTCGTATGTTTATTCAGGAAGAGCCTAGTGAAGTTATCAGCACCGTTACGAAGCATGAAACAGGTGTGGACCAGCAGGCAGGAATAATTCTGAAGAACAAGAAAGGCCAGCTTGCTACCATCACATTATCCTTTATGGTGGAATCTCCAGAACGTGCTACAGTCATGGGTACAAAAGGATTCATTGATATGGAGAAGTTCTCCAGGGCCCAACATGCCACGGTTTGTTATGTAGAGCAAGGCAAAACAGAAACAATAGAAGCTGGAGAGACAGAGAAGGCATTGCAGTATGAAGTAAAAGCAATGAAGGAACTCATCGAAAAGGATGTTCCACATGTAACATTGCCCTATACAAAGGATGTTATGAAGATTATGGATCAGCTTCGGAAGCAGTGGGAAATAAGCTTTAGCTTTGAATAAAAAAATGCTCCGGACACTACCGGAGCATTTTTGCTGTTTAACTCAATTTTCTGCTGTTTGCCGGAGAAAGCAATTTCTCGAACCAACCCATAACTAAGTCGGCCATTACAGCCATGAGTGCAGTCGGAATAGCGCCTGCTAATATGATGGCGCCCCCTTCTGCTGCATTCGTACCTCGGACGATGATGGAGCCTAACCCGCCAGCGCCGATGAATGTTCCGATTGTGGCGATACCAATCGCAATAACAAGCGCAGTACGCAGTCCAGCCATAATGACAGATAGGGAGAGAGGAAGTTCAACCATACGCAAAATCTGGAATCTGGTCATTCCCATCGCATTTCCTGCTTCCTTCAATGTCTTATCTACTCCAAGTATTCCTGTATACGTATTTTTTATGATCGGGAGCAGTGAATAAAGGAATAACGCTAGGATGACTGTATTTGTCCCTAACCCCATCACCAGCATGAGAACAGCTAGTAATGCAAGTGCAGGTACTGTCTGGATGACATTCACAAAGGAAATGACCCAAGGACTGAGCTTGCTGTAGCGGGCAATCAATATACCGACTGGGATGCCCACGATACCCGCAAACAATACACCGTATGCAGACATAAGGAAGTGCCGATAGAACTCTGTCCAGATGTAAGCGCCGTTTTCGCTATAATATGTCATTAGTTCTTTTAATATATCCATCGTCTCTGCACCTCCTTAATTATCCTCAAAGTAGTTATGTTCCTCTAAATATTCTCTTGCTACTGTACTAGGTTCCTTTTTCTCGATATCTGCCTGGTAGTTCAGTTCAACGATTGTTTCGTTATTGAATTTCCCTACCATCTTCTGCAAAATATCATCAATCTCTGGATGTTCCCGCAGCACTTCATTCGTTGCTACCGGAGAAGCGTCGTAAGGGGGGAAGAAATGTTTATCATCCTCCAACGTTGCCAGGTTGAATTGCTTCAATCGGGCATCTGTAGAGTAAGCCAATACGGCATCCATTTTTCCGCTGTTCAATGCGGAGTAGACGAGACCAATCTGCATCGGGTAGACTTTGTTGAATTCGAATTCATATTCTTTGACGAATTCGTCATAGCCAATCCCTTCACGATTAATCCAGCTATTATCAACACCGAATTGATATTTGTCGGCTACAGATTTCAGATCGGAAACTTTCTCCAGCCCTTCTTCGTCAGCTACATCCTGACGGACAGACAGAACATAGGTGTTGTCGAATCCGTAAGTGTCAAACCATTTCTGATCGAATTGCTCCTCGAATTCGCGCTGCACAATCGCCATCGCTTCATCAGGATCATTCACCAAATCCATGTGGAGGGCACCGCTAAGGTCAGTACCTGTATATCTTGCTGCAGATATATCTACATCACCATTGACCATTGCTTGATGCATCACGATGGAGGATCCCAAGTTTCCGACGATTTCTGCATGCAGGTCGGTATAATGCTCGATCATATATTTCTGAATATAGCCTAGAGTCTGTGTTTCGGATGTGGTCACGGTACCGATTTTTATAGTATCGGCGGAGCTGCCACCAAGGCCGGGAAGCGAACAGCCAGAGAGAAGAAAGGCCGTCATCATACCAACCAAGACCAGTTTGATTCGCTTTTTCATACCTGTTGTCGCCCCTTTCTATGCTGTTTCATAATGAGTGCTCTTTGTAGTAGGAGTTAGCTTCTTCTCAACCTTGCCCAGGATGAAATCAGCAAGCAGTGCTAGGACTGTAGAAGGAATTGCTCCTGCTAAAATCAATTCGGGTTGATAAAGATTTAACCCATCAAAAATGAAGTCACCAAGACCGCCAGCTCCTACGAATGATGCAAGTGTAGCCCAGCCGATCAGGTAGACGGTAGAAACACGGATTCCTGCCATGATGATGGGAATGGCAAGTGGCATTTCCACGCTGAAGATAAGCTGTGTGCTTGTCATACCCATCCCACGGCCGGCCTCCAGTAAATTTTTATCGGTGTTTTTAATACCGATGTAAGTGTTACGCAGAATTGGAAGCATGGAATAGAAGAATAATGCAACGATTGCCGGTACCTTGCCAACGCCTAAGATAGGAATGAAGAATGCCAGGATGGCGAGGCTTGGGAAGGTTTGTATGATACTGACAATACGAATGACTGTATCTGCTGCCCGGTTGATCCGCGTCAGCAGGATGCCCACCGGTACTGCGACAAGGATACCGAGCAAAACAGCAATCAATGATATATATAAATGCTCCCACGTTTTCAGAGCAAGTGTACCGCCTTGTTCCTGGAAGAATTGAATCAATGTATCCATGTGATTTGGACCTCCTTCTTAATTGTCATCCTCATCACCCCAAATAGAATCATAGACAAGGTCTGCGAGTGTTGCTCTCGTAACGATACCTTTGAGCCTGTTTTGATCGTCTACGACAGGTACATATTTAGTATGTCTTCGCAGCATTTTCTGGATAGTGTCACGTATGAGGCTGTCTTCTTTCACCTTGTAAAGCTCTGTTTCATAGATTTCGCCGACGAGTGTTGATTTCTTACGATTCTCTTCTATATCCTCTACGTCGATGTATCCTTCAAGTGTTTGATCGTCTCCGATAACAAGCAAGGAATCCACTCGTTTTTCCTTCATGCGCTGAATCGCTGTCGATAATGTCTCTTCTTTATGAACTGTAGCAGGTATCTTGTTCATGATCTGACCAACTGTCGTGACATCTGGTTTTGTCTGGATAAGGCGTTCTTTTCCGATGAAGGATTCTACGAATTCGTTAGCTGGATTGCGCAGGATCTCATCTGGTGTATCTACTTGAACAATTTCTCCATCCTTCATGATGACAATACGGTCTGCGAGTTTGATAGCTTCGTCCATGTCGTGGGTAACGAAAACGATTGTCTTACCTAATCTTCTTTGAAGATCCTTGAACTCTTCTTGTAAGCCATCTCTCGTAATAGGGTCTAATGCACCGAAGGGTTCATCCATCAGAATGAGAGGAGGATTGGAAGCCAAAGCTCGTAGTACACCGATCCGCTGCTGCTGACCGCCACTTAGCTCCTGCGGATAACGATCAAGATATTCCTCAGGAAGATTGACCAATTTAATCAATTCTACAGCTCGCTCACGCCGCTTTTCCTTGGACCATTGCAACAGCTTCGGGACGAGCGTGATATTCTCACTGATTGTCATATGCGGGAAAAGACCGATTTGCTGAATGACATAGCCGATTTCTCTGCGCATCTGAACACGGTTCTGCTTCATGATATCCTTGCCATCGATCAAAATTCTTCCTTCTGTTGGTTCGATGAGACGGTTGACCATTTTCATACTTGTTGTTTTACCGCAGCCACTCGGACCGATAAAGCAGATGAATTCGCCTTTCTCGATCTGCAAGTTTAGGTTGTTCACAGCCTTCTTGCTGCCACTGTAGATTTTCGTTACATTCTCGAACGTCAGCACAAAAATAACCTCCTGTTTAAGGTGCAAATTTATTGTCTGTGAAATCAAATGATGTTTCATTACGGACAATTTCCGTAATATATCGCATCGTTTTTTGCATCGCAATTTCAGGATCATAAGTCCTGCGATGGTTCAGCACATTGTTGAACATCCCTTGCCAGATGAGGATAGTCAATTCGTTGATCGCATCTACATTCCTCTCGCTGATTTCACCAGCTTCTAATGCCAGCTCTAATGCAGAACGGCCGCGCTTGGACATATTGCGTTCCAGTAATGTCGGTTGAAGCTCCTCTGGGATGTTAAACAAATCCCTTGGAAACTTCGCATAATACCGCTCCAGCATATTTTCCGGGCTGTCACCAAGATCCATGATGAAAATAGCATGGAATAGCTTCGGGTGACGGAAGGAATACGTGCAAAAGCATTCCCAAGCCAGCAAATACTTTTCCAAAGGCTTATCGGAACGGTTCATATAGAGGACAACTTCGTCGGTATAATCCTTAAGGAATGTCATGGATGCAAAGAAAACGAGGTGAGATAAATCAGAAAAGTAATTGTATATCGTGGCACTGTTGTAGCCCGCACGATCCGCTACTTTACGGATCGTAACTTTCTCTAATCCCTCTTCGCGAATAATATCCGCTGTCGCTTCCACGAAATATTTCCACATGCGGCTTTTTTGGATTTCCTTTTTGTTCATAGTGCTTTTTTTCTCCTTTACATACGCGTTCGTGCTCGCCTCCCCATGGTTGTTAAGTCGTAATCGCGTATGTTATTATAATCTCGATTAAAAAGTAATCATGATTATAAAGTATAGCATAGAAGCTTAACAATGCAAAATTGCCTAGGAGGGAAGATAGATATGGTATTTAACGTCCGCGATAATCAGCTGCAAATTAAAACGACTTATCCGCACAAGGTAAAAGAAATATCCCATATATGGATTCCGATGCGAGATGGTGTGAGATTATCGGCGAGAATCTGGCTTCCTGAAGATGCAGAAGAAACACCAGTACCAGGTATATTGGAATATATCCCGTATCGAAAAGATGATTTTACTGCTTTACGTGATAGCATTCGTCATCCTTACTTTGCAGGTCATGGATATGCCAGTGTACGTGTGGACATCCGCGGTAGCGGGGATTCAGAAGGTATTCTTTATGATGAGTATTTGCCGCAAGAGCAGGATGATGCAGAAGACGTTCTGAAATGGATAGCTGAGCAGCCATGGTCAACGGGCAAAGTAGGTATGATCGGGAAATCATGGGGAGGATTCAATGGACTGCAGGTAGCTGCCAGAAGACCTCCAGAGCTGCAAGCAGTTATTACACTTTGTTCGACCGATGATCGCTATGCAGATGATGTCCATTATAAAGGCGGAGCACTGCTCGCATCGGACATGCTTTGGTGGGCATCAACAATGTTTGCGTATAATGCAAGACCGGCTGATCCGGAGATCGTAGGAGAAAAGTGGCGGGAGGACTGGATTCGCCGCATGGAAGAGACACCGCCATTTGCACAAGAGTGGGTGCGGCATCAACGACGGGATGCTTATTGGAAACATGGTTCCGTCAATGAGGACTATCAGGATATAGAAGTACCTGTATTTGCTGTAGGAGGCTGGGCAGACGGATATACGAATGCAATTCCTCGGCTTTTGGAAGGATTAAAAGCACCGAGAAAAGGACTGATCGGACCTTGGGCTCATGAATATCCAGATGTAGCTATACCGGGCCCATCTATCGGATTTTTGCAAGAATGTCTGCGCTGGTGGGATCATTGGCTCAAAGGGAAAGATAACGGAATTATGGAAGAGCCGATGCTGCGAGCCTGGATGCAGGATAGTGTACCACCTCAGGTAGAATATGAAGAGAGACCAGGCAGATGGGTAGCAGAAACACAATGGCCCTCACCAGTTATCAAGCAGAAGGAACTGTACTTGTTCAATCAAGAACTAGGCGAAGAGTCTAAAAGCGGTCTGCCTATAAATGTTTCAAGCATGCAGCAGCATGGACTTTATGCGGGAGTGTTTTGTCCATTTGGACAGCCAGGAGATATGCCATCTGATCAACGCTTGGAAAATGGATTTGCTACTGTATTCACCAGTACACCTTTGGAAGAAAGAATGGAAATTCTCGGGGCTCCGAAGCTGCAATTGGAAATAGCAAGTGACCAAGAACAGGCGCTGTTGGCAGTTCGTCTAAATGATGTTGCTCCTGATGGAAGTGTTACACGTGTAACATGGGGGGTGCTTAATTTAACGCACCGGTACAGTCATGAGTTTCCGGAAAAGCTGACACCTGGGGAGAAGATACAAGTAACTGTACAGCTGAATGATATTGCTCATGCAATTCCAGCCGGTCACCGCTGGCAAGCAGCCGTTGCACCGACATATTGGCCACATGCTTGGCCGTCGCCTAAAGAGGCAACCCTTACCATCTATCCAGGCAAAGAGACGAAACTGCTGCTGCCAACGAGAGAGACACAATCTATCGATGACCAGCTGTCTGCTTTCCAGCAGCCTGAAACAGCACCAGTACTGAAAAAGGAAGTATTGCGGCCGGAAAGTCGAAAACGACAGATACATTATGACATGGTGGAAAAAACATGGATTCTGGATGATTATTCAGATGAAGGTGCGCGTAAGCTTGCGGATAACGGAATGGAATATGGCAGTACAAACCGCAACGTTTACACAATTAAAGAAGGAGATCCGCTTTCTGCTAGTGTCCAATGTGATTGGACAATGGATATAGGGCGCGATAATTGGCAGACACACTTGGATTTGTCCTGCTATATGTGGTGTGATGAAGGGCACTTTTACCTTAAGCATAAACTTAAGGCCTTTGAAGGGGAGAAAGAAGTTTTTAAAAAGGAATGGAACGAAAAGATTCCTAGAGATTTTATTTAAAAAAACAGGCTGGGACAGAAGTGTTTTGACCAAACAAAAATCCGAACAATGCAGATTTCTCAGTGAATTTACATCGTTCGGATTTTGTTATTCAAATAGTGAGCAAGAATCCCGCTCCGGCAGAATACTTCGCTTTCCGCGGGCACGGCCTCAGCCTCCTCGCGAAAAAACACGCTGTGGGGTCTTCGGACTCGTGCTATTCCCGCAGGAGTCTTCGTATTCTGCCTACGCTGTTTGCGTCTCCTGTATGAAAGAGATGGTATTACGACGTAATAGCGGAGGGGATACACGGAGACTCACCAGTCGCCCGCGGTAAGCGCGAACTATCTAATTATGTCCCAGCCTGCTTTATTTTAAGTTCATAGAAACTGGCCATGGTTGTCCGGAAGTATGGTTCCAGCCAAAACAGGCCGATAAATAAGGTTAGAATGGATAACAAAGCCCAGCCTATAAAGCTCAGCTGCAATAAAAATAACTCCATCTTGTATCCGTGCATTTTTTCTTTACTTTCCTGAACAGCTTCGAAAATAGAATAATGTGGATTCTCCCGCAAAATGTAAAGTGTCTGGGAATAACTTAAATATTTGATGATGCCAGGTACAATCAACAATAAGGTCCAAAAAGTCAGCAGGATAGTCAAAATCAGTCCTGTCAGCATGTACCGCCAGAAACGCTTGAAAGGGGAAAAGATGAAGCCGAAGGAAGGTCGATTTCCTTGGACGAAGCTTTGAAATAGCCAAGTTGTTCCTATAAAAAGTGGCATAAGCAACACATAATCTAAAAGAGTATCTCGTATAAAACTTAACGACTCTTCCTTAATGGTGATTTCGTCTCCAACCACAGCAGAAAAGCCAAACCAAGAGTTTGTTATTATCTTTATGGTAAATGAAATGACCGAGAAGAGGAAGACAGCAAGTACACCTTTTCCCCAATTGCCGCTAAGACTGTCTAGTGCATCCTGTTTTAGAGTACGATTATCAATCACGTGTTTGTCCCCCAGCGTTTTTTCTAATGTATATGTCTAGTGCCGTCTTGAGCATACCATACATTAATGGAAAAGTATGGTTGTTATTTCGGGGAGCACATGTTAAAGTGTAACTATCTTGCAAAACAAAGTAGTGGGGTTCTTTTTTTGTCCAACTATCTTGTAAAACAATATAGTTGAGGAGGAAGTTGATTTTGTCATCCAGTCAATTATTAAAAGGCATCTTAGAGGGTTGTCTGCTTGCGATCATTGCTGAGCGTGAAACGTATGGCTATGAAATGGTGGAGAAGCTTGCTTCCTATGGTTTTACCATGGTAAGTGAGGGCAGTATCTATCCATTGCTGCTGCGTATGAAAAAAGAAGGCCTCGTTACGACAACCAGTAAGACATTACCATCAGGCGGACCAAAGCGGAAGTATTATAAGTTAACCGCAGAAGGTCATGCAGAACTGGAAGATTTCAAAGGGAGATGGGCAGTCATCTCTACGAGCGTGGATAACATTTTGAGGGGGATTAATCGTGACATTATCTAAGGAAAGCCAGACGTTTCTCGATAACTTGCGGATTTATCTATTCGCCAGCAACAAAAAAGAAGACGAAGTGAATGAATTAATGGAAGAGTTGGAAGATCACCTGTATGAAGCAGAGCAGAATGGAAAAAATGTCGAGCATATTATCGGGAAGTCTCCAAAAGCATATATGAAGGAAATAGAAGCAGAGGTGGAAACGGATGGGAGGTTTTGGCTTATATTTGTCCCGCTTATCCTGTTGAATGCCTTTGCATATCTCATCATGAATAAGGCGATAGCAGACGAAAGAGATTATTCCATGCTGGCGCTCATTGGAAATCCCTTAGTATTTATTGTTACCATACTCTTGCTGTTTGGAATGTATCGCTTTATAGCAGCAAACAAACTATCCAAAAAAGTGACCGTCATGCTATATATAGTGATGGGATTCGCTCCTACTGCCATGTTCACGGGAATACTGGTGGCAGATCTTTTTATTGAGACACCAATGCTGACAATCAGTCCAGCCATGAATATAGCAGTGATCATTGCCGCTTGCATCATTTTCATTGCTGCAGCACTATATTGGAAAGCGTGGATTTCCGTCATCGTGCCAGCAGTTCTTTACATTCCGCAGGTGATTTTACATTTCATTAATATAAATGAGCAAAGCAAGCTTATTATTATTCTTTCAATCATTATTTTATTTTCTCTATCTCTAATAATTTGGCAACTTAGACTAATTAAGAAAGATAATTAGCGCATGCTTAGGCATGCGTTTTTTATTGACTGGGGAGAGATTTGGATGTAATATATACCTAACAAATGTAATGTATATATTACATAGGAGATCCTGATACATGAAAAATAAAGTGAAATTTACACGGATGGAACAGAAAATGACGCAGGAGCAATTGGCCAGGCAAGTGCGGGTGACCAGGCAGACAATCGGTTTGATCGAAAAAGGAGAGTACAATCCCACGCTTCAGCTCTGTGTTGCGATCGCAAAGGCCTTAGGGAAGACATTGGATGACTTATTCTGGGAGGTAGATTGAGAGTGGAGAAGACATGGATTCGTTTTTTGCTGCCGGATGATGAATACAAGCGCAGGACTATACTCGTTTACTTTGCGGAAGCTGCCATTTTGCAGCTGATAGCTGTCTTGACTCTGATTGTTATTTCTCAATTTGATTTTATTCCTATGGATGGTGTCGTTGTTCTGATTGGGATGTTGTTCGGAACAATAGCTTACGTCTGGATTCGTTATATTCTGTCAGGTATGGAGTTTGCTGAAATAATGACTGCAAAAGCTTATAGACGAGAGAGGAAATTGATTATTATTAAATCAACGTCATTTCTTGTTATTATGTGTGCGAGCATTGCGTCATTCGATGTATTTGGCATGATGTCAGTCCCTCTTATAGAAGGTCTGATCGTCAGCTTCATAGCAGCATTACTGCTGTTCTTAACTAATTATGTATCACTGAAAAGGTCCTACTGGAAAAACCGAGAGTTGATTGACTGACCAGATCATTTACCTGTCGAGCACTGCATATTGCAGTGCTTTTTTCGTGTTTTTCCAATGCGGAAAGGAATTTGTTTTAGCTTAAGGGAAACAGTAGACAAGACAAAGGAGGAGTTCGGATGAAACGTCTTGGTCAGCAGTTTGCTATTTTCTCACTTATATTCTTGCTATTATTTGTCCCTACGTCAGCATTGGCAGTTACAACTGAGTACCCAACATTGGATAAGGCGAAGAGAGTTGAAGAAGCGGGATTCACTAAGGAAGGGTTAGCGAAAGTGGATGAATTAATTGAAAGCGATATCGAAAATGGATTTCCGGGAGCATCATTGCTCATTATAAAGGACGGAAAGATTGTGAAGGAATCCCGTTACGGTTACCGTCAAGTATATGACGGACTGGAGGAGCTTAAAAATCCTAAGAAAGTGAAAAAAGATACCTTATATGATCTGGCTTCCAATACAAAGATGTACGCAACTAATTTTGCGCTGCAGCATCTTGTCAGCGAGGGAGAAATCAGGTTGACGGATAAAGTCAGTGATTACATTCCAGAATTCAAGGATGAGGCAAATGCAGAGATAAAAGGGAAGAATACGATTTTAATACAAGATCTGCTGCAGCACCAGGCAGGTTTTCCAGCGAGTATTGAATTCCATAACCCGGATACAGCAGGTGCATTTTATTCGCAGGATCGAGAGCGTACAATCGAACTTTTGCCTCAGGTTCCGCTCCAATATGAACCAAGAACCAACCATCTGTATAGCGACATTGATTATATGCTGTTAGGTGTAATAGTGGAACGTATGACGGGAGAAAGACTGGATGCGTATGTAGAAGAGACTTTTTATGAGCCGCTTCGTTTGAAGAACACAATGTTCAATCCATTGGAAAACGGCGTGAAGGTGAAAGATGTGGCCGCGACAGAGCGTCTAGGTAACACAAGAGATGGGTATTTCTCTTTCCCGAATATCAGGACAGAAACGATTATCGGAGAAGTGCATGATGAGAAAAGCTATTATGCAATGGATGGTATATCCGGGCACGCGGGACTCTTCTCGACGACGAATGATATGGCTGTTTTGCTGCAAGTCATGTTAAATGGCGGCGGATATGGCAAACAGGAATTTTTTGGTGAAGATGTGATTGAGACATTTACAGCGGCTTCTCCTACAAATGAAACGTATGGGCTTGGCTGGCGCAGGAATGGCGATGAAGGGACGATGGATTGGATGTTCGGTTCGTTGGCAAGTGACACAGCCTACGGTCATACGGGCTGGACCGGTACAGTTACGATCCTCGACCCGGAATATGACCTTGGGATCGTCCTGCTGACAAACAAGAAGCACACACCTGTGCTTGATCCGGCAGCAAACAGTAATTTGTTTGCTGGAGACGAATATGCTACAGGCGATTATGGACCAGTTGTCCAGGCGATATATGAAGCGATGGAATGAAAAAACACGGTCATTTGACCGTGTTTTTCTATGTGATAACAAGGGCGCGCCTTCCCATTTCATCATAGATTCGGATAAACTGAGTTTTTTCTACCTTTACATGCTCGCCGCTTTTTTCTGTTGATTCACAGTCGTGGAAATAAACGTGGTCATCATCGATACCAGTGACGACGATGCAATGCAGCGGACGGGGTGCTTGAACGACTTTCCCAGCCGGAGTGTGCCAGACACGTGGTGTAGGCATGTCATGATGAATTGTAAACCAAACCAAAACAGGGCGGTCATTTGCTACATGAGTTTCAATGACATCCCATGCTTCTCCGTACAGTGCCGAGCTGCCGGGCCGGTACTTTTCTGCTACTTGTTTCAGCGGATTCGGGTTTATCGTAATACCATTATCGAATGGATCGCCGACAAAACCATCCTCCGGATCACCCCATATGCGGATTGTTCCATCCTCATTGCGTTCTACAGATGTTTTATCTATGGGCATTTCACGAGCTAATGATAGTTTATCGACATCTTCTCCATAATAGGACAGAGCCATTGCCAGCGCTGTTACTTCACATCCGGAAGGCAGCTCTGGGCGCTGCTTGATGTAGGGTACGTCTAGTAACCTCAAATCTCATCCCACCTTACGCAATTTTTCCTAATTATAGCAATAGAGCAGGGCCGTTGAATACAAGAAAAACTCCACCGAAAGTAAGATGTGGCCAAGAGACGAGCTTGGTATAATGGACAGACAATAGCATAGATGACTCAAGGGTGGTCGGCTCACTTATCCCTCCAGGGAGGGAGGTGATGCCTCTGACAGTATTCGAAACGCTGATGCTGATGATTTCTTTCGGTACGCTGGTTGTTGCGATCATGTCTGATAAAAACCAAAAAAAATAACCACCCTTGAGTGACAGCTCATGATGGGTAGGTTATTTTTTCGCTCTTTCATGGGTCGATTCCTTTGAGGAATCCTTGCTATTGCTTGACCGTTTGGTGTTACCAGCACCAGGCGGTCTTTTTTCGTTATTATCTTATGCACATTCTATCGTAAATAAACCTTGTTGTCATGTGTTTTATGTATGTTAGAGATGTCTAAACTGAAAACCTCAGCAAGCCCATTTCTCCCTGTCTCTGTAAGCAGGAGTGCCCGTGACTCCGGTTTCTTTCTCAGCCAATCCAATTCCAGAAAACGTTCCAGCATTGCATGCCCTAATGCACCAGCAAGATGATGCTTTCGCTCGCTCCAATCCAAGCAGCAGTGGCAGAAAGACCGCCTTTTTCTTCGAGCTGTTTCCACGTCGATACCGAAGCTTGAAAAGAAGGTTTCTCCTTTAGCTGTGAGGATAAATTGGTTATGTTCTTGTTTTACATATTCATTAGCAATTAAACCTTTTGCAACCTGTATACCGAGTGAGCCAGCCAAATGATCATAGCAGGTCCTGGCATAGCGGATAGCTTGGTCTTCAGCTGCCTGCTTGAAGGAGGAAACTGGAGCAGGCGGTGTAATTGTCAGCAATGATTCGATTACTTGTGCAATGGCAGGATCTTTTAGTCCGTAATAACGATGGCGTCCCTGCTTGGTCTGATCAAGGAACCCAGCTTCTTCTAGCTTTTTTAGATGAAAGCTGGCTGTCTGCGGCGTGATACCGGCAGCCCGAGCTAGCTCCCCTGAAGTATGGAATCTTCCATCGAGCATGTAAGTGAGCATGATACTGCGGGAAGATTCACTAAGCAGGCTTGCAGCTGCTGCGACATGTTGAGGATGCAAACCCATTCTCCTTTCGTAACATCCATATTTCGATGACGCTCGTAATATCTTTATTTTAAGCTAAAGATGGAGAGGGGAGAAGTATGATGATAGAAACAAAAACAATTAATCCTAAGATTTTATATTATGGCAACGCTATTGTCCTTCTCACGACAGTGAATGAGGATGGAACGACAAACATCAGTCCAATATCTTCTTCCTGGGCATTGGATCATTTTCTTGTCATCGGTCTCGGTACAACCGGGAAAGCATATGAGAATTTACAGCGGAGAGGGGGATGTGTGCTGAATATTCCAGGTCCTGATTTATGGCAGCACGTCGAACGGATTGCTGCTTGTACAGGAAAAGAGGTGGTTCCGTCGGATAAAGCAGCATATGGATACATCTCTGTAAAAGATAAATTCCATGCAGCTGGTCTAACGAGAAAAATCTCCTCAGTTGTGAGCGCAGAGGCTATTGCAGAATGCCCATTACAAATTGAAGCAGAAGTAAGACATATCAGAGAACCGGACTATATGGAGGGTATTGCTATTATAGAGGTGGAAGTTGTAGCCGTCCATGCACAGGAAAACATTTTAAAAGAGGGGAAGCATATTGATCCAAGTAAGTGGAGTCCGCTCATCTACAACTTCCGTCATTACTTTGGACTTGGAGAAGAATTAGGCAAGACCGCGCGGGCATAATGGAAGAACCCCTCATCGGACAGATGAGGGGTTCTGCTATTTAACGAGCAAAAGTTCTTGGAAAGTCGTAAAATCTTGAATAATACCACCTGAACCAAGCTCGTTCTGTTCAAAGGCTTCACGATTCTTCCCGAAAGGATCGATTGCAATGACTGTACCAATTCGGGCTTTCTTCGCGGCGGTGAGACCGGAAAAGGCGTCTTCGATGACAAGGCACTCGTTTGGCTGCAGACCTAGTTTTTTAGCTGCTATCAAGAAGATATCAGGAGCAGGTTTTCCGGGGAAACTGCCATCATCGAATGTGACAGTTTCAAAATTGAACCACCTGTCCAGCTTGAAAACATCGAAGTAGAAGGCAACATTTTCTTTCACCGTTGCCGTTGCTATTGTAATAGGCGTACCCTGTGCTTTTAGGTGATCCAAAGTTTCCACCAAACCCTTGGTGAGTACAAGATCCTTCTCATTTTGCAGACATAGATCTCGGTAGAGACTTTCCTTTTCATCGGATAGTTTCTGTATATCTCCCTTTGTGAGGTCATTATTGATGAAGTGTCGTAAAATCTCACTGTTCGTGCGGCCGTGGATATTCTTGAAAATTTCTTCATCTGTTATGGGTGCTGCAGCATACTTGCGGATCATATGGAACCAAGCCTGCTCATGTAAATGGGAATCCAGGAACATGGTGCCGTTGAAATCGAAAATGACGCCTTTCATTTCTATTCCTCCTTATGCCTTTTGTGGTAATTGCATCTCAACATACTGCTCGTAATGCGCCTGAACGTCTGATCGTATCTTGTCATCCGTTATTAGATAATCCATATCATGCAGGTTGTAAAATACATAGAAATCTTCCCGATTGAATTTCGTATGATCGACAAGTAAGTATTTGCTGCGTGAGTTGTTCAGCGCAATCTGATGTGCTTCACCTTCTTCAATGCTGTAGGTAGAAATCTCTTCATTGTGAACCCCGTTCGCACTGATGAAAGCTTTCGTGAAATTGAGCTTTTGCAGACTGCTATTTACTAGCGGTCCGACGAACGTACCAGTATTTTTTCGGAAATCCCCGCCGATCAGCATAATCTCAGCTGTATCACTTTGGGTTAGGATCTCAAACACTGGATAGCTGTTCGTGATGATTCTGATTTTCTTATGAAGTAAGTGGCGTGCAAGTAGTTCAATCGTTGTTCCTGGACCAAGAAAAACTGTATCTCGGTCATTTACGATAGAAGCAGCTAATGCAGCAATCTGCGTTTTTTCCTCTACTTGGACATCCAGCTTTTCTACATGGGACAACTCCTGATCCATTGCATGGGTGATACTTTGTGCGCCGCCATGTATCCTTACTAGCTTACCTGCTTTATCCAATTCATCTAAATCTCTGCGGATTGTCATATCTGAAACGTTCAATTCGTGGATGATATCGTTGACTGTTATGATTCCTTGTTTGTTGACGATGTCCACAATTTTCAACAAGCGCTCTCTTTTCAACATATTTTCACCTCAAAACTTTAAACATAACTTATCATATGCAAGTTAATACAGTCAATATAAATAAACAAATACAAACACGTGATTGTTTGTTATCCATTAACATTTGCCTAATTTTAGAAAAAAATTCGTTGACAGGTATATTGTATCCGTTTACAATAAACGAAAGATAACAAAAACAAACAATATATTACTGTTTAAACAAACATTTTGGAGGAGGAATCCGATCATGTATAAGTTGCCTGAGGATTTTATATTTGGGGGAGCAACAGCAGCCTATCAAGCAGAGGGTGCGACAAAGGAAGGCGGTAAGGGGCCGGTAGCCTGGGATGAATTCCTGGAGAAGCAAGGGCGATTCAGTCCAGACCCTGCTAGTGACTTTTATCATCAATATCCAGAGGACATCAGACTTTGTGAGAAATTCGGTGTAAATGGTATCCGTATTTCGATTGCATGGACAAGAATTTTCCCTGATGGAACCGGAGAAGTGAATCAAGAAGGTGTCGATTTCTACCATAGTCTATTTGCAGAGTGTCAAAAGCGGAATATCACAGCCTTTGTCACCTTACATCATTTTGATACTCCAAAAACACTGTTCGATAAAGGAGACTTCTTGAATCGGGAGAACTTAGACGCCTTCGTCGACTACGCAGAATTCTGTTTCAAGGAATTCCATGAAGTTCACTACTGGAGCACATTCAATGAAATTTATCCGGTTGCAACAAACCAGTACTTATTAGGAACATTTCCGCCGTCTGTGAAAAGTGATTTTTCAATGATCATACAGTGTTTGCATAATATGATGGTTGCCCATGCTCGAACGGTTAACTTGTTTAAGGATAACAACTACCCTGGTGAGATTGGAGTTGTACATTCCTTAGAAACGAAATATCCGGCAACAGGCTCACCGGAAGATCAGCATGCGGCTTTCTTGGATGATGCGCTTTCCGTCCGCTTCCTCTTGGATGCTACATATCTCGGATACTATTCAGATAAAACGATGCAAGCACTCGAAGAAATTGCCGAAGCGAACGGTGCGACTTATGAATTCCTAGAAGAAGATTTTGAGATTATGAAGAAGGCATCCCGCCGTAATGACTATCTTGGAATCAACCACTATCAATGTCACTTCGTTAAAGCGTATGATGGCGAAACGCAGATTCATCACAATGGAACAGGAGACAAAGGGACTTCTGTCTACAAAGTAAAAGGAATTGGAGAACGAATCTATAAGGAAGGACTGAAGCGCACAGATTGGGATTGGCTGATCTATCCGGAAGGTATGTATGACATCCTAATGCGTATAAAAGAGGATTATCCTCATTACAACAAAATCTATATTACCGAAAACGGAATGGGCTACAAAGATGAGTTCGAGAATGGCGTCATCATGGACGAGGCACGGATCGATTATCTGAAAGTCTACTTGGAAGCTATCGGCAAGGCAATTGAGGATGGGGTGAATGTAAAAGGTTACTTCCTCTGGTCCTTGATGGATCTGTTTTCTTGGACAAATGGCTATAACAAACGCTATGGACTATTCTATGTAGATTTCGAAACACAAAAGCGCTATCCAAAAGCTTCTGCTTACTGGTACAAGCGTCTAAGTGAGACAAAGACCATCAGTTGATATCCTGCACGGTGGGTGCTACTCGCCGTGCCTTTATAAAACTAATATGAAAGCGTTTTAGGAGGGTTATTATGACAAAAGAATCATTACAAATGCTAGGTTTTGAGATTGTTGCATATGCCGGGGATGCGCGCAGCTCGCTGATGAAGCTGTTGCGGGAAGTGCGTACAGGAAACTTCGAGAATGTAGAAGAAGAGCTGAAAAGTGCAGATGAAAATCTCAAATTGGCTCACAATGCACAAACGCAAATACTGGCAGATGAAGCAGCCGGCAAGGATATGGATATCGGCTTCATTTTCATCCATGGCCAGGATCACCTGATGACAACATTGCTTCTTCGGGAGCTTGTACAGGACTTCGTCGAGCTCTACCGCAAAACGAGTTAAAAGGAGGAAGTAGGATGAAAGGGATTATTGGACAAATTGAGAAAGGGAAACCGTTCTTCGAGAAGGTTTCCCGGAATATCTATCTTGGGGCAGTTCGTGACGGTTTCCTGACGGCAATGCCTGCAATTCTGTTCGCAAGTATCTTCATCCTTCTGGCAGCTTTGCCGGAAGTACTAGGATTTGCCTGGCCGGAAAGTGTTTCGACATGGCTGTGGAAAGTATATAACTATTCCATGGGTGTGGTAGGCTTGCTGGTTTCCGCTACAACAGCCAGAAGTCTGAGTGAATCAGTGAACCGAAAAATGCCGAAGAATAAAGTAATCAACTCGACATCAGCAATGCTTGCATCCATTGTTGGGTTCATGCTGTTGAGTGTTTCGCAGATCGACGGTGGGTTCTCTGCCGAATACATGGGAACCAAAGGTTTACTGGCATCATTTGTATCCGCTTTCATAACGGTTAATGTTTATCGTTTCTGTGTATTGAAAAATATTACGATCAAAATGCCAAAAGAAGTGCCCGGAACGATTTCCCAGACATTCAAGGATATCTTCCCGTTCGCATTCTCTGTCCTCGGTATGGTCATTATCGATTTGATTGTGCGTACTACATTGAATGTGCCATTCGCGGAAGCGCTAGTCAAACTGCTTTCCCCATTATTCACTGCGGCCGATGGCTACCTCGGTATCATGATTATCTGGGGTATGATGGCATTCTTCTGGTTTGTCGGTGTACACGGACCGTCTATCGTCGAACCAGCGATTGCTGCTATTATCTATGTCAACGTAGAAGCTAATCTGCAGCTATATAATGCAGGTGAGCAGGCATCCAATGTTTTGACAGTAGGTCTTGGTAACTTTGTAGGTACGATGGGCGGAACAGGTGCCACGCTTGTAGTACCGTTCATCTTCATGCTCTTGGCGAAATCCAAACAGCTGAAGGCAGTTGGTAAGGCGTCCTTCATACCGGTCAGTTTTGCGGTGAACGAGCCATTACTATTCTCGGCGCCGATTATCCTGAATCCGTATTTCTTCATTCCGTTCTTGCTGACACCGATGATCAACGTTTGTATTTTTAAATTCTTTGTCGACGTCATCGGCATGAATAGTTTCATGTATGTCCTGCCTTGGGCCACACCAGCACCAATCGGCCTTGTACTCGGAACCGGAATGGGATTATGGTCGTTTGTGCTAGTGTTGACCTTAATCGTCGTCGACTTCTTGATTTATCTGCCTTTCTGTAAGGTGTACGATAAAGAGCTCGTCATGCAGGAAGCACAGAATGCTCAGCTGGAAGCTGCTGCGGCGAGAACACAGCCAGCAATGGCTGCAGCAGTAAGCGGCATTGCAGCAACGCAAGCAGCAGAAGAAATTCAAGAAACAAGATCCGTTTCCAATGAATTGAAACCGACGAACGTTCTTGTCCTTTGTGCAGGTGCTGGTACAAGTGCCATGCTCGCCAACGCTTTGACAGAAGGAGCTGAACAATTCAGCGTTCCGATTTCTGCATCTGCTGGAGCATACGGTTCACATTATGAAATCATGGCTGACTACGATATGGTCATCCTGGCGCCTCAGGTGGGATCGTACTTCGAGGATATCAAAGAAGATACTGATCGTCTCGGCATTAAATTAGCTGCGACAAAAGGCGCAGAATATATCAGTCTGACACGTGATCCGAAGAAAGCAGTTGACTACGTTATCGACCAGCTTAAATAAGCAGGAGGAGAATATCTTGAAGAAGAAGTTCGCATTGCTGTTTGCTTTAATGTTAAGTTTCTCGAGTGCTTTCGTAGCAGTTCAGCCCGCTGAAGCAGCTGGATATGACAGCTCCTTCATCCGAGGTGCAGATATTTCGACGCTGGCGGATATGGAGAAAGCTGGAGCAAAGTATTATGAAAATGGTGTGCAGAAGGATCCCTTGCAAATCTTAAAAGACAATGGATCTAACTATGTCAGACTGCGTATTTGGAATGACCCGAAAGATGCAGCTGGCAATTCGTATGGTGCAGGTACGAACGATTTGAAAACGACAATCGATTTAGCTAAGCGTGCTAAATCGAAAGGCATGAAGGTATTGCTTGATTTCCATTACAGCGATTTCTGGGTGGATCCTGGTAAGCAAAATCAGCCGAAAAGCTGGCAGGGATTATCCTTCGAACAGCTAAACACGAAGGTATATGATTATACACACAGTGTGCTTGCCGAAATGAAGAAACAAAATGTCTACCCGGATATGGTTCAGATAGGGAATGAATTAAATAGCGGCATGCTGTGGCCACATGGTAAAAGCTGGGGGGAAGGCGGCGGTGAATTCGACAGACTTGCAGCGTTCCTCAAGTCTGGTATCAAAGCGGTGAAGGATACAGAACCGAAAGATACTACCTTGATGCTGCATTTGGCAGAGGGCGGTAATTATGAAACCTTTAAATGGTGGTTCGACGAAATAACTGCCCGCAATGTAGAATACGATACAATTGGAATTTCCTATTATCCTTATTGGCACGGTACGCTGGATGACTTGGAAACAAATATGAATAATATATCCAAGCGTTATGGAAAAGATGTCATTGTTGTCGAAACAGCATATGGCCATACGACAGGTAATGCAGATGCAAAGGAAAATGCATTTGGTCAGGAAGAAGCTGCAACTGCTGGTTACGCAGCAACTCCGAAAGGACAACATAACTTCATGCAGGATCTGGTAACGTCTATCCAGCAAGTGCCGAATAAGAAGGGAACCGGATTCTTCTATTGGGAGCCGCTTTGGAATAACGGAAAAGTATCCTGGGCTACGACAGCTGGTATGAATTATCTTGGCGTTACAGATGAACCGGGTAATGAGTGGGATAACCAAGCAATCTTTGATTTCAATGGAAATGCATTGGATGCTGTGAAGATCTTTGGTACGCCGAATGCAGCTGCTCAAACGAATTATGCGAAGAATCCCAGCTTTGAATCAGGCGCATCCTCTGGAACTCCGACGGATTGGACAAAATGGACTGCTGCAGGAACAACAGGAACGGCTGTGAAGACAGAAGCTGATGCACTTGATGGGAATTACAAGTTATCGTTCTGGGATGCAAAAGCATATGAAGCATCTATCTACCAGCAGCTGACTGGTTTGCAAAATGGAACGTATAAATTAACTGCTTGGGTGAAAGCAGGTGGTGCGCATACAACTTCTGAGATCTATGCGAAAAGTGCTACTACGCAGCTGAAGCAGGCAATACCTAGTGTTGCTTCTGATTGGACAAAAGTAACGCTTGATAATGTCAAAGTCACAGACGGTAAGATAGAAATTGGTATTTACAACAAAGCTCAAGCGAACGCTTGGCTGAATGTAGATCACATAAAGCTCCAGAAAAAATAAGAACAGCCCGCAGATATACTGCGGGCTGTTCTTATTCTGTTGTCAGTGCTTCAAGAGAGTCCAGAATATGATCAATCAGATTTGGAAGATCCTCCATTTGATTTTCATTAACTTTCCGGTCAAAACGGACTTCGGCTGTATTTTGGTAATGCTTTTGCTGTTTATCGTACGTATATTCCAGCGTTTGCTCAGGGCGGATTGGCGGTGTCCAAATCTGAGTCAGGATAGACTCGATCAGAGGACACTCTGTATCAGGATCTTCAACTGTCATATAGAAAAATAACCTTAAGGTACAGCCAGGATTCTTTTCTGGCTCTTCCAAAATCTCATCTGCCAAATCACTCAAAGAAGCGTCCAGACAGATTTCAGCAGTCACATTCGCATTTGCCCGCAACGTGAATCCGAGACGGAATTCACGTGACATTGTAGCCATTTCCAAACGGTCATGGCGGGACACGATGGTAATTTCCTTGTCTAAGTTATCCAAATCATATAGCTGATTCTCGAATGCCACTTTCAAGTTATCGAATACAGTAGGATCGAACATCGTGCAGGACCTCGCTTTGTTTATATGAGAAAACTCTAGCATAGTGCTGATATAGAAACAATCTTTACCCTGGGATGCTAGTAAAAACAGTGCATATTCGTTACAATTTTATGGAAGACGAATGAGGTGACGAACGTGTTTAAGATACTATTAATCGAAGATGACAAAAGTCTGTTCGAAGAAATCAGGACGCGATTGACGCAATGGTCTTATGGTGTGCATGGGATAGAAGACTTTGGACAGGTGATGGAAGAGTTCTCAAGTGTGCAGCCGGAGCTCGTGCTGATTGATATTCAGCTGCCGAGCTATGATGGGTTCCACTGGTGCCGGATGATACGGGCGCATTCGAATGTGCCGATTATCTTCCTTTCCTCTCGTGACCATCCAATGGATATGGTCATGGCGATGCAGCTTGGCGGGGATGACTTTGTTCAAAAGCCGTTCCATTTTGAGGTGCTGATCGCAAAAATACAGGCTATTCTTCGCCGCGTTTACAATTACAGTACGGATAAAGTCACATTAAAAACGTGGAATGGTGCAACAGTTGATTATGAAAAGAACGAAGTGGAAAATGACACAGGTAAAGTGGAGCTGACGAAAAATGAGATGTATATCCTGAAGCTTTTAGTAGAACAGAAAAATAAAATTGTCTCTCGGGAAAAGCTGATTACAAGTCTATGGGATGATGAGCGTTTCATTAGCGATAATACATTGACTGTAAACGTGAATAGACTGCGGAAGAAGCTGGATGATATCGGGCTAGGACAGCAAATTGAAACGAAAGTAGGACAAGGCTACTGTGCGTTGGAGGTAAACCAGCCATGATCCGAAAGTATCTTCGGGATAAGGCGAGCTGGATAGGTATGTTCGTCCTGCTTTCTTGTTTACTGCTATTAGTGGCGTATGTGGATACGACGATTCCGTTTGATTCCATCTTCTACGTACTTTTGCTGTTCTGGCTGCTGCTAGCGGTATTCCTTTTTTTCCGTTATCACCGGGAAACACGTTTTTATCGCAGTTTGAATGTTTGGGAAAAGAGTCTGGACGCTTCGACATTGCCTGAACCAGATCGGCCCTATGAATATATCGTTCACGAGAGTCTCCAAGAGCAGGTCAATTTCCTTAATCGTACGTCTTCTGATCGCCGGGAGTCGTTAGAACGGGAGAAGGATGAACTGCTTTCCTGGATTCACGAAGTAAAGACACCGCTGACGGCTATGCAACTGATCATTGATCGTATGGAGGATGATGAACTAAAGCAGCAGCTGACTTATGAATGGCTGCGTGTACACATGCTGCTGGATACGCAAATCCACCAGAAGCGCATCACCTTCATTGAGAATGACTTATATATAGAAGAAATCGATTTGCATACAGTCATCAGTCAGGAGATCCGTTCCTTGCGTTCGTGGTGTATGCAGAAGGGAATTGGATTTGACCTTGATTTGCAGGCAGAAGCAGTGCTGAGTGATACAAAGTGGCTCACGTTCATTCTGCGTCAACTGTTATCCAATGCAGTGAAGTATAGTGAGAACAATGATATTTATATTTCTAGTGAGAAAATCGAAGGGCATGTACAGATTCGTATTCAAGATCATGGTATAGGGATTGATGCAAAAGACTTGCCGCGTATATTTGATCAGGGGTTCACGTCCACTATCCAGCATAATAAGGCTGCCACCGGCATGGGGCTTTATTTGACAAAGAAAGCGGCAAAACAGCTAAGGATTAAAGTAGAGGTAGTTTCTGATCCTGAGAAGGGAACTTGCTTTACACTCACTTTCCCGAAACGAAACGATATGGTCGGCATGACTGGCGTGTGACAGGATTGTCACACGCTTTTGTTCGTTTGTTAGCTGAAAAGCAGGAGTATATTCTAGAGCATCCGTATACTTGAGGTAACAAATCACACAAAGAGGTGCGAAACAATGGGAATTCTAGAAGCGACAAGAGTCCAGAAGAATTACGGAAATAAATTCAATAAGCAAGAAGTACTCCGAGGTGTCGACCTTAGTATCGAGGAGGGAGAATTCGTCGGCATCATGGGTTCATCGGGATCTGGTAAGACGACACTGCTGAACGTGCTCTCTTCCATTGACCGTGCGAGCGGCGGAACAATCTTGATCCAAAACAACGAAATTACAAACATGAAAGAGAAGCAGCTGGCCGAATTTCGTAAGAATCATCTTGGCTTCGTGTTCCAGGAATACAACCTGCTTGATACGCTGACAGTGAAGGAAAACATACTGCTTCCGCTATCGATTAAGAAAGTACCAAAAAAAGAAGCCGATCGTAAATTTGAAGAGGTAGCCAATCAGCTCGGTATTATGGAGCTGCAGCATAAGTACCCAAGTGAGATTTCCGGCGGTCAGAAGCAGCGTACATCTGCTGCACGTGCATTCATTCATGAGCCAAGCATCATCTTTGCCGATGAGCCAACAGGTGCGCTTGATTCGAAATCAGCATCTGATTTGTTGAACAAGCTTAGTTCATTGAATGCCAACCGAAAAGCAACCATCGTCATGGTCACACATGATCCGGCAGCAGCCAGCTATTGCAGCCGTGTCATATTCATCAAGGACGGTCAGATTTATACGCAGCTGAACAAAGGTCAGCAAGAACGCCAAGCCTTCTTCAAAGACATTATGTCCACACAAGGTGTGCTCAGCGGGGTGCAAAATGAGCATTAATAGTCTGATACTCCGAAATCTGAAGAAAAACCTTCGTAACTATTATCTGTATGTGTTTGCTTTGATTTTTAGCTCCGGTTTGTACTTTGCCTTTGTCACCTTGCAATATGATAAGTCGATGGATCCAGTGGAAGGCTCGGTAAAAGGCGGTGCGGGTATTGCTACGGCTTCTGTGCTTCTGATCTTTATCGTCGCTGTGTTCTTGCTTTATGCAAATACGATTTTTATCAAACAGCGCAGCAAGGAAATTGGACTGTTTCAGCTGATTGGTATGACGAAAAACAAGATTTTTCGGTTATTGAGCGCAGAAAATGCCATCCTTTATTTTGGCAGTCTCCTAATCGGCATTGCACTAGGATTTGCCGGTTCCAAGCTATTAATCATGATATTGTTCAAAGTAACAGGTGTTGAAGGAATCGCATCCTTATCCTTCTCATCAAGGGCATTACTTCAAACTCTACTAGTATTCCTATGTATCTATGCACTTATCATGCTGATGAATATACTCTTCATTAAACGCCAGACGATTCTTTCATTGTTTCACGTGAAATCAAAAACAGAAATGACAGCGCGAAAGCTATCTGTTTTCCAAGTTATCATCGGTATCTTTGGTATTGCACTGATTGCAGTTGGTTATATTGTGTCAGGTAAATTATTTGATGGTGATTTCTCATCCATGATTGAATTGTTCGGAGCTATGTTCTTTATCCTGTTTTGTGTCATTGTTGGAACGTACTTGTTTTATAAAGGATCCGTAGCATTCTTGGTAAGCCTTATTAGGAAGCAAAAAGGCGGCTATCTGAACATTAAGCAGGTACTGTCTCTCTCATCCATTATGTTCCGGATGAAATCGAATGCGATGCTGCTTACCATCATTACTACTGTATCTGCATTGGCGATCGGTTTGCTTTCCCTAAGTTACATTACGTTCTATTCTGCTGAGGAAACGGCTTATAACTATACGGGAGGAGAAGATTTCTCCTTACTGACAGAAAGCGATGCCGAAAGCTTCCAACAGGCAATGGATGATAATAATATCGCTTATACGGAGGACAAAGCAGAGGTGTACACCGTACAGCTCAATATCGAAAACATTCTGCAAACGGAGCTGGAAATGAACTTTGATTCTTCTATGATGGATACAGCTGTTATAAGTGAGAAAGCAGCAGGGTTGGATGTAGCCCCAGATGAACTGAAACTGACTGGATACAATGAGCTGCTGCAGCGTTTTATGTCTCTAAAGGACGAAGGCGATGTTACTGTCCTTGGGAAAGAAACAGAGACAGCTCTGCATTACACGGGGCTTGAGGACGAGTATCCAATCTCTAACTATTACACCATGGGCGGTCTGCCGACAATGATTGTCGATGATGCTTTGTTCCAGGAGCTGAAGCAAGACATTAACCCAGATTTGAATCAAGGCTATCATTGGTATTTCGGTTATACAATTGAAAATAATGATCAGTTGCAAAAGGCAAATGATTTATTCAACAGTCTGGATTTCGAAGCAAAGGATAACAGTGAATCCAGAATTGATGTTGCTGCGGATCAGAAATCAACAATTGGATTAACTCTATTCATCGTCGGTTTCCTAGGTCTGACATTCCTGATTACATCTGGCTGTATCCTCTATTTCAAGCAAATGGATGAAGCAGAAAGCGAGAAACCGAATTATACGATTTTGCGCAAGCTTGGTTTCACAACGACGGATCTTCGCCGCGGTATCCAGCGCAAACAGCTATTCAACTTCGGTATTCCGCTCGTCATCGGACTCTTACACAGCTACTTCGCTGTTCAGTCCGGCTGGTTCCTGTTTGGATCGGTCATGCTGACACCGATGATTGTCGTAATGGTAATCTATACACTCTTGTATTCAATCTTCGGCATTCTATCAGTTGTCCACTACAACAAGGTCATCAAACAATCGCTTTAAACTCATAGGGCTGCTCAGCAGCCCTTATTACTTGGAGGCAAGTAATATGTCGATCTACCAATTGATCTATCGCAATACAAAACAAAATATACGCCACTATGGACTTTATTTTTTCGCTCTTGTATTCAGTGTCGGACTGTATTTCGCATTTCTCACATTGCAGTTTGATGCTTCTATGGGCTCAATCGAAGACTCGATAAAAGTCAGTGCAGCAATACAGGTAGCCTCCATGATGCTGTTATGGATTGTAGCTGTTTTCCTAATCTATGCGAATCAACTTTTAATCAAACGCAGATCGAAGGAAATCGGTTTGTACCAGTTGGTCGGAATGACAAAGCATCGGATAGCGTTTATGCTCGCCATAGAAAATGCAATTTTATATTTGGGGAGTTTACTTTTGGGAGTCTTTGCAGGGTATTTGGGATCCAAACTGCTCACCATGATTCTCTACAAATTGACAGGTCTTGAAAGCATTGTGGAACTGAATTTTTCCACGTCGGCGTTAAGATGGACCATTGTGGTTTTCAGTTTATTCTACTTACTATTAATGATCATGACGACTTTCCAGATAAAAAGGCAAACCTTACTTTCTCTTTTCCTTGTACGTGATACGTCTGAAACAGCTGGGAAACGCATTACCTGGTGGCAGATGGTAATCGGCATAGCTGGCATACTCTTAATCTTATTCGGTTATTACTTGTCTACAAGACTGTTCAGTGGTGACTATGATGCTACGAAAGAGCTGATGGTGCTAATGCTGATCATCCTGGCATCTTGTATTGTTGGTACTTATCTTTTCTTTAAAGGATCCGTTACGTTCCTGCTGATGCTTTTTCGTAAACGGAAGGGTGGGTATCTTTCTATTAAGCAGGTACTTTCATTAGGGAGCATCATGTTCCGAATGCGGACAAATGCTTTCTTGCTCACTGTCATCACCACAGTATCTGCACTGGCAATCGGATTTTTATCGCTGGCTTATATTACGTACTATTCTGTGGGCAAGGATGGAGATGCGCTGACTGCCGGAGCAGACTTTGTTTTTCTGGCAAAAGAGGATGCCAATAACTTTGAACATGTGCTTAAAGAATCAGGTATCCAGGTGCAGGCAAAGGAAACGTCAACACTGGAACTGCGTGCAGATTTGACGGGTATACTTGCGAAGGGTGCAGGTATTACAGCAGAGCAGCAGTTCTTAGTTATACCAGATAGTCAAGCAGACATGGATGTGTCGACTGAAAAGATGGTGTTAACAGGTCAAAGTGATCGGTTAAAGCGCTCGTTGAAGTTCCAGCCTGGAGAGGTACACTTCCTAGCCGAAGCTGAACGTACCTTTGAGCTGATAGCCATACATGACACTTACCAAGTACCTTCTTTTCTTTCTTTTGGTGCTCTGATAGGCATTTTAAATGAAGCAGATTATAGGCAGCTGGAAGAGCTTCCTTCAGTCGTATCACAATCCTTTTTCAAAGTAACTGTGCAGGAAGATAAGGATAAAGAGGAAGCTGCCCAGCTATTCCAGGAGCAGCGCTTCGGCAACACTGCTGTTTCAAAAGAGTTATCAGAGGATCAGCAGAAGATGCAGATGGGGCTGTATTTATTCCTCGTCGGATTCCTTGGTCTGACATTCCTCATTACATCTGGCAGCATTTTGTATATCAAGCAGATGGATGAAGGTGACAGTGAACAGCAAACTTACACCGTTCTCCGCAAGATAGGCTATACCAAAACAGATCTGAGAAAAGGCATCGTACATAAACAGCTCTTCAACTTTGGCATCCCATTACTGATTGGCTTGTCACATAGTTATTTTGCTGTGAAGTCTGGCTGGTTTTGGTTCGGTTCATCTCTATGGATTCCGATGCTGGCTGTAATGGTTATTTATACACTGCTATATTCCATATTTGGTGCTCTGTCTGTGATGTATTACAAGCAGGTCATTGCAAGATCCCTCTAGGACAGTCAGCAGACTGTCCTTTTTATGTGTCGGCATGCCTGCGTATTTGAAAGGGTATAGGAGTAGGAGAGTATGATACATACTAGTGCTAGAAAAGGAGGAGAATCGAATGAGGATATTTTTGATTCTGCTTGGGGCAGTTTTCATGCTAAGTGCATGCGGCAATGACGAGCCGCAAACGCAAGATAGTAAAGGTGCAGATGAAACGGAACATATGCAGCATGATGAATCCGGAAAATTACCGGAGGGTCTGGAAGAAGCGGATGATCCGGAATTCCCTCCAGGCAGCAAAGCCATCATCCAAGCCAATCATATGGAGGGGATGAAAGGTGCAGAGACAACGATTGTCGGTGCATTTGATACTTATGCTTATGAAGTTACATATACACCAACGAATGGCGGCAAGCATGTCGATAACCATCGATGGGTCATCCAGGAAGAGTTGAAAGAAGCAGCTGATCATCCGCTTGAGCCGGGAATCGAGGCTACTCTCGAAGCCGATCATACGGAAGGGATGAAAGGCGCGACAGCGATTGTTGAAAAGGTTGAGGATACGACCGTATATATGGTGGATTACAAATCGACCACTACAGGGGAAGAAGTAAAGAACCACAAGTGGCTGACCGAGGGAGAATTGGCACCTATGGAAGATAGCTCCGATTAACGGGGCTATTTTTTTGTAAAAATTTACTTTACAAAACGTAATCATTACGATAATATACAAAACGTAATGATTACGAATTTATTTACATATATATAGATTTGGGGAGGAAGACGAATGAGAAAGTTATTATTAAAGGCTATGGGAATAGCAGTACTTATCTTGCTGCTTGCAGCATGTACGAATAATGCAGATTCAGAGGGAGATAAGAAGCATCTGACCTTCGTCTATAACTTTGCAACGAATTCCTTGGATCCTAATGTAGATTCCAGTTATGTACCTTTGCGTGCAGGTATGACAGAAACGTTGGTCCGATTGAATGAAGAAACGTTAACGATTGAACCGTGGCTGGCTGAGAGCTGGGATGGTACTGATGAAGGAAAAGAATGGACAATCAAGCTTCGGGAAGGTATCAACTTCCAGAATGGTGAGCCGATGGATGCGGAAGCGGTAAAAGCATCATTGGAGAGATCTTTAAAGAATAACGTAGCTATCCAGAATGCATTGAAAATTGATTCTATCGAAGCAACAGATAATAAGACATTGCATATCACGAATACGCAGGCGTTTCCTGAATTTGTTTCAGAACTTGTAAACCCAAATGTATCAATTATTGATGTGGCAGCTGGGGATTTTGTAAATAACCCGATTGGGACAGGCCCTTTCAAATTGGAATCCTTTACGCCGGGAAGTAAATTGGAGCTTGTTCGGAACGAGGATTATTGGGATGAAAAAGCAAAGCTTGATTCTGTCACATTCTCCTTTAATGAAGATGCCAACGCACGATCCCTGGCATTAGAATCTGGTGATGCCGACGTTGTATTCCGTCCAGAAACGGAAAGCATTGAAAATTTGGAAGCGAAGGATGGCATTAAGGTTGAATCAACCGAAACCTTCCGTGTGCACCAATTGACAATGAATATGCAGCGAGAAGCTCTTAAGGATGTAAATGTCCGTAAGGCAGTGGATGCATTGATTGACCGTGACGAGATTGTAGATTCTGTGCTGCTTGGCTATGCACAGCCGGCAAAAGGTCCGTTCCCTGACTCCTTGCCATTTGCGCCTAGTTATAGTGAACATGAAACAGGAGAAGATGTTGCAAAGGATTATCTTGAGAAAGCTGGCTATTCACTAGAGGACGGAAAAATGCAGAAAGACGGGGAACCTCTTGAGCTGACGATGCTGACGTATTCTGCCAGAGCTGACCTTCCATTGATTGCACAGATTTTCCAATCAGATGCGAAAAAACTTGGTATTGATGTAGAGCTGCGCCAAATCGAGATTCCGGAAGAATATATGGCAGCAAATCGGGATTGGGATTTGGCCACATACAGTAACCTGACAGCTCCCCGCGGTGATGCAGGCTATTACTTGAATGCTACGTATCACCCAGATGGTGCTTTGAATTTCAGTGGTGCAGATGAACCAGAATTGACTAGAATCATAGATGAATTAAATGTAACAGTGGATACAGACAAGCGTGCAGAACTAGCTGAAGCGGCTGCCAACTACGTGGATGAGAATCAAATCAATAGCTTTGTTCTTTACCCAGACACACTCGTTGCTTACGATGAAACGAAAGTGAAAAACTGGGTTACAACTAGAAGTGAGTATTACATGATCACAAATCAATTGGATGTGAAGTGATGTTTCGTATTATTGGGAGACGATTATTGGAGGTTGTGCTGTTCGTCTTGTTCGTCACCTTCTTCAGTTTCCTTTTCCTTCGTCTTGCGCCTGGAGACCCGGCGCTAACCATCCTGAATGTGGATGAACTGAATGTCAGCCAGGAGCAGGTAGAGGCGCTTAGGGAAGATATGGGCTTTAACGATCCGTTACTTGTTCAATATGGGAAATGGCTGTTAGATTTTGTCCAACTTGATTTTGGCAATTCCTATATTACGAGTCAGCCAGTTTCGGAGATGCTGCTGACTGGGCTTCCGGCTACCCTGGAGCTGACTATCGGTTCCTTGATTGTTATGCTTTTGGTTGCTATTCCATTAGGATCTCTCTCGGCATTGTATAAAGGCAGCTGGATTGATCATATCAGTCGCTATTTCTCCATCATTGGCGCTGCGGTTCCGAGCTTCTGGCTCGGGCTTATCTTAATTGATGTGTTTGCGGTGAAGTTAAGCTGGTTTCCGACTATGGGGCGTGACAGTTTGCTGTCCCTTGTACTGCCGGCAGTGACGTTAGGACTTGCCATAGCGGGTGTGTATGTACGGCTGCTCCGCTCCAGCCTATTGGAGTCCTTAGGTCAGGAGTTTGTCCGCGCAGCGAGAGCGCGCGGCATTTCGGAAAGACGCATTTTCTTCTCGCATGCTTTCCGATACAGTTTGCCGCCTGTCATCACAGTATTCGGTGTCAGTCTGGGCAGCTTGATTGGCGGTGTAGTCGTGGTGGAAGTATTATTTGCTTACCCTGGTGTAGGAAAGCTTGTCGTTGACTCTATCCGCCAGCGTGATTATCCCCTGATTCAAGGCTATATCGTTCTGATGGCAGCTATTGTATTCGTTGTGAATACATTAGTGGACCTATCTTATCGTTATGTAAATCCTGAACTTCGATTAAAAGAAAGGAAGCTCAGCTAGATGAGTGTTATGGCTCTTTCTCAGAAAAAAATAAAGAAGACTAAGATCTGGCTGATCAGTGGGCTTCTGCTTGTATTGCTAGCATTAGTGGCATATACGTTTCTTTACTTGAAGCACGATGCAACGATGACGGATGTAGGGAATCGTCTGGCATCTCCGTCGTGGGAGCATCCCATGGGGACAGATCATTTAGGTCGGGATGTACTGACGCGGCTTCTACTCGGCTTCCGTCTGACTGTCGGCTACAGTATGATTGCTTTGGCAGCAGCAGTTATCATCGGTGTTCCGTTCGGTCTGCTTGCTGGGTTAAGAGGGGGCTGGCTTGATCGGGTATTCATGCGTATTGCAGATGGCTTCCTAGCTTTCCCGGATACCGTAATTGCTATTGTCCTGAGTGGTCTGCTGGGACCTGGTATTGGTAATCTGCTGTTTGCTATCGTTCTCGTGAAATGGGTTAACTACGCCAGAATGGTGCGCAGTACCGTACTGACAGAGGTGCAAAAAGACTATATCACGATTGCCAGAATTAATGGCCTTTCCACATTTACAATTATGCGTAAGCATCTGCTGCCGCATATTATCGGAAACGTGCTCGTTTTGGCCAGTCTGGATTTTGGTAAGATCATCTTGCTCATTTCCTCGCTTTCCTATATTGGCCTTGGTGCACAGCCGCCAACGCCAGAGTGGGGTGCCATGCTGAATGAATCCAGACCATATTTCCAAGGAAACCCAGAAATGATGGTGTATCCTGGATTAGCAATCGTTGCAGTAGTGTTAGTAGCAAATGTTCTCGGCGACTATTTACGAGATAAATTTGATGTAAAGAAGGAGGTGCAACCATGATCCTTTCGATTAAAGATCTAACCGTATCACATGGAGAGAAAACGATTGTCGATAAAGTCAGCCTTACAATCGACAAAGGAGAATGGTTTGCCCTCGTAGGTCAAAGCGGAAGCGGGAAAACGATGCTGTCACAAGCGATTGGTCAGCTGCTCGGACCTAATTTAAGCGCCTCTGGCAGTGTAAACTACCAAGGCGCCAATATAATAGTGCGCCCAAAAACAGAAATGAACGAGTTGCGAGGAAAGGCGATCAGTTATATATTCCAAGACTATCACGGCTCTTTCACGCCATTTTTAACAATCCAGCAGCATATGGATGAGTATTTGCAAACGCATGGAGTGAAAGAAAAGCAAAAACGTAACAGCATGATAATAGAGGCGCTGAAATCGGTTGGCCTGGACGATAGCTTTGTTAAGAGATATCCATTCCAGCTGAGCGGTGGTCAGCTGCAGCGTGCGTCTATAGCGCTTGCGCTGCTCTTAGAACCTGATATTCTGATTGCAGATGAAGCAACGACTGCACTTGATAGTGTATCTGCGCATAGGATTCTTTCCTTGCTGCAGGAGCTGCAGCAAAAGACAGGTTGTGCAATTCTTTTCATTACACATGATTGGCGTCATGTTGTTCGTTATGCGGATAAGATCGCTGTCATGAAAGACGGTAAGGTCATTGAAACAGGAACAAAACAAAAGCTGGTCCATCAGCCAGAGCATGCATATACGAAGCAGCTGATACAAGCTGCCCCAACACTTCCTATGCGTGTAAGGGAGGTAAGCAAGTCATGACCGTGATCGAGATCAATCATCTAAAAAAAAGCTATAATCCTGACAAGCTGGCAGTCAATGATGTGTCTCTTTCTATTGAAGAAGGTGAAAGCTTAGGTTTGGTAGGAGAAAGCGGATGCGGTAAAAGTACACTTGCTCGCTGTCTGTTGGGTGTGGAGAGAGTTGATGGAGGGTCCATTACATTTAATGAGAAACCTCTTGCAAATGCTAACCGGAAAGATCTTCGAGACTATCGCCGCAACGTGCAGACAGTCTTCCAAAATCCAACCGCTTCTTTAAATCCGAAGTTGAAGATTAAAGATTCACTTTTGGATCCATACTTGCAATTCCAGAATGAGCTTCAGTTAGAGCACTTTCATTTCACTTCTAAGCAAGCATTTGTCGAGCAGCTGCTCGAAATAGTGGAACTGCCGAAAGAACTGGGTGATCGTTATCCGCATGAACTGAGTGGCGGACAAAAACAGCGTGTAACGATTGCGCGTGCCATCAGCATCGAACCCAAACTCATCGTTCTGGATGAACCAACAGCAAGTCTGGATGTGCTTTCTCAAGGAGCTATTCTCGAGCTTTTAGCTACCTTGCAAAGATCACTTGGTATGTCATATCTATTCATTTCGCATGATTTGGCAGCTGTCTATCAGCTATGTCAGCGCATTGCAGTCATGAAAGATGGCGAGCTGCTAGATATGTTCCAGAAAGAAGATATTTATGATAGTCGCCGGCATGAGTATACAAAAGAATTGATCAGTATATTTTAAGCGGATGCTCATGGAGCACCCGCTTTTTCTTAACCCTCAAACTGTTTAATTAGATCTCCTACAGACATCTCCCCGATATTCCCTTCTGGGCGTTTTCGGACAGCAACTGTCTTGTTTTGCATTTCGCTGTCTCCGACAATAAGCAGATAAGGGATTTTCTGCTGTGAACCCTCCCGGATTTTCAGACCGATTTTCTCCGAACGATCGTCGACCGATACGCGGTAACCCGCCTTCCTTAGTTCTTCACAAACAGAATGTGCATACTCTGCGTGTGCATCGCTGATTGGAAGGATACTTGCCTGGACAGGTGCAAGCCAGAATGGGAAATCCCCAGCATAATGCTCGATAAGAATGGCCATGAAGCGCTCAATTGAACCATAGATAGCCCGGTGAATCATGATTGGCTGTCTGCGGCTGTTCTCCTGATCGATATAGCTGCAGTTGAATTTTTCAGGCATCTGGAAATCTAACTGAACAGTTCCGCATTGCCAGCTGCGTCCGAGGCTGTCTAGAATGTGGAAGTCAATTTTGGGCCCGTAAAATGCGCCATCGCCAGCGTTGACTTTATATGCAATTCCCTGTCGTTTAAGGACATTCTCCAAGGCTGCTTCCGCTTTATCCCAAACAGCAGGTGAACCCATGAAGTCTTCTGGACGAGTGGATAGTTCTACCTCATAAGTAAAGCCGAACAGGCTGTAAAAATCATCTATCAGCTGGAGTACTTTTTCGACCTCTTGCTCGATCTGATCTTCGCGTACGAATAAATGCGCATCGTCTTGTGTAAATGACCGGACGCGCAGTAATCCGTTCAGAGAACCTGACAGTTCATGCCGGTGTACAAGTCCTAATTCCGCATAACGCAATGGAAGATCGCGGTAACTGCGGAGCTTGCTATTGTAAATGAGTACGGCACCAGGACAGCTCATCGGTTTGATGGCATAGCGCTGGTCATCCACTTCTGAGAAATACATATTTTCGTGATAGTGATCCCAGTGGCCGGATTGCTCCCAGAGCTGTTGCTTCATCATGATTGGAGTCTTGATTTCGTCGTATCCAGCCTGAGAATGTTTTTCTTTCCACAGCTCCTCCAATTTATTACGCAATACCATTCCCTTTGGCAAGAAGAAAGGCATGCCTGGAGCTTCCTCCATGCTCAGGAAAAGTTCGAGTTGCTGTCCGAGTTTGCGATGGTTTCGTTTTTCTGCTTCTGCTTGTTTGTTCATGATAATTCCTCCTTTGAATATAAAAAAAGACCACAATCCTCCCGTGATAGGGACGATTGTGGTCGTGGTTCCACCCAAAATTCCGCCAATACTGGCGCTTCATTCGTGATAACGGATTTCCCGATAGCGGATACTGCTAGTTCCCCGCTATAGCTTGAAGGTGGTAATCCAAATCGTTCTCCTGCAGGGCTCTCAGCCGGTGACCCTGCTTTCTGTCAGGAGAGGGAAGATCTGAATCATGTCCTTCGCATCGCTTTTAAGATATAAAATTGTAAACAAAAAGACCGCACTCATCCCCCTGAAGGGACGATTGCGGTCGTGGTTCCACCCTAATTCCATCAGCATACGGCTGACGCTCCAAAATACGATAACGGTCTTCCCGATTACGGATACTTGTGTTTCCCCGTAATAGCTCCAAGGTGGTAATGCATGTGCTTATCTGCGAAGGTCCCAGCAATTCCTTCACTCTCTGAAAGATAGAGACGCGTGCATCTTGTCCTTATCAACGCTTCTGTTTTGTTGTATGCTCATTATACAGATACTGGATATAGCCGTCAAATGGAAATGAGGGATTTTTTTTGAGAGACCCAAAAGATACTGCCAAAAGATTCATCGAAACCAATCATCCGGAATGCGAAGGTGCGTTGCTTGCAGGTAGCTGCGCCAGAGGGGAGGCTACAGCTACATCCGATTTGGATATCATTATTCTATATGAGGGAGAAAATCGTGCTTACAGAGAATCGCTGCTCTTTGATGGCTGGCCCGTCGAGGTTTTTGTTTACACTGGAGAGGCTTACCGGAATTTCTTTGTCAGTGACGCCAAGAGAGGAATCCCTTCCATGCCCAGGATGGCGAGCGAAGCGATTATACTGAAGGATTCGCCAGCCATTATAAAAATGAGATCCGAAGCAAGCAGCATATTCACTGCTGGACCTTCACCTTGGGATAAACAAAAAATCGCTCATAATCGTTATATGATTACGAATTTAATTGATGATTTCCTTGATAAAGAAGTAGGCGGAGAAGCATATTTCCTGGCAAATGCAATCGTCAATGATCTGGCCATATTCACGCTTCGCACCAGAAAGCATTGGATTGGTTCTGGTAAGTGGATGTACCGGGAACTGAGGAGCATGGATTCAAATCTTGCAACTCAATTTGAACAAAGCTTAGAAGCATTTTATAAACAACAAGATAAGGGACCTATCGTGCAGCTGGCAGATGCTTGCTTGGGTCCATTCGGTGGTCGCCTCTTCGAAGGATATTATTTGGGGTAAGGGAGAGAACTCTATGAAAATAAGAAAATTGACAGCAGCTGATGCAGAAGCATATTGGGAACTACGACTACAAGCCTTGCAGGCTCATCCTGACGCATTCGGCACCTCCTATGAAGATGCGATAAAACAGGATAATCCGATAGAAAGAGTAAAGGGGAATTTAGAGAGTCCGGATGCTGAGACATATGGGATATTTGTGGATGAGAGGCTTGTTGGTAATGCCACACTGAGGTATGAGACGCCTGCTAAGCTTCGACACCGCGCTGATTTAGTAGCGGTTTACCTGGCTCCGGCAACACGAGGAAAAGGGTATGGAAAGATGCTGATAGCGCATATGATCCAGGTAGCTAAAGAACGAAAAGGGATAGAGAAGGTAAATCTTGCTGTAGCAGTGACAAATCCAGTTGCCAAGCATGTTTACGAACAAGCTGGGTTCAAGCAATTTGGTATAGAAAAGCATGCATTGAAAATCGGAGATACATATATTTCAGAAATACATATGGCTTTGATTTTGGAGGAGAGTAGATGATTTTCATTTTTGATTTGGATGGTACGATCTGCTTCAAAGGTAGACCTGTTACAAAGAATATTATAGACACCTTGAAAGAGCTGGAGCTGAATGGTCACCAAGTAATTTTCGCTTCGGCCCGACCAATTCGAGATTTGCTGCCTGTTATCGATGAGCACTTTCATTCAACCACTCTGATAGGAGGCAACGGTTCCCTAATCTCCAGTAACGGAAAGGTGATTTTCTCTCGAGCATTTTCATTTGTTCAATTAGCTGCCATGAAGAAACTTATCGACACATATAAAGCCACGTACTTAATAGACGGAGAATGGAACTATGCTTATACAGGAGATCCTGAGCACCCGATAAAGTCCAATCTGGATCCAAATAGTCTGGCTGAAGAAGTGCCGTTGATGGATCTGGATCAGGTAGTGAAAATACTTATCCTTAGCTCTGCTGATCAGGAGAAAATGGCTGCAGAGGCAGAAAAGCTAGGACTTCGCGTCCATCGTCATCATGGTGAGGATATTGTTGACATCAGCCCACCAGGTATCGACAAATGGAGTGCAATACAAGAATTCGGAATCAAGGAAAACGAGTATATCGCTTTTGGCAATGATTCGAATGATATTGAGATGTTTCGTCATGCCAAGTATGCGGTGATGATTGGCGAGCATGAAGAATTAGCCCGATATGCAGATAGAGCTGTTCCTTTGGATGAAATTTGCGAACAGACCATCGTGGATTGCTTGAAGGAATTAACTGATGAAAAAACGATTATGGAGCTTGCGTGAAATACATAGAGATTGGATTGGGAAATCGCTGGCTGATACGGACAGAATGTGAAAATGAAGATAGAACTGAGTATGAAAAGAAGGGGATAGATTTCCACTTATTTCATTTCCATATTTGGATAAATCGATCTGTATTCATCTTAGATACAAAGGATGGATGGAAGAAACAAAGAAAAGCCCGAAAAGCCTTCAAATTCATAATTGGTATAGTAAGTAAATGAACCCTCGCTAATGCGAGGGTTCATTCTTTAATCAACAAATAAATAAAGTAAGGTGCGCCAATTGCAGAGACAACCAATCCAATCGGAATCTCCGAAGGGGCCAGGATCGTCCGTGACAAGGTGTCTGCTACGAGCATGATGAGCGCTCCGATAAGTGCACAAATCGGAAGCAGATGCTTGTGATTCGGACCGACGATACGGCGGGCTAAGTGGGGTGCGACAAGTCCGAGGAACGTAATTGCCCCCCCAGCGGCTACGCAAGCTCCCGCCAGTGCAACTGCAAGTAGCAGCAGGATGGTCCGCTCTTTTTGCACCGGGGCTCCAACACCAACGGCGATTTGGTCGCCTAGTGTTAAAACGTTTAATGCTTTTGCTTTATAAATTGCATATGGGACGAGCAGTATAATCCAAGGCAAGAGTGCCAAGACATAATTCCAGCTCGTTTGCCAGATGCTGCCGTTCAGCCAGATAGTCGCCTGCGTGAAATCCTTCGGTTCCATCATAAGCTGGAAGACGATAATCAGACCGCCGAAAGCTGCGTTAACACCAATACCGACAAGGATAAGCCGGACTGGAGTGACGCCCTTCTTCCATGCCAGTGCATAGATAAGGCTTGCTGCCAGGAACGCCCCAGCGAATGCGAATAGTGGCATAATGAATACTTGCAGACTGCCTGTGCCGGCTAGTTTGTCCTGCAGGAAGAAAATATAAAGGACTACAGCAAAGCCTGCACCTGCATTAATTCCTAATATACCTGGGTCAGCCAGCCCATTTTGTGTTACACCTTGCAGAATTGCTCCTGCAATACCCATTCCGATGCCTATCAATAGTGCAATGACCATACGCGGCAGACGGAAATCGAATAAGATCACGTCAAATGAGCCATCCCCCGTACCAAGCAAAGTTCTTACAACATCGGCCGGTCCGATGGGGATTGTCCCTGTATTCAAGCTGATGAAAAATACAATGAGAATAGCAGCAAGTATTCCGATCGCTACCAGACTCGTTTTTTTCGCGGAGTGTATCATATGTTCTTACCCTCCCGCCGAGCTAGATAAATAAAGAATGGTACGCCGATCAAAGCAGTGAGGGCGCCAACAGGTGTTTCAAAGGGTGGATTGATCATCCGGGACGCAATATCTGCAAAGTTCAGCAGGATACCGCCTAATACAGCTGAACATGGAATAATCCAGCGATAATCTGGTCCGACGAGGAACCGGGTGATATGCGGAATAACCAATCCGACAAATCCGATTGTACCGCCTACTGAAACGGCAGCTCCTGTTAAAATCAGCACAACAAGCACTCCTGCTGCTTTCACCAGGCCAGTCTTCAAACCAAGTCCTGTCGCTACATCTTCTCCGAGACTAAGTGTCGTAACGGATCCGCTGATGAACAGTGCCAGTACCAAACCGATTGCAGCAGCAGGAAATAACAGTTTCACCGTATCCCATTGCACATTCGCAACACCGCCTGCGTACCAGAAGCTCAAATCCCGAGCAACATCAAAATGAATTGCCATTGCGTTGGAAAAGGATCCAAGCAATGCAGTGACAGCAGTCCCTGCCAATGCCAGCTTCACTGGTGTTAATCCGGTTTTGGCCAAAAGACCGATCCCGAAAACAAGTCCAAGGCCAAGTCCTGCACCAATAAATGAGAATAGGAGCAGATTCACATTGGAAATGCCAGGCAGGAAGACGAGTGCAATCGCAATCATGAACGTTGCACCTGAAGTTACTCCCATGATTTGCGGAGAAGCAAGCGGGTTACGAGTCATCCCTTGCATGATCGATCCGGATGCAGCAAGCATTGCGCCAATCAGAACTGCTGCTACAGAACGAGGCATGCGAAGCCGGTGAATGATCTGATGTGATGTATTTGTAGCGTCGTAATGGAAAATACTATTCCAGACAGTATTAAGTGAAATATCCGCTACACCGAATGCAATGGATAATCCTATCGAAAAAATCAGCAGGGTGATACCTGCGATAAGTATGATTGTGCCAACTAGTCTGCGTGCTTGCATCGTTATCCCGCTTTCTAAGCTCTATCTATGCCAAAAGAATGAAATGACGCTTGTAATTGATAATGAGAATTGTTATCATCTAATATGAGATTATAACATAAACCAAGAGGTGAGTCCCTTGTTCAAAAGAAAGAGTATGTTTTTACTTCTGGCAGTCTTCGCCAGTGTTGTATTCATTATAACAGGTTGCGGCAATAACGATTCAAGTGATAATGCCGAAAGTAACTCTTCTGACCAGGAGAGTAACGAAACTCGTACAGTGACAGATGCAATGGGTCATGAAGTTGAAGTTCCTGCAAATCCTAAAAATGTACTAGCTTCCTATTTGGAGGACAACCTTGTAGCGCTTGATATTAAACCAGTAGCACAATGGTCTGTAAATAACGGCTCTCCGCAAGGGTACTTGCAGGACAGCTTGAAAGATGTACAAACGATTGATTCCACACTTCCTTTCGAGGCAGTAGCTAGTGTTAAACCAGACTTAATCATCATGGATTCTGCATCCATGGTAGAAGGCGATAAATATGAGCAGTACAATAAGATTGCTCCTACTTACGTAATGGGAACGGAAGAAAATGGCGACTGGCGCAAAGAACTTCAGACAATGGGTGAGATCTTCGGTAAAGAAGATGAAGCACAAAAAGTTCTGGATGAGTATGATGCAAAAGCTTCAGATGCAAAAGAACAGATCCAAGGTGCAATTGGCGATGAATCAGCTGCAGCTATCTGGCTTGTTGGCGGACAGCTTTACATCGTTAGTGAAAACCTATCCAGCGGTGCGGTACTATATGGCGACCTAGGCATTACAGTTCCTGAAGGCGTCAAAGAAATTTCCGAAAGCGCAACAGCAAACTGGAATCCAGTTTCCCTAGAGCAATTGGCTGAGATGGATGTCGATCACCTCTTCTTGATTAACAGTGATGAAGGTGATGGATCTGAAATCCTTGATGATCCATTGCTTGCAAATGTACCAGCTATCAAAGATGGCAATGTGTATAAATACGATAAAGACACAAGCTGGCTGTACACTGGTCCGATTGCGAACGAGCAAATCGTGGACGATGCAGTTGAAAGCTTAGTGAAGTAAGTAAGAATAGACTTCTTCCCTGTGAAAATGGGGGAGAAGTTTTTTGAATTTGACATATACTAGAAGTAGCTGTAATCTTGTAAAAAACATAAGTAATTCGCTGACGAGAACAAGTAGTCAAGACAGCTTATCTTTAGAGAGTCGACGGTTGGTGCAAGTCGATGATAAGATCATGATGAAAATCCTCTCCGAGAAGCAAAGCCGACATGTAGGCTTTGACGGTTTTCCACCGATACAAGGGACGCGTATGATAGTACGTAGTGTTTCCGACTAAAACCACTACTTATGGTTTTTTTATTTTGGAATTTTCGGTAGATCCCGGCGCTGTGTATGCAGTGTCGGGATTTTTATTTTATCTGGAGGAGAGTGAAAGAGATGCAGGATAAAGCAGCTTTAAAAGAGCAGAAAATAAGAGAGTATTGGCAGGAGAACGACACTTTTCATACATCTGTTCGAAACAGGGAAGGAGAGAAGCCATACGTATTTTATGAAGGACCGCCAACAGCAAATGGAATGCCGCATGCAGGTCATGCATTAGGAAGAACGATCAAGGACTTTATCGCTCGCTACAAAACGATGGACGGTTATCAGGTCAAACGTAAGGCAGGATGGGATACGCATGGTCTGCCAGTTGAGCTGGAAGTCGAGAAACAGCTGAAGATAAGTGGTAAAGAGCAAATCGAAACGTACGGGGTAGAGCGTTTTATTGAAAAGTGTAAAGAAAGTGTATTCACGTATGAGCGGGAGTGGAAGCAGTTTACGGAAGCTCTCGGCTACTGGGTCGATATGGAGGATCCGTACATTACGCTGGATAACAGCTATATCGAATCTGTATGGCATATCTTGTCGCACATCCATGGGGAAGGTTTGTTGTATAAGGGGCATCGAGTCGTCCCATATTGTCCACATTGTGAAACATCCTTGAGCTCACATGAGGTAGCCCAAGGCTATAAAGATGTATCAGATTTATCTGCTACAGCTAAGTTTCTAGTGGAAGGTACGACTGACGAATACTTGCTGGGCTGGACAACTACACCTTGGACACTACCTGCGAATGTCGCAATCGCGGTCCATCCTGAACTTAACTATGTGACAGTCCAGCAGGAAAATGAGAAATATATCGTTGCAGAGGGATTGGCAAAGAAATTATTCAAAGACGATTTTCAAGTTGTAGAATCCCGCAAAGGAAAGGACTTAGCGGGTGTCCGTTATGAAGCGCCTTTCTCTTACGTCCAAATAGACAAAGGGCACCAAGTAGTGTTAGCAGATTTCGTTACAGATCAGAGTGGAACGGGTCTTGTGCACATCGCTCCGGCATATGGGGAAGATGACTATCGCGTCGTTCAGGATAATGATCTTGATTTTGTCCACATTGTGGATGGGAAAGGGAGATATATAGAAGAAATCACACCGCTCGCTGGCCGTTTCGTAAAGGATTGTGATGTGGATATCATCAAGCTGCTTGCAGAGAAGAACAGGTTATTCCATAAAGAGAAATACACCCATAGCTACCCGCATTGCTGGCGCTGCGACTCTCCGCTTCTGTATTACGCAATGGAAGGCTGGTTCATCCGCATGACTGATGTGAAGGAGAAAATGCAAGAGAATAACCGGCAGGTCGAGTGGCATCCAGGTCATATGCAGGAAGGGCGGTTCGGTAAATTCCTCGACAATATGGTCGATTGGAATATCGGCAGAAATCGGTACTGGGGTACGCCTTTAAATGTATGGACCTGTAAATGCGGCAAAGAAAAAGCGCCCGGATCCATCGCAGAATTAAGGCAGGAAGCGATTGGTTCTGTACCGGAAGATGTGGAACTGCATAAGCCATATGTAGATCAGATCCAGCTGCGTTGTGAGTGTGGAGATACGATGCAGCGTACGAGCGAAGTGATTGATGTATGGTTTGACAGCGGCTCGATGCCATTTGCACAATATCATTATCCTTTTGGTGACAAAAAGTTGTTTGAAAGCCAGTACCCAGCTGATGTTGTCATCGAGGGAGTCGATCAGACAAGAGGATGGTTCTACAGTCTCCTTGCTGTATCTACTTTGGTAACTGGGAAGGCACCTTATAAACGTGTCCTGTCACTAGGGCACATCCTTGATGAAAATGGACAGAAGATGTCAAAAAGCAAAGGTAACGCGCTGAATCCGACTGAGCTCATGGAAACGTACGGAGCAGACGCATTACGGTGGGCGCTCCTTTCCGATAGCGCGCCTTGGAACAATAAGCGTTTCTCGGAACGAACAGTTGCACAAGCAAAATCGAAGATGATTGACACATTGTCTAACGTCTTTTCCTTCTATCAGCTCTATCAGCAAATCGATCAATTTGATGGAGAGAAGGACAATGGCGGAGTGCGTTCGACACTGGATGAATGGATCCTATCCCGCTTGCACAGTGTTACCAAGCAAGTAAACGATTATTTGGAGCAGTATGATATCACAAATGCTGCAAGAGAATTGGGCACGTTCTTAGATGAATTGAGCAATTGGTATGTAAGAAGATCACGTCAGCGGTTCTGGAGCAGTGGTATGACCGAGGACAAACGTGCAGCATTCAGTACGCTCTATGAAGTACTGAAGAAAACGGCACAGCTGCTGGCACCATTTACACCATACATCGCGGAAGACATCCATTTGCAGTTAACTGGTAACAGTGTCCATTTAACAGATTATCCAAAGCCTTGCGACGAGTTAATCAATACCCAGCTGGAGGAGGATATGACAACAGTCCTTCAAGTTGTTGAACTGACCCGTGCAGCCAGAAATACAGCCGGAATCAAGACAAAGCAGCCCCTCGCAGCAGTGTATGTGTTAGGTGAAAATTGTGTTGCTGAACGATTGGCAGGCTATGCTGCAACGATAAAAGAAGAGACGAATGTAAAAGAAATAAAATTAGAAAATAACGATCACTTGTTCACCCACTCTGCGAAACTGGATTTTGCAGTTGCCGGACCAAGACTCGGCAAGCGTGTTGGAGAAGCAAAACAGGCATTAGCTCAGATTGAACAGGTGCAGATAAAAGAGTTGTTAGAAAAAGGCAAGATAGCTATATCTAATTTAGAGCTGACAAAAGCAGAGGTCATCATAGAAAAAGTGCCTTCCAACCAGCTGCTGCTATCGGAAGGAAATGGACTGTCTGTACTTTTAGATACGAAGCTTACAACGGAACTGAAGGAAGAAGGATTTGTTCGTGAAGTAATCCGTGAAGTGCAGACGTATCGGAAAGAGCTTGATCTGCCTGTTGAAAAGCGCGTGAATCTATATATCGATGCCAGCCCTGCAGTAATAGATGTGCTGCAAAAATATACGGATATGCTTCATCATAATCTCGTTTTACAGGAAGTACTTTATAAACAGTATGAGAAGGCAAAGGGTGTCGAAGTAGAAGGAGAGCATTTGCAGCTTGGGGTCGAATAAGTACTGTGCTTGCTGGACGATGGAACCGTAAATGTCGAAACAAATAATGTGTACTTCCTGTATGTTTGATAAAACCTCTATCGCGGTAAACATAACTATACCAAAAGGAGGTATGCTTTATGGCAAGAAGGAATCCAGCACGCAAGGCAGCGCTAAGTGTCGTTTGCGCAGGAGCTGTTCTAGGGTCTGGAAGCTTCATGATTCCGGGTGCGGTATCTGTTGACGCCGAAACTAGGGAAGCGGTCCATTCTTCCGAAACGAATGAAGCAGCTCTTGAAACACTCCAGACTATCTATACGCAGGCTTCTGAAGGATCTTCCATCGGAGTGGCCGGCAATTTCACTATAGGTGAAACGACGCGGACAGATATTGTGGATAGACTTGGGGAACCTTTCCTATCTGATGCTTATGACACGTATCATGCAGAGATGGGGAATCCGGGTTTCAGCTTCGCATACAGTCAAGATGGCACATTGAAGGAAATTCGCTATTTGGGAACCAATGTTGAGCGCCAGACGAATCTAGACAGCATTACACCTGCTGTATTGGAGGAGCAGCTTGGCAAGGCAGATGCCATTACTTCGATCTCGCAGACAAACCAGCATAAATATCTATATGAAACCGGCGATTTTGAACTGGAATTCATCGTGAATGATGAAACACTTCAAGTCGATCATGTAAATCTTGTACCAATTAATTAGGCGAAGCAGGAGGATCACTCCTGCTTTTTTGCTGCCCGAATTATATACTGCAGGGGCAGTATGAGCGTTCCAATCAGAGTTGTAATGAGGAGAAATATACTAGGTTGTGCGTGCAAGTAGATGTCCAGTGCAGTACAAATTGCTGCCGTCAGCAGAAAGAGGTCGTATGCAGAAAAACCTTTTTCTCTGCTGCTTGTCCAGCCGATTACATAAAGAGGAACAATGATAGATGTCCACATATCACTTTGAGTGAATGCAGATTCGGAAGTAGCTTTATAAAGAAGCCAGCTGTAAATCGGGATTGTCAGTATAAAGCTGCAAATTGTAAACAATAGATGCTTTTTCAATAGAAAGCCCCTTTCTTACAGGATTTCCTTTAAGTGTACACGAATGATGTTAGGATATGGTTAAAAATAGGAGGTTTTCCTGAATGGCTAAAATAGCAATTATCACAGGTGTTTCGTATCCTCGCTCCATTGGTACGGCAGTATGTCGCCGATTAGCAGAACAAGGGGTGGATATCTTTTTTACATATTGGCGCGCCGGTGAGACATGGCCCGATCAGTTAACGAATGAAATAAGTGAAATGGGAGTTAGGTGCAAAGGACTGGAAGCAGATCTTGAGCAACCGGAGGCTGCCGAAGCTATTCTGTATAAAGTACAAAAGCAGTTCGGAGTTCCGGCTATACTGGTCAATTGTGCTGCCTTTTCCGAGAATGGTACCTATGCGGAGCTTGATGTGGTCCAGTTGGATCGTCATTATGCTGTGAATATGAGAAGTGTCTTTTTGCTTTGCTCGGGATTCGCAAAACTCTTCAAAGAGCATCGGCCAGCTGACAAAGGAAGTATCGTAAACCTCACTTCTGGTCAGAGCCAAGGACCTATGCCTGACGAAATGGCATACATCGCTACAAAAGGTGCCATTACCGCATTCACCCAGTCACTTGCGGCTGACTTGGCGCAGTTTGGAATCAATGTGAATGCAGTCAATCCAGGGCCGACAGACAGTACATGGATGACAGACGATATAAGACATCACCTGCTTCCACAATTTCCAATGGGAAGAATCGGGGAGCCGGATGATGCTGCGAGACTCATCAGCTTCCTAGTCGGAGAAGATGGCTATTGGGTGACAGGGCAGGAGCTTCATTCAGAAGGGGGTTTCCTCCGCAGATGACATATATGGAAAATAAATCTATTAATGGTTCCTGCTTTCAGTTAAGATGAAGGGGATGTAAGTAGGAGGGGGACACTAATTGCGCTATTTATATGAAGAAACTGTAAAGGAAACAGGAAAAGAGATGCCTGGGTATCCTGCATTTGCGGGATTGATGAAAAGCATGCAAGAGGAACTCCAAGAAAAGTACGGTGAATTTTACGCTGTGTATAATACAGATGATATTCATTTTGAATTATGGACAATCGTAGAAGAAGATATCCGAAAAGAAAATCCAGAAATTGAGCATGTTGCCCAGCTTTTTGAGCGGCTGGAGAGCTATACATTTGAATATGATGAAGAAGCACAAGTACCAGTTTACAAGGTATACCGTGCATTGAATAACCAGTTGTATGCCTATCCTGATGCTGGTGTAGCTTTTGCGAGAATCCCGTATTTCAGTGATGCGAGCATCGTGTATTTGCAATGTGTGCTGGCAACAGGGAAAGAGAATATCACCTCCTTCCTGCAAACGCTTCGGGATAGAGTCTGGAAGAAAAGCAGAGATGAAGTTCTTGTCTTTAAGGATAATGGCGAGGGTGTATCACAGGAACAGCAGCAAGTAACGAATACAGTGACACGCGAAGATGTCGTGCTGAGTGAATCTGTAAAAAAAGAGATTTATGGCATGCTGGATCAATTCTTTACGGAAGATCGATCCTTCTTCACAACCTATGATATTCCGTATCGCCGTGGAATTCTTTTATATGGACCGCCTGGAAACGGAAAAACAACACTTGTGAAATCAATCGCCAATACAGTTGCGGCACCAGTCGCTTATTGGCAGATTACTGAACATACATCCAGTGAATCAATAGAAGAAGTATTCAGTTCAGCTACACGACTGGCACCAATGGTTCTGGTTATCGAAGATATTGACTCTATGCCAGATGAAGTGCGTTCCTACTTCTTGAATACATTGGATGGGGCGACGTCTAAGGAAGGTATTTTCTTAATTGGTACAACCAACTATCCAGAGGAAATCGACCCCGGTTTGATTAACCGCGCAGGACGATTCGATCGAGGCTACGAAATTACTTTGCCAGATGCATCCTTGCGCAGCCAGTACGTAGAGAAAGTTGGTTTCCTGAATCTACTGGACCAAGAAGAAGTGGACAAAGTGGTGGTTAAGACAGAAGGTTTCTCGTTTGCTCAGCTCAAAGAGCTCTTTGTTTTTCTGGCAGCAGCCAAACATCAAGGTGATGAGGTTTCCGCTAAAGACATCATTAAGAATATGAAGCGGGAATTTAAGAAAAGCAAGTCCGGAAAATGGTGGGAAGAACAGCAGGATGAATTAGGATTCCGTTGAAAATCTGAGAGACACCATCTATGTGAAGAATAATAAAAGAGTCCGAAAATATCATCAAGAAGTTGTATTTAACCGGAGATGCATCTCCGGTTAATGGCTTTAATTGAAATATGCTGTTGTCACTTCAGCCCTTCAAGTTCTTTTTTTCTTTTTTTGCCTAATTTCCAGATGACAATCCCGCCGGCAGCAGCAATGATTAATGCTAACATGCCATACTTATAGTAATCGAGATATGCTTCCACCCTAGTCCATGAAGCCCCGACCCATACCCCTAACATAACGACTATCGAATTCCAGATCAAAGTTCCTATAGCAGAGAAGAAAAGGAATATTCCAAAATGCATCTTGGCCATACCAGCAGGAATAGAGATCAAGCTCCTTACGAGGGGAATGAAACGACAGAGGAATACAGCCCACATATCATACTTCTCGAACCATGCTACAGCTTTATGCAGATGAGCTGGATTGAGGCGCAGCCATTTGCGTCGCTTTTCTATCCAATTCGAAAGCTTGTCTATATCAAACAATGTTCCAATCCAGTACAAAATCGAAGTGCCAACCATCGCGCCTAATGTAGCTGCCAGTATTACAAAGATTGGATGTAAGCTAGTAGTAGCTGCAAGAAAGCCTCCGAACAACAGAGTGACTTCCGAAGGCAGCGGAGGAATTACAATCTCTACCATCATCAAGAGGGCAATAGCAGGATAACCATAGGCAGCCATTAATTCATTCATCCACGTTTCCACGTAAGTATCTCCTTTTGCTATTTACTACTATTCATCATTGCGGTATGGACAACCAACGTATCATCTAGATAGCCGAATGGAAATATATAATCAGGCAGCACATCTATAGGATTGATAAAATAAAGTAAAGCTGCACCAAAAAGTATTAATTCTCGTTTTGTTCCGATACCCGATTGGAATTTATAAAACATGTGCTTTAGATCATTTACTAGTTTTCCCGCACTTCCAACAGATGAAATTTTGTCATTGAATTCATTTTCAATTATTTGTTTTCCTCCATCAGTAAGCGAAATCTCCTCATAAGCAGCCAGTTGATTTAGCATTCTTTCTGTTGTGAAGGAAGGGTCAGCCTGCTTGCAAAGAGCTTCCAAATGATGTTCTGTTTGTAAGGTTTCGGTTTGGTCCAGAAAACCGGCCGCACGCATCAATTCCTCGTGTGAAACATCCAGAACTTCACTGAACTTCTTAAGGTGGTTAACGGTCACTTTGCGTTTACCATTCAGTATCTTGGATATGATAGCAGTATCAATTGCAGTGCGTCTGCTCAATTCTCGGATGGATAGATTTTTTTCCTTGATTAAGGAACGTAGAAGATTCTCTATATTGGAATTATCTTTGTTAATGTCCATAATGCAGACATCTCCTCTTTTAAGATTTCATTTTCTAACCGTACAAGGATGTTGACAATTTGTCAATAGATGCGGTAGAAAGGAATGAGAAAGAAGGAAAGAAGGAAAGAAAAAATGCAAATAAAGCGTGACCACATTACCATTTTGCTCTTATGTGCTATATCTGGAGTGATTGATGTATTAGGTTATATTGGATTATCGCATGTGTTTACTGCCAACATGACAGGAAACATTGTGTTGCTAGGTATTGGTATCGGGGATGCAAGGCAGGTTGTTTTGAGTAATGCTGCTTTAGCATTAGTGGGTTTCATCATTGGGATCGTTGCAACTGTATTTATACAAAGGAAGAGCGGTAAATCAAGAAGTATTTTAACTTGGGAATTTATTTTGTTCTTACTGTCTGCGGCAGTGATTCTGCTCATGCCGGCCAGTGGCACTGTATCATCAATTATCCTCCTAATACTAAGTACAGCTATGGGAATGCAAACTATAGCAGGAAGGAATCTCAAGATTGCTGGTCTTTCCTCAACAGTACTAACGAGTACACTTGCAGCCTTCATAGAAGGGCTTGTGGGAGCGATGCAAAAGAATGCTCAAAAGCTTTCGCTTGATACATACCTTAGAGGTGGTGCTATTCTTTTGTACCTATTAGGTGCAGCTGCAGGTAGTTTAAGTGAAAGACTCATCGGACTGCATACTATTTGGATAGGTGTGGCGTTGCTAGCATTAGTACTCCTGCTCCAAAGGAAAAAAACTATTGCGTAATAAAGAAGAAGATCCAGACGGATCTTCTTCTTTATTTGCTTATAATATCATGTATAGCAGTTATCTCATCCTCTGGCACTATCAAGTAATAAATTCCATTGATTTTTGTGCCTTCGCCTCTCATTTCATGCTCTTGAACAGAATTACGAACATTACGGTAATCTGTTAGCAGATGACGCATGGAAGCAAGGTTGATATTTGTCTGCACGTTTTTGCCCAATACATCTAGTAAGTCATCAATTTTGCCAACAGATTTGATGTTGGCACCTTTATTGAGTACGGCTTCAATTACTTGACGCTGTCTGGCGTTCCTTCCAAAATCCCCGTCAGGGTCTAAGTGACGCATTCTTGCATAGCCCAAAGCTTGCTGGCCATCCAAATTGATTTGCCCTTTTTTATAATGATAGTCCTTTTTGTAAAAGCCTTCATCATACCAGTCCAGTTTATTATCTACTGTTACACCGCCTACAGCATCAACAAGATCGGCTAGCCCCTGCATATTGATCTCTACAAAATAATCGATATCAGCGTCCAGCAGATTCTCTACTGTTTCCAAGGACATGTCAACACCGCCAAAAGCATAGGCATGATTGATTTTATCAACTGTATTGTGTCCAATAATTTCCGTTCGAGTGTCCCGTGGAATACTTACCAATTCCATAGATTCAGTGGCTGGATCCAATGACATAAGCAACAAAGCATCTGAACGCCCAGAATCAAATTCCCTTTCATCAATACCAAGCAAAAGAACATTAATTCTCTCTTTGTTCTTGATTTTCTTAGATGTCACACCTTCATCAATCGCAGTCGTTTCCTTCTGAATACCGTCAACTGTCTGTTTTACATCCCTTGCAGTAAGAAGGAGGAAGGAACCAACTCCAATTACGAGGACAAGAAGGATAAGTATGATATACCTCCCTATTCGTCGCTTGCGCTTACGTTTTGTTTTACGTTGTCTTTCCATTTTCGTACTACCCCCCATACCATTCCAAGGTACGCTGTTGTTGACGATTTGTCAACATCGTGTATAAAAGAAACTGTTAGAGGGATACTAATTTTATCGTACTAATGGCTCCATTTACTTCCCAGCAACAGACCTGCCCGATGAGTATGGAAGGGAGGAATGTCTGCCATGAAGGAATGCCCAACCAATCCCAAACAGCCAAAAGATAATCTGGCTCTTCTGCTCGCACTCTTCACTGTCATCCCTACAGCTTGCAACCAACTACTTGATGCTGCTCATAAATTATTTCAGCTATTTCAACTCTTATAGTAAGAAGAGCTGTAAGGTTTCCCTTGCAGCTCTTTTTTTGTTAATTTAATTTTTGGCCAATCGTTGAATGGTCAAGACGGACATATTGTTTATCTTTGCGATCTTTCACTGCAACACCTATTGCTGCTAGATCCAATCGTAACTGTCTGGCCATCGTTTCCTGGCCATTTTCCAAACAACCTTTTCTTGCTCGTAATAAGGCATGCACAGCTGCTGGTATTTGGTGGTCATTTTCATACCAGCGGCGGTAAGCGGCTTGGTATGGGTCTGAGTCGAACCATGGATATCCTAGTGAGAGAAATATCTTTGCGATTTTCTTTTTGTTTCCATCATATTTCTCATTGAACAGTTCATTCTCTTGTTGCCCTACAAATACAAGTGATTTCCCGTCCATATAGATGGATTGAAGATCTTCTTTGCGGAAATTGTCTTTTGTATCTCGTATCTTAACAGTCACGGAATCATCGTTAATAAAGACTCTCAGTGTTTCATAGAAAATGAACTGGGAAAGAGCTATTCCAGCAACAATGCCTAAAATGCAAAGGATGACAGATGCCGTCATTCCTGAATAAGAAGCTATTTTTTCAATGACTCCTTGATAAGGAAGCCATGGAAGCTTCAGAATCGATCTGGCTAAAACAGGTAAATACCAGCCAGCAACTGCTCCAAGAATGGGTGGTACTAAGTGTACAGCGTATTTTTCATTTCTCGTCAGCCCGAATTCAATATTCCTCATATCAGTCATCTCCCATCACATAAGAAACAGCTTGGGTCCAAACGGCAGTACTTTCCACTTTAATACCCATTAAAAGATAGCTGCTAATGTTGTCTAGAACCAATCCGAGTAATTGAGATTTAGCAGTTAAGTCTCCTTCTTTTATTACACCAAGCTTCTGGCCGTGAATCAGCAGTCTTCTAAAGCCGTCGAGAAATTCTGTCAGTGTATGTTTGAGCTTTTCATCATAGGCCTGTTTCTGTCCGGCATACACAATAAAATGGTTAATTATTTTCAAAAGCTCAGGATTTTCATCGTACTCCTGCAGTAAATGCAGTCCATTGTCTGTAAGCAGGGAGGAGAAATTATCCTTTGTGTACGTTTCTAAAGGGAAATAGTGATCAAATTGATAGTCATCGAAAAGCAGATGAAATAAATGATCGAGTAGTGCTTCCTTAGAAGAAAAATAATAATAAATCGCTGGTTTTGATATACCAGCTTTGTTAGCTATCATGGATAAGCTGGCCTTCTCCAGCCCAAATTCTGCTACAAGTGCTAATGCTGAATCGATTATATGCTTATACGTATCTCCTTTTGCCACGGTCTCATCCTTATAAGTTTGTTTATACACTGTATTTTACTTACCGGTCGGTAAAATATCAAGTTTATAACAATAATTTACAATAATTCCAAATGGTTTGCTACAATGAGGAAAAAGGGGTGATTACATGAATGTCATCTTATTATTCGGACCACAGGCTGTCGGGAAAATGACAGTCGGACAAGAGCTGGAAAAGCAACTGGGTTATCGTTTACTGCACAATCATATGACAATTGATTTATTAGTACCTTTCTTTGGCTTTAGTGATGAAATGTGGCGTCTATCCACACTTTTTAGAGAAGAAATATACCGATCTGTTGCGAAAACAAATCTGCCGGGTTTCATATTTACCTTCGTATGGGATTTTTCAAGTGATGAAGATTGGGAAACAGTTGATAGAATGTGTGCCATCTTCAAGAAGCAGCACATACAAATTTATTTCGTTGAGCTGCAAGCTGGTGTTGATACCAGGTTGAGACGTAATGTAACTGAAAACCGTTTGGAACATAAACCGACAAAACGGAATATTGCCTTTTCAGAAGCGGATCTCCTCCGCACAATGGAAACCAGCCGTCTGCAATCGAGAGAGGGAGAAATTAAAGAAGCAAATTATTTGCAGATTCAAACCGATGACCTTCTAGCCTCTGCGACAGCAGAGCGGATTATTCAGCATTTTAGTTTGGAGGATAAATGATGAGCATTGTGCATAAATTTTGTGCAGGTTTTTTGCTCGTCAGTATGTTTTCCCTTTGCATTGGATTAAGTGGCTTTCTGCAAGAGGGTCAGCAGATAAGCATTTCTGGAGCACTCATCTTCGCTATCTATATGAGTCCATTCATTTTTATCTATGGCATCTTCATCTCCTGGTTGATCAGCAGGAAAGTAAAACCAGTCAATAAAGGGCAGATAGGACTTTATATCGCACTCCATGGTTTAGGAGGGCTGCCTTTTGCAGTATTGAGTCTTTCTTCGCAAAGTACGGCTGCTTTTCTGTTTAGTGCAGGATTGGGTGCTTTTTTGGCGATCCTGTTCGCTTTGATAGAACTGGGTCTGTGGCATATAACACAGAAGGGGCGTATCGGATGGCTTGTAATGTATGTACCCTTTATAGCGTATCTGATAGTCTACATTATTGGTCAAGTACAGTCGGTACCGCCGCCGATTGATGAAATGGGTGACGTCGATCCAGGTTATTCTGCCAGAGAGGCCGTTGCATTTGTTACACAACAGCATGGCCAGGAAGAAAATGGCGGCTTCCCAGAGAAAACAAAAAAGGTAGTAGAATGGGAGTTATTTGGAGAACGTTTGACGAGAGAGACGGTTATTGAAAAAGTTCCGGGGGAAAAGGAAACATATTATGTGACTTTGATAGAAAAGAATTTGGATCGGCAGGAAGTCTATAAAACAACCTACCTGACAAAGGAAAATGAGATGATGTTGCACAATAGAGTGAACGAATAACAAAAGGAGGGATAAAATGGACAACAAGGCAATCATTCTTTTTGATGGTGTATGCAATTTATGTAATAGCAGTGTCCAATTTATCATCAAACATGACAAGGATGCTTATTTCAAATTCGCTTCCCTCCAAAGCGATTTTGGCGGACAGTTGAAAGTGAATAAGCAAATTCCGGATCACGTAGACAGCATCATACTTGTGGAAAATGGAAGGGTGTATATGCAATCCAGTGCAATTTTGCGTATTGCACGTCATCTAGACGGTGCATGGAAACTGTCTGCTGCAGCTCTAATCATTCCACGGCCAATTCGGGATTTAATCTATCGATATGTTGCTAGAAATCGTTATCGTTGGTTCGGCAGACAAGATCAATGCATGCTGCCATCACCCGATTTAAAAGAGCGATTTTTGTGAGAATAAAGATTTTATGAAGATTCAGCAGAGCTCCTATACAAATTGTCTGAGGAACGGTATCATACTAGCAGTAGCCAAGAACGGCAAATATTGCATAGAAAAGAGTCAGCTGATGAGAATAACGATCCTGGCCGCAATCGTACTGTGCTTGATTGGCGCGGGTATCTATTCGATTGCGTCGAACAACAAGAAGGAAGTGGAAGCAGTAACCGCTTTGAAACAGCTATTTGTCGCCACTGATGGGGATGATGAGAATGAAGGAACGAAAGAAAAACCTCTTCGTACGATACAAGCAGCAGTGGATCAGGCCACCGCTGGTACGACCGTTTATATTCGTGGTGGTACTTATACGGATGGATTTGAAGTAGCTCATAGCGGAGCGAAAGAGGCACCAGTGATCATTCGTAATTTTAAAGATGAAAAAGTGGTTATCAGCGGCAAAGACAAGGTAATGGAAGAAGATACAGCACTTGTAAATGTAGACAGTAAGCAATACATAACAATTCAAGGACTAACCATTCAGGATTTGAATGCAGATTCTCCAGACTTCGCTGTGATGGGTATTTTCATAACGGGCAACAGCTCTAATATTAATATCATTCAAAATCATATCCACCATATAGGGAACAACTCAGATGAAGGTAATGCTCATGGCGTTGCGGTATATGGAACCGGCAAGATGGAACAGATCCGAGTTATGGATAATATTGTAGAAGAATTGACGCTTGGTCTTAGTGAAGCGGTAGTGCTGAACGGTAATATTGATGGATTTGCTGTAACGGGCAATACTGTTCGTCATAATAACAATATTGGAATCGATCTTATTGGTTATGAGGGCACATCAGAAGACCCTGATGCAGATTATGTACGGAACGGAACAGTACAAGGCAATGTAGTACATGATAACTCTTCTTTTGGTAATCCAGCATATGGAGAAGACTATTCTGCAGGCGGCATCTATGTTGATGGTGCAAAAGATATTAAAATCAAAGCGAATACAGTTTTTCGGAATGATTTAGGTATTGAAGCAACGTCTGAGCACAAAGGACAGTACGCAGACAACATCGAAATCACTGAAAACAACGTATATGAGAACAACTATACAGGCATTTCAATCGGCGGTTACGACGAGGACCGAGGCGGCACTAAAAATTCGTCTATCACTTATAACGTGCTCTTCCGAAATGACACAAAAGATCTTGATGGCGGTCAACTGCTTCTGCAGCATGATATTAGCGGCAATGATATATCACATAATGTGTTTACTTCCAGCAAAACAGGACTTTTCATATCTAATTATTTCAAATCAAACAGCAGCAATACTATGACAAGAAATGTTTACGATAAAGAAGAGAGCCGGGAAAACAGCTGGATTTGGAAACAGCAAGAATATAACGATTTTACTAAATATCAAGAAGCGACCGGACAAGAAGAGGATTCTGCTTTTATAGAAGTGCATTACATGGATGTCTCGAGTAAGGATTTCACCCTAAAAGAAGGTACGACTGCTCAAGCAGTAATAGACTGAGAAAAAACCTGCATGCTAAGCATGCAGGTTTTTTCGTAAGAAGGTTGTGGAATGACGATGCATCGCCCTTTTACAAAATAGGATTACAGCTGCGTAAATATTCTCTTATCTTTGTAGTGTTTCTGTAAACGGATACAAATGTAGACGAGTATTTGCTATGCTTTATCTATTAAAATATAAGGGAGGAATCTGCTCGTGAAAAGAGCGATGGATTGGAAGTTCTTCATATTGGCTGTATTGCTTATTCCTATTACGTTTTTCGGCTATGCCGTACAAAGCCAGGCTGAAACTGCAGCTGACCCTGCACCGGAAATACAGCCAAAGGGGGGAGCGAACGGGAAAAAGGTCTTATTTGATAATTCACATGGACAGACTGCGGGTGCTGCAGACTGGGTTATTGATGGTGCTTTTTCTGATTTTGGTAATGGATTAGCTGAGGAAGGCTATTATGTGAAGGAATTACGGAAAACATCCGCTATCACGTATGAGGATCTGAGTGCGTATGATGTTTTCGTCATTCCGGAGCCGAACATCCCATTCAAGACATCGGAGCAGGATGCTATGCTGCGCTACACGCAGGAGGGCGGCAGTATTTTCTTCATCGGTGACCATTACAATGCGGATCGCAACTTTAACCGCTGGGATTCTGGTGAGATCTTCAACGGTTATCGCCGGGGCGCTTTTGAAGACCCAACCAAAGGTATGTCGGCTGATGAAGCGAATTCTGATCGAATGCAAGGTGTAGAAAGCTCTGATTGGCTAGGTGATAATTTCGGTATTCGCTTCCGGTTCAATGCTGTAGGTGATATCGAATCTGGACAGACTGTGGTCGAACCATCTGATTCTTTCGGTATTACAGAAGGTATTGAAGTCGTTGAATCCCATGCAGGAGCTACATTGACAATTCTCGACCCGACGAAATCCAAAGGCTTGATTTATTTCCCGGAAAATATCCCGGCTTGGCCGAATGCTGTCGACCAAGGGGTGTATGCTGGCGGTGGAATTGATGAAGGAGCTTTTGCGGCAATATCCAAATTGGAGAAAGGTAAAGCTGCATTCATAGGTGATTCATCACCTGTAGAAGATGCTACACCTAAGTATCTTCGAGAGGATAGCGGCAGAACTAAGCGTACGTATGACGGTTTTACTGGAGAGGGTAATAACGGGCAGTATCTGCTTAATGTCATGGAATGGCTAAGCGAAAAAGAAGACTATTCCAGCTTTGAGGAAACATCTATTTCTTTGAGTGAAGTGACGCCTTTGCTGGAAACAGCTACAATCAATGAAAATCCTGAACTGACTACTGAAACGGAAGCAGAGCCATGGTCAAATCCACCAGCTGGATACCGTTGGTATGATCCGAGTACATTTGCAGCTGGTTCTTACGGTTCCGATGAAGTAGCATCAAATCCGAAGTATGACGTCGTGACACCTGCTACATTGCCGACACAACAAGAGTTTACTGTGCGAGTTGTGGTTGAGGATTTACAGCCAGGTGAGACACTGACAGGTTTGCAACTGGGAAGCTACTTACCAGGCGGGCAGCAGATCGGGAAATTCAACACAACTGGATCTTGGCCGAGCAGCTATGGATATAGCAGCAGCTTCTCTGTCACAGCAGATGCGACAGGAAGAGCTGTAGCAGAAATTCCTGCACAATTAAATCCGTCGACCGCAGATGGCACAGCAAGCCTGCGACTTCGCAAGGATGGCAGCAATCTGCTGACGAAGTCTGTACAGGTCGGAAACGTTGAAACAGAGCCTTTACCGGAAGACGAGGTGGAGCTTCCGCAGCTGGTAGCTATTCAGGAAGCGCGCAACGTACAGGATGGAGAAGTTGTTACTATTGAGGGCATTGTAACATCTGCTCCGGGCAGCTTTGGCGGTAAAGGTTTCTATGTACAAGACGACACTGCCGGTATTTATGTTTTTCAGGACAGTGACAGTTTCAAAACTGGAGATCATGTCCAAATCAGTGCTGTAAAAACTACTTTTAATGGAGAAGTGGAAGTAACAGACATCATCAAGTCTGAAATTACTGGACAAGCAGATGTCCCTGCACCTAAACCTGTTTCTTCGATTGATGATACGAACCAAGGGCAGCTTGTTAAGCTTAGTGAAGTGACTATCCAGAATATCGAAGCGGTCGGCACTTATGGTACGTTCGAGTTCGATGCACAAACAGCTGATGGAAATGTGAATCGTGTGCGGGTCGACAATCGAATCGGATTAAATTATGATACCTTCACTTCACAATTCCAAGAAGGGGAAAAAGTTGATATTACAGGTATCTCATCTATCTTCAATGATACGTATCAGCTAAAACCTGTTGCAACGGATAATATCGTTAAGTCAGCTCAAGCAGAAGAACCGGTTCCATGTAAAACTGACAACGGTAAACACAAGGGTGCGGATAAAGGAAAAGGCAAAGGAAAAGGCCACGATAAAAGCTGGAAATGTGCCGCATAAAAGCAAAAAGAAGCAGGGATGTAATAATCCCTGCTTCTTTTTTTGTGCTGCTTCTTTCATGCTAAATGGTTTTCTTGCTCTCCATTTATAATCAAAGTAAATGTGAAACGTAATGCGTTTAACCATTTTTAATATGGATTCTTCGCTAATACCAATTAAACGGCATCAGCAATTGATGGAATAAAAGCGAATTTTCCGTTTGTGGAGCTTTCTTTTCATGTTAATCGGTACGCATCTGTAGTTACCTACATAGAATGACTTGAGTCAAAAAGGAGGGATATCATGTCTGAAAGTTACGGCGGAAAAGGATACGGTAGCGGTTTCGCGCTTCTAGTAGTTCTTTTCATTTTGTTGATCATCATCGGTGCTTCTTACGTTGGAGGCGGCTACGGCTACTAATCAATGCGAAAAGAAACCGCGGTTATTTACCGCGGTTTCTTTTCTTCTTTTTCTTTTCATAATCAAAGGTTACCTCTGTTAGGGCAATGAAAGCTGCGACAACTATCTCTATATACCATGCTAAATTTATAGGTTCGTATAAGCCGTTCACAATGGATATGGCAATCCAATTCACTACAAAGTTCAAGGAAAAAGCAACCATAAAATCATAAAATGTCTGTATTTTATGTTTCTTAGTGAAAATATAATAGATAACTTTTGCAATTAACTCACCGAAAATACTTAGAACAAGATATACACCTACAAATACGGCCAAATGCTTGGGAGATTCATAAGCAGCACCAAGGATACTTAAAGCACCCAGAAATCCGAAATAGTAGAGGGCAGCTACGAATGCGAATGTAAACCCTACTAGTATGGATAGAATAATTGTTACGGAAATCTTTGATACTCTGTTTCTTTTACCTTTACGCTGCTGTGTTGCCACGCTATCACCTCATGCATTCTCTCTGACTCTTAATACGAATAATCTATCTAAAAGTTTCATATAGATGGACAGTCAGAGCGAAGCAGGCTGTACATGACCATATCTAAAAAAATACCATTCAATTTTTCAAAATGACGTAAGGTACCTTCTTCATGAAAGCCAGCTTTTTCGAGCAGACGACGTGAAGGTGCATTGCCGGGCTCTACCTTTGCTTCTATTCTGTTCAATTTTAACGTTTGGAAGCCTTCCTCGATCAAGGCTTGTAGTGCTTGGGTCATATAACCTCTTCTCCAGAAATCCTTTCCTATCTCATAGCCAATTTCTCCGCGTTGATTCACGGCATCAATGTAATTGAACCGCAAGTACCAACGATTGTGTCATCTTCTAGCAGGATTGTGTAGCGATCAGCATGTTCCAGTTGTATGAGGTATAAAATCATCTCTTCTGCTTGCTCTACAGAATGCATTGGGGTGATATTCATAAAAGCAGTTACTTCCGGATTGGACCAGAATTGGAATAAGGTCGGTGCATCGGAAATGGAGATGGGACGCAGATGAATTTGTTTTTGATTGTACAAACTGTATGCTCCTCTCGTTGTATAATTAGTTAATATTATGTATATTTAATATATTCTGATAGGCGGTGATACTCTTGTTATCTCTGTTTCTGACAAATGTGCTTTTAGGACTTTCAATCGCTCTCCCGGTTGGTACAGTCACCATTGAAATGACTAAACAAGGCTTAAAGAATGGTTTCGTTCACGGCTGGATGGTCGGAGTTGGCGGTATGACAATCGATTTTCTGCTGATGGTCGCTCTTTTTCTTGGTCTTGCCCCGATCCTGGCAGCACCTACTATCCAGACTGGCATGTGGCTGCTTGGTGCGATCTTCTTATTATATATTGCCTATGATAGTATCAAAAATGCGGACAAGCAGATTATGATTAAAGGGGAAAAAACGACAAAAAAGCTGCTATCATCTTACAAAAACGGATTGCTTGTAGCAATTTCACCTAGTAACCTCGTGTTTTGGATAAGTGTTTTCGGTACCTTTTTATCAAGCAGTTTTTCAGAAGGTAACGAGCTTTCCTTCATTGTCGCTGGACTCGGTATTCTGGCAGGTATCCAAGTACATGATATCGGGCTGATGAGTATCGTCGCAGGTACAAGAAGAGTCGTCAACGAGACTTTCGTGAAATGGGTTTCCATTGGGGCGGGGTTAGTGCTCAGTTACTTTGCTATCCTTTTCTTCACCCAATTTTTAAAACGCATCCTCTGACAAGGGCTATTTGTAGTTTACCGCTTTTTTCCTGTAGAATATAGATATAATTTCTTGGAGGCGGTAGTGGTGGCAGAACCCTTGAAAGCAATGTATACGAAAAATTTCCTGGAAGGTTTCGCTTCAAAGGTGAAGCAAGCCCATAATGATTTCGATGAGCTTAAATTCGTTGATAAGGTGATGGACGCTGATTGGGAAGGACTTGAATTGAAAGGCCGGATACGCCGGATTAGTTTGGTGCTCGGCTCCTTTCTCCCGGAGAGCTACCCGGAGGCTTTAGGCATTCTGCTTGCTATCCAGGACCAATGCGAAGGGTTTCCTTATTTATTTTTCCCGGACTTTGTCGAGGTCTTTGGGCTGGAGCCAGAACATGAAGAAATATCGCTGCATGCATTGGAGCAATTCACAAAACGGTCGACTGCAGAATTCGCCATCAGGGCATTTCTGATTAGATCCCCTGAGCGGATTATGAAACGAATGATGGAATGGGCACAATCAGAAGATCATCATGTGCGCCGTCTGGCAAGTGAAGGCTGTCGTCCGAGGCTCCCATGGGGACAGGCAATTCGGCAGTTCAAGGAAAATCCAAGTCCGATTTTTGAAGTGCTGGAATTGTTGAAAGCAGACTCTTCTTTGTATGTGCGGAAAAGTGTTGCTAATAATTTGAATGATATTGCTAAGGATAATCCAAAACAAGTTATTTTCACGGCGAAGCGATGGAGTGGTTTTTCACCGGAGACAGACTGGATCATCCGGCATGGTTGTCGGACAATGCTTCGCAGCGGGGAACCAGAGGTAATGGCTTTATTCGGGTATGAGGAAGCAACTGAAACTCTAATTGACACTGCGATAGCCACGGATCGTCATCGCGTTACCATTGGAGAATTGGTAACTATGTCTTATTCTTTTAAAGTAAAGAAGCAGGCAAAGCTGCGTATAGAGTATGCAATAGACTTCGTAAAGAAGCGCGGGATTTCCCGAAAGAAATTTCTCCTCTCGGATCGGATATTTACAGCGGGAGAGAGTGTAGCGAAAGAGCGGGTACATAATTGGAAAGACTTGACTACTAGAGTTCATTATCCGGGTATACATCGTATTGTCCTGCTTGCCAATGGTATAGAAGTAGCTCAGACAGATCTGGAACTGATCAAGTAAAGGAGTGGAAAATATGAAACGTATTGCAGTATTCTGCGGTTCGAGCGTTGGCGCATCAGCAGCATACATCGCTGCCGCTGAAGAGTTAGGAAGAACACTGGCAGCTGAAAATCTGACTCTTGTATATGGCGGAGCGAGTGTAGGTTTGATGGGGGCAGTTGCGAATGGAAGCATGCAAGCGGGTGGTCACGTAATCGGTGTGATGCCTGAATTTTTGGAGAAGCGGGAAATGGCTCATACCCATGTGTCTGAACTGATCGTCGTATCTTCCATGCATGAACGAAAAGCTAAAATGGCAGAGCTGGCAGACGGCTTCATCGCACTTCCTGGAGGACCAGGTACGCTAGAGGAGTTTTTCGAAATTTTCACATGGGCTCAGCTGGGATTGCATAAGAAACCACTCGGTATTTTAAATGTGGAGGGCTATTATGATCTGCTGGTAAGCTTATTTGACCGCATGGCAGATGAGCAGTTCATGCATGAAAAGTACCGGACAATGACACTTTCAGATACGGAGCCTGCAAGACTTCTCGAGAAGTTCCGTCAATATGAAGCGCCGGAAGTAAAAACCTATATTAGACGACCAGAGCAGACGTGACAGCGTCTGCTTTTTTATTTACCGAAAATTTCTTCCTCTGGATAAGCATGAGTCCAATGAAACGGCTGTAACTCCTGTAAGGACACATACTTCACCTTATTCTCTTCGTGTGTCACAGCCACTTGTACGTCGCGTCCCCAGTAAAGTAATCGCTCCTGACAAATACCGCATGGAGTCAGTATTTTAAAAGGACTATTTTCATCATCGCGTGTCACGCAAATGGAATGGGTTACTGATGTATGCATTTTATGAGCCTCCAGGATAGAGCCGACCTCCATGCATAGCTCGGTCGCAGCATTCAGCACTTCAGGAGCTACACTTGTAAGAACAACGCCCTCACTGGTCCGCATTGCAGCAGCACCACCCCAGCCACTCGGGTAACGTTTCTGTATTAACTGAATAGCTGCCTCATATAACATATCCATTACTATCACTCCTTTGCTTTTAGTATAGCAGGGTGATTTTTACAACTCAGCAAAAATTATCAAAAGTACAATATGTTTTTAAGTTAAGCTGTAACTAAGGAGGTGAGCAAGTGCAGGTACATGAAACAACTATACAAAGAGCTATTTCTTTTATCGAAAACAATTTACACGAACCTCTTACGGCCGACCAAGTTGCCGATCAAGCCGGATTCTCCAAATTTCACTTCCATCGATTATTCCAGGCCACTGTAGGTTTGTCATTCACAGATTATATCCGCCGAAGAAGATTGGCTGGAGCATCAGCTGCACTGCTGCATACCGAATTGGGAATACTCGATATCGCGTTCATGTTTCGTTTTGAATCTCAAGAGTCATTTACCAGAGCTTTCAAAAAACATTATAGCCTTCCGCCAGGAAAATACAGACGTATGATGCGGGCTGCGCTGCATCAGAAGGAGGAAAAGATGGAAGATAAACAAGTAAAAGGGTGGATATTAAGTGGCTCCGATCCCCACAATTATGAAATGGGAATTGACTATAAACAGGTACATCAAGGGAAAGCATCAGGTTACTTGAAGTCGAAAACAGTCATGGGAGCGGAGGAATTTGCCACGATGATGCAACAATTCAAGGCAGCGAATTATATTGGTAAAAGACTGCAGCTGACCTGCTTCATCAAGACGGAAGAAGTGCAAAGCTTTGCCAGCATGTGGATGCGAGTGGACAATACATCAGATGATATCGTTCAATTCGATAATATGAGCAACCGCCCAATCCAAGGAACGACCAATTGGACCCGATACCGTATTGTGCTTGATGTACCGGAAAATAGTGCTGTCATTTCCTTTGGAGTGATCTTATCCGGAAAAGGAAAGGTTTGGGCGGATGGTTTTCGGTTTGAGGAAGTGGACGAATCTGTTCCAACTACTAATATTGATATGACATATCATATTCAAGATGAACCGGTAAATCTGGCATTTGAGGAGGAACTGAGTTGATATGCTTGATATACTGATAAATATCATTCAGCTTTTCGTTTTGTATTGGAGGCAAGGTGTGCCTGATGAAGTGCTTTTCATATGGCTTTCTATACCACTGTTACTCGTGATTTCAGAAATGTTTACACGCAAGGTTATCCATCAGCCGGTACAAGGAATAGCAGCTTACATGAGACTCCTGTGTAATTGTATTTTGTTGAGCGGAGCATGGCTGGCTTTATTTTCCGGCTTGCTGCACGTAGCAAGGCAGTATCATATTCTATCCAACGAATTGTCATTAGAGGTATCTGTTCAACTAGCCGGCGTATCACTTGGACTTGCTGCGTCCCTGCTTCCTTTGGCTGTCGTATGGATTAGAATTGAGGGCCGAATTCTAAGATACAGCTATATTTTTATTTTCAGCATCCTTTATTATGTGCTTCTGCAGTTGGGTGTAGACGTATGGAAAGCAGCTATAGAGTTACCAATTCTAATAAGCATCGGATTAAGCCTGCTGTTCTTTGTGCTGACAGTAGTTATACCTAACTTGGATTACACAGATGAACAAGCAACGTATCGTCTAAAAGGACAGCATACCTGATATGCTTGTCCTTTTTTACGTTCGCTCTTCTAACCTATTACCTATATTACCAGTCTGACCCTTATGGTAAAATATTCAAAAAGGAGGCGTGGCAGTGTGTCGGATTTCCAGATTGGCAGTGTGTTTGTGCATGTGAAGGACGCGAATAAGGCAGCAAATTGGTATGCAAATCTTTTAGGTAAACCTGAACCGCAGCCAACGGAAGGGCCGGTGCAGTTCATGGAAACTGATGATGGAAGAGGACTTGTCATTGATGATAACCGGAATAATGCACCGGGTATCCGTCCTGCTTTCATGCTTGAGACGTCAGATATTCAGCTTGCCTATAAACGAGTTAGCGAGCAAGGAGGCAAGGTTGTCCGGGAACTGGAGGAAGATGAAGCAGTTGCTTTCTTCAATTTTGAGGATCCTGATGGCAATATTGTCATGGTGTGTGAACAACGTCCATGATTATCTGGATCAATGGGGCATTCGGAGCAGGCAAGACACAAACTGCGATCTCTCTACGGCACCGGCTGCCAAATGCATTCATCCATGACCCTGAAGAAGCGGGTTTTTACATAAGAAAGCATATACCGGATTCGATGCAGAAACCGGATTTCCAGGAGCATACCCTTTGGCGTTCCATCGTACGTGAGCATTTGGCTTATATGGCTGCAAATACGGAGGATATCATCATTGTTCCGATGACAATAACGGAACCGTCCTACTATGAAGAAATCATTGGACAATTACGTAGTGATGGTCACCGAGTTTATCATCTTGTGTTAGCTGCTTCGGAAGAGACATTGCGTGGTCGTCTTGCCAAGCGGGGCAACAGACAGAATTCATGGGCTGCTCGGCAGATACCGCGTTGTGTACAAGGTCATTCAAGTCCAATATTCGAAAATAAATTGGCAACTGATAATATGTCGATAGACGAGACAGTCGCAGCTATCGGCAGACAAGCGGGCCTTCGTCTGCAAAAGGATCACCGCTCTTGGTGGAAAACACAATGGCCGCGCTTAACCTCTAGATGGAGGTAGACAAACGGCTGCGTATACTTATGCTATAATGCCTCAAAAAGGTGGTACATATAATGAGTATCGAAAACGTAAAAGATTATCTAGCAAATTACAACCGAAGCAGTGATATTATAGAACTCGATTTATCTAGTGCCACTGTAGATCTAGCTGCTGCTGCACTTGGTGTGGAGCCTGCACGCATTGCTAAGACGTTAGCATTTAGAGGTAGAAAAGATGGGGAATCTGTTTTGATAGTTGCTGCAGGAGATGCAAAGATTGATAATAAAAAGTTTAAAGAGCTATTCGGCGTAAAAGCACGAATGCTTTCAGCTGAGGAAACGTTAGAACAAACAGGCCATGCTGTTGGCGGAGTTTGTCCGTTTGGTTTAATAAATGATTTACCTGTGTATATAGACATTTCCTTAAAGCGTTTTTCCACGGTGTTTCCAGCCTGTGGCAGCAGTAATTCAGCAATAGAACTAACTTGTGAAGAACTTGCCGAATATGGCAAGGGAAAAGAATGGGTAGATGTCTGCAAGAGCTGGGCAGACAATGGCTAAATGAAGGTAACGGCATAGCATGCAGGGGGTTCGGCTTTGCTTCTAACTCTGACACTGCTAAACTTAGCATGTGCCCTATACTTCACACAAAGATAGGTTAGGAGAAAGAATCATGTCAGATAATAATACAAAAAAAGAGATATTTTCCTGGTTGCGAGCAGTAGGGATTGCCGTCATCATTGCTTTTGGCTGCCGGTATTTCCTGTTTACACCGTCAACGGTGCATGGAGAGTCAATGCTGCCGACTTACCAGGACAGCGATCATGTCATTGTAAGCAAAGTTTCGAAGATAGAAAGAAATGATATTGTGGTATTCAACGCACCCGATGCGGATGCCCACTATATCAAACGGGTGATTGGTCTGCCTGGCGATACAATTGAGGTGATAGATAATGTGCTGTATGTGAATGGCGAAGCGCAGGATCAATCTTATCTGCCAGAGGATATGGTTACTGGTGATTTCAAACTGAAGGAATTGACTGGCGAGGAAAAGGTACCTGAAGGTGAAGTGTTTGTCATGGGTGATAACCGCACAAACAGTAAAGACAGCCGTATGTTTGGTTATATTTCGGAGAAAGAAGTAATCGGAGAAGTTAAGATGACTTTCTATCCATTTTCTGATTTCCACATCGGTAATTAATATGTGTCAATTACATGGAAAAACAGTAGATGCGGAGACAAGATGTGTGCATTATCACTCCCCATTGGATGTTATAGCAATCAAGTTCGCGTGCTGCAATCAATTTTATCCTTGCCATCAATGCCATGAAGAGACGGCGGGTCATGAGGCCGAGGTATGGCCGAAAGACCAATTCGATGAGAAGGCGATACTATGCGGTGTGTGTAAATCGACGCTCAGTATCGATCAGTATATGAATATAGACCATTGCCCAGACTGTAAAGCAGCATTCAACCCTGGTTGTCAGCTGCATCATCATCTATATTTTGAATCAATAAAAAGAGACTGTCGTTGACTGACAGTCTCTTTTGTTTGTCTTAGGATACGGAACGATGCTGTGAAGTATCTCCTGTTTTGGAGAAGATAAACTTCAGCATAGATGGAGTCACAAGCGTTGTCACAATGACCATGATTATAATACTTGTGTAGTATTCCGGATCAAGTAAACCTGAACTTAAACCGGTACCAGCAATGATCAATGCAACTTCGCCTCTTGAAACCATGCCTGTTCCGATTGCCATGGAAGATCTTCCGTCGAAGCCGGTCATTCTTGCTCCCAGCGCTCCGCCGAACAGCTTCGTCACAATGGCCATAATACTAATGAGCACAATGAACAGAATCTGAGATCCAACCCCATCGAAGCTAATGTTCAAACCGATGCTTACAAAAAATACGGGAACGAAGACTCCATAAGCGATCGGTTCTAATTTATGTTCTACTACATTCTTGTATTCAGTTTGGGAAATGGCGATACCAGCCGCAAATGCACCGATAATACCGGCAACCCCCATATATTCAGCGAAGTAGCTAAACACCAGCGCCAGAATGATACCAGCAGAAACGATGGTCTCACTCACTTTGAAGCGAGCGAACAATTTCATCACTAGTGGAATCAGCCAAATACAAGCAACAATGACTACGCCGAAGAAGAGTACTTTCTTCCCGATCAAAGCTCCTAAGCTGACTGATTCTCCTGTACCCAGCACACTCATCAGCACTGCGAGTAAGACGACAACCAGAATATCGTCAACAACAGCAGCCCCAAGGATTGTCGTACCTTCTCGTGAATTCAGTTTGTTCATTTCCTTTAATGCCTGTACAGAAATGCTGACACTTGTCGCACAGAAGAGTAAAGCCAAAAACAGAGCATGTCCCTGACTCATCCCAAATGCAAGTGCAAGACTATAACCGCCGATGAATGGGAAGAGGACACCGAGAACAGCAACTGCAAAAGCGGACTTCCAGTTTTCTTTCAGCTGCTTCAAATCTGTCTCCAGTCCAGCGATGAACATGAGGACAAGCACACCGATTTCGGAGAATTCATGGATGAAGGAGGTTTGTTGTATCCAGCCGAGTACTGCAGGACCGAGAATAACACCGGCAAGCAGCTCCCCCAGTACAGATGGCTGTCCAATCTTAAGTGCAAGCTGACCAGCGATTTTTGTGAATACGAGAATCAAAGCTAAATGTAAAATGAATTCCATATCTTACTCCTTTGTAATGTATTTATGCAATTTCGGACACAAAAAAGGCATATCCGCCAGTTTTCACTGTGGATATGCCTAAATGGACACAGAGGGGCCTGGGGTGGCAGGCTCCTCCGGGAAATGCATATGTAATTAATTTATAGTTACTCATTATAGAACAGTTATAGAACGAAAACAACCGCTTTTCATCTGTTTGCAGCTGGCAGAAAAGGGAAAACAGGTGACGTAACCTATGCAAAGGAGTGGCATTTGTGAAAAACACATTTGATTTTCATACAAAACAAGGACTCTATCAGCATATTGAAGAGACACTTGTATTCTATTATCCTGCAGCAATAGACAGCACTTACGGTGGATATAACGAAGGCTATTATAAAGATGGAACGCTCACAGAGGATACAACCAAACATATCGTCGGACAGGCGCGGCATTTGTACGATTTCAGTGTCGGCTTCAAACTTACGGAAAAAACTCAATATCGGGAGGCGGCCGAGCACGGCATAACCTTTTTCCAAGAGACTCTGCGGGATAAGAAGTATGGCGGTTACTTTACAGAGATGAAGGATGGCAGTGTGACAGATGATAAGAAGCTGACTTATGGTCATGCGTTTATATTCCGAGCTGCGGTAGCAGCAGTGGAAGCGAAGATAGAGGGAGCCGAGGAATTGCTTACGGACATCTATCAAGTGCTGGAGGAGAGGTTCTATGAACCATCCGCAAAACTATATAGAGATGAAGCATCACGTGATTGGTCCAGCTTTTTGGAATACCGCGGACAGAATTGCAACATGCACATATGTGAATCAGCAATTACCGCGTATGAAACAACAGGTCAGCAAAGATATCTGGATCAGGCTTTAAACATTGCAGACCAAGTAACCAATAAACTTGCGGCTCAAAGTAACGGACTTATATGGGAAAACTACGATGAGGCTTGGTTGAAGGATGAACAATTCAATCATGGCGAAACAAGGGACGAATTTCGCGCCTATGGATTCGTTGGAGGACACCAATTTGAATGGAGCAAGCTCCTTGCTTGGCTATATATTCACAAGCAAGACAGCTGGCTTCTTGAACGTGCGGAAGAGCTTTATCAAACTGGCTGGAACCATTACCACGATCAAAAACAAGGCGGCATATTCTTTGTGATGAGCCCTGATAAAGAGTTGATTGATAAAGGGAAATCTTATTGGGTTTTAGCGGAAACACTGGCGGCATCAGCATTGCTGCATGGTCAGACAGGAAATGATGTATATGGTGAGCATTATGATGAGCTGTTCCGATATGTGCAGGAACATTTCATTGATCCAGAACATGGTGCTTGGTATCAATGGCTCACAGCCGATAATAAAGTGGAGGACGAGGTTAAAAGCCCTTCACCGAAAACGGATTATCATCCGATTAGTGCAAGCTTCCTGATAGCGACTTACCGTGGAGAGGATCTGTAGCGCGTAATGCGCAGATCCTTCTCTTATTGCTATAATGAGAAGGAAGGGAGCGGATTAGTATGTATGAAAGTGAAAGATTGCAAATCAAACCTTTAGAGAAAAAGCATGCCAGTGAGCTTCTGGATCTGAACCTGCGGAACAGAGAACTTTTCGAGTCTATCTCACCAGTAGACCGTAGTGATTCAGACTATACACTGGAGAAATACAAAAAGAATATCGAAGCGGCACAGAAAGATTGGCAGGAAGATAAACGCTACGAATTCGGAATATTCCTGAAACAGGATGATGTTCTGATTGGAACTGCTTCCTTATTCTTTATTGAACGGAATACAGCGGAAAAATGCATGATAGGTTATTCGATGGATGAAGCACATAATGGTAAGGGGTATATGACGGAAGCAGTACAGCTTGTATTAGATTTTGCATTTGGAGATGGGAAATTCCACCGAGTCGAAGCGGGAGTAATGCCGCGAAACCTAGGGTCGGTCGCGGTACTGGAGAAATGCGGGTTCCAACGAGAAGGATTGGAACGCGACTTGCTGCGTATTGATGGCAAGTTCGAGGATCATTATAAGTATTCGATACTGGCGACTGATCCGCGCACAAACTAAAACCCAGGAGCATTCATTGCTCCTGGGTTTAGTCATTAGACATTAATGCTGCTGGGATGGAACAGGGCGTGAATGCCGGCGTTCATTACTCTTCTTAGCAGCAACTGGCTGCTGGGGGCTGCGGACTGTGACCGCAAGGAAGAATGAAATGACACAAAGTACGGCAATCGCTACGAATGTCGGTTGGAAACCCCCGAGCAGTGATGCGATGAATGAGCCTCCTAATGCACCGATACCAAACCCTTGATAAATGACACCATAGTTTTTACTTTGATTTCTCAATCCGAAATAATCTGCGACGATAGTCGGGAAGACTGTGATGTTACCGCCAAAAAAGAAAGCAATGGCTGCCACACAGACGAAGAACAATGTTGTTGATAGTTCCACCATGCTTAATACTGCGACAGCTCCCGCAGTGACAAGAAGTCCTGCTGCAACCAAGTACAGTCGTTCCACTTTGTCAGACAAAGCACCTAGCACAACTCTTCCAGTTGTATTACAGATAGCTACGACAGCTACGGCATTTGCTGCAGTTGCGGCAGATAGACCCGCAAGTTCCATGCCGGCATCTTTAACGATACCGATTAAATACAAGCCGCTCATGCAGGCTGTAAGGAAAATGACGAATAGAATGTATGCTTGTTTCGTATGCAGCATTTCCTTAATACTGAAGTCTTTTGTTGCGGCCCCAGTAGTTATTTCCTGTGGAAGGATAGCATCCTTAAGGAAGAAGGCTCCTCCACTAATTAGGATGAATGCTGCTATTCCCCAGATTAGGAATGTGCCTTGTACACCAGCTGAGGAAAGCAATGCCTGGTTAATATATTTGAAGACTAAGCTTCCTGTTCCGAAGGCTCCTACTGATATACCAGATATGAGGCCTTTCTTTTCCGGGAACCATTTGATTACGTTCGATAGTGTAGTGATATAAGCAATACCATTGGCAAATCCAACAACAACACCTGCTAATAGATAGATGAGCCATAGTGATGTAGCTAGAGAGCTTAGTATCAGCCCAGCCCCGAGCAAAATACCGGCAAAGACAACCAGCTTCTTGATGCCGAGTTTATCCTGCAGCTTTCCGCCGAAAAGAGTGGCTACTGCCAGTGCGAAGCTTGTAATCGAGAAGGTGACTGCCACAGAAGATGTGCTCCACCCATATGCATCAGCCAATGGCTGGTTAAATAAACTCCATGTATAAATAGTACCTAGACCAATTTGGGTGATGATTGTACCAAGTACAATCAGCCAGCGATTCGTTCCTGTTTTCATGAGAAGTCCCTCATTTCATCTACGTTGTTTTGATAGTTTTATCATATCCGCTGCAGATGTATCTGAAAGCGTTTTCTCATGAGTTGCTCGATTTGAGGAATGAATGGTCCTTAAAGGCGCATGATCTGTCTGAACTCTTTTGCTTTACTGCGACTGACTGGAATCTGCTCACTAAGTCCTTTCATTTTGACTAGATACGTATTATGGAACCAAGGAAGAATCTCATGTATTTTTTCCGTGTTTACTATATAAGAACGATGGCAGCGGAAAAACGCATCTGCTGGCAGCTGCTGTTCGAAAGTGCTGATAGAACCGGGGTAGGTATACACCTCATCCTTTGTGTGCACAGTTGTCTGCTTTTCATCAGCCTCAGCGTAGGCAATTTCCTTCAGATTGATCACATAGATCTTCTCGTCCTTCCAAACATTGAGCCGTGCTGGTGTTTCTGCCGGTTCTATTCGCTCCTCCATATCTACTGATGCATTCTTAGATTCAAGCTTCTTAAGCATTGCCGCAACGCGTTCCTCGCTGTATGGCTTCAATATATAATCGAATGCTTCAAGCTCAAATGCTTTAGCTGCATGTTCTTTATAGGCGGTGGTAAATACGATTATTGGTTTATGCTTGAACTGGGCCAAGCTTCCCGCAAGCATCATGCCATCTAGTGACGGTAGGTTGATATCAAGGAACAGTACATCCGTGGTGTGCTCCTGAAAATACTTCAGCACATCCAATCCATCATCAAAGCGGTCAGTCACCTCTATGGAACTGTACGTATCAATTAAATACTGCAGCTCCTCTTGTGCAGGTAATTCATCTTCTGCGATGATTGCACGTAGTGTCATGGTTATTTCCCTTCCTTCACTGGTATATCAAAGTAAATCTCCGTACCAGGATCTAGCCGATTGATTGTCAGCCCTTTTCCATAAATCAGGCGGACACGCTGATGCACGTTGGCTAGTCCAATATTTTTCACACCTGCTTCATCCTTATACAGCTTTTCAACAATTTCCGGATCAATCCCAACTCCAGTGTCTCGTATACTGATGCGGATATCATTTTCCCGTGCTTTGACAGAGAGATAGACGGCACCCTGCCATTTGCGTTTCCGAACACCATGGTGGATTGCATTCTCTACCAAAGGCTGCAGCAGCAAACTAGGCACTTTTATCTGCACCGGATCAATATCATAAATTATTTGGAGCTTGTCACCGAAGCGGGATTTTTCAATCTCCACATAATCACGTACTTGCTTCAGTTCTTCTTCTATTGCGATCATTTCATCATGAAGCTCCAGGTTATAGCGCAAGTAACCAGATAGGTTATGAATTAGTTCGCGGGCACGATTCGGATCGCGTCTTGTTGTTGATGCAATTGCGTTCAGCGAGTTGAAAAGGAAATGCGGGTTTATCTTCGATTGCAGAGCCTTTAGCTCAGCTTTGTTGGCGGTCTCTTTAATCTGTTCAATCCGGGAAATCTCCATCAAGTTTGAAATGATCTGTGCCAGTCCGATACCAAGTGTCTGCAAAGAATCTGTTATCCGGTTTTCCTTTTCATAATATATCTTCAAGGCACCTGTCACCTCGTCGCCTTCTTGGAAAGGAACGATAAGCAGGCAGTGCATCTGCGGCAGATGATGATCATCCACTTCATTCCGGATGACGATTTGCCCACTGTTAATAGCTTGTTTCGTCATTTCGCTTACAATCGACGTTGTATCCTGATAGCGCTCAGCCCCAAGACCGTAATAAGCTACCACTGTTTTAGTATCCGTTATGGCGACAGCATCTGCACCAATCTCTTCTTTAATGATTTGGCAGATACGCTGCAAGGAAGCAGGCGTGATGGACCGGAAATATGGAAGCGTCTTATTGGCAATATCCAATGCAAGCTTCGCCTGTGCTGCGGCAATCTGTTTCTTTTCTCCTTCAATATTATGGACGAGAAGGATGAGTAAACCGATGCTGATTTCACCTATCATCATCGGAACAGCTATTTGTTCAACAATCGAAATACCTTGAGACCTTGGTTCTCCGAGTGCAATGATCAGCAGCATGGTCATTGTTTGGCTCAAAATACCAGCACCGATACCGATATACCACCAACGATGCTTTTTTACCCTGCGATTAATAAATCCAGACGCAAAGCCTGCTGTCACACTAGTGATCAAGCAGGGCAATGAAGTGATACCATCGATGTCGATTAAATAGCGATGCAAGCCGGATACAATACCTGTAATGATACCAACCCATGGCCCGAATAAAATACCTCCAGATAAGATAGCCACTGTCCTTATATTAACGAGACTACCTTCCACTTCAATCCCGGAATATGTCCCGAATATGGCGAAACTGCAGAAGACGACAGTAAGTACGCTAAGTTCCCGGACCGAATGATTTTCTTTTTGAAGTATTTCTTTAAACCCTTTAATTTTGGTCAGGAAAAATAAGATAATGAGCAGCAAGGCAGCACGCTCGAATATCGATATGATCATTTCCAAGGTTGAATGCATAGTTGTAATCCCTTTCATCTGTATTACTTACAGTTTATCAGAAATTTAGACTGGTAGGGAATGGATGCGATCACAAATAGCCTGGCAGATGATAGATTCATTTGATGAAAATTACTGCTTGGAAATAATATGTCATAATGTATAATTAGGCTGGATTTATAGGAATGAAAGCGCTATAATTAATATAATGAAACACTGTTCCACAATGTGGAACAAAGGCATAGGCATCTTTGTTAGATGCCATTATTTTTGAATTATAATGTAAGGGGTTTCATTGAATCTGTGGGAGCCACAAAAAAAGTAAGGAGATGATAGAAATGGAATTGCGATACGCAACTCATCCAGACCACGCCAAGACATTCACTACCGAGGAATTACGCAATCATTACTTAGTTGAGGAACTTTTTGTCCCCGGAGAAATCAAGCTTGTGTACAGCATGGAAGACCGGACGATCATCGGCGGAATTCAGCCAGCCGGCAGCTCAATCGCTTTGGGGAGCTATGACGCCATCAAGGCGGATTACTTCCTGGAAAGAAGAGAAGTAGGGATTTTTAATATCGGTGGCAATGGAACAATTTCTGTTGATGGAGAATCATACGAAATGGCGAATAAAGATTGCATTTATATCGGCAAAGGCAATCAGGAATTACTGTTTACTAGCAGTGATGAAACAGATCCAGCTAAGTATTATCTGTTTTCTGCGCCTGCACATACCTCTTATCCGACTAAGCATGTATCATTCCAAGATGTTCCGGGAGATGCGATGGGTGCAAAGGAAAGTGCGAATGAACGTGTTATCCGCCGTATCATTCATTTGGAAGGTATCCAAAGCTGTCAAATCGCTATGGGTATCACAATTCTGGAAAGCGGCAGTGTCTGGAATTCTATGCCGACACATACCCATAACCGCCGGATGGAAGCCTACCTATATATCGATTTAGATGAAAATGCACGTATGTTCCACTTGATGGGAGAACCAACAGAAACACGTCATCTTGTCATGAAAAATGAACAAGCTGTCATTTCTCCGCCTTGGTCAATCCATTGCGGAAGTGCTACTAGCAACTATGCATTCATTTGGGCAATGGCTGGAGAAAATAAGACGTACACCGACATGGATCAAGTGTCGATGGATGAGCTTCGCTAAAGGGGGATAAAGATGAGTCTAACAGACTTTTCTATGAAATATTTTGATTTGACTGGCAAGGTTGCAATTGTGACAGGCGGCAGCAAGGGACTCGGCCAGGGCTATGCAGTCGCTTTGGCAAAGGCAGGGGCTGATGTCTTCGTTGTGACACATCGAGACGATTGGGAGGAAACGAAAGCGCTAGTGGAAGAAGCTGGCGGCAAGGCTCATTTCCATCAAGCTGATCTGACAGATAGAGAAAAAGTGAAGCAAGTTGTAACGAGTTGTGTGGATGTCTTCGGTAGGGTTGATATTCTCGTAAATAACGCTGGTACAATCATCCGGACGCCGCTGCTTGAGTACAAGGAAGAAGACTGGGATAAGGTCATGGATGTTAACCTGCATGCTGTCTACCTGCTAGGGCAGGAAGCGGCTAAGGTGATGGCAGAACAAGGCGGCGGAAAAATAATCAATGTTGCCTCGATGCTGTCGTTCCAAGGCGGTAAATTCGTTCCGTCTTATACAGCCAGTAAGCATGCTGTAGCAGGGCTGACAAAAGCTTTCGCCAACGAGCTGGGTGCTTATAATATCCAGACGAATGCGATTGCGCCGGGGTACGTAGCCACTGCTAATACTGCACCAATTCGTGCTGATGAAAAACGTAATGCAGAAATTTTATCTCGGATTCCGAGCGGGCGCTGGGCAGATCCGTCTGATTTGATGGGGGTAGTCGTATTTTTGGCAAGTCGCGCTTCTGATTATATGAATGGCCATGTATTGGCTGTTGATGGTGGCTGGCTCGCGAGATAAGCAGGTATTAAGAATTGCGTCGGAGTTGTTTGACGGGAAAGAGAGATTGAGAGGATTGGGAAGGTGACCAAAGATCTGAAGAATCTTTGTGTATGCCACCCTCTCATTCCAATGATCTGGGCGATCACTATAAAAATAGCATATCACGTAAAGTGATTCAAACATCTCAATTTCTTTTGCTCGATTACCTATAAGGAAAGGTAAGGGATGCAAAGTGAAAATAATGAAAACGATGGAGAGAATTCCTGGTGGGCTTATGCTCGTACCGTTATTTTTAGGAGCAATCATTAATACCTTCGCACCGAATTCGGCGGAATACTTCGGGTCCTTCACAGGCGGACTTATGACAGGAACTATTCCGATTCTAGCAGTCTGGTTCTTCTGTATGGGTGCAGGCATCCAGCTGAAATCGACTGGTATAATTTTACGCAAATCTGGTACTCTCGTTATCACGAAGATTGCTGTTGCGTGGGTTGTAGCTATCATTGCAGCGCAATTCCTGCCTGAAGGAGGCATTCAGACTGGTCTATTCGCCGGCTTTTCTGTTCTGACACTCGTTGCAGCCATGGATATGACGAATGGCGGGTTGTATGCATCGATCATGCAGCAATACGGATCAAAAGAGGAAGCTGGAGCATTTGTCCTTATGTCCTTAGAATCCGGTCCGCTCATGACGATGATCATCCTCGGTTCAACAGGTCTTGCTGCGTTTGAACCACAAGTATTCGTAGGAGCAGTACTACCGTTTCTAGTTGGCTTCCTGCTAGGTAACTTGGATGGCGATCTTCGCGCCTTCTTCAGCAGAGCAACACAGACTATGATTCCGTTTTTCGGTTTCGCGCTGGGTAACTCAATTGATTTGGGTGTCATCTTGGAGACCGGTCTTGCAGGTATCATCCTTGGTGTACTTGTTATCGTCGTTACTGGTATCCCGCTTATGATTGCGGACAAATATATTGGAGGCGGAAATGGAACTGCTGGTATCGCAGCATCCAGTACTGCTGGTGCAGCAGTTGCCAACCCAATGATTATTGCCACAATGATTCCGGAATTCATGCCGATTGCAGAAGCAGCTACTGCACTTGTTGCCGCATCTGTAGTTGTTACGTCGATACTCGTCCCGATTCTGACAGCTTTTTGGGCACAGCATATGAAGAAGAAGGAAAAGCAGAAGACAGACGATACAAATATCGATCCGAAAAATATCAACTCAAATACTGTATAAAACCATCGGAGAGGCATATACAGTATGTCTCTCTTTGCATAAAGGAGACGTTGACAGATGAGCAGAATCTTAACAATCGGAGAACCGATGGCACTATTTGTTGCGGAGCAGGAAGGGCTGCTGGATGATGCCGAACGTTTTTCTCGTTTCATCGCAGGAGCAGAAGTGAATTTCTCTATCGGAATGTCTCGCCTTGGGCATCAAGTGACGTATGTCACCCAGTTGGGCTTAGATCCATTCGGTCGAAACATTCATAAGTTCTTACGGAAAAACAATATAGATACCACTTATGTTAGCTATGAACCTGCCTTTGTGACCGGAATGCAATGGAAACAGAAAGTGAAAAGCGGAGATCCGGAAGTGTTTTCTGCACGGAAGAACTCGGCAGCTTCCCACATGGATAAAAAGCTGATTAAAAAAATCAAATGGGCTGATTACGATCATCTCCATCTGACAGGTATTCCCCCGGCTTTGTCTGAAAGCTGTCGTGAATTGGTTTACCAGATGATGAAGGAAGCTAAGGAAAATGGACTGCAGGTATCATTCGACCCGAACCTTCGGCCAGGTTTGTGGCCTGATAAGCAGGAGATGGCACTGGTTATTAATGAATTGGCCAGCCAAGCGGATATCATTTTCCCTGGTATAGCTGAAGGAAGACAATTGACTGGAAAAACTGATGTGCTTGATATTGCTGCATATTATCATGAAGCTGGTGTGCCGACTGTTGTGTTGAAACTGGGGGCAGAAGGAGCGTTTACCAGCTGTATGGACGGTACGCAATTCTATACAGAAGGGTTCCCAGTGAAAAAAGTGGTTGATACGGTTGGTGCTGGTGATGGCTTTGCGGTTGGTGTAGTGAGCGGGTTGCTAGAAGGATTAGAGATGCCTGACAGCATCGCAAGAGGAGCTGCTATCGGTGCACTTGCCGTCATGTCACCTGGAGATAATGATGGCTTACCGAACCGTGAAGAGCTTACACATTTCATGAAACGAGAGCCGATCGGATAAAAAAGGAAGACCTTCCAAGTGGAAGGTCTTCTCCTCTATCTGGTATAGCCTAATGCATGGGAAATTTCCAGGCTGCAGGCTTTCATTTTATTTATCAGTTCGGTGTTTACTCTGTCCATTGTTACACGATTGCTGGGACCGGAGATACTGAAGCTTGCAACAATCCGATGTTCATGGCTGTAAATCGGAGCGGCAATACAGCGAATGCCTTCTTCATTTTCGATATTGTCCAGTGCATACCCCTGTTGGCGGACTTTGTCCACTTCAGTGCGCAGCTCTTCTCTCGACGTGATTGTGCGCGGTGTGCGCGGTGTGAAGGTGGTGGAATCAGCTATTTCTTCTAGCTGGCCAGCCGCCATACCTGATAAAAGGATTTTTCCGACAGCTGTACAGTACATGGGCGCTCTATTACCGATTCGTGAGTACATGCGGATCGTCTGGTTGCTTTCAAGCTTATCGATGTAGACAATCTCACCTTTATCTTCGATGCAAAGGTGCACAGTCTCATTGACATCTGCACACAGCTGCTTCAGGTAAGGCTTGGCCACATTGGCGATGTTGTTGTTATTCAAGACACTGCGAGCAACATAAAGTGTTTGTAAACCTACTTTATACTTGTCTGATTCCGGATCCTTTGCCACATAATTCATGTCCGCAAGTGTTGCCAGAAGCCGATGTGTCGTACTCTTCGATAAATCTACCAGCTTAGTCAGCTTCGCAATCGACAAGCCATCAGGATAATCGGAAAGCGTATTCAAAATAGTTAAGGCACGTTCAAGTGATTGCACATTAGACATAGATATTACTCCGTTTCTATTGCATTCATTGCTTACTTCTATGATACGGGAACGGTTGGAGTTTGTAAATTCAGTACACATATGGAGGGAAAATAGATGAAAAAAGCAGAAGTTTTAGCTAAGCTTACTGACCAAGCTATTGTAGCAGTAGTTCGTGCGGATTCGCCAGAACAAGCTATACAGATTTCCGATGCATGTATAGAGGGCGGTCTTACAGGGATTGAAGTGACATTCACTGTTAAGGATGCTGATCAAGTGATCAAACAGCTCTCTGCCCAGTATGTTGAAAGCCCAGATGTGGTCATTGGGGCAGGTACAGTGCTGGATAGTACGACAGCCCGTTTAGCAATACTCGCAGGTGCGAGTTTCATTGTGAGTCCGACCTTTGATGCTGAAACAGCCAAGTTATGTAATCTTTATCAAGTTCCTTACTTGCCAGGATGTATGACAATCGGGGAAATAAAGCAGGCGATGGAAGCAGGAGCTGATATTATTAAGCTCTTCCCGGGAAGTGCTTTCGGTCCAAGTTATATCAAAGTAGTCAAAGCTCCGCTTCCGCAGGCGAATATCATGCCAACAGGTGGAGTCGATTTGGAGAATGTGGGCGATTGGCTGAAGAATGGAGCGGTAGCTGTTGGAGTCGGCGGCAATCTTGTAGCTCCTGCCAGCACAGGAGACTATGACAAAATTACATCGATTGCACAGCAGTATATCCAAAAAGTGAAAGAAGCAAAAACAGATCGTGTGAACATTTGAACATGGGTCAAGCTGCCTTGCACATAAACTGAACACGGAGGAAGGGGGCTTGCTTCGTGTCAGCAAAAAAGCGGGAAATTATAATCGTTGTTGTGAAAGCAACTGCTATATATTCATTTGTCGTGATTGATATTGCTGTAGGTACGGGATTATATCTGACTGCCAAGCTGTTAGGTGCGGGAGTGATTATTGCTTCGGTATGCAGTATGGCGGGAGTGGAAGGTTTGAAAAGGGGTCCCGCATTGGTACGTAATATAAAAGGAAAAGAACGTTGAAAACATGGTAGAATATAATAAATATTACAAAGTCAGGAAGGTGAAATCACCTGCTAGGCTTTGAAGGGGGCGTTCATTATGAAAATAACTAGGATAGATTCAGACAAAGCAAACAAAAAAGGGGAGCGTCCAACTAACTAAGTCGCGTAGCGTTTCCCCTCATCTTGGAAGGGGAATTATTTTGGAACAAAACAAGGTAAGTCTTACAGAACTAGATGCAAGCAACTGGTACGAATGCTGCCAGCTAAATGTATCTAAGGAGCAGGAAGCATTCATAGAATCGAATGCAATTTCCATAGCACAATCAAAATTTGAAACTACGTTAAGGCTATACGGCATTAGTTTGAATGAAAAGATAGTAGGTTTCCTAATGTTTAATACTGTTAAAGAAGAACTTGATGGCTATTGGATTTATAGGATAATGGTCGACAAAAACTATCAAGGCAAAGGGATAGCGAAACTGGCTGTGCAATTATTGATCTCAAAAATAGCAGAATTACCAGATGCTAATAAAGTCATTGTCGGTTACCATCCCGATAATCAGGCTGCGCATCATTTATACACCAGCATTGGTTTTGTTGATAACGGAGATAGATTCGGAAAAGAAATGGCTGTTATTAAAAACTTAGAGTAAAAGAAAATAAGAAGGAATGCAGAAAAAGCATTCCTTCTTATTTTGCTATTGTTTCGTCCACCCGCATATTGCCGACTGTAAAATAGAATGGTGCAGGAAATGGAGGTTTCTTTCCTCTTTTAAGCCGATCGCTCGCTTCATTGAGCCAGTAGATAGATTTATTAATGGCTGAAAAGAAGACGACCAGCTCTCCATTATCATCAACACAAAGACACGATCCGAATATGCCATTCTGATACCAGGCTTCTCCAGTGTCTGCTTTTATCAGCAGCTTCGGCTCCTCTGACCAATCTGCTCTCGTGAAGCTTGCTGTTTTACTTTTGAATAACCAGAGATCCTGCGACTTATAAGTATCCTCGCCAAAAGCATTGCCGCAGCGGCTGACGAGCAAGTAGTACATATTATGAATTCGCTTTGGCCTGGCATGCGTAAATGCATCTTCCCGAGTGAAAAATAGACGTGGCTTCGTCCAAGTATCGAGGCCGTTCTCGCTTTCGGCAGCATACACCTCGTGCATCGGGATATCTCCTTTTCCGGGCTCGTGTGGTGTCGCCGCAAACCACATTTTCCATTTACCTTCATCGTAAATCACTTTTGGAGCAAGTACACTATCATTTCGTACCGTTCCGGTCATTACTGGCTTCGGGTAGCGAAACCATCTGCCATGCCTCATTTCCAAACAGCCGATCGAATAGGGAGATTCATTTCCTAAGACATTACTGGCACTTCGGCCGGTGTAGTAAATGCGGCGAACAAGCTCTCCATCCACTTTCCCCTCAACATAACACGGCTCATGCAATCCGTACCGATCCCAGGCAGCTTCCTTTGGCTGAGGCAGCAAAGGCTTCGCTTTGTGTGGCTTTCCGGGATACGTTGAAATCCTCCAGGCATTAGCTGTCGTCAGCGGCGATCCTTTTGGGAGACTGGCACTGAAAAGATTATTTTTAAAGTTGCGCTGGAACCCGCCAAAAAACATCCACCACTGATCATCAATCTTTTGAACGCTCGGGTCACCCAGCCCTAGTAGATTACGGACCGGTTTATAGCCATCCAGCATCGAATATAATAGATTCGGTTTTACATCCATCCTAACCACCTCACTAGCAAGCAGTATGGACGGAAGAAGCATCAAACATACCAAGTTTTATAGTCTTGCAGAACGGAGGCTATACCAGAGTTATGCTTTCCTCTCCAGCCAAGATCCCTCCGATAATTTTTGATCGATAAAGTCTAAAACAGTCTGTAATTGGACCATTTGATTTTTAAGTTTTTCCTTGTGTTGAAGCATGCCTGCAATTAATTCAGGATGTTCATGTATATTGCTTGTTTCAGCGATATCAAGATAAGATTTCAACTCTTCTAAAGTAAAGCCGGCTTTTTTCATACAAATAATTATTTTCATCCGTTCAATGTCAGTCGGTAAAAAAGAGCGATGTCCATTTGCCAGCCGATTTATTGCAGGAAGTAATCCAGCTTTCTCATAAAAACGAATTGTATCGATGCTTAAACCGGAAAGCGTACTTGCTTGTTTGATTGTATACATACGTCCGCCTCCTTCTTATATAAGCTTATTGTAAAACCTGAAGTTTACTCCAGGTCAAGAAAATTATTTTGTATTGACCTGGAGTAAACTCCATCTTATATACTACAGCCATTCACGAATGGAGGAGAAAAAAATGACAGAAGGAAAGAAAAAAATAGCACTTGTTACAGGTGCAAATAGCGGTATAGGCTTGGAGCTGACGAAGAAACTGATCGAAAATGACTGGGAGGTTGTCGCATTGATTCGTTCAGGATTTCCGGGAGAAGAACGGGAGCTGCAGCAGAAAATCCATCAGCGGATCATCAGGATCTATCGTGCCGATTTATCAGATTTCACAAAGCTAAAATCCGCTTTGGAACAAATAAAAGAGCTTGAACCAAAGCTCGATGCACTATTCAATAATGCAGGAGGCAGTTTTCCGGAGCTTCTCTTTTCACCACAAGGGCGTGAGCTTCATTACGAAGTGCAGACAGTAGTCCCATACATCATCACCATGGAGCTATTAGAGCTATTGAAAAAAGGTTCTCCAGGTATAGTTATCCAGACAAGTTCGGATGCATTCAGATTCAGGAAGACATTTGAACCTGAGGAATTAGCAAAACCGAAGAAGTTTCAGAAGCTTACGGGTCCTTATACATCTACAAAGCTAGCCATTACCCTTTGGACACACGCTTTAGCGCCAAAACTGAAGAGAGAAGGCATCACGATTATCAGTGTTGATCCAGGAAATAACAATACGATGCGAAAAGGCAGAAACGGAGGCTTACCGCTGCTTATTCAGCCGTTTATCCGCTTCTTCGGCCCGCATCCGAGTGTAGGGGCAGGCAGATTGTTCGCAGGATTAAAAAGGACACCAGAGGAAGCTGGGTTGTATTTTTCAAAAGGCAAGCCAGCTGAGTACAAGTTTAAACAGCATGCGTCTCAAGTACTTTTCCAAGTACGAACTGTATATGAAAAAGAATTTATTTCTTTGTAAGAGGGTCCAATTAGGACCCTTATTTTTTCTGGCGCTGTTGTGGTGTTTTTAATCGGCGAATGATTAACCAGCCTAGTAAGGCACCTGTAATGGAACTGGCGAGGAAACCCGGGACAAATGCCAATGCACCAGCTTTTTGGCCCATAAGAAAATTAGCGATCGGAACAGAGAGCAGGGATCCAAGCACCCCGGTTCCTATCATCTCCCCAATCGCGGCTGCACCTTTCCGACGGAAAAAACGATAAAACAATCCAGCAAGCAGGGCACCTAGCATTCCTCCTGGAAAAGCTAGCAAACTTCCAAGACCAAGCATATTACGAACAAGTCCGATCAAGAAGGCAACGACAACTGCTGGTCCGGGCCCAAGCAGTACAGCAGTGATGACATTTACAGCATGCTGGACAGGGAAGGCGCGGGCTGCACCCGTAGGGAACCAGAGGAACTGTGCGCCTAGTACTCCGATTGCGACGAGGATAGCCATTAGGGTGAGGTTTTGCGTTTTCATTTGTATCTCCTTGTATGTAGTCTGCCTTCATTATAAAAGTACTTTGAAGTGTAACCAAACAAAAATTGCATGCATTTCGTAATCGCTTAATTCCTGAATATAGGAAGGAGAGGAACCAATCGTAACTTTTGATACACGGGGTGAATCTTTGAAAAGAGTAGGGCTACTCTCTGGCCCGAATCTGTTAGCTAACATTGTAACCGTTCGAGAGGAAGCCGAAAATGTGACATACGTGCGTTTATATGAGGAACCTGCTCTGCGACTTCTTTTTTTAGGGAGGAAAGCTGAAGAGAACCAAGAAGAACCATCATGGATTTACTTTACATCTGATTGAGTTTAATGCTTTTTGGAGGCATAGCAATGCTATTGTCAGTTGCCTTGCTTCACTGTACTTTTTATTTGGAGAAAGAATAGTTTTCTGCTTCTTTTTTATATGGAGACGGATAAACCAATTAGCATCCAGATTGTTCCTTTTAAAATGGCAGTAACATATGCTGATTGCAGTGAATAAATCTGGAGGTGCAAAAATTGACTCCTTTGAACAATGGAGGCCGATGCAACAAGGGAACCATCTATCCTAATAACTTTAATGTAGCTGCAACCGGTGCCACTGGTGCTACAGGAATCACAGGTCCGACTGGAGAACAAGGGGTAGGATTGCAAGGTGTTGTACCATTCAATGCAGCAGCCGCTCCATTTTATCCTGTTTGGCAGATTGTCACGTACAACGGTAGCCTTTATATTTCAAATGTGCCTTCTCCGAGCGGATTGCCAGGCAGTTCACCTGATTATACATTGTTAGCATCTGAAGGGGCTACTGGCATATCTGGTCCGATCGGTCCAACCGGTGCTACAGGCATCGGGCTAGACGGTGTGCTTCCTTTTGATCCGATAGCAGCACCAACTTATCCGGCTGGTCAGGTAGTCAGCTACGAAGGCGGACTTTATATAACTAATGTTGCTTCACCAAGTGGTGTGCCAGGTGCATCACTCGATTATTCCTTACTGATATCTGGTATTACTGGGGCAACTGGAGCTACAGGATTAAACGGTGTGACAGGAGTAACGGGAGCCACAGGATTAGCCGGAACAACGGGAGAAACGGGAGCGACAGGTCTAGCAGGAGCGACCGGGGTAACCGGAGCCACAGGATTAGCCGGAACGACGGGAGAAACGGGAGCCACAGGATTAGCCGGAGCGACCGGGGTAACGGGAGCGGCAGGTCTAGCCGGAACAACAGGAGTAACAGGAGAGACAGGTCTAGCCGGAACAGCAGGAGTAACAGGAGCGACCGGGATAACGGGAGCAACAGGGCTAGCCGGAACAACCGGGGTAACGGGAGCAACAGGCCTAGCCGGAGCCACAGGATTAGCCGGAGCAACAGGAGTAACTGGATCCACAGGTCTAGCCGGAACGACGGGAGTAACAGGAGCGACAGGTCTAGCCGGAACAACCGGGGTAACAGGATCCACAGGACTAGCAGGAGCGACCGGGGTAACAGGGGCAACAGGATTAGCAGGAGCAACAGGCCTAGCCGGAACAACGGGAGTAACAGGATCCACAGGATTAGCCGGAACGACAGGAGTAACAGGAGCAACAGGCCTAGCCGGAACAACGGGAGTAACGGGAGCGACAGGTCTAGCAGGAACAACAGGAGAAACGGGAGCGACAGGGCTAGCAGGAGCGACCGGGGTAACAGGGGCAACAGGATTAGCAGGATCCACAGGTCTAGCCGGAGCAACAGGAGTAACAGGAGCTACAGGTGATGTTGTAACTGCGTCTTCCATGTATGCTGCAAATACAGTCGGCAGTACAGTGGTTGTCCTTCTAGGAGGTACAAATATACCTCTGCCAAGTGCGCAAAACTTAGACGGATTTACAGCTAACGGAGGTTCTACAGTTTTTACGGTCCCTACGACAGGAAGATATTATATTACGTATCAGATCAACACTACTGCTGCACTTTTGATTTCTTCACGTTTAGTAGTCGATGGAGCGCAGGTTGCAGGTTCAGTAGTAGCTCCTGCTGTTTCTATTTCCAATTATGAAGGCAATGTGATTGTAAACCTTACTGCTGGTAACACAGTGGCAGTACAATTATTTGGGTTAGTAGGTACTGCTGTGCTGAATGGCGGAGGATCTACGGGTGCATCGCTTACGATTATCCGATTAAGCTAAAAAATAGAGGTGTCACCAAAAGGTGGCACCTCTATTTCTTCTCTTCCCGTATAACGTTATTGATCCGTACCATAGTTTCAGTCATTTGATTCAATTCCTCAATATTGAGTTTGGAATAATACTTATCGATAAGAATCTCGTCTAATTGAAGCAGTCTATCCATATACTCGCGACCGTTGTTTCCTAGTGTTAGAAAGTACTCTCGTTTGTTGGATGGGTTGACTTGCTTGGTTATCATGTCCCGTTTTTCTAACTTGGATAACACTTGGCTTACAGCACTTTTTGAAATTCCAAAAGCAGCTGCAATATCATTGGCTGTGGCTTGCTTGTTCTTCTCAATGTAGGACAGCATATATTCCTGCTGAACAGTTAAATCCAGCTCATCAAGTTTCTTTGTCTCTTGGGAGATAAGAATGCCAAACTCCTCATAGGCTTCATTCATTCTTCGGATAATTTCCTTATACGAAAGGCTCATGTGCATCGTTCCTTCCAAAACAACTTCTTTATTGCATATTACGCCATTTTTTAGCTTTTGCAAATACTAGGGCCGCCATAAGTAATCCAGCACCAGCAAATGCGGCAAGCAGAATACGTGCAGAAAAACCAACGCTCATCAAGGAACTGAACAGGGTTTGAGAAATAGGGTCGAATGCTGTGGAAGCTAAGAATACGATACTCATGACCCTTCCCATCATCGCAGGATCTGTTTTCTCCTGAATGATGACATCAGTTGGAATATACGTAATAAAACCGAAGAATCCAATCATCGTTGCAACTGGAATCAGCCAATGTAAACTTGGGATCTGACTGAAGACTCCAAGAGCCAAAACACTAGCAATCAGGAATATAAGAACTAGTCTTCCGCGATTCTTTTTTAGTGTGAAGAAAAGCAGGAAGATAGTGGCTGCAAGGGACCCAACAGAGAAACCAGCCTCTAAAAAGCTAAGATCCAAAGCGCTGCCGCCAAGCTCCTCAGCCAGGATAGGCAAGCTGAGGAACATTGGACCAAAAACAAAGAAATTCACAATGATAATAATGCTAATTGCGGATATATAGATAGAAGAGGATCGCAGGTAGCGATAGCCTTCTTTGAATTCCGTAATGAAGGAGGTCTTTTCTTTGTTTTTATCTGGTTTTGCATCTTTGATAAAGGCTGGGAAGACAATGCAAGCGCCAATTACAGTGGCTGCTATGCTGACAGCAAAGGTAGCAGTGAAATTGTAATAATGCAAAATTGCACCTGCAGCAATCGGACCGATTAGGAATATCAGTTCTTGGGAGCTATGAATAAGTGTATTGGCAGGCTGCAGTTCTTTTTGAGATACGATGTTTGGGACTAAAGATGACAGAGCTGGGAAGAAAAATCCATCCAAACAGCCAATAAAAAAAGATACAACAAGCAGTAATGCTATCGTCAGGGAATCATGTGCAAGCCCCCAGAGCAAGATACCAATCAATACTCCCTGCAGCAATTGGGTGCTGAATAAGATTTTAGATTTTTGAATGCGATCAGCAAGTACACCGCCGATTATCATTGTCACCATACGCGGTATAGACGCAGCTGCCATTACCAGGCCAAGGTATTGAGGATGATGGAGCACATCAACGACATACCAAGATACTGTAATCATATACATGGAAAAACTCAAAACCGAAAAGAGTTCGGAGAAGAGCAGAGCGGTGAATTGTTTGTTTTTAAATAAAGCCTTCATCGTAAGCACCTCATAAATTAAGTTAACTAAACTAAACTATATGAGTTTCTTTAATTGTTGTCAACAGGGAAACATTTATTTGGTATATACTGGAGACAGAGAATGGAGGAGGTATGGATATGAAAGAAGTACGAGTAGCCTACGCATTGATTCATAATGAAGAGACACAGCAAATTCTTATGGTACATAACAAAAAGAACGGCAGTTGGACATTACCAGGCGGCTTAGTCGAACCAGGCGAATCACTGGCTGAAGCTGCAGTACGGGAAGCAAAGGAAGAAACAGGTTTGGACGTAGAAGTGACAACTATCGTTGCCGTTAATGAGGCAAAATTACAAGCTGTCAATGAACACGCTACCTTTGTGACGTTTAAAGCTAGACTAATTGGTGGAGAAATTCAGATTCAGGATACGAAAAAAATAGCCGAAGCTGTGTGGAAGTCTTATTCCGAAGTGGATGAAGTGATGACGTACCATCCAGGTGGAATTGAGAGCCTTCTTCGTAATGGCATACCTTATGTGGATGAAGGGGTTATTGTTCCGACTTAGGAAGAAGTAATGGAATAAGACAAAGGTGGTTTATCTTTTGTAATTAATAATGGAAAAGGAGATCGTATACACGGTCTTCTTTTTTTTTCGAAAGAATGTAGTTTATCGATGTGGTGGGTAAAAAAACACTGATATGAGGCATTATAGAGCGATTTAGGTACTTTATACTGCAATATATAAGGAGTCCTGGAAATGGAGGAAGTTACAAGACAAAATTTACTACTAAATGCCGATATTGCCAGATTATAGAACATGTTACGCTTATTATCATAAGTTCTGAATGGAGGATGAAAACTTGAATAAGAAATTAATGCTGCTCTTTGGCGCGCTTCTTTCTGTAATTATTATTAGTGGTTGCGGAAGTGACAGTAAAAAAGCGAGCACAGAAGAAAAACCAGCTGCATCTGAAGCAGCTAGCCAAGAAGATGAAGTAAAAGCAGAGGATACAGATACAGCTGCAGATAAAGAAGAAGCTGTTTCCGGCTCTGCCGATTTCGCCGAACTAATTGATTATATGAAAACGACTACAGATGCAGAGGAAACAACTGTCTTCTTTGAAGCTACCGAGCCACAAACACACGAAATGGAAGGTGTTTCAGTCTCCCTGGATTCTTACTCCCTAGTTGGTTTAAAGGACTTCCATACAGACTATAGTATTCCTTTCAATGATGAAACAAACGGAGGAGTCATTCTTGCTCAATATACAGTTAAGAATGACACAGACAAAGATCTCCACTATACACCGTTTATGTATATGAGTTTTACAGGTGCCGTTAAAGCTTATAATAACTACAAAGATATTATCCCGGAAGATGGTCAACTAGCGACAAAGCTAAGTCCTGATAATAATTACGAGCTTAAAGCAGGAGAAACCATTACTGGTACTTATGCTTATCCAATGGGTGAAACTGAACTTAAAGCAGCAATGGAATCAGGATCTGCTACTGTAGAAGTTCCTGCACCAACTACCAATCCGGATGATTTAAGTACAGCTCTTGGAACCAAAGGTCAATTCACTATTAATTTGAGTGAAGAAGGGGCAAAACAAACAGAAGCAAATGCAGCGTTTTATCAGGATGCCATTTCGGTTGATAACATGGGTGAAAAAACCATGATTGAGGAGAAGGAAGGCATCGGGCAAAGTCAGGAGCTTGGTGATTCTACGATTACATTGGATGGCTTCCAATTTGCTGATTTTACACCAAATGAATATGAGGCACCTCGCTTTGAGAATTTCCAAAATGGCGTTGTCTTGCTGACTGTTAAATTCAATGTTGATAACAAAGGATCAGATAATATCGGATTGGATAACATTGCATCCAATCTTTATGTAAATGATGGTTCACAGTATCAAATGAGCGAACGTATGCTATCTCCTTATGAGTACCAGCAAAGCATTGCAGCGGGTGAATCCGGTGAATTGCTACAGGTATATGTACTTGATAAGGAGCAGTACGACAAGATATGGAAAGATAAAGCATTCGATATCGAGCTTGGACCTTTGTATGATGAAAATTCAGAGGACATTTCCAAAGGAAAGAAAGCTGAATTCAAACTTAAATAAAGTCTGCTTTTATTCTTAGTAATAGCGCTTAAAATTGTAGTGGAAAACCGACTGGCACGTGCCAGCCGGTTTTTTTAATGACGCTTAGGATATAACGATTAGAGCTACTATTGAACCAATACTAGATTTGATCCTGTAAATAATATGTTCACAAATTATATTAGACAGGCACTATATGTATGTTAATATTAAATGATAAAGTCTATATATAGTTTTCTTTCTATGGCTAAGGGAATAGCTTACAGTACCGAAGAGGCCCGGAATATGATAGAATTATGAACAGATTGGACTGATACGATGGGACTTTCTGAAAGAGGATCAGCAACGATGGCGAAACCCCTCCAAACAAAAACCTTACTCATCGCATATGCTTCTGTCAGCGGCAATACGAAAGAAGTTGCAAAGCTGATTGCACAAGAGCTGACACATAAACAGCAGGACGTGACGCTTTATTGCATGAATGGCAATGAGCCGTTTCCGCATGTGCCAGATTATGATGCGATGCTGATCGGTACGTATACATGGGGATCTGGTGATACCCCATTCGATGTGAAGGATTTTGTGGCGGATGTCGGATATAAGCCAGAGAATGTGTTTGTGTTCGGCACTGGTGATACACAGTTTGGCGGTGATGATATGTTTTGTATGGCAGCGGACAAGCTGTCCAAATTCTATCATTCGCCAATTGCACCGCTTAAAATAGAGCAATCGCCAAGAGGATCTCAGGAAGAAGAAGTATTGGAATGGACGAGAGGAGTATTGGAATGGCTAAATTGATGAAGGCTACCGTTTTGGAGCCGACGAATCCAAATAAATCTACTGCATTATTTAACGGAGATGCAAGCGGAATCCTACATTGGGATAACGTTGCTTACCCACATTTCTATGAACTGCGTAAAACAATTCGCGGTTTGTTTTGGACTGCCAATGAAGTGAATATGGTGGCAGATACAAAACAATTTGCGAATCTATCTGATGAGGAGCGTACAGCATTCCTGAAAATTATCGGTTTGCTGGCGACATTGGACGGCCCTCAAACGGATATCGCTTCCAAAATAGCTGCTTATTCGACAGACCCAAGTGTCAAATCGATTTTAGCAACAATTGCTGACCAGGAAAGCGAGCATAATCATAGTTACACATATGTACTTGCTTCTGTAACAAATTATGATAACCAGATTGCTTCCTTTAACGAAGGACGCACAGATAAGGTATTGTTGGAACGGAACGAAAGAATTGCTGCTGTTTACAATGAATTTGCGCAAAATCCGACCATCGAGACAGTTCTTAAGGCAATGGTATACTCTACACTTTTGGAAGGATTATTCTTCTACAGTGGATTCGCGTTCTTCTATAACTTGGCGCGTAATCAGAAAATGGTCGGTACCTCGACGATGATTTCCTACATCAATCGGGATGAACTGCATCATGGTCGTTTTATCAGTGAATTGTTCCGTGCGACACTAGCGGAAAATCCAGAGTACAATAACGACGAATTCATTGAGTGGGTGTATGATCAATTCCGTCATTCAGTAGAGCAAGAAGCGCGCTGGAGCCGTTATGTATTGGACGGTATCGATGGAATCAACCTGGATGACATGGAAGGCTACGTGAAATATCGTGCGAATAAAATGCTTCGTATGCTTGGACTAAGCGAAATTTACGAAGGTTATGAAAAGAATCCAATGAAATGGATTCGTGCCTACACGGATAATTTCAATGGTACGAAATCCGATTTCTTTGAACAAAAATCCCGTCAGTACACGAAAACAAGTGATTTGAACGGATTCGATGATCTATAAGAACAGCAATAAAGCCAGCCGATGACGGCTGGCTTTATCTGTGTTCCTCTTTCTTTTGAACGATTCGGTGAATGTGGATCGTCAGGTAAAGTAGATCTTCATTGGTCAGCTGCTCCTGGTACATCTTCTGGATGTAGGACTGGACCTTCTGCGCACATGCATAGGCTTTACTATAGTTGGTCTTTACCATTTCGAATAAGCTATTATCTTCGTCCTTATGTTTGCGGTGATTCAAGATCCTCTGGGCAAAGAACTTCAAGTGTGTAACAAATCGGTAGTAGGCTAGCGACTCTTCATCGTATTCAATACCAAAATGGAATTTAACGATATGAAGGACATCCTGGATGAACTTTGTAATATTAATCATTACTGGCATGTCTTCATTCATCTGAGCATTGACGATATGCAAAGCAATGAAGCCTGCTTCGTCCTCAGGCAGAATAATGCCGACTTTTTCCGCAATAATCGAAAGTGCATGCTGTCCGATACGATATTCATCTGGATAAAATCGTTTGGTTTCCCAAAGCATTGCATTCTTAATATCGATTCCTTGCTTGAATCTTTCAACCGCATAGTATATATGATCAGTCAGGCTGACATAGATATTGTCATGTATTTTCTTATTTGTGTGTTGCTTGGCATATTGGATAATCTCTTCAGATACTTCGACAAAGGAAAGGGGAATCTCAGATAATAATTCCATCAGTCGTTTGTTCATTTCCTTATCATCGAGCTTGAATGTCTTTTCAATCTTCGTTTCATCCACTTCATCGCCAGCTTTACAGCCAAAGGCAATTCCCCGCCCCATGATGACAAGCTCTTGCTCCTGCTCGCCCAAGACGGTGATGACGTTATTATTCAACACTTGCTTGATCTGCATCAGGACCACCTATTCCTTAAAAAGGATAAACTATCTAGGTCTATAGTATAGGAAAATGATAACGATTACAATCGGCAATATCTTAATTACATGACAAATTAGTGAGCAGATATGCTTTTTGAATAATATGGGTCTTTTCATCCTTATATCCATAATGTGGAACTGGTAAATTGGGAGTGAAAATAGCTTAAGAAGGGGGGATTCATTATCGCTCCAGGTGTATTGCCTATATTCTTGATTGCCGGAATCATTGAGTTTGTTACTATCGCCAGTTTTATTTTTATGCTGGAAAGTGAATTTAACTTTGTCATTTTAGTAGTTGTTCTTATCATGCTGAGTGTACTATCAACAACGTTATTTTTGGTTGGTATAAGAAAAAATAATCACTATCAGAAGAATAAATAATAATAAAACTAGGTGCTGTAGATGCAGCATCTTTTTGTAGTTTATTAGTATATCAAGTAGATAAGAAAGCATGACAAAAAATATGTGTAATAATTCTATACTATGTAAACATAAAGAGCCGAGCAACGTGCCCGACTCCTTCATTACTTACAGGATATCTACTCTTACAAGCAGTGCTACTAGCAATTGAACGAGCAATTGAACATTTACAGCTATATCAGTATCTGTGGTTGTTACTCTAACATTACGGGAATTTCTTACAAAGGTCTTCTGAACATTTTTCTGTTTAACAGTAGCCTTCTGGAAGAGTTCTTGGGCAATCTGATCTGATCTGCTGCTATCTCCAATAGAGATATTCAAGATGACTGCAATAGCTGCTTGCAAAGCCGCTTGAATAGTAAGTGCAGCTTGCGTGTCAGTTGTTGATACTTCTACATCTACAGAATCGATAACATAGATACTTTCCTTAGAAAACTGTTCTGTTACAGATTTTTGTCTAGCTTCTTGATTCACATCAGGGTCGGAGAAGGATCCTGCTGTTCTTGGATCTAGAGCACTCCACTTTTGATTACTATCTGGACGCCAAACATCACTCATCTATATCACCTCCTTAATCTAGTATTCGTTTAAGTTCTAACTGAAGTTCGTCAGAAATCTTCTTGATTTGATTTTTTCTTTCAGGGGAAAGATTCCGTAGAGCATTATCGGATACCCCGTGCTTTGCTAGAACATCCGTTAGCAGTAAATCCATAATGGATCCTTGAGGATTGCTTCCAGCAGCTTCCATGAATTTCTTTTTGAAATTCTCATCCATGAATGGCCAGCCTCCTTCTTTTAAGTTTTTCATTCGTATAGTGTAGACTATGAGGAAATGCAGTTTTGTAGTGGGTCAATCACAGTTATGAAAAACCTATTTTTCCGCAAACTAGAATAGATGTCCCTGTTTTAACTAGATAAAAGTCCTCATTGAAGTAAAAATGGGACAGGTGTCTCTAGTGATTTATGAAATATTTTCATAAGTACTTTTAGTATCGTTATAGTAGTTGATAGGCAGATAGTGTGACATGTCTTCTATACGATTTCTTTTCTGGTTTATTTGATTTGTCAAAAGCAATTAGTGGTGTTATCTTAATACTGTACCGTCTGGACGGTTAGGAGAGATAAAAATGAAGACACAAGATAAAATCCTGGATGCAGCAGCTGCGCTCATCCTGGAAGAGGGCGTCAGCAACGTCACACTCGAGAAGATAGCAAAGCGTGCAGAAATCAGCAAAGGTGGCTTGCTGTATCATTACCGCACAAAGGAAGCATTATTTCAGGAATTGAATGTAGCTGCAATCAGGGAATTTGAAGAAGCCATTGAACGGTATCTAAATAAACAGCCAAACGTAAGAGGAGCCTATGCAAGGGCTTATGCATTAGCAACAATTGAAGATATCCAAAAAGGCGGCACACATCGCAGCAGTGCACTTATATCTATTTTCAGTGACCATCCGGAAATAATGGAGATATGGAAAGAAGGCTACGTGAGATGGCAGCACGGATTTGATCAAGATGGGTTGGAGTGGGAAGAAGCTGCCACCATCCGTTATGTTTGTGATGGTCTTTGGTTCAATGAAATGGCAGGCACAACAAGCACAGTAGCTTTTGCTGCCGACTTATTGCACAAATTACTGGCGCGTATAGACAATCGAGAGGGGGATTAATATGTCTTATTTGTTTTTGGCTGCATCCATCTTATTTGAGGTATTCAGTTCCACAATGCTGAAATTATCGAATGGATTTAAACGTCTGCTGCCTGTGGTCGGGATTGTCGTAGGATATGGCATCAGTTTCTATGCGTTATCCATCACATTGCAGTCCCTCCCGCTAGGGGTTGTTTATGCGACGTGGAGTGGTGTTGGTACCATATTGACTGTGGTAATCGGTGTATTGCTTTTCAAAGAGAAAGTAAATAAAAAGGGTGCTCTGGGCATTGCAATACTGCTGGTCGGGCTTGTATTGATGAATCTATCGAAGTGAAGGAGGGTGTAAAATGAAAGCAGGTATTTTTCTTGCATTAGCCATTATACTGGAGACGATCGCATCTTCCATGCTGAAAGTATCAGATGGGTTTTCTGTTTTGCTTCCGTCGATAATCGTAGTAATCGGATACCTAGGTGCATTCCTATTTTTATCCTTCACGCTGAAATCGATGTCGTTATCTACTGCTTATGCAACTTGGTCCGGTGCAGGTACGGCACTGACAGCAATGATCGGGATAACCATATTTGGAGAATCGGCTTCCTGGATGAAGTTTATCGGTTTAGCACTGGTGATTATTGGGCTCGTATTACTGAATACACAGCATAAAGAATCAAAAGAAAAAGAGGCTTCTGTCCAATAAGAAAAGAGGTACTGCACATGCAGTACCTCTTATTTTTTCAGCAGAAGATAAAGGAAATAAGGAGCGCCTATGAAGGCGACAACGATGCCAGCTGGAAGTCCATCCACTGTTGCGATATTCCGTCCAATTGTATCAGCCAGCAGCAAGAGCCAGCCGCCAATTAAGGAGGCAACAGGAAGCACGTACTGATGTCTGGCTCCTACAAGCGCTCGCGCGATATGTGGTGCCATCAAACCAACAAAGCTGATGCCCCCAGCAACTGACACAGCTGCAGCAGCAATGGCCACCGCCGCAATCATGAGAATGATACGGTCGCGATTCAGCTGAACACCTATCCCAACTCCGACTTCTTCACTAAGAGCCAACACATTGAGCCGATTCGCCATGTAAAGCGCAAGCGGCAAAATGATAAGGATCCACGGCAGCAGTGCAAGGACGAATGGCCAGTCCGTACCCCATATATTTCCCGCCAGCCACTTAGCGATGAAATCTACCTTTTCCCTGTCAGCGGCGGATATCAGGACGATCATCATACCGGATAAAGCCATGGAAAAACCGACACCGACCAATACAAGCCGGACTGGCTGGAGACCGTGCTGTTTGCTGTATGAGAAAAGATAAATCAGCATGGCTGTCAAAAGTGCACTAACAAAACCTACAAGCGGCAAGATATATGCAAAGCTTCCTGCATCAATCGGCATAAACAGGAAAAACACTGCAATACCTATTCCGGCGCCGGAATTGATACCGATGATTCCGGGATCTGTAAGATCATTCCTCGTAATTCCTTGCAGGATCGCCCCGGACAAGGCTAGTGCCATCCCAGCGAGCAGTGTAACTGTAATACGAGGAAGCCGGATATCAAACAAAACAAATGATTCAGGGAAAGTCCCATTGCCAAATAATGTTGGCAGTAAACGATTATAAGATAACGATGCAGGACCAAGTCCCATTCCGATGATGATTGTAACAAGGATCAGCACAGTCAGAGAAATCATCAGGATCGCCTGTTTGCCTTTTTTTGCTGTTTTCATGAGTAAGCGCGACCTCCCCGATGGACGATGAGTAAGAAGAATGGCAGACCGAGAGCGGCTACGATAGCCACAAGCGGCGTTTCATAAGGTGCATTGATCGTCCGGGCAGCTGTATCAGCGAGCAGCATGAAGGTTCCGCCGGCAAAAAAGGACAACGGCAGTATATAACGATAATCCGTGCCAGCAAAAAAACGCACAATATGAGGAATCATCAGACCGATGAAGGTCATGTTACCAACCAATGCGACGGATGCACCAGCCAGCAGGATAGTCACTACGAATAATAATGCTTTTATTGCAAAGGTCTTCTGACCAAGGCCGACAGCTACTTCATCGCTTAAGCTGAGCAGCGTTAGCTGATGAGATAAAAATAACGACAAGATGATTCCCGCCAGTATGATTGGAATAACGAGCTTTAACTGCGTCCAGTTAACACCGACTAGACCGCCAGCTGTCCAAGCGGACACTTGTTTGGACAGCTTAAAGCTCAAGCCAATTGCTTCTGATATGGCATATAACAAAGCAGATACAGCAGCACCAGCCAGAACGACTTTTACAGGGGATAGACCGCCAAGACGAAGCGATCCAATACCGAATACAAGACCGGCTCCGACAGCAGCACCTATAAAGCAGGCAATAATTATAACGATGTAATTTGCTTGGGGGACGAACGCCATAGCAGCTGCCAGTGCCGCATTCGCTCCGGCTGTCAAACCGAGCAGGCCTGGATCTGCGAGCGGATTACGTGTCATACCCTGCATGATCGCACCAGCTACAGCTAAAGCTGCACCGACAAAAAAGGCTCCAACTTCACGCGGCAGCCGATTTTCACGGATGATAAGGATATCATCATTTGTTTGACTGCTGAATAATGCGTTCCAGATATCACGTAAGGAAATATCGGCAGCACCGAGAGACAAAGCCACAGCAAATGCTGTGATGGATAATAGAATTCCAATAACAAGTTTCAACACGAACGGAATGTTCTTCATCAGCCACGCATCTTTCTATGTAAGGATAAGGGAAAGAGCTTCCTAATTTCCTAGGAAGCTCTCTTTGATAAATTCTAACTGATAATCCAATGTATTGGAATCGTTAAAGTAGAAGGCATTTCCATCGACTTCGTATACCTGGTTGTTTTTTGCCGCAGTCGTATTCTGGAATGACTCGGAGTCTTCCACAGATGTATCTGCATCATCGAACTTGCTGAAGATGACATAGTCACCCATATACTCAGGCAGTACTTCGGTTGATAATGCAAAGTAACCTGCTTCCAATGCATCTTCTTTCACCTTTTCCGGCATATTTAAGCCCATTGCCTGATACAGCACTTCGGTTCCGCGTCCCCAGTTATCACCGTACACGTACAGTTGTTTATCGAAGTTCTCGACCACAGATACTGTCGCGTCAGCACCGATTTTTTCCTTAATCTGCTCACCAGCTTCTGTGGCACGCTTTGTAAAATCATTAGCCCAAGTCTGTGCTTCGTCCTCTTTATTGACGAGCTTACCGATTTCAACATGCTGATCTAAGTAGTTTAATTTGCCGTAAGTGAACGTAACAGTGGGGGCAATTTCTTTCAGCTTATCTAGGTTCTTCAAACCGGTAAGACCTATGATCAAGTCTGGTTTGAGTTCAATAATCTTCTCCAAGTCATCTTCGGTTACTTCCTCTGCATCCTTCAATGCATCCTCAAACCGGGGATTTTGCATGGACCAGGCATCTGCTCCTACAATTGGTACGTCCAAGTCGATTAAATCACCGACGTAAGAAGAAAGCACCACGACGCGTTGCGGATCAGCAGGTACCTCAACTGGACCATCTTCTGATTCATATGTAATAGTTTCGTTTCCAGATGAAGATGCTTTCTCTTCAGAGTTAGATGAATCATTGTTGCCGCAAGCAGCTAATACAAGCACTAAAATAAATAATACCGGAAATAGCTTTTTCATTATGTATGTCACTCCTCATGTTATAGGGGGGAGTGCCCTGTTAGGGGGACAGGGCACCAGGGTTATACGATGAGAATGAGAATGATTATCAATCTCGCTTGATTCCATCATAAAGGCAGAAAATTTGTATGTCAACATTGATTTTGAGAATTTTTTCCGGTATATTTGAATGAGAATGATTATCACTATCGGAATAAAGGAGGAGTCAGTGTGCAGGAAGAATTGCTCTATGATGTTACGATCATTGGTGGAGGTCCAGCGGGATTATATTCCGCTTTCTATAGTGGGTTACGGCAAATGAAGACGAAAATCATCGAGTTTCAGCCTTATTTGGGCGGTAAGCTCCATGTTTATCCGGAAAAGATGATTTGGGACGTTGGCGGATTACCGCCCCTTCCGGCAGGCAAACTGATTGACCAGCTGACAGAGCAGGCACTTACCTTCGATCCGGAAGTGGTATTGAACGAGAAGGTAACAAGCATTAAACGGGACGATGATGGTATCTTTGAACTTCACGCTGCAAGTGGTACAGTTCACTATTCCAAGACAATCATTGTAGCAGTCGGCGGCGGAATACTTAATCCGCAAAAACTGTCTATAGAAGGCTGTGAGAGGTTTGAAGTAGCGAATCTCAACTATACAGTCAAAGACATGCAGCGTTTCAAGGATAAAACTGTCATTATCTCTGGCGGCGGCAACTCTGCTGTCGATTGGGCAAATGAACTGGAGCCTATCGCGAAACAGGTATACGTTACATATCGCAATGAGGCGCTAAAAGGTCATGAAGCATCAGTAGAGCGATTGCAGTGTAGCGGTGCTAAGTGTTTCCTTTGTACATCAATCACGAAACTCGTAGCATGTCCGAACCAGCAACATATTGAACGTGTTGAATTAACGAATCACGACACTAACGAGACTACTTTCTTACCAATTGATGAGGTAATTGTGAATCATGGCTATGAACGGGATATGGATCTGATTCAAAACAGCGAAGTGGATATTGAGCTTTTGGATAATTACTATATCGCTGGAACATCAAGCGGGGAGTCCTCTGTACCTGGTCTGTTTGCTGCAGGAGATATTCTGAAGCATGATGGCAAGGTCACCTTGATTGCCGGCTGTTTCCAGGATGCAGCGAATGCTGTCAATAAAGCGAAACAGTTTATCGAGCCTGCTGCAGACAGCTGGGGTATGGTTTCTTCTCATAACGCATTGTTCAAACAGCGTAACCGTGAGCTGGCAAAGAAATTGGTATAAGAGCGCATATTGCGCTCTTTTTTTTGCAGAAAAGAAAAATGAACTTGTGGACAAAAGGGACACAGACTATTGGCAGGAGTTATATGGAAAGGCGTTTAGTATAACAGAATCATAATGAAATCCATTTCATTTGAGAGTGAAAGTAATATTTAAGAAAGAAGCCGCCAAATGGCAGCTTCTTTTTCTTTTAGTATTATAGTTTGTGTACCCTGTCGACAATCGCTGCCGTGACATCCTCTGTTCCATACTTTCCGCCCAAGTCAGGTGTCAAAATCCCAGCCGCTGTCACATCTTCAATGATATCCAGCAGTTTAACTCCGAGCTCTTCCTCGCCAAAGTGATCAAGCATTAGCTTCGCTGTCCAAATTTGTCCGATTGGATTGGCGATGCCTTTACCGACGATGTCCGGGGCAGAACCGTGGACGGGCTCGAACATGGAGGGGTACTTATCATTTACATTGATATTAGCAGCAGGAGCAATACCGATACTTCCCATGATGGCGGCGCCGATATCGGTAAGAACATCACCAAATAGATTGCTTGCCACAATGACATCAAAGCGCTGCGGCTGCGTGACGAAGAAAGCAGCAAGGGCGTCGATGTGCTGGCTGTCTGTCTCAATATCTGGATAATCACTTTTCACAGATTGGAAGACTTCATCCCAAAACGGCATGCTATGGACGATTCCATTCGACTTCGTGGCGCTCGTTACATGCTTCCTGCGCTTTGCGGCAAGCTCGAATGCATAGCGCATTGCTCGTTCTGTCCCGCGTCTTGAGAAAATCGCATTTTGAATTGCTACTTCATCTTCACCGCGGAAAATCCGGCCGCCGACTTCGCTGTATTCGCCTTCACTGTTTTCCCGTACTACAAGCAAGTCGAAGTCCTTCGGGTTCGTAAGTGGTGAAGTAATGCCCTTTAATAGCTTGGCAGGCCGAATATTAATAACTTGCTCAAATTCACGCCGTATCTTGATCAGCATGCCCCATAAGGAAATGTGGTCTGGTACGAGCTTCTGATTCCCGACAGCTCCAAGAAAAATAGCATCTGCATCTTGCATGCGTTCTAAAGCATCATCCGGCATCATCTGGTTATGTTCCAAATAGTATTCACAGCTCCATGGATATTCGGTGAAATCAAACTGCATTCCGCCATGCACATCGGAAACCGCTTTCAAAACTGTCTGAGCTGCTGGGACGACTTCTTTCCCGACTCCATCTCCTGGTAAACTAGCTATCTTTAATCTCTTCATACGTCTCCTCCTTGTTTGGCTTCTGTAATTGTTTCCCGCTTTTCTTCATGGAATTCATCTTGTGAGACTGAGGTAATGTAATCAAAAGGAGTATAGCTGTTATCTGGTACAGTCTTATGGCGAATGAGCTTATAGAAACTGATACCTAACACCAAAACGACTCCGACACAGAAACTGAGTATCATAATAAGTAAAAAGAGCATTCCTACCTCCTGCACGGTAAGCGGTTACTATTATTCTACCTGAGTGAACTAAAATTCGAAAATATTTCACGGTGATTTATTTGAAAATACAGCATATATACCTTATAATCCTGATAAGCTAGTATACATGAGCGGAGAGAAAAGCCTCCATCCCGGTAACGAGATGGGGGCTTTTTTTCAAAACTGAAAGGAGGCGATTCCCTTGGGAAGGTGAAGGTAATGAACATGTTAACGCAGCGAAAGAAGACACCAATATAGAAATACAACATCATACGGAGGTGAACCCCTGTAAAGGGGGAAAATTTGGACCCATTATTAGCACTTAATTTAGCTTTAGTCGCCTTGTTCATCATTCTGACGGCATTCTTCGTCGGTGCCGAGTTCGCAGTCGTGAAAGTACGTATGTCACGAATTGAGCAGCTCATCGAGGAAGGGAACAAGACCGCCTTAGTCGTACAGAAGCTTGTCCGTGATCTTGATTACTATTTATCTGCTTGTCAGCTCGGAATTACTGTAACTGCACTGGTATTAGGTGCACTTGGTGAACCGACTGTCGAAAAGATATTGCACCCAGTATTCGAGTACTTCGGTTTATCAGAATCTCTTTCTACCATTCTTTCATTCGCCATCGCCTTTGCTGTCGTGACATTCCTGCACGTCGTAATTGGTGAGCTGGCTCCGAAAACATTGGCAATCCAATATACAGAGAAAATGACGCTCATTCTGGCGCGTCCGCTGTACTGGTTTGGAAAGCTGATGGCACCTTTTATCTACACACTGAATGGATCTGCACGCGTATTCCTGCGTATGTTCGGCGTAAAGCCAGTTGCGCATGAGCAGGCCCACTCCGAAGAGGAACTGAAGATCATCATGGCACAAAGCTTCCAGAGCGGTGAGATCAACAAGACTGAGCTGGATTATATGGAGAACATCTTTACATTCAACGATCGCGTCGTCAAGGATATCCTTGTACCGCGGACACAGGTTATTGCTATTTCTGATACGATGACACGTCATGAAATTCAGGAAGTGATGGTTGAGCATCAATATACTCGCTATCCTGTAACAGAAGACGGTGACAAAGACCGTATTTACGGCTTTGTTAACGTTAAAGAAATGCTGACTGATTTCACATCGAAAGAGGATAAGAAATTAGATGCCTTCATTCACCCAATCCCAACGGTGCATGAAGGAACAAGCCTGAATGATACATTGCTGACAATGCAGAAGAGGCGTGTTCATATTGCGCTAGTCGTCGATGAGTACGGCGGAACTGCTGGTATTGTAACAATGGAGGATATGCTTGAAGAAATCGTCGGCGAAATACGCGACGAATTCGATGAAAATGAAAAACCAGACATCCAAAAGGTTGCAGAAAATAAGTATCGCCTGAATGGTCGTGTCCTGATTGAGGAAATTGAGGAGCAATTCAACATTCGATTCGTCAACGAAGCAGAAGTCGATACAATCGGCGGCTGGATGCTCACCAATCTCCGCAGTATCGAGGAGCATAGTGTCATAGAAGCTCATGGATATGAGTGGGAAATAACCGAGACACTGAACCATCAAATCGTTGAAGTGGAAATGCGCAAGCTAAGCCAAACTAGCGCAATAATTTAAGAAAAGATAAACACCTTTCAAGCAGAAATCGGTTAGTATGCCGAATGATGCTGAGAGGTGTTTTTTTTATTGATGAGTAGATGTTGCAAAATGTTTTTTCTATTATCTATTGTTTGTCCAACGTTTATCTATGAAAGCAAATAGATTCAGCTACACATAATCCAACTCCTAGTTCTTTCCTTTCAATAACATATGCTTATTGAAGAGAAACCACATTAAATCACAATAAACCACAACAATAACTTAAAACCCACTTAACATTCTATTAATAAAAACGGTATACAATAAAATAGCAATCAAAACAACACAAAAGGAGCTTAAAAATGAAAAGGATAATGTGGTATTTGTTGGTATCTAGTATATTGCTGCTTTCCGCATGTTCAAATAATAATACATCGACAGAAGCACAATCAGGTATTTCAGGAGAATTGACGATTTACACTGCAATTGAAGAGGAGCTGCTGCCAGTTTATCTGGAATCATTTGAAAAAAAGTATCCGAAAATTGATTTAAATATTGTCAGAGATTCGACCGGTATAATGACGGCTAAGCTCCTGGCTGAGGGAGAGAACACAAGTGCAGATGTAGTCTGGGGAGTAGCTGCTTCAAGCCTGCTGGCACTGGATGAGGAAGGCCTGCTTGCCGGCTATACACCAAAAGGTGCTGATAAGATTAAAGATGCGTACAAGGATCAAGGTGATCCGATGAAGTGGACAGGCAATACAGCTGCTATGACAGGCATCACAGTCAATACAGCGGAGCTTGAGAAACTTGGGCTTCCAATACCAAAAACTTACGAAGATTTGTTGGACCCGAGATATAAAGACTTAATTGTCATGCCTCATCCTGCTTCGAGCGGAACGGGCTATCTAACTGTTAATGCTTGGCTTCAAATGATGGGTGAGGAAAAAGGATGGAATTATATGGATCAGCTTCATCAAAACATTGGAACATATACACACTCTGGTTCTAAGCCAGCCAAAATGGCTGCAGCTGGAGAATACCCGATAGGCATCTCAATTGTATACACAGCAGTACAAATGAAGGAAGAAGGATCTCCGGTAGAAGTAGTGCTTCCAGAAGAAGGTCTTGGTTGGGATGTAGAAGCTAATGCATTGATCCAAAAAGAAGACAAAGAAAGTGACGAAGCAGCGAAGGCCTTCTTGGACTGGGCAGTTGAAGAAGATGTGATGAAGAAATACTTTGATGCTAATGGATTCAGCACTTTGGATAAAGAATTTACTCTGCCGGCTTCTTTCCCGGCGAATATTGAAAAACATATGTATCAGAAGAACAACTTGTACTGGGCGGCAGAAAATCGAGCGACTATCTTATCTGAATGGGAATCAAAATACGGCACGAAAGCCGAGCAGAAAGAATAAGGAGGGTTTTTTATGGCAAAGTCACTGCACGTTCAATCACTGACAAAACAGTTTGGTAAAGAAACTGCACTTGATAGCGTTGAGCTTGAAGTAAGAAAGGGTGAATTTGTCAGTCTGCTGGGACCGAGCGGCTGTGGTAAATCGACGCTGCTCCGGATTATTGCAGGTCTTGATGATCCGTCCGGCGGGAGTGTATTGATGGCAGATATGGATGTTACAGCTAATTCCCCGGCCTCTCGGAATATAGGGATGGTATTTCAGTCGTACGCGTTATTTCCGAATATGTCGGTATCGAAGAATATTCAATTTGCTTTAAAGCCTCAAAAGCTGTCCTTAAAAACAAGGAAGGAAAAAGCAGATCGTATACTCGACATTGTTGGCCTGACGGAATTTGCTAATCGAATGCCTCAACAATTGTCGGGTGGTCAGCAGCAGCGTGTTGCACTTGCTCGTGCGCTGGTCATCGAGCCTGATTTTCTCCTTCTGGATGAGCCGTTGTCTGCTCTTGATGCTAATGTTCGCCATCAGCTTCAGTTTGAGATACGTCGTATTCATGAAGAATTTGGCATGACAACGATTATGGTGACACATGATCAGGATGAAGCACTTACAATGTCTGATCGTGTAGCTGTCATGAAGAAAGGACGTATTATTCAGATGGATACGCCACAAAGAATTTATCGACAGCCAGCAAATGCATTTGTAGCATCTTTCATTGGAACTTCTAATCAAGTCAAAATGAATGGAGAAGTGAAAGTAGTGCGTCCGGAGCACTTCCGCGTAACAGACGTTGAAGAAGGCATGGAAACCAAAGTGAAATCCATGCATTTCAAAGGGGCTTTTTACCGGCTGACAGTCACAGTGCTAGATCGAACCTCGCCGTCTTTCAACCAATTATGGACTGTCGACCTGCCAGCACTGTTTGTTGAGGAGAAACGTATTCATCAAGGAATGTTGCTGTATCTGTCAATACATGAAACAAAGACAATGCCAGTTATGAAAGTGGCAGCGCGATGACTGAAGCGACGGTTTCACAAAGTTACAGAAAGTCATACGACTATACAAGGATTCTGCAATGGACAATCATCTTTTTATCCTTCGGTTTGTTATTGCTTGCGCCGCTATCAATGTTGTTCATTGAAGCATTTAAAGCAGAGGATGGGCAGTATGCGGGATTTGATCAAGTTTTATCTTATATCTCGAATCCTACGCTCTTAAGCAGTTTGACGCATTCTATCAATATATCACTATGGACAACGGCTTTGGCGCTGATAGGTGGATTATGCTATGCCTTTGCCTTGGCAAGAACGCGTATAAAGGGAAAAAGACTATTTTTAGGAGCTGCAATGCTGCCTTTGTTTGCTCCCACCATGATGCATGGTATCGCACTTGTGTATTTGTTTGGCCGCCAAGGCATCGTAACAAATGGCCTATTTGGTATCCTTCCGGGAGTTGATATTAACTTATACGGTCCGGTAGGCATTGTACTAGCCGAAACGATTTATACGTTCCCGCAGGTCGTGCTGCTGCTGTATATTGCACTCCGTCAATCAGATCAGAGATTATATGATGCAGCACATACAATTGGAATCCATCCAATTGGAAGACTATGGAGTATCACACTCCCTAGCATAAGAATGGCGCTTGTCAGTGCTGCGATGGTTGCCTTCACTTTAAGTTTCACAGATTATGGAGCGCCAAAATTAGTTGGCGGTCAATATAATGTGCTTGCAACAGACGTGTACAAACAGGTAGTTGGTCAACAGAACTTCGGTCTTGGTGCGGTGGCTGGGCTGCTTCTGATAGCTCCTGCTGTTATCGCATTTATTCTGGAACAGCTTGCTATGAGGAAAGGCTCCTATCGCTTGCATGCAAAAGCACAGCCGCTCCAAATCAAAACCCATAAGACTCGTGATGTGATATTCCAGATATTCACGTGGCTGGCAGCGGCGGGAATTGTTTTATTGTTTGTGATGATGCTCATTGCGGCTTTGACTCCTGCCTGGCCATATACACTTGGTTTTACGATGGATCATTTTACATTTAATAGCTACACAGGAGATGGGTTGACTGTATTTTGGAATAGCTTGCTGCTTTCTGTATGTACTGCTGTATTTGGTACGATATTTGCATTTTTGTTTGCATATTGGCTTCAAAGCAACAAAGGTTTATCCGTACTTCATAGAACCGGACATGTAATGAGCCTGTTGCCTATGGCGGTACCTGGGTTGGTTATCGGAATAAGTTATGTACTGTTTTTCAGCCAGCCAGAGCTTTCTATCTTCGGCTGGAGCATACCGAATGCTTTATATGGATTGTATGGGACTATGGCGATCATGGTTATATCAACCATCCTCCATTTCTTCTCGGTTTCCTATATGACAGCTAAAACAGCTCTTACTAAGCTTGATAGTGAATGTGTAGCTGCTGCTCGCACTTTCGGCTTGAAGAAAAAAGATACATTCTGGCACTATACTTTGCCATCCTGCATTCCAGCTGTGCTGGAGATGCTGATGTATTTCTTTGTAAATTCCATGGTCACGATATCGGCAGCGATTTTCTTGTATACACCCGAAACAAAGACAGCAGCAATTTCTATTGTCAGTCTTGATGATGCTGGCAATGTAGAGGCTGCTGCCGCGATGGGTCTTCTGATTGTGTTAGTCAACATTATTGTTCGATGCATATATGAAATAGTTCTGTATCTACTCAAAAATAAAAAAAGGATGGGATAAATCATGAAATTTCTTCAAGGTGTATTGTTTGATTGGGCAGGAACCACAGTCGATTACGGATGTATGGCGCCGGTAGGCAGTTTTATGGATATGTTCGCTGAAAAAGGAATTCAAGTATCAATGGAAGAGACGAGACAGCCAATGGGTATGGCCAAGATCGATCATATTCGTACGATGCTGGAAATGCCGGGAATTCATTCTCAGCTCGGAAATCAGAAAATATCGGAGAAAGACATTACAGAGATGAATGAACGTTTTGAACAGCTTCTGTTTAAAAATTTGGCGGATTTCGCAGATCCAGTTCCAGGTGCAGTCGCAGCGGTTGAGGAGATCATAGACATGGATCTGAAGGTCGGTACAACGACTGGTTATACGCGAGACATGATGAAGATAGTCCAAGCTGGTGCTGCAGAAAAGGGCTATGCTCCAGATATTGTTATAACAGCTGAAGATGTTGGGGCTGGCCGTCCGTTTCCTTGGATGGCATATGCAGCCGCGATGAAAATGGGTGTGTATCCGATGAACCGAATTGTGAAAGTTGGAGATACGGTAATGGACATGAAAGAAGGACGTAATGCTGGGGCTTGGACTGTTGGACTGGTTTATGGGTCAAGTGAATTCGGCTTAACACAAACGGAAACAGAACAGTTAAGTGAACAAGATCGTCTAAGCCGTGCAGCACAAGTTCGTGAAAGGTTAATTGAAGCAGGGGCGCATCATGTGCTGGATACAATTGCAGAGCTGCCCGCGTATTTAAAAGAGCTTGATCATCAACTATCGCAACAGGAGGTGCTTGTATGAGCCGGACATTACTTTTAACCCCAGGCCCGTTGACGACAAGTGAAACAGTGAAACAAGCAATGCATGGCGATTGGTGCACCTGGGAAGAAACATATAAGCAAATGACACGTGGCATTCGAGAAGCGCTCATCGGGCTGTCTGGACATCCGCGCTACACGGCTGTTTTAATGCAGGGGAGTGGAACCTTTTCTGTAGAGGCAGCAATGGGTACATTCATATCCCAAAAGGATCATGTGCTGATAGGTGTAAATGGTGCTTATGGACGAAGAATGGAAGAAATAGCAGAGAAAATGGGGCTGCAATACAGCACTATAGTAGCCGAGGAAACAAAAGCGCTGAATGCAGAGGATTTCGAGCGGAAGCTGAGTCAGGATCAAACAATAACGCACGTGATGCTTGTTCATTCTGAAACAACATCAGGATTGTTAAACCCGGTTGAGATGATTTGCCGAGCAGCTAAAAATCATGGGAAGATAACAATTGTGGATGCCATGTCGAGTTTTGGCGGGATGGAAATTGATATGAACAACTGGGGAATTGATGTACTCGTATCAAGTGCAAATAAATGTTTACAAGGCGTTCCTGGTTTTGGATTTATATTAGCTGATGAGAAGTTGCTGCAATGCTGTAAAGGTGTTTCTCCATCTCTTTCCATGGATGTGTACAGTCAATACGAAACAATGGAAAAAGAAGATGGGAAATGGAGATTTACATCGCCAACTCATGCTGTCCATGCTTTTTCACAGGCACTTGCTGAATTGAAAGAAGAAGGTGGTGTCCTGAAGCGTTTCAATCGCTATTCGGAGAATAAAAATGCACTCATTAAAGGAATGGAGGAACTCGGATTCCAAACCGTTATTGACGATACTATTCAATCACCGTTTATCGTTTCATTTCTATACCCAGAGGATGAATTTTCATTTCAGAACTTTTACGAAGCATTAAAAAGAGATGGATTTATCATTTATCCAGGCAAGCTGACTAACCTTAAAGCCTTCCGCATTGGCACAATTGGCGATATTATACCAGACGACATGCACAGACTGCTTGCATCCATTCGTGCATACCGTGACAAAAACAGCAGGTTAACAACTTTTTAACAAGCATGGAAGGCAGGGGAAACGGTATAATGGAGGCAGTAGTTAGACATAAAGGCAGGTGCAGGCCGATGCTGGCTGAAGAAAGAAAGCTTAGAATTCTTGAATATATTGACCGAGAAGGAAGCGTCCGTGTGGCAGATTTGGCCGAGGAATTTGTCGTGTCTACCGAGACTGTGCGGCGTTACTTAGACGAATTGGAACGAGAACAAAAGCTGAAAAAAGTATATGGCGGTGCTGTCCGTCATCATGAAAAAGAAGAAGCGCCAATTATCAGACGCGAAACGATTAATATTCACGAAAAACGTCAAATCGCAGAACAGGCCATAGAACTAATTGAAGAAGGAGATAATATATTTGTTGACGAAGGAACAACGACTCTTCAAATGGCTGAAGGTCTCTGTCGTTTCAACCGTATTACGGTGATGACCACTTCTTTTCCTTTGGCCAATAAACTTATGGAAACTGCTTTTCAAGGACAGATTCTTTTCCTGGGAGGTATGGTTCAAAAAGAGCATTTGAGGTCAGCCGGAAGCTTAACAGCAAAAATGGTCGATGAACTTCATGCAGATAAAGCATTTATTGCAGGTGACGGAATCGATCAGGAGTTTGGTATTTCAGGTTATGACAGCGATAAATGTGTGTTGGCGAAGCTGTATATGAAACAGTCCGATAAAGTATATGTACTAGCTGATTATTCTAAGATACAGAAACGAGCTACCTTCCAAATTTGCGGAGTTAATCAGCCGGATGCAATTATTACGGATCGTAATCCGGAAGGTCCTTGGACGAACAAGAACTGGGTTGTTGCGAAGGAAAGATAGTAATTAGATTAAATTTCCTTTTAGATTGTACACTCAATAATAGATAAACGCCGTCCCTATAAGGGCGGCGTTTATCTATTATTGAGTGTAGTTTCAGTCAACAGCAGTAACTATAAGAGCTAAGCCGCTCCGATAAAGTTCTCATATAGAAAAACCACTAATTCTTAAATGATGAGACTGGATTAGTGGTATGTGTTTAAAGGCTCCTTTATGTAATATTGATAGAGCAAATGAAAGCGTCTTGTTCGATATTAACAAAAAAGAGACGTATGTGATAATAAATAACAAAATTATGTTGACAATTAACATCAATAAGCATATTATGAACACATAAGATGTTCATGATTAACAAGGGTGATACAAAATGCAGCCAAATGAACGCAGAAATGTGATTTTAGAACAATTAAATAAGAATGAAAAGATAGATATCGATGCATTAGCCGAAGAACTCAATGTATCTGCTATGACAATCCGACGAGATTTGAACTATTTGGAGGAACAAGAGCAGATTATCCGAACGCTGGGCGGTGCGATTCTCAATAAGCCACTGGTAATGGAGTCATCATTCCAGACAAAAGAAGGCAAGCATGCTGATGAAAAGCGTAAGATTGCTAAACGGGCTGTTGAGCTGGTGCAGGAACACTTTACAATCCTGCTTGATTCAGGAACAACGACACTTGAGATCGCGAAGCTGCTTAAACAAAAGCAGAATTTGACAGTCGTAACGAATGATATCAAGATTGCAGCCGAGCTGATGGATACTGAGGTTAAGGTGATTCTAACAGGCGGAGAGATGCAGAATAATATCGGGGCGCTATTTGGTCCGCTCACAGAGCAGACATTGCGTAACCTGCATGTAGATCTGTTTTTCCTTGGAGCGCATGCGGTTCACCTGCGAGTTGGTGTGACAGCGCCTACTTTTGAGAAGGCTTCCATTAAAAAATTGATGGTTGAATCAGCGCAGGCTACTTGGCTGGTGGCGGATTCAAGCAAGCTGGATCAGAAGGCGCTTGCTAAGGTTTGTGATTTAGGTGTATTATCCGGTGTCATTTCGGATAGTGGCATAAGGGCTTATCATCCGAGAGAATTACCGGAGCTTTTGGAGGTCGTAGCAGCAGAGGAGGAAGCCTGATGAAGATTGGTGTAATTGCAGATGATCTGACTGGTGGAAATGGAACTGGTGTTAAGCTGACGAAGCTTGGATATAACGTTGCGACGATGGTCTTCTACGACCATCTCCCTTCCTCAGACCAGATCAACGGTGTGATTGTCGATACCGATAGCCGGTATGTTAAGAGAGAGGTCGCGCACCGTCGTGTGAAAACGGTTGCGGAAAACTTGAAGAAGTGGGAGACGGATATCGTCTGCAAGCGGATCGACAGTACTGTACGCGGTAATATCGGTGTTGAGCTTGATACACTGCTCGATGAACTAGGAACACAAGCAGTAGCTGTCGTCGTACCAGCTTATCCGGATTCCGGACGAATCGTATCTGGCGGGTACTTGCTCGTTCACGGCGTACCTGTTCAATTGTCAGATGTGGGTAAGGATCCGGTTAAACCGGTTACGGAATCACATGTGCCAAAACTGGTAGAAAAACAGAGTAAATTTAACGTAGCAAGCATCGGACTAGAGACAATCCTTGCAGGCAAGCAGGCGATCGAGAGCAAGATGCAGGAAGCAATTGACGCCGGTGCCAGAATCATAGTGCCGGATGTTATCACGAATGAAGACATTGATGCAGTTGCAGGTGCCATGGCAGAGCTTGAAGCTTACCAGATGGTGCCAACTGATCCTGGCCCGCTGACAGCAGCATTCGCCCGCGCATTCAGTCGGAAGCGGATGAAGGATAAGAAGATTATCGTCACAGTTGGAAGTGTCACATCGAATAGCTCGAAACAGCTGCAATATCTGAAGGATAAGACGAATCTCCGACCAATTTATGTGGATTCCAAAAAGCTGGCGACAGTGGATGGTGTCTGGGATGAAGAGGTAGATCGGGTCATTGCTCTGGCAAAGCAGGAAATGGAGAAGCAGGATATACTGCTAATCACAACTGATGCACCTGGTTCTGAAATCCTTGATTTGAAAACGCTTGGAGCACAGCAGGGCGTGAGTCAGGATGCGTTAGCGAAACGAATTGCAGACGGACTAGGCAAGATTACCAGAGTAGTAGTACAAGAAAGCAAGTTTGAAATTGGGGGCTGTTTCTCCAGTGGTGGAGATGTAACCGCTTCACTATGCTCGATAAGCAGAGCAGAAGGAATTCAGCTGTTGGATGAAATCTTGCCACTAATCGCTTATGGGAAATTTATGGGAGGATACCTGGATGGCATTCCAATCGTAACCAAAGGCGGCACAGCAGGCGGAATGAAAGCAATTTATACAAGCGTGAAATATTTGGAAGCTAAATTTTAAGGAGGAATAAACAATGACAGAAAGAGCTATTATCGCAATTCCAATGGGAGATCCAGCAGGTATCGGACCGGAAATTACAATGAAGTCACTAACAAAGCAGGAAATTTATGATGTATGTAAACCACTTGTGATCGGTGATACAGCAGTCATCAAAAAAGCTATTGAAATCGTTGAAGCGAATCTAGAGGTAAATGAAGTTTCCTCTCCGACAGAAGGAAAATATGAACTAGGTACTGTCGACGTAATCAATCTGGACAACATTGATATCGAAAAGCTAGAGTACGGTCAAGTTTCCGTTCAAGGCGGCCAAGGCGCGTTCGAATATATCAAGAAATCTGTAGAGCTTGCGATGGATGGTCAAGTACAGGCACTAGCGACAACACCGATTAATAAAGAGTCCTTGAAAGCAGCCAAAGTTCCTTACATCGGACATACAGAAATGCTTGAAGACCTTGCTGGCACGGATGATCCGCTGACAATGTTCGAAGTAAACGGCATGCGTATCTTCTTCCTTACACGTCACCTTTCCTTGAAAGATGCTATCGCGCAGATGACGAAAGAAAGAGTTCAAGATTACCTGATCCGCTGTGACAGAGCACTTCAGCGTCTAGGGGTGGAAAATCGCCGCTTTGCAGTGGCAGGCTTGAACCCGCATAGCGGTGAAGGCGGCTTGTTCGGCTGGGAGGAAGTAGAACAAATCAAACCTGGTATCGAGCTTGCTGTTAAAGACGGTATCGATGCAGTCGGACCAGTTCCTGCAGACTCTGTATTCTTCCAAGCACTTAACGGCAAGTACGATGCAGTTCTTTCCTTGTATCATGACCAAGGTCATATCGCAGCGAAGATGACAGATTTCCACCGTACTGTTTCCATCACGAATGGTCTGCCGTTCTTGCGTACATCCGTTGACCACGGTACAGCATTCGATATTGCTGGTAAAAACATCGCGGAAAGCATCAGCATGGAAGAATGTATCAAAGTTGCAGCACAATATGCACCAAACTTTACTCGTACGACACTTTAAGCAAAACAATATACCGTCAGAAAGGAAGGATGCGTTAGTCCTTCCTTTCTGACGGACAACAATGAAAACACTTACAAAGGGATTTGGGGGAAATCATCATGCCATTACTGATTATAGCTTTAGGTGTACTATTATTGCTTATTATGATTATGGGACTTAAGCTCAATACATTTGTTTCGTTGATTATTGTTTCCTTTATCGTCGCATTGCTGTTAGGCATGCCGATGTCAGAAGTAGTTGGCTCAATTGAAAGCGGTTTAGGCGGTACGCTCGGACATATCGCACTGATATTCGGTATGGGTGCTATGCTTGGCCGTCTGATTGCAGACGCTGGAGGTGCCAATCGAATTGCGACTACGCTTATTGATAGATTCGGTGAAAAACGGATTCAATGGGCAGTTCTATTTGCTTCCTTCATCGTTGGTATTGCTTTGTTCCTTGAAGTAACAATTGTCTTGCTTATTCCGATCATCTTCTCGATCGCAAAAGAATTGAAAGTATCTATCGTGCATCTTGGATTGCCGATGGTAACAGCGGCACTTGCAACACACGCATTCCTTCCGCCGCACCCAGGTCCAACTGCAGTAGCAGCGGAATATGGTGCTAATATTGGACTTATGCTTATTTATGGTATCATCGTTGCAATTCCTACTGTTATCCTTGCAGGTATTCTGTATCCGAAGCTTGCTAAAAGAATTGTTCCGACTGCATGGACACGTGAGGGCAGTGCATCCTTTGGTGTAGCGAAAACATTCAAAGAAGAGGAAATGCCAGGTTTCGGTATCAGTGTCTTCACAGCATTATTCCCGGTTATCCTCATGGCAATCGGTGCGGCTGTGGATATCCTGCAAACATCATTGAAGTTCGATGACAATATGTTGATAGAAATCATTCGTTTTGTGGGTAACTCATCCACAGCAATGGTAATTTCCCTGTTAGTTGCGATATACACAATGGGGATAAGAAGAAATATCCCGATCAAGAAACTGATGGATTCTTGTGGATCTGCTATCAATGCACTTGGTATGCTGCTATTGATCATCGGTGGAGGCGGAGCCTTGAAGCAGGTGCTTATCGATGGTGGTGTAGGTGACTATGTTGCTTCTATCTTTGCAGACACTTCTATGTCACCAGTATTCTTCGCCTGGATGGTCGCGGCAATACTTCGTATCTGTCTTGGATCCGGAACTGTGGCTACACTGACAACTGCAGGTTTGGTCATTCCGTCACTAGGTACAATGCCGGATGTTAACCTGGAGCTGGTTGCTCTTGCCACAGGTGCAGGCAGTGCGATTGCTTCTCATGTCAACGATGCTGGATTCTGGATGGTAAAAGAATCACTTGGTATGACATTGAAAGAAGCCTTTGGTACGTATACGGTACTATCGACCGTTGTAGCTGTTTCTGGTCTAGCATTTACGATGATTTTGGATATCTTCATCTAAGGAAACACCCCGGTCAAGCGATACTTGACCGGGGTGTTTTTTATAGTAGAAACAATGTGATGATCGCTAAGAATAAGCAATAGATAGAGAAATATATCAATTTACCTTTTTTCATGACGTCGATAAACCATTTCAGGGCAAAATAAGTCCCTATGAGAGAGGCGAAAAAAGCTACAGCATACGCGATTAGATAATCCGTAGTAATAGTTTGATTGAACATGTCAGGAATTTCTAGGATACTAGCTCCTAAGCTTACCGGTATATATAGTAAAAAGGAGAACATTAATGCTGTGTCTCGATTCATACCTGTCAGCATGCCTGTCACCACTGTCGCACCGGAGCGACTCACGCCAGGTATAAGAGCTATTGATTGTCCAAGTCCAACCAATAGTGCCTCTTTCCAGCCTATTTTTTTCATATCCTTCGTTCCTTTGATATTTCTGATTAGGAATAAAGATATTGCAGTTAAAAGTAGTGCGATGCCAACCGTAAATGTACTCTTCAGATTCTCTCCAATAAAATCGTTAAATAACAATCCCAATAATGCTGCTGGTATGGTCCCAATAATAAGATAGATGACGAGATTAAAATCATCTTTTTTTGTTTCTTCTCGTTTCACTATGTATTGGTAAGATGACGTAGCCAATCTGGCAATTTGGTTTTTATAAACAAGTATCACAGCGATAAGAGAAGCTGTGTTGACGATTACTTCAAAGTTTAAATCCTTTACTTCTATACCTAACAGATGCTGCGCAATGATTAAATGTCCGCTGGAACTAATAGGAATAGGTTCAGATATTCCCTGGATAAGACCTAAAGAGAGATATTTAACGAGCAAAATCCATAAATCCATAATTAATTTCCTCACTATTTGTTTCTGACTTTTTTCTCACTAGGATACCATATAGAAATGTTGATGATTTGTCAATGTATAGGTAGAAATTTAGCGGTAATGTTGACATATTGTCAACATTACCGCTATCATGGCGAAAGTCGGTAATTTCTAAATGACTTAGTTTTCTTAATTGGAGATGCTCAATATGTTATCGAAAATGAAAGAGCTAGATAAGACGTTATTCTTTTTGGTTATTTGTATTTGCTTATTTGGATTGATTATGGTGTATAGCGCTAGCTACCCATTAGGTTCAATAAAATATAATGCCTCAAACTTCTTTTTTCATCGACAATGGATCTCTTTTTTGATAGGAATTTTTGCTATGACAATAGGTTTTTTCCTGCCCTACAAGCTGTATCAAAAATGGAGTCCGCTTCTTGTTATAGGATCAATGATACTACTCATACTTGTCCTCACACCTTGGTTTGGAGAAGTTCGGAATAACTCCCAGCGTTGGCTGCAGTTAGGTCCTCTCGTCCTCCAACCGGGAGAATTCGTGAAGTTTACAATGGTTGTCTATTTTGCATCTGTTTGCGGAAAAAAACATAAGGCACTTACAAGTTTCAGAAAAGAATTATTACCGCCGCTCTTACTGCTAGGGGTGGTATTCCTACTTATTCTTATGCAGCCGGATCTAGGGACTGCTACTTCTATAGCAATACCTTGTTTCTTTATTCTGCTATGTGCGGGTATCAAGAAACGTCATCTGTTCGCCATCGCTGGAGTTGGTGCATGTGCTGTAATTTATTTAGCTGTATCTGCTCCTTATCGATTAGCACGTATTTTATCCTTTCAAAACCCATTCAGTGATCCGAATGGTAAAGGCTATCAGCTGATTAATGGTTATGAAGCCATCGCTTCTGGCGGTGTGTTTGGAAAAGGTATGGGAGGCAGTGTTCAGAAACTCGGTTTTCTTCCCGAAGCTCATACCGATTTTATTATGGCAGTCGTTTTGGAGGAACTGGGTACTTTGGGGCTGGCTGTAGTGTTCTTCCTTTATTTTGGGTTTCTCATAAAAGGAGTCTACATAGCATTGCATGCAAAGAATTCATACGGAACTTTATTGACGATTGGGTTTTTGTTTCAGATTATGGTTCAAGTAGTTTTTAACTTAGGTGCAGTTGCCGGTCTTTTACCGATTACGGGGATACCATTGCCCTTTATCAGTTATGGCGGTTCCTCTCTTATTGTGAATCTATTTACGATGGGTATTATTTTGCAGATATCGCGGAATGCCAAACAAATCCGCATTCCTATCGTGGAAAGAAGGCGTTAACTATGTTTGTAAAGAAATTGCGGTTGGCCGAGTTGGATAAGCTGATCTTAATCATATTATGTTTGTTGTGCGGAATCAGTATTTTGTTCATTTTTAGTACGCAGTCTGGAGGGCAATTCGGTGCCCAGAATTTTGCATTGAAGCAATCTATCAATTATGTAATTGGCTTTACTTTATTGTTATTGTTCAGACTATTGGATTTGAATCAGCTTCGTTTACTAGCTTGGTCATTCTACATCGTTTCAGTTTTGTCTCTATTGTTTCTTACTATTGCACCGGAATCGATTGCGCCTAATATATTGGGGGCGAAGAGATGGTTCAGTATTCCTTTCGTAGGATCTATCCAGCCATCAGAGTTTTTCCGTATTAGTTTAATTGTAATAGTAGCCAAATTAATAGCAGATCTTAAAGAAAAGAGCTTACATAGAACAATGCAGGAGGATTTGCTTCTACTGGGTAAGATATTGCTGGTAACGATTCCTCCTAGCTTACTTGTCTATCAGCAGCCAGATACAGGTATGGTCATGCTTTACATGTTTGCGATAGTGGCAATGTTAGGAATGATAAAACTTAATAAAATTGTGGTGACAATAGGCATACTTGTTCCTTTACTAGCTATCAGTATAATTGCTTGCTTATTCTTATTTAAACCAGAGATTATTTATGATGACGTTATACCGAAGCTGAAACCTCATCAGCAGGACCGAATCATTGGCTGGCTGGATCCAAGTAATAACAGCAACCAAGCTTTTCAAAGCAGAAGATCTGTTTTAGCAGTTGGCACAGGCGGATTGATAGGAAAAGGAATAGAAGGCGGAAATGTGTATGTCCCGGAAAAGCACACAGATTTTATCTTTGCTTCTATTGCAGAAGAGGGAGGTTTTCTGACGGGGGCAGCTGTTATTTTGCTCTTTTTCCTACTAATAACGAGAATTTTAGAAATAGGTTCAAAGAGTAATGATCCATTCGGAACTTATATCTGTGCCGGATTGGCTTTGAGTCTGACTATACAAATAGTGCAGAACATAGGTATGGTAGAGGGAATGTTACCAGTTAAAGGCATTGCTCTTCCGTTTTTAACATATGGAGGGAGCTCTTTATTTTCTAATATGATTCTTCTGGGAATTGTTATGTCTGTTCGGAATACATATGCCCATCAGTTTTTTGGAGAACCGAAAAAATCTATTTAGAAAATCGAAAGATATCGAAATAATAAAAAGCCTAAAATAAGAGAAATCGCCCCCATCAAGCTGAGACATATAGAGCACCTCCAAAGTCGGAAACAAATTATTAAGTTCCGTAACAATTATGGAGGTGTTTTTTTATGGGATCAATAAATGAGGGGGCGGACCCAGTACAGTAATCTGCTTTTATAAGTCTTTATTTATGACAATAGCGAGTTTATAGTTTGCATACTGGTTTAAGGATTCCAAAAACGCATTCATTGTTTCGTTAGACTGAAATTTACATTCTAGGAGGTAACAGCCATCTCCGCTGATTTTGTAGTTCTGGATAATAGACGCTTTTTGTGTATTCACAAACGATAGATAAGGCATGTGATTTGTATTTTGTATAATGATGGTTATGAAAGCGTGTATGTAAAATCCCATTTTGACTTCATTAACTTTTATTGTATAAGCTTCGATAATACCGCTATCCTCTAATTTTGCCACTCTAGCTGACGCAGCAGGTCCAGTCAAATGGACTTTTTCACCTAGCTCCTTCATGGTGACTCGACTGTTCTTAGAAAGTTCTTTTAGGATATGAATATCTGTATTGTCTAACATGATGTAACTCCTTTCATTAATAAAGTCAACTAGCCAAAAGACTTTACTTAGAGTATGTATCTATAGATAGGTCATTATATAGAATATACATAGTGCCGTGGAAAGTACAAAAAAGAGGAGCGAAATTTTTATGAATATAACCACAATACGTAATGCAACAATCGTAGTCGAGTATGCAGGGAAAAAGTTTTTAATAGACCCAATGTTAGCAGACAAAGGTTCATTTCCGCCTTTTCCAAATTCCCCTAGGCAAGATCAAAAGAACCCTGTCGTAAGTTTACCACTTTCAATTGATAGTATAATCCAGGATATTGATGCTGTTATTGTCACGCATCTGCACACAGATCACTGGGATGATGCAGCTAAAGATGCGTTACCAAAAGAGCTTAAAGTATTTTCCCAAAATGACGAAGATGCAAAAGAGATTCGAAAAGCAGGTTTTGAAAATGTTGAAGTTCTTACGACTGAAACTGTCTTTGAAGGTGTTCAATTAATCAAAACAAAAGGTGAACACGGCAGAGGAGAAATATTAAAAATGGCAGGGCTTGTTTGCGGCATTGTGTTTAAGCATGAGAGCGAACAAACATTATATGTAGCTGGCGATACAGTCTGGTACGAGGAAGTTGGAAATACAATCGATACTCATAAACCGGAGGTTATCGTGGTTAACGCTGGCGATAATCAATTTTTAGAGGGCGGTTCTCTGGTAATGGGGAAAGAAGACGTCTATGAAGTGTATAAAGCAGCCACCAATGCAAAGATTATTGCAGTGCATATGGAAGCGGTCAACCATTGGACATTGTCTAAGGAAGAATTGAAAAGCTTTAGTCATGAAAAAGGTATCAACTCAAATGTGTTAGTACCGGATGATGGCGAATCATATACCTTCTAACAGAAGGACTTATAAAAGCTTATTAAAAAAGGAGAACAGCCCGGCTGTTCTCCTTTCCTTTATATTACTGAGCTAGGTAACCGCCATCCACTACAAGCGTTTCACCTGTTACGAAGTCGTTTTCTGTCAAGAATACGATAGCATGTGCAATTTCATCAGCTTTGCCAAGACGGCCGATTGGGTGTTTTGCTACAAGGCTATCATAGAAGTCTCCAAGAGCTTCTTTGTTTACCATTCCTGATTCTACGAAGCCTGGGTTTACAGCGTTAACACGAATGTTTTTATCGCCATATTCCACAGCTAGAGATTTAGTCAATGTGTTAACAGCACCTTTGCTGGCATTGTAAGAGAACGCGCCGGGCTGTGCAACGAAGCCTAGTACAGAAGACGTGTTGATGATGACACCACCACCTGATTTCAGCATTTCTTGGATAGCATATTTGGAAGCCAAGAAAATACCATCCTGGTTGATTGCGATTACTTTGCGGTAATCTTCATAAGATAGCTCATGAGTTGCGCCCATGCCACCGATACCAGCGTTGTTTACAAGAATATCAACTTGACCGTAGTGTGCTACTGTTTGATCGATCAAATTTTTAATAGAATCTTGTTCAGCAGCGTTGAACTCGATGAATAGAACGTCTCCGCCAGCTGCTTTCAGTCTGTCAGTTTCTCTTTGTCCTGCTTCAGCGTTATAGTCTGCAATAACTACTTTACCGCCTTTATTTACATAAGCTTCTGCGGCTGCAAGGCCGATACCAGATGCTGCTCCTGTAACGATTGCTACTTTTCCTTCGATTGTTGACATATACGTTACCCCCAGTATGTTTAGGTAAATTATCCTACAACTTTATGATGAACTTTTGAACTAGATAAGTCAAGAAATTGACACATTATTTGCATGTTTTTCATATTAAAAGAGAAGTGTTTGGCAGACACTCCTCTTTAGTGTTTCTATTCTTTTACATACTTATACATAATTGCCTCATACGGTCTCAATGTATTCTGGTTATCCACATGTGGATAATTGCTGATGACACAATTCTTTTTATCCCAATCATCCACACACTCATTGGGGATATCGTACTGAGCGTCCGTATCTGTCATATTCAGAAGGATAACCCATTCCTCATTTTCCAATCGACGTATATACCCAAAGATTTGCTCGTGATCGTTTAGGATAATTTCAAAGTCCCCGTACACCATAATGGAACTTTCCTTGCGCAGCCGTATCAGCTTTCTGTAAAACTGCAGAACGGAATCTGGATTATCAACACCCGATTGCACGTTAATTTCTTTATAATTCGGATTAACCGGAAGCCAAGGTGTGCCAGTTGTGAATCCTGCTTGTTCAGATGTATCCCACTGCATTGGGGTTCTGGCATGGTCACGCGTCTTTTCTCGTATCCGGTCCATAATAGTCGTTATAGAAGCACCTTGCCGTTTACTTTTAAATCATAGTAGCTGAGTGCTTCTCGGTCATCTATTGAGTCTATAGAATCAAAATGCGGAAAGTTGGTCATACCAAGTTCTTCTCCCTGAAAAATGAACGGCGTCCCACGTAAAGTATGGAGCATAGTAGCTAACAGCTTTGCTGATGGAATCCTATATTCTCCATCATCTGCAAAGGTAGAAACCATTCGCGGTGCATCATGGTGGCTGAGGTATAAGCCGAACCAGCCGCCATCATCGCCGACGTCCTTCTGCCATTTGCGAAGTACCTCTCGAAAATCATGTACTGTCCATTTCTTACTCTTGTATTTATCCTCATCCTGATCAGCGAGCTCAGATGCTTCAGCAGACAGTACCATATCCAATTCTTCCCGCTCTTGCTTTGTATACCGAAGTACATCATGATCATGTACGGCAGAGGTTTCGCCTGCTGTGAAGAATTCGAAATCCCTTTTCAGCTCTTTGTTCATTTCATGCAGATAGTCGTGGATGTGCGGACCGTTTTTATAGAATTCCTCACCTTTAGCCTGTAATGTCTCTTGATCAGAATCTGGGAAGCGTCGATCCTTCGAGATGACATTTACTGCATCAATACGGAAACCGTCAATTCCTTTTTCCAGCCAGAAACGCATAATGTCATATATTTCTTGGCGAACTTGAGGGTTATCCCAATTCAAATCAGGCTGTTTGTCGCTGTACAGATGCAAATAATATTCCTCTGTCTGCTCGTTCCACGTCCACGCAGGGCGTCCAAGATGGGAGCGCCAATTCGAAGGTAGAGTGCCATCGGGGTTTTCTTTTTCCCAAATATAATAATTATGATAAGGATTATCCTTAGAGGATCTCGCTTGTTGGAACCATTCATGTTCAATGGAGGTATGATTCGGTACGATATCGAGTACAAGCTTAATGCCGCGACGATGAAATTCAGTCAGTATGTTTTCAAATTGTTCCATTGTCCCATACTCTGGTTGAATGGATCTAAAATTCTTTACATCATAGCCGCGGTCAACATCTGCGGATACATAGATCGGCGGAAGCCATACTGTATCCACTCCGAGATATTCTAAGTAATCTATTTTCTCTAAGATACCGCCAAAATCCCCGATTCCATCTCCATTGCTGTCTTTAAAGCTGCGAGTATACAATTCGTAAATAACACTTTCCTTCCAGTACTTCCTCTCCATCTAATCACCTGTCCTCCAAAATTTTCTTGTAGGACTATTCCCTTAGTAGAGATAAACGAAAACCGCCAAGCTCATTGAGAGAAGGCGGTTTTGTGTTAGCTGCGTATTTTCTTGATGATAAAGAAACAAGCTGCTGCAGCAATTCCAGCTGCAGCATACGGGGAGATTTCCAGCTTTATTTTTATAGAAAACTTCATCGCTTTTTCTTCCCTTTATAATCGAAGGATATTATAAAAAAGTGGCCACACGAAATGTTGATTTCCTCCGATTATTCTTTAGACTCTTGCTTAGTCGCAGCTATTTTTTTAGATCTGCGGTACAGCAATAATCCAGCCAATCCATAGACTAGTCCAAGCACAACAAAAGCAATTCCTAAATAAAATTTATCACTAGCCCAAATCATCACACCGATTCCTGCGAGAATACAAAGTGTACCAAGGAAAATTATATAAAGGGCGTTCTTTTTTAACATAAATAAAAGCCTCCTAAACGGGTGTTAAGCTCGTACTATTATAACAGAAAGCAGACAGTTTGAAGCCGTATCTATTAATCTGGAAAACTTTCCGATAAGATGGATCTAAGAAATATTATGGGAGGTAGGCAGCATGCTGAGTTTGGTTCCATTAATGATTGAACGGATGGGGATCATCCTGATAACGGTTTTCCTGTTCTCCCAATTGAAAGCGTTTAGACGGCTTATTCTTCACAACCATTCGTTGAAGAGAACCTGCTGTTATTGCTTATAATCGGATTCAAAGTTCCGGTGAGCAGAACTTATGTGAGAGAAGTGAAGGGAGCGATTTAGTATATGAATGAGCTGTTTAAGGCGATTAGTTTAAGAGAAGCAGGCAAGCTGGCGGAAGCTAATGAAAGATTGATTGAGTTGGCTTCCGCTTATCCAGATGATGCTGAAGTACAGTATCAATGTGCGTGGAGCTTTGATGTACTTGGACAGGAAGCGGCTGCTGTACCTTATTATGAACGTGGAATTGAACTGGGATTACCAAAGGAGCAAGAGGAGGGAGCCTATTTAGGTTTAGGAAGTACCTACCGGACATTAGGAAATTATAAAAAAGCTGAGCAAACCTTGAAAGAAGCAATGAATCTGTTCCCGAAAAATAATGCTTTCCCTGTTTTCTACGCCATGGTGAAATATAATCAAAAAGAACATAGTGAAGCGATGAAGATTCTTCTCCAATTGCTTGCCGAAACAACATCCGATAATGATATTTTGGAATATCAGAGGGCAATTGCTTTTTATGCGGATAAGCTGGATATCGTGTGGAACTAAAGAGCATCTGTTAAGCAACAGATGCTCTTTTTTTCTGGAATAAATAATCTGTACTATAACATATCAATAAAATGTCTCGTAATAAAAAAATCCCCTCTCTTTATGCAAGAGAGGGGATTTTGCTTCTATTATTGTGCTGTATATCCGCCATCAACGATCAAGCTGTTACCAGTCATATAAGAAGAGTCATCAGAAGCTAGGAATAACACAGCTTTCGCCATTTCTTCCGCTTTACCAAGACGCTTCATTGGAGTCATCGTGGAAAGTGCAGCTTTGTCATCTTCCGGAATGATTGGAGTGTCGATGAAGCCTGGGCATAGTGAATTTACGCGGATGTTTTTGTCCGCATATTCAAGTGCTAGAGAACGTGTAAGGTTCACGACGCCGCCTTTAGCCGCATTATATGCTGCAGATCCAGGTGATCCTACCCAACCATACATAGAGGCAGTGTTCACGATAGTGCCGCCGCCATTCAAAAGCATGACGCGAAGTGCCTCACGGGCAACTAAGAATACACCGTCCAGGTCTACGTTCACTGTGTTGCGCCATTCGGAATAATCCAAGTCATGCGAAGGGTGAACGCGTCCGATGCCGGCATTATTGAATACAATATCGACTTTTCCAAAAGCAGAAACTGCTTGTTTGAACAAATCAGCTACTTCGTTTTCACTAGTAATATTTGTTTTGATGAAGACTGCTTCTGTACCAGCTGCTTTAAGCTCTTCCTCCACCATTTTTCCTTTTTCTTCGTTTAAGTCGACTAATACGAGCTTAGCGCCTTCCGCTGCGAAAAGACGAGCTGTAGCAGCGCCAATCCCTGATGCGCCCCCTGTAATTAGTGCAACTTTATTTTGTAATTTCCCCATTTTTGTTTCCCCCAGTATAATAGAATTAAATCGGTTACAATCTAATTGTAATACTTTGGACACATTTCTCAATCAGTAGCTGAAAAGCAGATGTCTAATTATTAGACAGATAATCCAATAATGTCTGACTAAGGGGGGATTTTTTAATGGAATATGAACAAGATTCGACATCTAAACGGCGCAATCGGACAAAAGAGCATTTCCGTGAGGCGTTGATCAAGCTGATAAAGAAAAAGGGGTATCATGGGGTCACAGTGAAAGATATTGTCGAAGAAGCAGCTTATAATCGCAGTACATTCTACTTCCATTATCAAGATAAAATCGAGTTGGCAGAGGATCTGCTCGACAAAATGTTTACGGGGCTGGAGGACGCTGCGGGTATTATGTACACACTAGGAAGAAAAACATCTACAAAAGATATAGATGTCCCGTCCTTCTCACTTATTGCGTATATTTACGAAAATAAAAGCTTCTTTGAGCTAATCAAATATGAAGACACATTGCCGGGTATGCATACTCGCTTTCCAAATGCTATTAAGAACATATATGAAAAGCAATTTGAATTTGAGACAATCAATGAGATGCATGTGAATATGAACTACTTCAAGATTTATACGGCTTTTGGATTCTACGGACTTGTCCGCAACTTGATTGCGGAGGATTTCCGGATTCCTGAGGAGCAATTCACAAAAGATGTTATTGAATTATCACAAACGCATATTCAATCTTTCAAATACATCGGACGTTAGTTCAAATAAAACAAGCTCAACCTCACATATGCCAGCGAGGTTGAGCTTGTTATGTTTACCTTGATAGTAATTCGAGCAGAATTGAAAGCTTGTTACACAGGTTTATTTTCTTCTTCTTCTTCTTCTGCTTTCCACCATAAGGCATCCTCTGGATTCTCAACAGCTTCTTTAAATTCTGACTTCGTTGCAACTGTTGGGTAAGATCCTTTTAAGGATTTTCCTGAAGTACTCTTGAACAAGAATAGAATCACAAGGAATCCAATGATACTCACGATTGTTAAATACCAGCCAGGTGCTAAGTTATTCCCTGTTTGGTGGACGAGCCATGTGGAAACTAGTGGTGTAGTACCACCGAAAATGGAAACCGAGACATTAAACGTGACCGATAATGTTCGGTAACGTATATCTGTGTAAAACATCGTCGGCAATGATCCAGGGATGGAGCCTTCATACGTTGCAAGCAGCACACCAAGAATGAGAATACCTATCGAAACAAATACCAAACCATTCAAGTTCACTAAGTAAAAAGCAAACGCAGAAAGCAGTGTTAATCCGCCTAACCCAATTAAGAATACAGTTTTGTTTCCAATTTTATCACTGAGCCTACCGAACAGTAATGTTAATGGCACCATGATGATCATGACAAGCGTAATTAATACGGTACCTACAGTACTGGATAAGCCAATAATCTCATCTAAATAGGATGGCATGTAAGATAATAGCATATAGTTTGTCACATTAAAGAATGCTACTGCTACGAAACAAACAATAATATCTTTTTTATGGTTTTTCAGTATAGACAGGAAGCTTTCTTCCTCTTGTTCTTGACCTTCATTATTTGAAAGTTCATTTTCAAAAATTGGTGATTCCTCTAAGCTTTTTCTCAGATACATCCCAACTAGTCCTAATGGTAAGCCAAGCAGAAACGGTAATCTCCATCCCCATGAAGCCATCTGTTCATCAGATAAAACGATAAAGAGCAAACTGGCAACTAGTGAAGCTAATATATAGCCTGTGAGCGTACCAATTTCTAATCCGCTTCCCAGAATATTACGCTTATTATCTGGAGATGATTCTGCAATATAGACCATTGCCCCAGCGTATTCACCGCCAGTTGAAAACCCTTGAATAATTCTTGCGGTTAATAAGAGTATCGGTGCCCATATACCTATTTGATCATATGTAGGCAATAATCCGATGAGTAATGTAGAAAAGGCCATCAATATGATTGTGGTCGTTAAAACGACTTTTCTTCCTAATCTATCGCCAATCTTACCGAATATAATTCCGCCCACTGGACGCATCAAAAAGGCAATCGCAAATGTTGCAAAGGTGAACACTAATTTCAGCTCATCATTCTGAACAGCACTAAAAAAGTTTTGACTAATAATAACAGCTAAGTAAGAATATAAACCAAAATCGAACCATTCCATAGCGTTCCCTACTCCGGTAGCAAACACACTTTTCTTCGCTGTTTGAATATCTACAACGTTAATCTTTTTCTTATTGAATTTCATTTTTTTTCAACTCCATGGTATACGGTTATACAAGGACAACAAATACAGTTAAACTGGCTTCAAATCACTGCATTTCCCTTTGGGAATCAGGGGTAAAACCAGCAAAGCTGTAACATGAGGAAAATGTATCTAACTGTAAACACCCATACTTTTTGATTTAAGGTTTGATCCATCGCGATCCGCTTTATGTAACATATTGTGTGCAAAAGCTTCATAACCATACTGATAATGATTTAAAAAATGTAATTAAAAAAAGCTTTCAAAGTGTATTTGAAAGTTTTTTGATTCAGTAAGTTAAATTGTATCAAGCTTAATAAATCAACTAGCAAAGGAGAGCGCATCCTCCCTTCGTCTACACATATTTCCATCTATTCACTGAATACACAGCATGGTTATCATCCAAGACAATGATGACCCCTTGTATTACCTCTTTTATTTAACTGATATTAAATACCCTAACAAACCAAAGACTAAACATAAAATAGTTTGCTTTTTACTATTAGCATTGAAAATCGGATATATACCACAGTGTACTTCTCTTGTTTTTTTCTATATAATACCGACATGAATTCATATACACATCGCAAAGCAATTTGATCCGTATATAGGTAACAGTATAAGCAGCAAAACAGATAGAAATAGAGGTGCCAAGATGAAATTCAGTGAATATGAAACAGGACAGCGCTACGAAACGAAAGCACTTAAGCTTTCGAAAGAAGACATTATCGAATTTGCCAAAGTATACGATCCTCAATACATGCATATAGACGAAGAAAAGGCCCAGCAAGGACGCTTCGGAAATTTGATTGCGTCTGGTATGCAGACGATGAGCACTTCCTTCAAGCTGTGGGTTGAGACTGGTGTTTACGGAGAGCACGTAGTAGCCGGGACTGGAATGAACAATATCCAATTTATCAAGCCAGTTTTTCCAGATGATGAGCTGCGGGTTGTCGTAGAAGTGATCGAGACAGTCGCAAAACGTCGCGGCAATGGTATCGTAACGGTGCAGTTAAGCACGTATAATCAAGATGAAGTGAAAGTATTTCAAGCGGAACTTAGCGCACTTATTGATAATTAATAGAAAGAGGCTGGGAAATAACTAAATTCCCATTGCTTAAAACCGAATATTATTCTTGAGCGCCGTTTCGGCAGAACACTACGCT
>NZ_LR700944.1:85785-223769 GCF_902497585.1 Terribacillus sp. AE2B 122 | reverse complement strand
AAAAAGACCGAACTTATGCAAATTTTCTTATGAAGATTTACAATATAGTTCGGTTTTTTATATAGCTAAAACACTTTTGTCCCAGCCTCTTTTAGCTTTCTGTGCTTCGTCAGAAGGCTTAGCTGCGGAATTCGGAATGGAGCAGACTGAAGAGAAGAACATCCTGAAACTGTCCTTCCCACTTTCGACCTTGACGAATGGTGCCCTCCTGTCGGAAGCCTGCACGTCTGACCAAGCGCTGAGAAGCAATATTATCGGCATTGACCTTGACCTCGAGCCTATTCAGCTGCAACCTGTCAAAGCCGATGTGTAAAAGCTCCTGCAGGGCTGCCGTCATGAAACCTTGGCGCCAAAAGGCACTGCCGAGCTCGAATTCGATTTCCCCTGTTTCATGCAGAAAGTTTAAGCGTTTGAATCCACAAGTACCGATGATGGCCTGGTTATTGTGCTGTCGAATCGTATATCGACTTGTATGCATCGTTTGTTCCAACTGTTTGATTCGGGTTTTCGCCTCTGCTAATGAATGTAATATAGGATAACGCGTCCACTTTGTTACTGCAGCATCTGACCAGATCGGCAACAACGCGTTGGCATCTTCCTCGGAAATCGGCTTTAGTAAGACTAAATTATGAGACATGCTCTCCTCCTTATAGTGATACTTCTGCCGTTTCTTGTTGTGTTTTTCGTGTACTAGGATTGCAAAGAAAGCTTGTAATAATAAATAGCCAATTCGTTTTGTCCAGTTTCCGTAAAGTAAGCTGCTAGCTCACTGGCATAAGTTCGTACATTGAACTTATCGCCTTGTTCCAAGAAGTATTCAATTCCCTCTGCCCACACCGTTTCGAAATTTGCATGATCGACAAACTTCTTATGCAACATGGCAAATTCCCATTTGAATATGTCATCTTTCTCCTCGATACTTAGCTGGAATCCTTCCCGATAGGCATCCATTGCCTTATCCTGCTGTCCAGTTTTCCAATAAGATTCTGCCAAAAGGAATAAGGTCTTCAAATAAGCAGGATATGTCCGATACTTCCGGGCAGCTGTTAAATATGGAATAGCTGCTAATGGCATTTGCTGTGCAGCATATAAATATCCAATATTATGCTGAATTAATGCAGCCAGTGCACCTTCATCTTTAAAATCTGTATGTGAAAGGGCATCATTTAAGGCACTCTCTGCTTGGGTGAATTTCTTTTGGTCGATAAAGTTGAGCCCTCGCATTAAAAGACTACGAGCAAGCAGATAGCGGTAAGCGGGGTACTTTTCGAATACTTTCACTGCATATTCTGTATGGAAGACAGAAAGAGATGAAATATCCAAGTGGAAATATGTCATCGCTTTGCGGAAGTGGAAATCACCTTGTTCTACTTCATCCTCAATAGATGAGAGATATTCCTCTGCCTTTTCAAAGGAAGCGAGTGCACATATATATTCCTTCTCCTCACCTAGACGCATTCCTTCTGTAAGATGATAATAATAATATAATGCTGGCGCGAAAGCATGCTTATACTTGCCTGCTTTGTCGTGATACCGTTTACTTTTCTTCAAATCTGATACAAGCACATGAAACCGGCTGGAGAGTAATAAATAGACTATGTAAAGCGTCTCCTCCTGTTGCAGTTCCTCTAAACGGTCTGACAATTCATGATACATGTCCGAAGCTTCCTGCCGCTTCCCAAGTCGGATATGTAAATACCAATCCTCCAAAGCCGCAGTCAAATCCTGATCTATTACGAGTAAACTCCTATCCATACGCGCCCCCTTTATAGTCGTCTTTCGTTATATTTTACCATTTCCGCCGAATTTTGTAGATAAAGATGCATTAATATGTAAATTACAAGTAGATTACACACTATGAGAAATGGGAAGTATATTCTATATCTCAGGAAGAGCGTGTATAATACTGCTATAGATAGAGAGGAAAAATTCACAGTAAGGTGATGAGGGACATAGCAAGCATAGAAGAATTGCATCTGGAAAATGAAAGGCTGAAGAAAAAACTTGCAGAATATGAGGGAATGATTAAGGAATTATCTGCACCGATGATTCCATCCATTGTACCGAATACGATTCTTGTTCCGCTGACTGGAACATTTTCTGTGGAACGTTTTACACATATTCAGGAAAAGATCGTAGGCAGCGTCGTCGATGTTGATGCAGATACAGTCATCATTGATCTTACCGGTATCAACTACTTGGATATAGATACAATTGGCTACGGGGAGCTAAGTGCCAATATAAAAAATCTGACAGAGGCACTGAAGCTGATGGGAGTTGAAACGATATTCGTCGGCTTTTCCGCCAAATTGGTACAAAAGCTCGTCCTATCTAATTCAGGATTCCAAGGATTCAAGTCGTATTCGACATTCCGTTCAGCTCTTAAAAGCTTGTTAAAGCAAAAAGGCATGGAAATTAGGGAAATAGAAAAATAAGCAAATCTAGAGCTCTTGCAAATGCGAGGGCTCTTTTTTTCAATACTTTTCCATTATATTGACAGAATTCTTACAGTTTCCGCGCGGACGTCAGTATTAGCAATATAACTGCTTACTTTTCATCTTATTTTTTTGATATAATGCGAGGTAATCAAAGGTATTTATAAAGTAAGGTGATGATCATAAAAAAACTGAAGAACGTCTTATTCTTCCTGCTTGGAACCATTTTCTTAGGCTTTGGGATAGCAGGGATCGTTTTGCCGGTACTGCCCGGCGGCCCGTTCTTAATGATAGCTACATTCTGTTACGCGAAAAGCTCCAAACGAATCGACGATTGGTTTAAAAGCACCACTTTCTATACAAAATATGTGCTGGCTATCACAGAGAAAAAAGGCATGACCCTTAAAGAAAAAATCCGAATTAACATAATTGCAGATGCCTTCATTTTATTTTCGGTATTTTATATTGATATATGGCTAGTGAAAATTGTATTAATTGTACTTGGTTTAATAAAACACTATTATTTCATAAAGAAAATTAAAACGATAAAGCCAGAAGAAGTAAGCGACGGCGTTAAGAATCGTGCATGACTTTTATAGATAAAGAGAAAGACCGTTTTCTAAATAGAAAACGGTCTTTCTTATGAAATTTTGTTCCCGACTGCTATCCATCTGCCATCTATATCTTCAAACACAAACTCCTTACTGCCATAGTTGGTCACCATTAATGGGCGGACGAGGGTGATGCCTTTGTTCACAAATTCCTGCTGCATCGCTGCCTGCTTTTCTGTAATGAAATACGCATCATATCCGTAGCCATACTGTATACGGTTCGGGAAGATTTTATCCAGTGCAGATTGCGTCAAAATCAGCTCGATAGTATCACGGTACAGGCATATATGCGGCTCCGCATTATTAAGATAGGAAACAGACCGAAATCCTATTTTTTCATAATAAGCTGCAGTCTTCTGTATATCCGGACAGGGAAAAATCTGCAGTAAATGGGAGAAGGATGCTTGCGTCATAAGGACACACTCATGGCAGCAGTGATCACAAGCCGAGTTTGGTGTGAGGTGAATTCGTTATGTAAGATATTCATATTCTTTCCTCCTTCATTTATCTATACGCTGTTTGCTGTTTCTTTTCCTTCTTATAAGATCATCTACATAGAAGTGATATTCCAATAGCAACCTTTTTCGTATATACACGTATAAACACTATAAGAGCCGAAGGAGGATACATATGGCGAATGTATTACTCATTATTGGTGTTATCGCAATCATTAATGGTGGGATATTTATGGGTGCTCTAACTAGCGGATCACAGCAGCGGGCGAACTACCACACCGAGACGAAGAAAGATAGATTGCTGCGGTTAAAGGTTGGAAGAATTTCTGTGTTAGTGGGTGTACTTGTTTTACTTCTAGGACTAATTCTGCATGTTATTTTATAGTAAGTTAAGTTCACCAATGCGGAAAATGAAAGCTGTGTAAGCAATGCAGGAACGGGTTAAAGAGAGGCGCCGTTTAAAATTTCGCAGTAACTTCCTGCTGCATTGTTTATATATCTTTGTATAGTTAGTCATCTAATTGTTTTCCTTTTTGGTATGATTATAAAAACGGAATTGTAAGGGGGACCTAGGATGAAAGCTTTCTCTCTGTGGTTGCGAATTACTACCTTTGCTGTCATAACTTTATGGCTAGTTGCTCATTATTATCCAGAAATAATTGCTCTGCAGTATATGCATAGCAATTGGCTTGCTGCGGTTGCTGTTATTTTAATAATTGGCGGGGCTCTGGCAGCAAGGAGCTTAGTCTATGATATTATCTGCCTGGCATTCTTCCTGTTCGTTTTAACGATATTGAATATCTTAAGTCCTGCACAAGATACTGTGTTTGGTTTTAATCAATTCTACTATTGGGGATTAACTTTCCTTATGATATGGCAAATTATACTTTTAAGAATTAGAAAAGAAGGAAAAGCTGAAACAGCATGAGGAAGCTCGGACAGTCAATCTGTCCGAGCTTTTTCTTTTCCGTGAACAATAAAGGCTGCGATATACTGCAGGGATGAAAGTACAAATGCAAGGAGCGAATAGTCAAAGATAAGACCTAAAACCAAGATCGTCAAAGCACCAGTAACAAATAGCAGATTGCTTATATAGTTTCGCATATTCTCAGCATAACATTTCCAGTTAAATGGGTGTCGAGTTATCAGTATTTTATTTCTTGAACATTTAATCGCTTCTTTTGCATTTCAACCTTCCAAACCTGTAACTCATAGTATAAAAAGGAGGAAAGACCGGTGCATTAGTGCCGGTCTTTTTACGTAGGGAAAAATATTAAAAAGAACCTGTTGACATGTTTAATTGATGTGATATATAATTATCTCGAATTCGAGATAAAAACTTCTTCTTAAGAGCTCATATTTTTTTGATCAAATGTCTCGAATTCGAAGTAAATTTCTTATATTTTTTTAATCAGATATCTCGAATTCGAGGTAAATGAGGAGACGAAGAAGATATGTCAGAATTTATCGAGTTAGTAAATCAGCGGAGATCAGCAAGTAACTTTCTCCCAGACAACCCAATAACAAAAAAAGAACTTGATGAGATCTTCAACTTAGTGAAGCTAGGTCCATCAGCATTCAATCTGCAGCATACAAATTACGTAGTCGTCCTAGATCCTGAAAAGAAACAGAAATTAAAAGAAGCAGCAAACGGACAGTACAAGGTTGAGAGTTCATCTGCTGTGGTCCTTGTACTAGGTGATAAACAAGCCTTCCAGCAAGCAGCCGATATTTATAAGGGCTTGAATTTGTTAGGAGTTATTAATAAACAAGAATATGACCTTATGGTGAATGACACCGTCTCCTTCTATGAAAAGCGGGGGCAGGAATTTCACCGGGACGAAGCAATTCGGAATGCATCCCTATCCGCCATGCTGTTCATGCTGGCGGCCAAGGAAAAGGGCTGGGATACTTGTCCGATGATCGGCTTTGATTCCGACAAAGTAAAGGAAGCATTAAATGTTCCGGCGCAATATGAAGCAGTACTAATGATTACGATTGGCAAAGAAAAAACGGAAAGCAGAAAACCAAGAGGATATCGCAGGCCGATTAATGAATTTGTTAGTTATCAATAAAAAATAGGGAGTGTATAGACATGACAAAACAAACACAAGGAATTCATCACATTACTGCAATTGTAGGTCATCCACAGGAAAACACTGATTTTTATGCTGGTGTATTAGGACTTCGTCTCGTGAAGAAAACCGTAAACTTTGATGATCCCGGCACATACCATCTTTACTTTGGCGACGAAAAAGGAAAACCAGGGACAATCATTACCTTCTTCCCTTGGCCAAATGCTTACCAAGGCAAGATCGGCGACGGTCAAGTGGGCGTTACATCTTATGTGGTTCCAAAAGGTGCACTTGCTTTTTGGGAGAACAGACTGGAAAAATTCGAAATTGCGTATACGAAAACGGAACGCTTCGGTGAGCAGTACTTGCAGTTTGATGATGTACATGGGCTGCATTTAGAAATCGTGGAAAGAGAAGCAGGCGAAACGAATACATGGACTTTCGGTGATGTGACACCTGAAGTTGCGATCAAAGGATTCGGAGGGGCAACTCTATATTCTAAGACTCCTGGCGCAACAGCAGAGCTACTCGAGCAAATGGGTTTGGAGAAAGTCGGAGAAGAAGGCGATTATGTCCGCTACAAAGCTGCAGGCGATATCGGAAATATAATTGATATTAAACTGACAACTAGCGGAAAAAGCCAAATGGGCGTCGGTACTGTTCACCACATCGCATGGCGTGCAAGCGATGATCAGGATCAGTTAGATTGGAGCGAATATGTGGATGGACTTGGTTACGGTGTAACACGTGTTCAGGATAGAAACTACTTCAATGCGATTTACTTCCGGGAGCACGGCGAAATTCTATTCGAAATCGCAACAGATCCTCCAGGATTTGCAGTTGATGAAACCCAGGAAACAATGGGGGAGAAATTGATGCTTCCAGCGCAATATGAACAGCATCGCAGTAAAATTGAAAATCATGTATTGCCATTCGAGGTTAGAGTTTTAGACTGATGTGAGCGAAAGCAGAAGGTCAGTTGCTTTCCATCGATCCTGCGAACTTACAAAAAAATTTTAAGTTTCCAACCGGAGTCTGCTCTAATGAAAGGCCGAAATAAGTCGCTATCTCATGGCGGAAGGATTGAGAAAAATGCTTAGAACAGCGGGAATTCATCATATCACTTCAATGGTTAATGATGCGCAAAGAACAGTTGATTTTTATGCAGGTGTTCTTGGGTTAAGACTTGTGAAAAAGACGATCAACTTTGACAGACCAGAGGTATACCATCTTTATTTCGGGGATCAGCTGGGCAGTCCTGGTACGATCATCACATTCTTTCCGTGGCCGAAACAGCTCAAGGGTCGTATTGGAAAAGGGCAAGTCGGCGTAACCAGCTACAGCATTCCAGATGGAGCTCTTCTGTTCTGGGAGGAGCGGCTGAAGAAGTATGAGATAGTGACTGAATCTGCTGAACGATTTGGCGAAAGGTATCTACGCTTTGATGATCCCGATGGTCTTCATTTGGAGCTGGTGGAACAAAAACAAGGTCCTGTGAACAGCTGGAACTTTGGCAGCATCACATCAGCCGTTGCGATAAAAGGATTTGCAGGTGCGACATTGTATTCGGCAGCCCCTCATCAAACAGCTGATATTCTGGAAAACATTCTAGGATTGACATGCATCGGCCAGGAAGGCAATTATCTCCGATTCCGTGCCGAATCGGACATTGGCAATACAGTTGATATTCAGCTCACTCCTACAGTCCGTGGCTTGATGGGTGCTGGAACTGTTCACCATATTGCTTGGCGCGCAAAAAACGAGGAAGAGCAGAAGGAGTGGCACAAGCTTTTGGAAGAGAAGGGTCATCATCCGACCGAGATAACTGATCGAAATTATTTCAATGCATTATATTTCCACGAAGCCGGTGGCATTCTTTTTGAAATCGCGACAGATCCACCAGGCTTCTCGGTAGATGAACAAACAGAACGGCTTGGAGAGAAATTGATGCTGCCGTCCTGGTTTGAATCCAAACGAGATGGATTGGAACAAACACTACCGGACATCACAGTAAGAGTTTTGAAGGGGGATTCATGATGAAACACTTTGTTCATAAAGGTAAAGATAGCACCAAGCCGACTTTCCTGCTGCTGCACGGAACCGGCGGGAATGAATTAGACTTATTGCCTCTAGCGGGAAGAATCGATGAAGATGCTTCCGTACTGAGCGTTCGAGGAAGTGTCTTGGAGAACGGCATGCCGCGTTTCTTCAGACGTTTAGCGGAAGGTATATTTGATGAAGAGGATCTTGTATACCGTACAAGGGAATTAAATAAGTTTCTTGATGAAGCTGCAGCAGAATATGACTTTGACCGGGATAACATCATCGCAATCGGCTACTCAAATGGCGCCAATATCGCTGCAAGCTTGTTGTTCCATTATCAGAATAGCTTAAAAGGTGCCATTCTCCATCACCCAATGGTGCCAAGAAGAGGAATCGAGCTTCCGGATCTAACCGGTAAAAACATCTTTATTGCCGCAGGTACCAATGATCCAATCTGTTCACCGGCGGAATCATTGGAACTGGTCAAGCTACTGAAAGAAGCACATGCAGACGTCCAGCTCCATTGGGAAAACAACGGACATCAGCTAACAAACACAGAAGTGGAAGCAGCTCGGGAATGGTATGTTGACTAGATTGTTATAAGAATGTATCAGCGCAATTGTGCATCAATCAATGAGGTTGATTCTAAGCAAGTGTGAAAGCAACAGATGAGGAGTGTAAACACAAATGGGATTTTTAGATAAATTATTCGGAAAAACAAAGGAGAATGAAACAATGGAAAACGTTAAATTAGCAGTAGTTTATTACAGCATGGGCGGCACGAACTATCAAATGGCAAAATGGGCGGAGGAAGCAGCAAAAGAAGCAGGCGCAGAAGTAAAAGTACTGCAAGTACAAGAGCTTGCACCACAATCCGTCATCGATGGTAATCCAGCTTGGAAAGCACAAACAGAAGCAACAAAAGACGTACCTGTCGCGTCTTCTGCTGATTTGGAATGGGCTGACGCTATCATCTTCAGTGTACCAACGCGTTTTGGTAACATGCCATCTCAAATGAAGCAATTCCTTGATCTTCAAGGCGGCCTTTGGGCTAACGGCAAAACAATCAATAAAGTAGTCAGCGCTATGACATCTGCGCAAAACCCGCACGGCGGACAAGAAGCAACCTTGCTTTCTCTATACACAAGCATGATGCACTGGGGCGCAATCATCGCAACACCAGGCTATACAGATCCAGTGTTATTCGCAGCTGGAGGAAACCCTTACGGTACAAGTGTAACAGTAGGCCAAGATGGCAAGATGATTGAAGATGTGGAAGCTGCTGTGAAGCATCAGGCAAAACGTACAGTTTCTGTTGCTGAGTGGGTTAAGAGAGGAAATCAATAAGAACTGTATTATATAACCAAAAGGACACTTCTCTAGAGGAGTGTCCTTTTGGTTATATTGGTAAGGTTGAAGAACGCTATTACTTAATTGCTTGGTACACCCATTTGTCTTCTCGCCTGATCAAGTATATCCATTGTGATAATTGAATTTTCCCATGTATTGATCGATGACTGCTGTTTATTCGTTTGGATAAGCTGGATGAACTCAGCAATTTCGTAGTACATCGGGTCATATTCCTGCTGCCTGCTAATGTCTTCACTTGTTCCGTCAGGGTAATGTATTTCCGCTTTCTTTGGACTAGATATATGGTGAATTACAATCGTGCCTTTTTCGCCGATGATTTCAGTAGGAAGATAGGAGTTCGTAATGCAGGAGAACATGACACTCGCTTTGACTTCTTCATAGTCAAGGAGCATATGCCCTTGCCCGTCAACGTCTGATTCCAAAATGGTTCCAGTCGTTTGGATAGATGCTGGTCTGCCAAACAGTGCAACCAATGGAGCGATGGTGTAAACACCAAGATCCATTAAAGCTCCGCCAGATAAAGCGGGATTGAATAGGTTTGGCAGTGATCCGTTCTTCAAATCATCGTAGAAAGGAGAGTAACGGCAGCTTGAAGAAAAATAAGATCGCACAGGGCCAATTTTATGCAGATTTTCTTTAACTGTTAAGAAGTTCGGCATGAATGTAGATTTCATGGCCTCCATCAGAACAACGCCTTTTGTTTCTGCTTTTTCGATCATTTTTGATACTTCCATGCTGGTGGAGGCAAAAGGCTTTTCGCACAGCACATGCTTGCCGTTTTCCATGAATGATAATGCTTGCTCTGCATGTAAAGCGTTAGGGCTTGCGATATAGACGGCGTCTATTTCATCATGATTAGCCATCTCGTTGATATCAGTAAAGAAGAGTTGAAGCTGATGCTTCTTAGTAAATGCTTGACCTTTTTCATCTGACCGGGAATACACTGCTGTTACTTTGAAATCCTCATGTTGTCTACCAGCTGCAATGAATCTCTCGGTAATCCAATTTGTACCTACAACACCGAATCTAATCAACCTGCATCCACATCCTCTCAGGGGCAGTATACTATTTCTCTTATAAGATAATATTACTTCATATAAGCGTTAAATAGCAGGGATATGAATAAATTCAACCTTATCTTTGTATAGAATAACGTTCCAACAATGGAAATCGATATGCATAATGACATCATGTCTGAAGGAAAAGCAATGATTGGCGTCAATGAAGGAGACGCGGTACCAAAACTGTTCATTCCAAAACTTATTGATTACTACAAGAAGGGACTATTCCCATTAGACAGGCTTGTGAAGTTCTATAATTTCGACCAGATTAACGAAGCTCTTGCTGATTCGAAAGCTGTGGCGTTGCATGGAAGCCAGTTTTGAAAATCAGCTGAGAGATTATAGCTCGGTTTCCTCCTGGAAAAAGAAGTTTGCAAACGAAGAACGGACATCAGTATCACATGATGTCCGTTCTTTCATTCAATATAATGCTGGCTACTAATAATGCTTATTTATCTTCTAGGAGAAATACCGTACTGCCAAGATCGGTTGGCTTTTCTGTAATTCTATGATGATTTGCATATCCGACTAAGCTACTTATAACAATAGTACCTATCAGTACCAATGAAAAAATAACTTTCTTCAAACAAATCCCCCTCTTTTTAAGTAAGAGTTAACAGATAGTACTTCATTGCAAGGTCATGCTGATTGTTATCTGCATAGTATTGGGCTAATTCTTTCGAAAAAAGCCTGACATTATACATATCCTCTACACTTTGAAAATACTTTATCCCCTCCTGCCAGACAATTTCAAAATTCAGCCTGTCTTCATATTTTTTATGGAGCATGGCGAATTCCCACTTCTTTGTCATATTATTTTCTTCAATGCTGGCTTGAAATCCTTCTTTATAGGCTTCTATTGCTTTAGAAGGTTGATTCGTTTTCCAATAACAATCAGTTAATAAGTACAAGATCTTTAATTCAATTCGTTTTTGTTTTCCTTGCAACGCTGCATTAAGATAGGGAATTGCCATAGCCGGCAAACCACGCTTCACATAAAGCACGCCTAGATTAAGATTTGTAGAAGAGATAAAATTTTGATTTTCTTTTTTCTTGAAGATTGTTAACGCCTTGAGAAGAGATTTTTCAGCTGATTCGTAGTTGAGTTGATCTATGTAATTTAATCCCTGCAGCATTTGCGTTCGGGCAAGCAGGAATTCCAGTCTTTTAGAAGATTTGAATACTTTTGCAGCTCTTGCAGTGTGAAGAACAGACAGATTGGTAATGTCGAGAAAATAGTAGGTCATGGCTTTTCGAAGATGGAATTCACCTATACTTATAGGATCATCCAGCTGTTCGATGTAATTCTCAGCTTTCTCAAAATAATGAAGTGCTTTTTGGTAATTTCCTTCATCATAGAAAAGAATACCTTCTGCTAAGTACAAGAAATATCGGTGGGTTTCATGGAAGTAGTCTTGGTGTGCTTTTGCATTATCAAGCGATATAGCGCTATTCACAGCATCTTTTTGAATCAAATAATAGCGGCTCTCAAACAGGTAATATGTGATAAGCTTCTCGACATCGAACTCGCTGATTTGTTTTTTAAGCTCTTTATGGATAGTTGCAGCAGCACCTTTTTTATCAAGCTGAATACTGACAGACCAATTATCCATTAGAGCCGCAATATCGAGGTGATTCGGGAGATTGCGTCCCATAGTGAAAGGCTCCTTTTAGAATTATTAATAAATGCAATTCTACCATTTTTTGTCGAATATTGAATTGGGAGACTTGAAATTGGAAGGAATTACTATGAAAGATTAAAGTATTACATGTTCAGAAGACGAAATAAAGGTTATTTCAACAGCTATAATAACAGATTTCTACAATAGTAAGAAACAAGCAATTCTAATTTGAAGTAAAATTTAAAAATAAATAAGAAAAGCTCTCCTGCTTAGGAGAGTTAAAATCCAGTTGTGAATATTGTTGCCACGAAGAATAAGATACTTTCTTAGAAGTAGTTATGCGGCTTTTTCCTGCAGTATAAAATGCAGCACAATGAGAAATAAGCCGATTATCCCTGCGATGATGGGAAACCACAGAGAACCTGTATGGTAGTATCCTTGCATCACTTCTTCATCAAATAGCAATACATTATGCGGAAAAGCCCTAGAGAATAAATCAACGAAAAAGAACATTACAATTGAAATCGCAATGAAAATAATTCCGGAAATAAAGTACATAGATCCTCCATCTCTCCCTTATAATTCCTCAAATATGCAGCCCTACAATGTAGGACCCCGTTTAATGTAGGACCCCATTTATTATGAAGGTTGTCATAATTTATAAATAAGATTTAGTAAATCTGACATTTGTTCCTTTAAGAAAATACTATATTTTTTTAATGTAAATATTAATCTTCATGACAGATAAACCAGTTTTTAGACAGGTTCTTATAAGAATCGGCGCCTTTCCAATAGGAGGCGTCGTTTTGTGTTAGCTTCTTTAATCAAATCTTTACAAGAAACGTAATAAGAGAAAATCTATGTTTGTTACATTTATGTTGGGGTACAAAGAAGTGAAAATATTGCTATTTCATATTAATTATTTTAGAACATTGCGTTTGACACTGATGTATAAATAAAAGTCCCAATCTGTAAATGCCCTGCAGATCATAACTAGAAGGAAGCTATCTCTTTGTGAACGTGATAATAATCCATAGTGAAATGAATCATGGAAGTCTTATTCACTTACTTAAGGAGGAAAAAAGGTGAAGCAGCTCTTCTTGAAAGAGATTAACAGTAATTGGGTGAATCCTTATTATACAGTTTTTGGGAATGTGTGTATAATTTTCTACCGGAATATTGGAAGCAGTCACAAGTAGGGAAGAGCTTGCCTCCATAAGCGTATTTAAAACAACGCAAGAAATTAGATAGTGATGGATATTCAAAGATTAAACTATCAGGCTATTACTCTAAGATGCGGGGTGTATTATGGTCAGAGATACGATAGAGATATTAAGTCATTTTATTTTTTACATTGGATTATTATTTACATTGGTATTTGTTTATAAAGTTGTCTACATAATTGTTGCCTTTAAGGCGAGAAGGAGTAAAGATTCAAACGAGAAAGAAGCTCCTCTTCGTAAATACGCTTTTTTAATTCCAGCTCGAAATGAAGAACTCGTTATCGGACAGTTGATTGAAAGTATAAAGAATCAGAATTACCCTAAGGAATTGTATGATATCTTTGTTATTGCTGACAACTGTACGGATAATACAGCCCAGTTTGCCAGGGAAGCAGGAGCGATCGTCGCGGAACGCTTTAACGATAAGCTGGTTGGGAAGGGATATGCGCTTAAGCATATGCTGAATATCATTGAGATGGACCATTCATCTAAGAATTACGATGGATACTTTGTTTTTGATGCTGATAATCTGCTTGATGAGAATTACATATATGAGATGAACAAAACATTTAATCAAGGATATAGAGTCATTACGAGTTATCGGAATTCCAAAAACTATGATCAGAATTGGATTACGTCTGGATATGCGCTTTGGTTTTTATATGAAGCAGAATTCCTTAACCGTCCAAGAATGTTTCTTAAAACGAGCTGTGCCGTTTCGGGCACAGGGTTTTTAGTCAATGCTAATGTTTTTAAAGAAAATGGCGGCTGGGTTCATCATCTTCTTACAGAAGATATCGAATTTACGGTGGCGCAGATCATAAAAGGTGAAAAGATTGGGTATTGCAGCAGCGCAGTATTTTATGACGAACAGCCGTCTACATTCAGTCAATCATGGAAACAGCGGTTACGTTGGGCAAAGGGATTTTACCAGTTCTTCATTAAGTACGGTAAAGAGCTATCTTATGGGATGTTCCGTGGAAAAGGAAATCGATTTTCATGCTTTGATATGATGATGACGGTTCTGCCAGTAGTGATTGTTTCTATGCTCTGTCTTATCGGTAATATGTTGATTCTTTTACTTGTATCATTTGAAGGAAAAGGACTGTTCCAAACCTATCTTATAGGAGGAACTTTAGGGATTCTATGGATTTATGGCTTGCTATTTGCGCTTGGACTAATAACCACCATAATGGAATGGGATAAAATTCGTTGTCCAAGCTGGAAGAAAATCTTTTATCTGTTCACTTTCCCACTCTTTTTGTTTACCTATCTGCCAATCTCCATCGTGGCGTTGTTCAAGAAAATCGAATGGAAACCGATTCCTCATACGGTTGTGAAATCCCTTGATGATTTGCGTCAACGCTCTTAAAATTTCACAGTAATCAAAAATCCCCCTCATTTTAAAGTGAGGGGGATTTAAATTTTTTATAATTTATTTAATTGCTTTGCTGACTTTTAACTTTTTCCCTTTAATAGTCGTATTCTCCATGGCTTGTAAAACTATTGAGCCCTTTCCATTCAGAATGTCAACGTATGACATTTGATCCTGGATGGTTATGATGCCGATATCTTCTGCTGTGACTCCAGGGATTTTTGCGAGCGTTCCAACAAAATCAACAGCGCGGATTTTCTTCTTTTTACCGCCGTTGAAATGGAGTTTCATAATATCTTGGTTGATTCGAGCTGTTTTATTATTTCTTACAATACGTTTGCTGCTAAGTTTTTCTTCAAAAGCAGCTTTTCCACCAGCAATTTCTGATTGACTAGGAGCTTCTGTGGTAGGTATTTCAAAGCCGATATATCTTTCGATTGCCTTTATGAACTTTCCTTCAAATGTGGTCGAAAACGTGATGGCCTTTCCTTTATTTCCGGCACGGCCAGTTCTACCAGTTCGGTGCACATAGGCCTCTTTTTCCATAGGAACGTCATAGTTGATAACAAGTTTCACATTATCTATATCGATACCTCTGGCTGCTACATCAGTGGCCACTAGATAGCGGAAGTTCCCCATTTTGAAGCCTTCCATAACAGCAAAACGGTCTTCTTGTTCTAGTCCTCCATGGAGCCTTTCACAAGGATATCCAGCTTCATCCAGCTCACTATACACAGTATCCACGTGTTCTTTGGTTCGGCAAAAAATGAGGCAGCTGTCTGGATTTTCTACAACTGTGACGTTTTTAAGAAGTGAAATCTTTTCTTCTTCTTTAGCTTCGATTAACAAATGTTCAATGGTGTCGGCAGTTACTCCAGTAGATTCAATTTCAATACGAGTAGGATCTTTCATATATTTAAGGCAAAGATCTTCAATATCTTTAGGGAAGGTAGCAGAGAAAACCATTGTTGTACGGTTTGAAGGCAGCTTTTTAATGATTGCTTCCACTTCATCGATGAAACCTTTATTCAGCATCTCATCAGCTTCATCAATGATAAGATATTTTATCTGTTCCAAATCTAGGGTATCTCGTTCAATATGATCCATAACCCGCCCAGGCGTACCAACGACTACATGCGTTTTTTGTTGTAATTCATCTTTTTGCTTCTTAAAAGGTTCTTTTCCATAGACGGCTACTGCCTTAATGCGTTTAAACCTTCCGATATTCGTAATATCCTCGCGGACTTGGACCGCAAGCTCCCTAGTTGGGGTAAGAATTAACGCCTGTGGTTTTTTTTCCTCCCACACAACCATTTCGGAAACAGGAATACCAAAGGAAGCAGTCTTTCCACTTCCTGTTTGAGCTTTTACGAGAAGATCTTGATTTTCCAATGCTAGTGGAATGACTTCCCTCTGAACTTCAGTTGGAGTTTTGTATTTTAACACAGTTAGTGCTCTTTTTATTTCTTCGCTAACATGATAGTCCGCAAAAGTTACTTTACTCATTATTTAACCTCATTTTTTGTTTTTTCATTATGTGTATAGTATTTTTTACAACAAATATTATATGCATTATCTGAATAGGCTTCATTATACTTGAAAAGTGAGGAGCATATCGGGTTTTATTTTAGATTATAAAAAGAAATTAAGGCATGTGACCGGTAATACCGGACAACATGCCCAATGAAATAACATATTTAACTTTGTGGGAGTACTTTATTTCTAGGGTAGTTCCTTCGTAATAATATTACTCGGATTTCTATTTCTCTTCAGGTGCAGTATGCTCGTAATAGTACTCAAGAGCGCGGTTGGCAATATTATAAGTTATTGGATACTGTTGTCCACCGCTGATAATACCGAGGTTTGGTACCATGATAGCGAATGCTATCTCAGGATTATCCGCATCGGCATAGCCGATTAATGTCCAGTTCTCCAAATCCGTGCCATTTTTACTTGTTTGGGCAGTACCTGTCTTACCAGCAATATTATAGCTTTTAGCTTTATCGGTAAGATGTCGAGAAGCAGTACCGTTCGTTGTTTGGAAGACCATCTCAAAACCAGTCTTTACTCTTTCAATTTGTTCATCGGTTGCAGTTATTTTATTTAATATTTCCGGTGACTTCGTTTCCGCAAGCGGACCCAGTTTGTCCTTTTCGTTCGAAGGTTCATGAATTTCGCTTACGAAATGAGGTTTAATCCTGTAACCGCCATTTGCAATAGTAGAGACATACTGTGCTAATTGCATTGTGGTATAAGTGTCAAACTGTCCGATAGAGAAATCGAGAAGGTTACCCGCCTGACCGGTAGTTCCTACATAACCTACAGACTCCGAAGGTAAATCTACTCCTGTCTCTACACCTAATCCAACTTGATTATAATAATTACGCAATATTCGGAATGCATCTTGATCGAATGATACACTTTCTCCATTTTTCTGATTATATTCGCCGCCAATATGTAAAGCAACATTAAACATGTATACATTGGAGGACATTTGTAAAGCTTGTAAGTCATTTATCCAGCCCATATTTTTATAAGAGGATTTCTCAGGAGTATCTTTAATTATCATTGGTGTATCTAAGAATTGTGCCCCCATCGTTACAGCACCTTCTTGATATCCGGCAAGCAATGTTGCTCCCTTGACGGTGGAACCAACAGCATTTGCGCTAAAAACAGTGTTCATATCAGCAGATTCATACTCATTATTTTCACGGTTATAGTGTTGTCCGCTGGCAGCATAAATTTCTCCTGTGTTCGGGTTTAGCATGACTGCCATCGCATCTTCGAGATAACGGTTTGCACCAGGATGTCTGTTGATGGCATTCTTTAGTTCATCGCGTACAATCTTATCTAATTCTTTTTGGAAGTCCATATTAATGGATAATTGAAGATCCTGACCGCGCTGTCCTTCAGAAATAACTTCCTGTGAGACGATGTTATTGTTATTATCTGTTACATAACGGACGCGCTTCTTGTCACCCTTCAGTAAGCTTTCATATTCTTTCTCCAGACCGCTTGTACCGATCCGATCGTTCAATTGATAGTTGCGGGATTTATAATAATCTTCTTCCCCTTCTGGGATACCGGTCTTAATACTACCAAGAATACCTTGAAGGGAACCGTCATATGGATAATTACGTGTCCAATCGGTTGTAACATTGATACCGGACATATCGCCCATGTTCTCTGCAATTGTCGCATACTCTCTTTCGCTTACATCTTTGTTCTTGATTACATGTGGTACAAGCTCGGTTGCGCTATCCAGCTCACGCTTGATGGCAATAATTTGTTTCGCTTTCTCATCATTTTCAAGCTCTTTGTAATCATCCTCGGTGATACGTTTAAGTGTCGTGTCGTACACTTCTGTATCATCTAGTGATTCTTTTTCAGAAGCTGTTATTCGTTTATTCGCTTCTTCTGAATTTAATAGGAACCAATATTCCTTGTATTCACGTTCAGTAATTTTTTCTGTGGATTTATCTTCCATCTTGATAATATCGGCGAGTTTAGTCGCGATATCGAGCCGTTTATCAGCAGGATCTCCGTTCTTTGGCGGGGTGTATGTAATAGAATAAACAGGTTCATTTCCTACAATCACATTTCCACCACTGTCATAAATCATGCCGCGCGGAACAGAAATCTCAGCGATATCATTAGTTGTCTGCTCCAATACTGCCTGGTGCTCTTCGCCATTGATGATTTGCACAACTCCAAGCTGCAAGACCAAGGCAGAGAACAGCAGGAAAACAATCACAAACAAAATATTGAGACGGAAAGGAAGCAACGCGCGTTTTTTCCTCCTTTTTTTGGTCATATTGTTCTTAGCCTCCAATTTTTCCATATTGATTCCATTATATCATTGGCCTAGTATTGCTTCATCATAGTTCTGAGTTTTTTTTTGCATAAACTAGTAATGCATGTATAATTATCACTAGTAAGATAATTGGGGGAGATTAAATGGTCCAATCAATTAATACAAAAGTCGATTTAGTTATTAATGCAACCTCACATAAAATGTCGGAATATGGGAGAATCATGATCGGGGATAAAGGATTTGAATTCTACAATGATCGTGATGCGCGCAAGTTTATCCAAATTCCTTGGGAAGAGGTTGATCTTGTGATTGCTTCGGTCTTGTTGAAAGGGAAATGGATTCCGCGCTATGCAATCAAAACAAAACGCAATGGGACATATACATTTTCTTCTAAAGATCCAAAGCGAGTTTTCCGAGCAATCCGCGAATACGTTGATCCGAATCACATGGTCAGATCATTAGGTTTCTTTGATGTCATAAAACGCAGCTTAAAGAGTAAAGTTAAAAAGTAACAATATCTAAAATTGTTATCTGGTAAGAATGAACTAAATTTTTGAACTTATAGTCTTGTAAGGCGAAAAATGGTGTGCTACAATATTTTTGGAAGCTCACTAAAGAACTCAAGTGCTTTATTTTTTGACACATAATTAAAGCGCTTGCAAAATAGAATTAAATAGCCATCGCAATTATTTTTTACGTGTTACTGATTCGATCAGGCATGAGTAAAAAAGTATTGATTAAAACGAAGAAGGGTCCTTCTATACCTATGCCTTCCTTTAATCTGCTTTTTACTCATGCCTTTTTTAATGCCTAAAATCGAAAAAGTAACCATTTTAGATGAGCTGCCATTTTTCTGTAAGCTTTCACAATACTACTAATAGGAGGTAAAGAGATGGTAGGAATTATCATTGCCACGCACGGTGAATTTGCCACTGGTATCTTGCAATCCGGGACGATGATCTTCGGAAAGCAGGAAAATGTAGCAGCTGTTACATTGATGCCGAGCGAAGGACCTGCTGATGTAAAGTTAAAAATGGAAAAAGCAATCGCCTCTTTTGACAGCCAAGACGAAGTATTAATCTTAGTCGATCTTTGGGGCGGAACGCCTTTCAACCAAGCTAACAGCTTGATGGAAAGCCACAAGGACAAATGGGCAATCGTTGCTGGTTTGAACTTGGCCATGCTGATTGAAGCTTTTGCATCGCGCTTCTCCATGAATTCTGCGCATGAAATTGCGGCCCATATCCTAGGCACAGCAAAAGAAGCGGTTAAAGTGAATCCGGAAGAACTGGAACCAGCAGCTCCTGCTGCAGCTGCCAGCGGCCCATCCAATACCGGTGCTCCTGGTACATTTGACTACGTATTAGCACGCATCGATACACGTTTGCTTCACGGTCAGGTAGCGACTGCTTGGACGAAGAGCACAAATCCTACACGTATCATCGTTGTTTCCGATGAAGTCGCAAAAGATGATCTTCGGAAGAAATTGATTCAGCAGGCTGCTCCTTCAGGGGTAAAGGCACACGTTGTTCCGATCAATAAAATGATCGAACTGGCAAAGGACGACCAGCACTTTGGCGGCCAGCGTGCACTGCTTCTTTTTGAAAACCCGCAGGATGCACTTAGAGCAGTAGAAGGCGGCGTACCACTTGAGACAATCAACGTTGGTTCGATGGCACACTCACCTGGTAAAGTGCAGCCGAATAAGGTACTTGCCTTCAGCCAGGACGACATCGACACGTTCGCGAAGCTAAAAGAGCGCGGTCTCAAATTCGATGTACGCAAAGTGCCGAACGATTCAAAAGGCAATATGGACGACATTTTGAAAAGGGCACAAGCGGAGTTAAACAAACAAAGGTAATCCTGACTATCAGATAAAAAGGAGGATTAATAATTATGGATTTGACAATGATTCAAATCATTTTAGTTGTTATCGTGGCATTTTTAGCCGGTGTCGAAGGAATCTTAGATGAATTCCATTTTCACCAGCCAATCATTGCCTGTACGTTAATCGGCTTGGTTACAGGCGAAGTAGTACCATGTCTTATCTTGGGCGGAACCTTACAGCTGATCGCTCTAGGTTGGGCAAACATCGGGGCAGCCGTAGCACCGGATGCTGCGTTGGCATCTGTAGCATCTGCAATTATTTTAGTTTTAGGCGGGCAAGGTGAAGAAGGTGTTACTTCTGCAATCGCGATTGCTGTACCGCTTGCTGTAGCTGGTCTTCTACTTACAATCATTGTTCGTACGCTGGCAACAGGTATCGTGCATCTAATGGATGCGGCAGCGAAGGAAGGAAACTTCCGAAAGATTGATATGTGGCATATTATCGCCATCATCATGCAAGGTCTGCGTATTGCAATCCCGGCTGCATTGATCGTAGCGATTGGCGCAGCTCCGGTTAGAGACTTGCTTACAGCTATGCCAGCTTGGCTGACAGACGGTTTGGCAGTCGGCGGGGGAATGGTAGTAGCGGTTGGTTATGCAATGGTTATCAACATGATGGCTACAAGAGAAGTATGGCCATTCTTCGCAATTGGTTTCGTCTTGGCGACTATCCCATCCATTACACTTCTAGGACTTGGCGGTATCGGTGTAGCGCTTGCACTTATCTATTTGGCACTTACTAAACAAGGCGGTTCAGGTGGTGGCGGAAACGGAAACACTGGTGATCCGTTAGGCAAAATCATCGATGACTATTAAAAAGGAGGAGGAGAAAAAATGGCTGAACAATTGAAGTTAACCAAAAAAGATCGTGTTTCTATTTGGTGGCGCTCCACTTTCATTCAAGGCTCTTGGAACTATGAGCGTATGCAAAACGGCGGCTGGGCATTTTCCATGATTCCCGCAATCAAAAGATTATATAAAACAAAAGAAGATCGTGCAGCTGCATTGCAGCGTCACTTGGAGTTTTTCAATACACACCCATATGTAGCTTCACCGATCATCGGTGTAACTCTAGCGCTTGAAGAAGAACGTGCTAATGGTGCGCCTGTTGATGACAAGGCCATTCAAGGGGTTAAAGTCGGTATGATGGGACCTCTAGCCGGTATCGGGGATCCAACCTTCTGGTTCACGGTTAAACCGATCCTTGGTGCATTGGCAGCTTCTCTTGCTTTGACAGGTAACATACTAGGCCCAATTCTTTACTTTGTTCTTTGGAATCTAATTCGTATGGGATTCACATGGTATACACAGGAACTTGGTTACAAAGCTGGTTCCAAGATTACCGAAGATTTATCTGGCGGACTGCTGCAGGATATCACCAAAGGCGCCTCGATACTCGGGATGTTCATACTCGGGGCACTGGTAAACCGATGGGTATCCGTCGCCTTTACGCCGACTGTATCGGAAGTTCAGCTCGACGAGGGTGCTTATATCGACTGGGATGAATTGCCGGGAGGCACCGAAGGCATGAGGACGGCCTTGGAACAGCAAGCCGCCGGCCGATCATTAAGCGACACTAGTGTAACAACTTTACAAGATAACTTGGACAGCTTGATTCCAGGTTTGGCTGGACTATTGATCACATTGCTTTGCATGTGGCTGCTTAGAAAGAAAGTTTCTCCGATTGTGATGATCCTTGGATTGTTCGTAATCGGTATTGGCTTCCATGCTATCGGCTTGATGTAATAAGTAATTCTATATGTAATATAGAAGTACCTCCTGGTATGATGAACTTATCCATCCTAGGAGGTACTTTTTCATACAGCAATATGGAAGAAGTTATAGAAATCTCATCACTTAGGATAAAGCAATAAATGAAGGTACATATAAATCTTAGGAGGCTGCTTATGCTTACGATCGGTTATATCGGAAATGGAAAAAGCACGAACAGATATCATCTGCCATTCGTTCTGCAAAGAGAGAATATAAAGGTAAAAACAATTTATCGAAGAAATCCTAACCACGATAATTGGGATAAGCTTGCAGGAGTAACCTACACTTCAGATTTAGATGAATTACTGAATGACAAAGATATTCAGCTCATCGTAATTTGTACAAAACATGACAGCCATTACGAATACGCAAAACTTGTATTGGAACATAACAAACACTGTTTGGTTGAAAAGCCATTTATGGAAACTTCAGAACAGGCAAAAGAGATTTTTGCATTGGCAAAAGAGAAGGGATTACTTGTACAGGCGTATCAAAACAGACGTTTTGACAGTGACTTCTTAACTGTTCAAAAGGTTATCGAAGAGGGGAAAATAGGGGACTTGCTGGAAGTGGAAATGCATTACGACTATTATCGTCCCGAAGTACCCGAAGCCGCTGATTCCTTTGATCCTGCTGCGTCTTATTTATACGGACACGGCTGCCATACACTAGATCAGGTTATCAGTTATTTTGGCAAGCCAGACCATATCCATTATGATGTGAGGCAGTTATTGGGACAAGGAAGAATGAATGATTATTTTGATTTGGATCTTTATTACGGGACGTTAAAAGTATCCGTAAAATCCAGTTACTTCAGACTGAAAGAAAGACCTAGCTTCGTCGTTTATGGTAAAAAGGGAAGCTTTGTGAAGGAAACGAAAGATCGTCAGGAAGAACATTTAAAGCAATTTTATATGCCTGAAAACAAGGATTTTGGAATCGACACACTAGATCATTATGGTGTACTGACATATGTGGATGAAGATGGTACCATCCGCGAAGAAAAAGTGAAATCGGTAAATGGAGATTATGGAAGAGTATATGATGACATTTATGAAGCTGTCATTAATGGTAAAGAGAAAACCATTACGGATGAACAAACTGTGCTGCAGATGGAAATGTTGGAGACTGGGGTTAAGAACTTAAAGTAAAATGAAGTACGAATAATATGGGGGAGAGGAGTTAGCGCCAGCTAACTCCTCTTTACTATGTGTTGGTCGACTCCCGTATATCCTTTAAGAATCTTTTCCTCATAAAAGCAGATAATAACTCCATACATCACATTGAGGAGAAGATTATGCAAAAAAAAGGGAAAGGTTTGTCTGCTTCACAGTTAACAATGATGGCGTTGGGGAGTGTAATAGGAGGTTCATTCTTCCTTGGTTCATCAGTAGCAATCCGAGCAGCGGGACCTTCTATTATAATTGCTTATATTTTGGCAGGGGTGCTGGTCTACTTCATCTTGTATGCTTTGTCAGAGATGACGGTGGCCAATCCTTCCATGGGATCATTCAGCACCTTTGCTGCCCAGAACCTTGGGCAAGGAGCAGGATTTGTAGTTGGCTGGCTTTATTGGACGGGCACCATATTGTCTATGTCCAGTGAAGCTACTGCAATCAGTATTTTGTTCAGGCAGTGGTTTCCCAATGTCTCCATTGCGTTGTTAGGGAGCTCGGTTATTATTGGCGTGACGCTTATTAATTTATTGGGCGCTGATAAACTAGGCAAGCTGGAGAGTGCGCTTTCTGGTGTGAAAATATTTGCCATCATCTTCTTTATCGTTACAGCAATTGTATTGATCTTTGGATGGCTTCCAGGATCAGCACCGGTTGGAGCAGGGGCGCTGACGGATGAACCGCTGATGGCGGGAGGTCTTCGTGGTCTTGCCGGAAGTATGCTGCTAATCGTTTTTGCATATGCAGGTTTTGAAATTATCGGACTTGCTGCCTCTGAAGCGGAGAATCCACGTGAAACAATTCCAAAAGCAATTCGTTATACAGTTTTTTCGCTGGTTGGTTTATATGTTCTTTATGCTGCTGTATTGCTGCCGCTTATTCCAACTGCATCACTTAATGAAAACACCAGTCCGATGGTCGCTTCCCTTAATCGCTGGGGCATTGGCTGGGCAGGGACTGCTATTAACATCGTCCTTATTTCGGCTATTCTTTCGGCGATGCTGGCAGCAATCTTTGGACTTGGAAGAATGATTCGATCCCTTACCGACGAGAGACATGCACCGAGCTGGTTAAGAGATAAGGGAGATGTCCCTTACCGCGGGATTCTGTTTTCCGGACTTGCTATGTTGCTCGGGCTGGGGTTTGGTCTTTTGTTTCCAAGAGCGTATTTAGTTTTAATCAGTACCGGAGGTTTTGCTTTAATCTTCACTTACGCCGTCATCATGGCAAGTCATATCCGCCACCGTAAAAAGCACGGCTGTCCACCGAATGGTATTTGCCAAATGCCGGGGTTTCCCTATAATTCCTGGATAGCTCTAATAAGCATGATTATCGTCTTGCTCTGTATGCCTTTTGTTCCAGGACAGGAAACAGGCTTGATTTCAGGGATTGTCATGGTTGTATTTTATACGCTTGTCTATTTGGCTATAAGATCACGTAATCGAAGGAAAGCAGGTTTTGGGCCGCCTCTGCAAAACTTGGTCACGGAATTTTCCGAAGAACTGACTGAGGATGCAGAGGGAAAAGAGAAAGAATGAGATCAAAGAAACCGCAGTATCCCAAAAGGATGCGGTTTTTTTGTCTTAAGACTGATATGCGATACCTAAATCTAGCGATACAAGAAAACGTTTAGATTCTCATTCTTATCAGTTGTAGCAAGTAGCACGTTTTTTACTTCTGTTTGGTACGCACTATTTAAATAAGACACAACCCACGCTTCATCCTTTGTGGTTTCTGCCAGTTCTTCATAAATAATTTCCCCATCTTTTATAATCGTTCGCGGCAAGTAAAAAGGCTGCATATTTATCTGCATCGTCTCTGGTGTGACAGGTTCATATTTAGGATCTAAAAAGAAAGATATTCTTCCTTCCGCTTCCCAAAGCGCTAAAGCCACTTTTTTTACGTCCACTACTTTTCCTTTTCGTAACTCTTCTAATAGAACATCAATCGATATTCTGGCATGGCGCAAGCCTTTATAGAGAATTTCTCCATCCCGGACAACTGGGATAGGCTTATGATTGATTAACTTCCGAAACCAAGGCCACTTCAGAATAAGGAAGATTCCTGAAAGGTATAAGAGCACCAATACAATAGTTGTGATGAGGGAGCCTTTCAGACCGAGTTCTTCGTCAGATAATGGATGGGCAATAATATTCCCAATAACTAAAGCAATAACAAAATCAAGAAGCCTTAGCTGTGAAATAGAGCGCTGTCCCAGCACTTTAGCGACTATCAATAAGAAGACAAAAGCAACAACTGCTCGAAGAACCCATTCAATAGAAGTAAGTGTTTGCTGGCTATGAAAAAAATCCAAATAAGGCACATCCTTTGTATAAGTGGACTATCTAGGTAGTAATTTATTTTCAAACGTTATTACTATTATTTCCCAAACAAACCTTTGGTATCCTTTAAAGGATACATATTCGCAACTATTCTATACACTATTCATTAACTGAAGAGATCATAGCTATACCATGATATCAAGGTCTGCAAAGAGGTTTTTTGACTAGCGTACTTCACGCCATAGTAGCCTTAACGCAATTCTTAATTTGATTTCTTGAATCAAGAAACCTACTAGTGAAAACTATCAATTCAGCTGACTTTTTAAGGATATTATTCCCAATATATTATTTTACAAATAGTGGTAAAGTAGTTGTATAATAAATAGTAAGGGAGGTTTGTATATGGAGCGTCTTGATGTAGCAGGTCATCTGGATAATTGGTCAGTGAGTATTCGACTCAACAAAATAGAAGCTGCACGCAGCATTTACGAAGAGTTGAGTAAACACACGATCGATTATGATTCAGAAACATTTATCACATTTTCATTAATGGAAAGCCGTTACCATTCTATGCTTGAAGATTTTCAGGAAAGTAAGCATTCGTTAGCGAAAGCCCGAGAGCACGAAGAGAATTTCACAGAGCTACATAAATACCAGCTTTTCTTTGCTGAAGGGATCATCCACTATTATGAAGAGCAGTTTCAAGATGCACTAGTTAGTTTGGAGCAAGCCGAAAAATATATTACCCCCTCCATGGAACCAGCAGTAGTAGGAGAATTTCATCTTATTAAGGCGATGGTCTATTATTTCCTCGATATTACAACTCTATCTGCTGTACATGCAGCAACGGCAGTAGAAAAGCTAAAGTCAATTGAAGCATTTAATTTCCTGCTGGCTCGATCAGAATTAATCCAAGGCATGAACTACTTGGATTTGTCTGATTTCGAAATGGCGGAAGAATACCTGCACAAAGCATTATCAACTTGTAAAAGAATTGAAAATCAAAGTCTTTTAGCTTCCACAAACCTGAATCTAGGACTCTTGTATGTCACACGTGAACTGCCCGCAACTGCTATTCGCTATCTGGAAGATGCATTAGCGGGAAAACAAGAGCGTATCGAATTGAAAGTTTTATATCTGTTAGCCGACTCTTATTGGAAAACCAATCAAACCACGAAGGCTATGCACGCATATAAAAATGGATTTGATAAGAGTATTGATAGTGATAATACTAATATGAAATGGGAATTTGCCATGCTGCACAAGAAATATGAGGATAGAATTAATTTCGAGAGTGTTTGGCAAGAAGGTATAGAATATTTTCGAAAAATTAACGATTTATTCAATGTTAGGCACTATTCAAGGGAACTAGCTCAGTACTATACTGATAGTAAGCAATATGAGCTTGCGACGAAGTACTATATCTTGACTCTAAAATAAGGAGACGATTTCATGAAAAAAGTTGTATTTTCAGTAATACTAATTGGGACAATCGTTATCAGTGGTTTAGTCGGGTATGGTAATCAAGAGGGCTTAGCAAGTAAAAAAGGTGATTTTGGCAGCGTTATATCTTCTTTGAATTTACTAGATAAATAATGGACAAACCTTCCTTTGAGGAAGGTTTGTTTTTTGTTCAGATTCTCTCTTCAAATACACTTACGACACCTTCCTAGAAACTAATTAACAGGCTTTTATCAAGAAGTAATCTCTCTTGATGATTTTTAGTTAGATAAAAAAATGTTGACGCTTACATTTTTGTGTTTTATACTGAAGTCAGTTAAATAAAACCATTAGACATGTGACTGGTAATGCAGGCAGGATCTAATACGGCAAGTTTTCTTCATTTGCCGTATTGGGTCCTTTTTTGTTTTCTTTCTACCCGTCGCATCGAGGAAGAGAGGGTTAGGAATGGATTACAAACAAGTCGCAACAGACGTTTTGCAGCATATTGGGGGCAAGGAGAATATCGCGCATCTTGGACACTGCTCGACGCGTCTGCGTTTCTCACTCGTCGATAACAAGAAGGTCGATATCAAAGCGCTGGAAAGTACGCCAGGTGTCATCGCTGTCCGCATGACAGCACAATGCCAGGTTGTTATCGGGAATGATGTTGTCGAGGTGTATGAGGAGCTGCAGAAGCTTGTTGGAGACGTTGGCGGGGAAGAAGCAGCTGATCAGCCGAAAGAGAAGAAAAGGATCGGCGCAACGATTCTTGATTTCATTGTTGGTGTGTTCCAGCCGCTAGTACCAGCTATCGCAGGCGGCGGTATCCTGAAGTCACTTTTACTCTTGCTTGCTTTGTTCGGAGTCATGGATTCCGACAGTCAGACGTACCAGATTCTGAACATGGTCGGGGATGCGCCGTTATATTTCCTGCCATTGTTAGTAGCAGTTACGGCAGCTAATAAGCTGAAAGTAAATGCACTCGTTGCTTTATCAGCTGTCGGAGCTTTGCTTTTACCGAATATGTCTACGATGCTTGCTGAAGGAGCGCAGCTGTTTACATTTGATCTGAAGAATATAGCGTATGCGTATCAAGTCTTCCCAGCTATCTTGACTGTCCTGTTATATGCACAGATGGAAAAGCTGTTTACACGCATTTCACCGAAGCCGATTCGGATTTTCTTCGTACCAATGATGTCTCTGCTTATCACTGTTCCGATTGCCTTACTCCTTCTCGGTCCAGCAGGTTTCACATTTGGTCAAGGCTTCGCCGGTGTAATTCTTTGGGTATTTGAGTATGCTGGCTGGCTGGCAGTAGCACTGCTTGCTTGCGTGCTTCCATTCATGGTTGCGACTGGCATGCACAAAGCAATGATTCCGTACGCTGTTTCTACTATGGGAAGTCTTGGCCGCGAAGCACTTTATATGCCTGCTTCATTAGCACACAACATCGCGGAAAGCGGTGCCTGCTTTGCCATCGCACTGCGCACGAAAGATAAACGCTTGCGTACTACCGCTATTTCAGCTGGTGTCTCCGCATTCTTCGGTATCACCGAGCCAGCATTATACGGGGTCACCTTGCAAAATAAAAAAGTGCTTGCGAGTGTTATGATAGGAGCATTCACAGGCGGTGCCTTCGTTGGCATCATCGGTTTGCAGGCATATGTTCTGGTAGGTCCTGGACTGGCAAGCATGAGTATGTTCCTGTCTGAAGATCTGCCCCGTAACTTCTTGTATGCTGTAATTGGATTTGTCCTATCATTCGTCGTCGCATTTGTCGCTGCGTTCATCCTTGGTAAAGACAAAGAACAAGTGCAGCCAGAGGAAGAGAAATTTTCTGAGAAAATCGGAAGAGGTGAAACTTTCACCAGTCCAGTAGCCGGAAAAATGATACCGCTATCACAAGTGCAGGATGAAGTTTTCTCTTCCAAAGCAATGGGGGATGGAATCGCAGTTGTCCCATCTAAAGGAGAGCTATACGCACCGGTAGACGGCGAAATCTCGATGATATTTGAAACAAGCCATGCACTTGGCATGAAAACAGAGACTGGGGCAGAAATATTGTTCCACGTGGGACTAAATACAGTTCAGCTAGGTGGCGAGCATTTCACACCGCAGGTCAAAGTTGGAGATCAAGTAAAAGAAGGCGATGTGCTGCTCACATTCGATCTTGAGAAAATCAAAGCAGCCGGCTTTGATCCAGTCACACTCGCAATCATCACGAATACCGACAAATATGATGTTCAAATCACCAAACAAGAAAACGTTACCCGTCAGGATAAGCTGATGGTCATAACCCAACTAGGAGGCTGAAACAGATGACATTTTCAAAAGATTTCTTATGGGGCGGCGCTATTGCCGCAAATCAAGCAGAGGGTGCTTGGAATATAGATGGTCGAGGTATGAGCGTAGCGGATGTAGCGAGCTACCGTTCTGATCTTAGTCTTGATGATTATGAAGGCCATTTAGCGATTAGCTCTGAGGTTGTTCAAAAGGCAATGGATGATCCAACCGATAAATATTATCCGAAACGCCGCGGTATCGATTTCTACCATCATTACAAAGAGGATTTGGCGCTGTTCGCTGAAATGGGCTTTAAAGCATTACGTGTCTCCATCGCCTGGAGCCGTATATTCCCAACAGGAGAAGAACAAAAGCCAAACGAAAAAGGCCTGCAGTTCTATGACAACCTGTTCAAGGAAATGAAAAAGTACAATATCGAGCCAATCGTGACACTATCCCATTATGAGATGCCTTTGGCTCTCAGCGTGAAATATAACGGCTGGGTAGAGCGCAAAGTAATCGATGACTTTGTCCGCTTCTCAAATGTGTGCTTCAATCGCTATAAAGATTACGTGACATACTGGCTCACTTTCAACGAAATCGACAGCATCAACCGTCACCCGTTCACAACTGCCGGCATCATCCCGGATAAGTGCCCGGAAGGTAAGGAAGAAGAACAGGTATATCAAGCGTTGCATCACCAGTTCGTCGCATCAGCTCTTGTCACAAAAGACTGCCACGAGATCATCCCTGGCAGCCAGGTCGGCTGTATGCTGACGAAGCTGACCACGTATCCGAATACTTGTAAGCCAGAAGATGTGGAGATTACACTCAAGAAAAATCTACAGAACTACTTCTATGCTGACGTACAGGTATTCGGGGAGTACCCACGCCTGACACTGAAGAAGCTGGAGCTTAATGGTATCCACATTCAAATGGAAGAAGGCGACTTGGAGATTTTGAAAGAAAACACAGTTGACTATCTATCATTCAGTTATTACATGTCTCTGACAGAATCTGCTAAAGACGGCTTGGAGAGGGCAGCTGGTAACACGGTAACAGGAGTCAAAAATCCGTATCTTCCAGCTACCGACTGGGGCTGGCAAATCGATCCGGTCGGGTTGAAGATTAGTTTGTTGGAGCTGTATGATCGTTATAGAAAGCCGCTTATCATCGTAGAAAACGGTATGGGCGCAAAGGACGTCGTCGAAAGCGATGGCAGTATCCATGATGATTACCGCGTAAACTACTTCCGCGAGCATTTCCGTCAAATGAAGGAAGCGGTCGAGGAAGGTGTCGAGCTGTTCGGCTACACTAGCTGGGGTTCAATCGATATCATCAGTGCCGGTACATCCCAAATGTCGAAGCGCTATGGCTTCATTTACGTCGACCAAGATGACGATGGCAACGGTACACTTGAACGTACCCGCAAGGACTCCTTCTACTGGTACAAAAAAGTGATTGAAAGCAATGGGGAAGACCTCGACTGATAGATACACAGCAGAGGATAGGTGAGGCCGATGATTAAGATCAAAAAAGTGCTCAATTCCAGCGTTGTGCTGGTTGAGGGCGAGGAAAAGCAAGAATATATCCTATTCGGCAAAGGAATCGGCTATGGTCAAAAAGCCGGCAGCATCATCAAAGAGGACCAAGCTGACCAAACATTCATGCCGATTGAAAATATCAAAGCCAAGGAGTTCCTGCGCCTGCTGGACTCCATCCCACAAGCATATATTGACCTGACACAGCAGATTGTTCAGCATGCCGAGCAGCAGCTCGGCACAAAGCTGAACACCGGCATTTATTTCACGCTCATGGACCATCTGCATTTCGCGGTCGAACGCTATAAAAAGAATATCAATATCACCAATCGTGTGTTTTGGGAGATCAAGAATTTCTATCAAGAGGAATTTGAGGTTGGCACGTACGCCCTGGAGTTGATCAATAAGCAGTTCAAAATTGAACTGCCGAAAGAGGAAGCAGCCAATATCGCCTTCCACTTGATTAACGCCCAAGGCGAAAAGCAGGAATCGAACGACGGAATGAAATACGCCAAAATGATCGGCGGCATCGTCAACCTTGTCCGCTACGCCCTCCAAATCAAAATGGACACCGACAACATCCATTACGGCCGTTTCATCACGCATGTGAAATTCTTCGTCGAGCGTTTCTATGCCGACAGCATGCTCGACGACCCAGAAAACCTATTGTTCGAACAAATCGCCAACCTGTATCCGCAAGCCATGGACATCGCCTTCAAGATCGAGAACTACATCTCGCAGGTACACGGCAGTATGCTGCCGAAGGAAGAGCTTGCGTATTTGGCAGTGCATATCCATCGGTTGGCGTCTTATCAGCAGTTGAAATAAAAAAGAACAGTAAATAATCGAAACCCGATCTAATGCAAATCTTCCCAAACAGATTTGTAACATAGGTCGGGTTTTCTTTTAGGTGAATTCTCTTATCCCAGTCTCTTACTCATGTAAAAGTAATATATAACTCACGACACATTTCATAGAATACAATACAGATTATTTATTAGGTGTGTGCGATAGCTGAAATCTCGATCAACTGCTCTGGAAATGCCAGGTAGGTTACGCCGATGAGGCTGCCTGCTGGCCGGTGAGTATCTAGGTATTCCTTAAAGAGGTTGATAACGGACTCCGTATGCGCTTGGGGATTAGTTAAATAGATTTCCACATAAGCAAGGTTGGACTTTGTGGCATTCAATTCTTTCAGTACACGATCAAGGTTTTCGAGCGTTTGTCGCGTCTGGGCTTCGATATTGTCCTCGCCAATGAATGTGCCGTCCTCATTATGTGAAAATTGGCCTGAAACGTAAATCGTACCGTTCACGCTGTAGCCTTGACTGATACCGTGATCCCAAAGGTCATGATTATAAGTTTTAATATCCTTCATATTTTTCTCTCCTTTTATTTGAATTAAGGTAAGTATAGAATGAATAGGAAAAGGAAAATAGTACGCACTTTTTTGATAGATACTACCAGAAAGGATAGTGTTCATATGGGTATGGCTGATTATAAAGGGAAGGGGAATGTCCAGGAGGCGCCTTTTGGTTATACGCTGTCCGTTGTTGGAGGTAAGTGGAAAATGCTTATCCTTTATCTATTGGCAGAAAATCAACCCGTTCGTTTTAATGAAATGAATAGAAAATTAGAGCCAATCACTTTTAAGATGTTAAGTTCCCAGCTTAAAGAATTAGAAGCGGATGGGATGGTCACACGAAAAGAATATCCTCAAATTCCCCCTAAAGTAGAATACAGTCTCACGCCTAAAGCAGAAACGCTATTACCTGTTTTGGAGCAGTTATGTGAATGGGGAGAGAAAAACCGTAATAATTAACTCCTGTCAGTATAGCTGTCCAAATGACAGGTATTGTTCTAAAAGATTGAGTGAAGCTGATATGTAAATCTTTAAATAAAGAGCAGCCGATCACATAATATAGAAAATCCATATTGAAGAGAGCCCCTTCAGTGAGAGCAGAGGGGCTGTTCGTTTACTACATACATTTGGATTATGCTGAAAGTAATACATTACATAGCAAATGGAGAGTGCCAATCCAGGATAAAACGACAGTTCTTAAAACCCTGCAACATGTAAGAAGACCTAAATTCCTTTCTGTTTGAAACGGAATTTAGGTCTTCTTTTCTTTTTAAGTAAGAGCATTCGATAAACTATAATCCCCAATTACAGACTTCGTACTCATTACCAAATTACTGATAATGTAATCCATTACAAAATTAGCATATACCTCTGAATGCACCCATATCGTTAAAGTATCAATAAATCATACCAACTTAAGTTAAAAAGTTTTTTGAAAATGTAATCGATTTCATTTAGGCGCATACAATGGGTCTTAGGAAAGTAGGAAAAAAGTTGGCGAACATTCAAGAGGTTGCAAAACAAGCGAGAGTTTCTGTTGCAACAGTATCAAGAGTGCTCAATGGACAAAACACTGTATCTGAAAAAACAAGAAAAAAAGTGGAAGAAGCAATAAAGAAATTAAATTATGAACCTAGTATGTTGGGGAGAAACCTAAGAAATTCGGAAAGTCGGCTTTTCTTAATCTTAATTCCATCGATCTCCAATCCATTTTATCTAGAAATAATCAAAGGAATTGAAGCAGTTGCCATTAGCCAAAATTATAACATTCTTTTATGTGAAACAGATTCGAACCCTGAAAGAGAGAATATCTATTTCGATCTTGTTCGAAAAAAGATGGCTGATGGAATTATCTCAATGGACCCTACTGTAAATATAGAAACACTGAAAAATCTCTCGGAGAATCATGCAATTATTCAATGCAGTGAATATGAGGAAGGAAGTGGAATTCCTTATGTGACGATAGATAACGAGGATGCTTCTTACCAAGCAGTTAAGCACTTAATTCAAATTGGCCACAAAAACATTGCCTTAATAAACTCTGATGAAAAATACTTATACGCACGACAAAGAAAAATGGGTTATATAAGAGCTTTAGAGGAGTATGGTATTACTTTAAATAGTCAGTTTATCATTCTTACCCAGCATTTAGGATTTGAGAATGGCCAGCATGCAATGAAAAAGCTATTGAACCTTCATGATAGACCGACTGCTGTATTTGCGGTATCAGATCTTTTGGCTATTGGAGCACTTAAAGAGATAAATGCTTCTAGATTGCATGTACCAAGTGATATTGCCGTAGTGGGCTTTGATAAGATTGATTTTTCAAATATGACGAATCCAACCCTTACAACCATTGCCCAACCGATGTATAAGATGGGAACTGTTGCAGTAAAAATGTTGATTGATAAGATAAATGGAAAAGAAGTGGAAAGTATCATGTTAGATCATGAACTCGTGGTAAGAGAGTCAACATCTGGGCAATTCATCTAATATTAGCTCTCTGCTATTAAAGAGGTTAATAGCAGAGAGCTGACCTTAGATGTGAAATGTAATGTAACCGATTACAAATCACGTATAAGGAGCGTTTTTTCAAAAAACAAAGGGGTGAAAGATTTGAAAAAATGGCTGGTCTCCATGTTAGCTTTCGTAACAATCTTTGGTTTGGTTGCATGTAACAGTGATACTGGGAGTTCTAATAGCACAGAAGAGGATGACACACTAAAAATCGGTATTTCCTTACCATCTGCAACACATGGTTGGATGGGAGCGTTAATTGATAGTGCTGAAAAGCAGGCAAAGGCACTGAAGGACAGTGATGGTATCGAGTATGTGATGACAAATGCTGCTGATCCAAACAAGCAAGCTAATGATGTTGATGATTTAATTGCTCAAGATGTGGATGTTATTGTAATGCTTCCTATTGAATCGGCGGCACTTTCTCCTGTAGGGCAAAAAATCAAGGATGCAGGGATTCCGTTAGTCATTGTTGACCGCGAGCTTGAAAATGACGCGGCTACTGTAGTAGTTAAAGGTGATAATGAAGGAATTGGTGTCAATGCAGGCAAGTACTTTGTCGAAAAGTTAGAAGGAAAAGGGAAGGTGGTTGAAATCACTGGACCGCCAAGTTCTGTTACAGAGCAACGAGGTGCAGGCTTTAAAGAAGCAATGGAAAGTTCAGATATTGAAGTCATTGCTTCGCAAAGCGGAGATTTCTCAACCGAAAAATCTCTAGAAGTTATGCAGAATATTTTACAGGCAAATCCTCAAATTGACGCTGTGTTTACACAGGATGATGGAATGGCACTTGGTGTTATCCAAGCTATCAAAGAAGCTGGCCGTACAGATATACAATTTGTAACAGGTGCGGGTGGTGGAAAGGCTGTATTTGAAGATATCCAAGCAGAGGGCTTAATTACAGCAACTTTTCTATATTCTCCTACGATGGTGGAGGACGCAGTGAAAATTGCAGCAGACATTGCTAAAGGAAATGATCCTGCGGAATCAATGGTAGTAAAAGAGGCTACTCAAGTTACAAAAGATAATGTTGATGAGTTCTATGATCCAGATTCTAAATTCTAAATAGTTGATAGGAAATACAATGATGGTGAGTAATGATTGTATTTCCTATTTTCTTTTAAGGGAGGGATAATCTACGCCATGACTACAAGTCCTTTCATGACAATGAACAATATTGATAAATCATTTAACGGAGTATCAGTGTTAAAAAAGGTGACTTTTCATGTTGCACAGGGTGAGATACATGCACTCTTAGGAGAAAATGGTGCAGGTAAATCTACACTGATGAATATCTTAGGCGGCGTCCATCCATTTGATAATGGCTCTATACAAATTAATGGTGAAGAAGTAAAAATAACGAATCCAAGGGCTGCCCAAGAATATGGTATTAGTTTTATCCATCAAGAGCTTAATGTCGTGTCCGATCTAAGAGTCTACGAAAATATGTTTTTGGGTTCAGAAATTCGCACTAGATACGGATTTCTAAAGGTAGATGAGATGTGTCAAAAAACAAATGAAATACTAGCAAAGCTTGGCGTAGATATCGATCCAAAGGAATATGTTAGAAATCTAGAAACCTCCTACAAGCAATTAATTGAGATATCCAAAGCACTATTACACAAATCCAAACTGATTATTATGGATGAACCTACAACTTCTTTAGCAGATCATGAAGTGAAACGATTATTTGGATTGATGAATAACTTAAAGCAATCTGGTGTGTCTATTATTTATATCTCTCATAAATTAAAAGAAATCAAGGAAGTTTGTGACAGATATACAGTGCTTCGTGATGGCGAGCTTGTTGGTAATGGGAGTATGGAAGAGGAGAATTTAGATACGATAACTAAACTTATGGTTGGCAAATCTATTTCCCAAGAGCGATTAATTCAAAAACATACCTTTGGTTCAGAAGTGTTAGAAGTAAATAACTTATCAAGTCCTGGGTCTTTCAGCAACATTAGCTTTACTCTAAAAAAAGGCGAGATAGCAGGCTTTACTGGCTTAGCAGGCGATGGGAGAACGGAGCTTTTTGAAAGCTTATTTGGTTATCGAAAAACATACACTGGTGACATTAAAATAAATAATCAGCTGACAAAAATAGATCATCCACGTAAAGCAGTAAAAGCAGGATTAGGACTTGTGCCGAAGGATCGAAAGGAAAATGCAATTATTAAAGATCTAAGCGTTATTCATAATATGAGTTTATCATCTATCGGACACTTTGAGAGAATGGCTTTTATCCAAGATAAACTGGAAAAAGAAAGATTTCAGTACTATAAGGAAAAGTTGAATATAAAAGTACACAATCCACGCGTTACAATCGACAAGTTAAGCGGCGGAAACCAACAAAAAGTCATTATTGCTAAATGGCTGGAGGTTGATACCGACATTATTATTTTTGATAATCCAACACAAGGAATTGATATTGGTGCAAAACAAGAAATATATCATCAAATCGTCTCTTTAGCCGAACAGGGCAAGGCTGTTGTTATTTTATCTTCAGAAGCACCTGAAATACTTAAGATATGCCATCAAATCTATGTGATGTTTCAAGGCGAAATAACAGCAAGTTTTAAGGGAGAAGAAGTTACAGAAGACGAAATAATGAGTTATGCAACTGGCTCAAAAAGGGAGGCAAATGAAATTGGCTGATACGAATAGTCTCAAAGAACAAAAGCCGCAAATCTCTCCTATAAAAGGCAAGCTCTCGTGGCTGTGGTCTGAGTATAGCGTCATCATTGCCTTCATTATTATTTTTATTGCAGCATCAGTTTTGAGTCCTAGATTTCTAGATATGAATAACCAGCTCAATATATTAATGCAAGTATCTATTATTGGAATAGTAGCTTTAGGTATGACTGTTGTCATGTTGTCAGGTGGTATCGACCTTTCAGTGGGCTCTGTGCTTGTATTGGTCGGTGTTGTCACGGTTTTAGCATTAAATGCCACAGGCAGTATTTGGATTGCCGTATTAACGGCATTTATAGTTGGATCAATTGCAGGTTTCTTAAATGGAATAATGGTGGCTAAAGGAAGGATTGCGTCTTTCATTGCGACCCTCGGAATGATGGCGGCTGCCCGCTCTATTGCCTTATATATTGCGGAAGGTGGCAGTATTTCTGGTGAAGTTTCAGGGTTCACTGCCATTGCTAATAACAATTTATGGATTTTTGATTATCCCATTATTATCTTCCTGATTATGACGGTACTTGTTTATATTTTAATGCATAAAACACGTTTCGGACGTCATGTATACGCCATAGGAAGTAATGAGAAAGCTGCCCTTCTTTCAGCCATTCGGGTAGATCGGATAAAAATTGGTGTCTATAGCTTGGCAGGCTTACTCGTGAGTATAGCAGCTATTATTGAAACATCTCGACTGAACTCTATTTCTTCTTCTAGTTCAGGCGTCCAATATGAACTAGATGCAATTGCTGCTGTCATAATTGGTGGCACAAGAATGACTGGTGGACGCGGAAAAATCATAGGTACATTTTTTGGAGTGCTCATCTTAGGGATTCTAAATAATATGATGAATTTAATGAACGTATCCCCGCATCTTCAAGGGTTTGTTAAAGGCTTGATCATTATTATTGCAGTAGTATTCCAAAAGAGAGAGTAGGGGGATTGCTATGGGCATAAAAGTGGGAATTATCGGGTGTGGATCGATCACTAAATTACGCCATGCCCCTGAATATAAAGCTAATCCGTATGTGGATGAGATTGTTTTTTTCGATCGGAATGCAGATCGTGCGATAGAGCTTGCAAATGAATTTGGCGGGAGAGTTGTTCAATCAGTGGAAGAGCTATATGCCGATCCTGCTATTGAAGGAATTAGTGATTGTTCGACTAATGAATATCATCATATTTATTCTACCAATGCACTACTAAGTGGCAAGCATGTCTTATGTGAAAAGCCAATTTCTTTAACTATTGAGCATGCTAATGAAATAGTGGCAGCCCAGAAGAAAACTGGAAAGAAATTAATGATTGATCACAACCAGCGATTTAATCGTGCGCATCAAAAGGCAAAAGAAATTATCAGTAATGGAGAACTTGGAAAAGTACTAACTTTTAAGACAACCTTTGGACATTCTGGACCCGAACAATGGGGGACAAATAAATCAAACTCTACATGGTTTTTTAAGAAAGAGAGGTCCGGACTTGGGGTGGCCGGAGATTTAGGCATTCATAAGGTGGATTTAATCCATTACATCTTAGAGGATGAAATCGAGCAAGTCAGTGCTTTTCAAGGTGCTCTGGACAAAGTGGATGAGTATGGAGAGCCCATTGAAGTGTGTGATAATATTGTCTGCAGCTTAAAGACAAAAAAAGGCCGCATAGGTACAGCTTCCTTTTCATGGACGTATTACGGAGAAGAAGATAATAGTACAACTATCTATTGTGAAAAGGGAATAGTAAAGATTTATCAAAATGAATCCTACCAATTAGAAGTAATAAGAGAAAATGGAGAGAAGATACATTATCAACTTGAAAGTATCCAAACCAATAGTAAACAAACGAGTAGTTTTGTGATAGATGCGTTTATTGAATGTGTGCGTCTCGATCAAGCCCCACTGGTATCGGGAGATGACGTATTATCCTCATTAAAGGTTATTTTGGGCATTTTAGAAGCTGCAGAAACAAATCGGGTTGTTACTATTTAAATTATATTTCTCTTTCATGATAATTAATTTAATAGTTAAATTGTGAATAGGTTAGAAAATTGAGTTTTAATAAGAATTTAAATACGTATATGGGCATTTAACTCTTAGAAAAATCCTCATTTAGAGATATCAAGGGGAACCGTACTATAAGTAAATGAGGTTCTCAAGAGATTTGGAAACATTAGAAGAATGAAATGTAAGAAGACCCAAACCTTTTTTGTTTTAAAAGGATTTAGGTCTTCTTTTTTTTGTGAATGTCATTATAACTTTTAGAGTATTTTTCTGTAATCAATAAATTGATACCAGTTATAGGAACCCATTATTCATATGATACAAAATAATACTCTTCTCAGGGGTTTAGTATGTATTAGCATCCACAATGAAGGGTCTGAATACTGATTTAGCAGTTAGTATAAGCTTTGAAAATAATACTTCTCAGTATTTGAGATGTGCTCTTTTAGCTGAGTTAAAGCGATGTCAATATTACCTTCAATTATTTGATCAATAAACATAAGGTGTTCTTCTGCTCCGCCAAGCGTTCTTTTTTCGGTATAGAAGTCTTGGGTGCGAACCCGCTGAAAGTCATCAGAAATACCGCTTAAGAATTTTATAAGGTACCTGTTACGACACATTGAATTTATATAATTGTGAAATTCATAGTCCAACTGGTGAAGCTTTTTATAATCTTTATTCTCAATGTTAATGCTGAATTCACTTTTATATTTTAATAATATTTCGGAATCTAGATGAGGAAAGGCCAGTTCAAATGCAACAGGTTCAACAATATGTCTTGCTTGGAACAATTCTTTAATGATTTGAGTGTTTAAGGTAGTAACGAATGTTCCTTTTTTAGGAATAATTTGCACTAAATTTTCATTTTCCAAAGCGTTTATTGCTTCTCTCACTGGCGTTCTACTTACACCAAAAAGCTCAGCTAACTTAGTTTCCTCTAAGTATTCACCCTCGCTAAGTTCATTATTTAGAATTTTATTTTTCAATAATGTATAAACTTTTTGCTTTAAGCTTTGTGTCATCCTGTTCACCCAAATCTAATTGTTAACCTCAAAATACGGTCATCTAATTGTATCATATTTTACATAATTTATAAAAACGAACTTTGAATTCGGTCGGGCAAGAGATTTGCAAACTTTTAAAAAACATGACTGTGCAAATCAAGAAAGGGTTTACATTCTTAAACCTTGTTGGTATTATACATGTATATTCTGTGTATACACAAGGTATATTACATGAATAGTAATTGACTGGGGTGATGGGAAATTGATTAATGTTGGTATTATTGCTGATGATTTTACAGGCGCTGGAGATGCTGCCTCGTTCTTAAAGTTAGAGGATGCAAATTGTATTTTAATTAATGGTGTTCCTAAAGAAGATTTTGAACTTGATGGAAATATCGATGTTGTTGTGATTGCGTTAAAGACAAGAAGTGTTTCTAAAGAGGAAGCAATTAGTGAGGTAAATAAGGCGTACGAATTTTTGAATAAAATTGGTACTGAAATGATTTATTTTAAATATGGTTCGACATTTGATTCTACAGCTGACGGAAATATTGGCCCAGTATTAGATTATTTATTGGAAAAAATGAATCTAAAATATACGCTTATTTCTCCAGCCTTACCAGTAAATGATCGAAAAGTGGAAGGTGGAATCTTATACGTAGATGGTTTACCAATTAACCAAACACATATGAGATTTCATCCACTAAATCCGATGGATGAAAGTGATTTGAAGATCTTAATGGAAAGACAGAGTAAATATAAAGTATTTAAATTAACGATCTCTCAGATGGAGAACTTTTTATCAAATACAAAATCTTTTGATAGGTATATAGAAGAAAAAGCTAAAGAAAATGAAAAGTTTTATCTTGCTGTTGATTATTTTAAAGATGAACACGGGCAAATAATCGCTGAATTATTTAAAGATACAAAGTTGTTCAGTGGCTCTTCTGCACTGCCAGCCTGGTTATATAAAGCTTCAGTCAATTCTGGAAAAGACATTGTCCCTGCAGATTATTCTGCTAATAGAAATGCAGCAGCAACAATTAAAGGCGGGGTATTAGCTGGTAGTTTATCTCAAGCTACTCAGAAGCAGATAGGCAGCTTTATAGATGAAGGCTATGCGGGTTATTTAATCCAATCAAAAGAATTACTAAGCTCTTTTGACACAGTGAAAAAAGAAATTATGGATTTTATTGATGAAAATATAGAAAAAGTATTTATCATCTATAGTCAAAAAAATAAAGATGATGATCCAGAGATTCATAATAAAGTGGGTACTCTTGTGGAAAAAGTATTGTCATTTGCTGGGGAGTATGCAATAGAAAAAGGAATTAATAATTTAGTAGTTGCAGGGGGCGAAACATCCGGAGCTGTAGTAAAAGTTATGAATCCTAATAGCTTTTATATCGGAGATGTTATCAGTCCAGGAGTGCCTGTTTTGATACCAGATCATAATCAGAATCTGAAAGTTGTTTTAAAATCCGGGAATTTTGGCGGAGTGAACTTTTTTGTAGAAGCATTAAATAAGATGAATTGAGGGGATGGCAGTGGAAGATAAATTAAACAACATGATGAATGATGCCATTTGGGTCGGTCAGAGTTTATTCTCCAGAGGCAAAGTAAGCGGTTCTGCTGCGAATTTGAGCTTCAGATATGAGGATAAGATTTACGTAACGAGAAGCGGGTCTTGTTTTGGGAGGTTAGTCGAAGATGACTTTGCCGTCTTATCGATGGATGGAACAGTATTAAATGGAATTAAACCAAGTAAAGAGTGGCCATTACATTTAGCATTATTTCAAAAAGACAAATCGGCTGAAGCAGTAATTCACACGCACAGTACTTACGCAACGTATTGGTCTTGTCAAAAATGGGATGGCGTATCAGATTTAATACCGACGCCTACTCCGTATTTAAAAATGAAGGTTGGAGAGGTAGGATTTGTTCCATATGCCCCTCCAGGAACAGAAGAACTATTCCAAGCATTTAGAAATTCGTTAAAAGAAACAAATTGTTATTTACTTGAAAACCATGGTCCAATTCTAGCTGATAAATCGATGTTAGAAGCTTTTTATGCGATAGAGGAATTAGAAGAAGCTTCAACAAATGCATATTTACTTAAAACAACAGATTAAGAAGTTGTTAGACTGATAGGTTTTACTTTATTGATGTTTCACTGAGTTTGGTGAAAATATAACGAACTTGAGGGGAAATAAATATGGGGATTGAAACGTTAACAATTATTTCAGTAGCTGCATTACTATTAATGTTTATTATCAATGCAAAACTGCCAATTAATATGGGGATACTTGGTTTCGTTGCTGCATTTATTTTAGCAACGATTACTGGTGTAACGGAAGATGAGATCTTTGGTGAATTTCCAGTAAACTTATTTATTATTTTGACAGGAGTTACTTATTTCTTTGGTATCTTGCAAGATAATGGAACGATCGATTTAATTACCGCTTCTTCATTGAAATTGGTAAAAGGAAGAAGAATGCTAATTCCTTGGATTATGTTCTTACTCGAATTACTACTCACGAGTATTGGAACGCAGGGAACTGCAGCTATTATCATTGTAGCTCCAATAGCTTTACGCTTGGCACATAAGATTGGTTTTAATCAGTTAGGAATGTCCTTGATGGTTGCCTGGGGGATGGTTGGGGGAATCTTCTCACCATTAAACGTTATGGGTATCATCGTTCGCGGGGTAGTCGAAGAGAGTGGAATTTCATTTAATGCCAATACACTATACTTACTTTCTACACTATTTGCAGTAGGATTAGCTTTCCTTACATTTCTCATCTTTGGTGGATTTAAGAGAAGAAAAGCAGATCAGACAAGTGAAATTTCTGAAGATAATGCAGAATTACAAGCAATTTTGAATCCAACTATTGAAGTTACACCGTATCGCATCGTTTCTTTATTAGCATTAGGAGCTTTAATCACTCTGGGTATGGTCTTTGAAATGAATATGGGCTTTGCGGGATTAACGCTTGGTCTTATACTTGCATTATTTAATCCTTCTCGACAAAAAGAGATTGTTAGTAAAATTCCATGGAGCATCATCCTAATGGTTTCTGGTATCGTGACGTATGTTGGAGTTTTGGAGCAAATTGGTGTAACCGATTACATCACACACTTAGTTTCAGAGGTAGATAATCCGTTATTGGCTATATTGGTGACATGTTATATTGGCGGTATTATTTCTGCTTTTGTATCAACGACAGGTTTCCTTGGTGCTGTAGTTCCTTTATTAATTCCAATGTTAGCTACTGGAGATATCTGGGTTATGGGGGCAGTTGCAGCTGTTTGTATCGCTTCCAGTATCGTTGATATCTGCCCGTTCTCCACTACAGGAGCAATTTTTGTAGCCAATGCGCAAGGTGAAGCAAAAACAACATTTTATGGTCACTTGTTAAAAGCCTCCATCTTTATCATTGCTGCCGGCCCACTCGTTGCGTGGATCGTATATGTAGCATTTTTCTAAGATGTGGAATGATATCGGTAAAGTTAAAAGTGTTGGGAAATATAAATAAATCGGAGGTAGAAAGTAATGGATTACACGAAGTTACTTGATTATGATAAAAAGATTAAGCTGGGTATCGTTGGAGCTTCTCAAGGATTTGGTTATACGTCGTTAGTTCAACTGAAAAATGTGGATCAGATTGATATTCGTATCGTTTGTTCAATTGATATTGATGCGAGTTATAATGCATTAATTGAAAGCGGATACAACAAGGAGAAGATCGTAATCTGTCATAATGCAGAGGAAATGAAGCGTGCGGATGAAAGTGCATTAATTGTTGTTGATGATTACAAGTTGGTTCTGGAATCAGGTATATCGGCTGTATTAGAGGCAACTGGAAACATGGATGTTGGAACTTACATTGCGGAAAATGCATTAACAAATGGAATCAATGTTTATATGGTTTCTAAGGAAACGGATAGTTTCAGCGGAACTTATTTTAACCAATTAGCACATGAAAATGACACTGTTTATGCGCTGGTAAATGGAGACCAGCCTCGTAATTTAGTAGATTTATATTCTTGGGGAAAGCTGCTCGGTCTAAACATTGTAGCAGCTGGTAAATCAAGTGAATATGATTTTGTATTTGATAGAGACTCTGGAAAACTCACCTATACAGATGGAAAAGAAGTATATCATGATAAGCCAGAGATAATGAATGCTTGGGAATATGAAGATACAAGTACGCTGCAGCAAAGATTTGAATCTTTAAAAGAACTTACTGGAACAATTGCTGCAGATGTTTGTGAAATAAATTTAGTATCTAATGTTACTGGTTTATTACCAGCAGCACCTGGGCTTAATTATCCAATCGCAAAAGTTAATGAATTAGCTGATATTTTTGTACCTAAAGAAGATGGCGGGATATTAGATCGTTCTGGAGTAGTAGATGTTTTCTATCAATTAAGAGAAAAGAATGAACCTAGTTTCGCTGGTGGTGTTTTTATAGTATTTGAGCTTAACAACGAAATTATGGTTGATTTATTAAGAGGTAAAGGTCACGTTATTAGTAAGAATGGAAAATACGGCTGTATTTATCAGCCATACCACATGATGGGGCTGGAAGCACCATTATCAATTGTACTCGGAGAACGCCTAGGAGTAGGAACGCGTAATGATACGCGACAAGTTTCCGTTATGGCAGGTGTTGCTGAGGAGGATATAAAGGCAGGACATACTTTTACAGTATATGGCCATCATCATGAAATAAAAGATGTAAAGCCACAGTTATTTGAAATAAATGAAGCGAAAGATGCCGTCCCATTCTATTTATTAAATAATATAACACTAAAAAATGATGTTAATAAAGGTGAGGTAATAGGTTTCGAAGATATTGAAGTTAATTCGACGCAAAAAAATACATTTAAAGTATATCAAAAAGGATTATCGTTAGAAGTTGGGATAAAATCCTTCTGAGATTTGTTACTAGACAAAATAAAGACCGGCACTCCGATTAGATCGGAGGTGCCGGTCTTTTTAAATTCAAGAATTAGTATTAGTTTGGCTTATAAGCAGGTATGATGAACCGTACCACAAGTGAATGAAGCTTTCTACTTTGCTTAAAAGTGAAAAGCCCATCAGAGGTTCCTCTGATGGGCTTCTTTTATACAGTAACCACACTTAACAAAAATTTTAAAAGGGGGCATTGGTTATTTAAGTAGTTAATTCAGTTAGGAGCTTTTATTTGCAGGAGTTTAATTCCCATACCTATAAAAATTACTCCAGTAACTTTGTTTAAGATTAGTCCAATTTTGTTATTTCCTCTTAGCGTCTTTGTAACATAAGAAGAAAAATAAGCGACGAATAAGCACCACAAAAAACCAGTGGTTGTAAATGTTAATCCCAATATTAAAAATGGGATAGGACTCGAAGCATTTGGTTCTATAAATTGTGGAAGGAACGCAATAAAAAACAACGATACCTTTGGATTAGTAAGACTCGTCAAAAGTCCTTGCATGTATATCTTCTGTTTATTCAGCTGGTCAGATGCACCTGTCTGAAATGCAAGGTTGGATTTATCAAGCAGCATGCGAATACCTAAATACATCAAATAAATGACACCAATAAATTTAATGGCATTAAATAAGTAGACAGATTTCACTAGAATCATTGATAAACCAAACGCTACAAACAAGGTGTGCATTAAAGAACCTGTTATTATACCTAATACAGAATATATTCCAGCTGTTCTTCCTTGTGATACACTTCTTCCTACAATGTAAATTGTGTCCGCACCAGGGATTAAGTTTAACAAAATTCCTGTTAGTAAAAATACTTCAAAATGAATTACACCATACATACTGTTAATGCACCTCTCTCTGATTTTAAGGTGCCCTTGTTAATATAGCATAACTTAGTATGACGATAGTAGATTTCTGTACCGTACCATAAGTAAATGAATTCGCTAAGTCGATTTGAGATGGAGGACTCTCGTCGAAGGTTTATCTAAATTTTCTTGGTGGTAAGTACAATAAGCGGCTTTTAATTTATGTTAGATTTATACTATTCATTTGTTTGATGCAGAACCACTCTTTCAACATATGAAATACTCTTAAACTACAGGTGGGATAAAGTGAAAAAACTAATTATGGCAGGTGCTAGCCTTGCAGTCATTCCGGCTTTACTGTTAGCGGGCTGTTCGCAAGATGCAACTTCACAAGACCAAGAGCCGAAGTCAAAAGAAAAGTCAGAAGTGAGCTCGGATGAGCAGGCGGCAACTTCGGAACCTGCGTCTCAGCCAAGCTATCAAGCTATTAAACCTTCTGAGGCAGCCCAACCGCTGAAAAGTCATTATACGGAAACACAGCTGGCGGAAATGCCAATAACAGAGGCGCATGGGGATGATACGGAGAGGAGCGTTCCTTTAGGTCAAACCTTGGAAAAAGGTACGGAAGATGGAACAGAAGGACCGCTTCAGAAAAATAGAATCGTTTCTTATTATGGACATCCTGATTCTACTAGCATGGGGATTTTGGGAGAGTACAGTCCGGAAGAATTAATGGAGAAATTGAAGGACCAAACCAAGGCTTATTCTGAACTGGACCCTGATAGACCAGCTATACCGGCCATCGAATTAATCGCTACGGTTGCCCAGCGAAATCCTGGGGAGGATGGTCTTTATATGCATGCGACAGCTGACGAGGATATCGAAAAATATGCGAAGTTAGCCGAAGAGAACGATGCGCTGCTGATCCTTGATGTGCAATTAGGCCAAGATAATATCATGAATCAAGTAAAGTCATTGGAAAAATATTTGAAATTACCTTATGTTCACTTAGCTATTGATACGGAATTTCATGTGAAAGAGGGGCAAGTTCCCGGAGAAGATTTGGGGCATGTCGATGGCGAGAATGTACAAGAAGCTATTGATTATGTATCCAATCTAGCATCTGAGAGTGGACTTCCTGACAAGGTTGTCGTCGTCCACCAATTTGCAGACATCATCATCAACAACAAAGAAGCTATCCATCCAACAGAAAACGTGGAAGTGGTGCTGAATAATGACGGCCATGGCATTGCAGCTTTAAAACGATCAGGTTATCATCAGCTTGTACATAATCAGCCTATCCAATATGGGGGGTTCAAGGTGTTTTATCAGAAAGACGAACCTGTCATGACACCGGAAGAGGTTCTGGAACTAGATCCTGCACCTGCGTTTGTTAATTACCAATAGTAATAGTACGATAGAATGACAGCGAGCCATACTATAAGTAAGGTGGATATACATATGCTTAAAGAAGTCTGTGTAGAGAATTTCACGAATGTCCCTCAATTAATTGCTAAAGGTGCTGACAGAATTGAACTGTGTGACAACCTTGCAGCGGGAGGTACCACAGTCAGTCACGGTGTAGCGGATGTGACGATTACCTATTGCCACAGCAAAAACATTAAGGTTATGAGCATGATAAGGCCAAGAGGCGGAAATTTTGTTTTTAGTAAAGAAGAAGTGGACATGATGAAGCGGGATCTTGTGCATTTGAAAACATTAGGTACAGATGGAGTGGTACTGGGTTGTTTAACTGACACTGGTTGGATTGATGAAGACGCTATGATCAGCTTATTAGATTTAGCAAAAGGACTAGAAGTAACCTTTCATATGGCGTTTGACCATATAAGCCCCAAAAATCAGCTTAAAGCGATTGATTGGCTGGTGGAACGCGGGGTGCATCGAATCCTTACCCATGGAGGTCCGCTAGATACGAAGATTGAAGATAACCTAGTCAGATTGAATGAATATATTGAGCATGCAAATGACAGGATCATTATCCTTCCTGGGGGAGGAATCTCAAATAAAAATCTTGAATTAGTCACATCTGAACTGAATGTTAGAGAAGTTCACGGGACAAAAATAGCTGATTGAGCACGACACGAGACTCTAAGAATGATACCTCTAAAAGATAAATTAATAAATAATCAGACCTTGTGAAATGGACGGGCCTTTTCTGTGAAAGCAGATGGGCTCTGTTTCTTATGAAGTGGATCACCAAACATATAGACATACCAATCCTCTTCGTTTTGGCTTAGATTGGGTAATTGGATACATAAACAAAGAGGACGTAAACCTACGTCCTCTCAACTATTATCCACTTATGAAAATAAGCCAAAAATAAAATCCCAAAGCCCAAGCACATCTAAAAAGACAATAATGATAGCGATTGGCGTGACATATTTTAATACATAATACCAGATATGAAAGAATACCTTACCAACATTTGATCCAAGTGCCATCTCTTCGTAAAGCATACTTTTGCTCATTCTTAGTGGAATAAAGAGTGAAATAAGCAATGCACCCAATGGCATCAAAATATTACTAACCGTGTAATCAAATAAGTCAAATATCGTCTTGTCGAATAGTAGGAAGTCAGACAGCACACCATATGACAGGCAGGATGGAATTCCGACCAAGAAAATCATCATCCCGAGCTGCCATGATCGTTTTGTGCGCTTGGTGTTGTCTTTTTTTGTCGTGGCAGCCACAAAGATCTCCAGCATAGAGAAGGCTGAGGTTAAAGCTGCAAATAAGAATAATAGCAGGAAGATGATAAAGAATAAAGTACCAAATTGCATGTTGCTGAATACTGCTGGCAAGACAGCAAATATTAGTACCGGACCAGCATCTGGTTCCATTCCGAAGGAGAAGACTCCTGGGAAAATAGCTAAACCTGCTAAAAGCGCTACAAAAATATTAATAATAATGATAGAAAATGCCGCTTGCGGCAGATGCTGTGTTTTTGGCAAATAGGAAGCATACGTAACCATAACGGATACACCGACGGATAGGGTGAAAAATGCTTGCCCAAGTGCGAACAACACCGACTCCGATGTCAGGTTGGAAAAATCGGGAACCAGCAAGAACTTGATGCCTTCCATTGAGCCATCCAAGCTGACAGAGCGAATGACTAAGACAAGGAATAAAAGAAATAGTGCCGGCATCATGATTTTACTTGTTACTTCAATTCCTTTTTGCACACCCTTAGCAACCACAAGGATGGCAATCAGCATAAATAGAAATTGAGCGAAGAGTGTTGGGCCAGGGTTTGCGATGATATCGTTAAACAACGTGCCATACCCATCCTGTGATAGTCCATCAAGGCTGCCGCGGATTGCTTCAAATAGATAAATAATAATCCAGCCGCCAATAACGCTGTAAAAGGATAATAAAATAAAGCATGTGACGACACCAAGTCTGCCGATGACAGTCCAGAATGACCCAGGTGCAATCTTTTGATAAGCAGATACAGCATCAAGCTTTGTTCTGCGGCCAATGATAAACTCCCCTATCAAAAGCGGCGCGCCAAGTATAACAGTAAAAAGTAAAAAGATTAGAAAGAATGCGCCGCCCCCGCCAGTACCTGCGATATACGGGAATTTCCATATTGCTCCCAAGCCGATGGCAGAACCAGCAGCTGCCAATATAAAACCTATTTTAGATTTCCAGTGTTCTTGTGACATGATGCAACTCCTATTCAGATCAAAAAATAGTAATGGGAGTATAGTAGCACAGTTACATATTAATGGACAGATAATTTTAAAAAATAACATAATAACAAAGAGGAAGCTGAATAACGAGTATATGCACAAGTAAAATAAAGCTCCTCCTTTAGCAGGAGAGCCTTATCTTTTAATAAAATCTCTATCCAAACTTCATAGTTCTAAAATGAATCTATAATTCTCCAATAATAACCCGCACCGCTTCTTCCAAATCCTTCACTGACCAAGAAGGCAGCTTAGGATTGCTTAATGCCAATTCATGATGTGCTGGTATGTGCACAAATCCTGAAATCATATCCAGCTTATTTGTTTCGATGTGATGTCTGACGGTGTACATCGTTTGGTTGCATAAATAGGTGCCAGCAGTGTTGGAAATCTTGGCTGGCAGGTTATGTTTCTGCAGTTTTGCTACCATATTCTTGATTGGCAATGTTGAGAAGTAAGCATCAGGTGCATCTTCTAGTATCTTTTGCCCGTCATATTGATTTCCACTATTGTCGGGTTCTCCGTCCATACAGTTTATCGCGATTCTTTCCGGGGTAATTCTATTTCTGCCAGCTGCCAGTCCTAAAGAAATGACAGCAGAAGGCTGGTATTCGTCGATATGTTTCAAGATGATGCTGGACGTTTTTGTGAAATCGACTGGAAGAACCTTGCCGATTATCTTTTTCCCATTTATCGTTTCTCCGTCCAGGCTGCGGACAATCACTTCTGTAGGGTTGGATGTCATCCCCAAAAAAGCTTCAAACCCAGTGAGTAAGATGTTCAAATTTACTTCTCCTTTTTAATTCAAATACTGATCGAACCAGTCCGTTATTTCATTCAAACGAATAATACGTAAACCTGGATCGCCGCTTCGGGACAGCTCATGATTTGATTCTGGAAAACGCACAAATCGTGTAGGTTTCTTTTGTTGTTTTAAGATGATGTACAATTGCTCGGCTTGTTCAATCGGGCAGCGATAATCGTTTTCGCTATGCAAGATGAGCAGTGGTGTTTGTACATCTTTTACATAACGAAGCGGAGAAATTCTCCATAGCTCTTCAGGATCCTCCATAACTGTTGTTTTGTGTTCCCATTCGGTAAAGAAGTAGCCGATATCACTCACGCCATAGAAACTGAGCCAGTTACTAATCGAACGCTGTGTAACTGCCGCTTTAAACTTATTCGTATGGCCGACAATCCAGTTCGTCATAAAGCCGCCATAGCTTCCGCCAGTGACACCTAAGCGGGAGACATCTATCCAATCGTAGTTTTCCAAAGTATAATCCACTGCGACCATCACATCGTCATAGTCAATGCCGCCATAGTCGCCGCGCACTGCATCAACAAACTGCTGCCCATAGCCATGACTTCCTCTTGGGTTCATGTATAGGACCCCATAACCTTTACTAGCAAGCACCTGAAACTCGTGCATAAAGGCATGGCTGTACATCGCGTGCGGACCGCCATGAATTTCAAGGACAAGTGGATACGTTTCGCCATCCTTGAAGCCTGTTGGTTTCATAATCCAGCCTTGCAGTTCCGTTCCATCATTCGCTTTAAACTGAAAGTCCTCAGGAATGGATAGTGTCTTCGTTTGAAGCAAGTGCTCGTTCACAGCTGTTAAACGCTGCTCGTCACTGTCTGACAAGGTCGACACAAACAAATCGCCAGGAATAGTAGCGGATTGACTGACGGCGTACACAAACCGCTCCTGATTTCTATCTGTACTAAAAGCGTAAATCTGGCGTTTTCCGCCAACAACTTTGTTTATGTTTTTATCTAACGTCACTTGGTATAAGCTAGTGGATCCTAGTTCGCTTGCTAAGAAGAATAGGGCGTCATTTGTTTTGCTCCAGACGGCGCCAGCACTTGCAGCACCTGTGCCCATATCATTAATCGCAACATCATGGCACTCCACATCCCATTCACTCGTTAAACAGGAGAGTGCTTTTGTTGCAAGATCCAAGGACCACACTCTCGTGAGGGTGGCTCCTTTGTAATCCAAATCATCACCAAGCAGAGATAGCTTTGCTCCATCTGGGGAGTAGTTTGGCGTGTAGAATCTTTTGTCGCTGCTCGTTAGTTTTTCTGTATCATTCGTAGATAAATCTAGCTGATAAATATCTGAGAAAAATGTCTGTTCAGGGTCCTCTGAACGGTTGGCGCTATATGCTACATGCAATCCATCAGGTGAAAATGCTGGGGAATGATGATCATATTGGCCATTTGTTAGTAAGGAGGCTGTACCAGTTTCCAAATCTATCAATACGAGATGATCGAAGGTTTCATCTGAAAAACCTTTTGCATCGGACTTGTACACCAGGTTCGTGGTGATATATGGCTTTAGTTTTTCCTCTGTCTTTTCTTTTTTAGCTTCCTTGTCTTCCAGATCGTCTGATGCGGTTAACGGTACGGTAACGATAAGCTTGTTCCCGACTGATGACAGAACAGGCTGAGAAGCACCTCTTTTAAACGTAGTAACCTGACTTGCTTCGCCTCCGCTAAAAGCAATTTTCCATATTTGCTGCTTCCCGGAGCGATTAGACACAAAGAATATGTATCGTCCATCAGGTGACCATCTTGGCTGCACATCTGAGAAATTACCTTGGGTAAACTGGGTGGTTTCCTTTGAATCCACATGCAATAGGAATAGATTCGATTGATATTTTTCTTTCTCGTTAATTACTCGCTTCACAAAAACAACCCACTTGCCATCAGGTGATAGCTGCGGATCCGATAAAAATGAAAATTCTAATAAATATTGTGCTGATAGACCGTTTGTTGTCATAGTTTGCTGCCTCCTGTCATGGGACATCTATTTATTTGTCGTGATATGGGACAAGTTTCTCAAAATAAGCCGCCTGGCTTATTAAGAAACCTGTACATACTCTTATACTAATTCGCCATTTATATAGGTTTGGACTGCTTTGTTTCTCAAATCGAAGGGGTTGCCGGTCCAAAGGACAAAGATTGCATCCTTGCCAACTTCAACTGATCCAACTCGATCGTCTACACCTAGATGCTTCGCTGCATTTAGTGTAATAGCTTTAAGAGCCTCTTCTTCTGGCAGACCGTATTTAACAGCTAAAATCGCACTTGTCATTAAATGCTCAATAGCAATTACTGGATGATCGGTCGTGATGGAGAATGGTACAGATTCTTCTGCTAGTGCCAACAGTGTATTCCAGCCTTTATCGGCCAGCTCTATTTTTGAGCGAGGTGTCATTGTCGGGCCTACTGACACCCGAATGTCGTGTTTAGCGATGAACGGTGCTATTTGATGTCCCTCTGTGCAATGCTCAATCGTTAAATCAATTTCAAATTCCTTTTTTAACCGTAGAACAGTGACAATATCATCAGCGCGGTGGGCATGTACACGAAGCGGTATTTCTTTATTCAATACTTTGACGATATGCTCTAAGCCTAGGTTTCTGGTTGCTTTTCCTGCTTCGCGATCTTCCTTATATGTTTGTGCCTCAATAAATTTCTCACGAAGAATGGCTGCGATTCCCATTCTAGTTGTCGGCATTCTACCTTTATCACCGTGGAACCGTTTTGGATTCTCTCCTGTTGCAGCTTTTAGACCTGAAGGATTACGAATGACCATTTCATCTACGATTGTCCCTGTCGTTTTTAACACACACATTTCTCCGCCAATGACATTGGCACTCCCAGGCATAACTTGGACTGTGGTAACACCTGAACGCCTGGCATCTTCAAATCCTCTATCCAGTGGGTTTATTCCATCAATTGCGCGCACCTGTGGAGTGGCTGCGGCGCTTGTTTCATTGAAGTCATGTCCTTCTTTTCCTATTCCTTCTTCATGTACACCTAAATGGGTATGTACATCTATTAATCCTGGAGTAAAGTATGTACCGCTAGCATCAATAATTTCATATCCATCTGGAATGCTGGATGTACCTATAGAAGTGAATTTGCCGTCCTTAATTAAAATAGTTGTACCGCTAAATGTCTTTCCTGTTCCATCTACACCAGATACATTGTTATGGCCTTCATACAATAACCTCCATAAAAATCCAAATTATCATTGATTTCTGAAAATTTATCCAATATAATACCCTCTATACCTAATTCCTAATTACGATATTAAAACAATTTTTGAATATTGTAAATGTTCTTCAATGTAAGGTTATGTATCAAAAAGGGGAGTATAATAGGAGAAAAGTCCGAAAGTAGGAAGAATAGTGGAGTATCAAATTGATGAGTTGGACCGCGGTATTATCCGGATGTTATCCAAGGATGGCCGCTTAGCTTTTTCAGAAATAGCGAGTGAATTAAAAGTGACGGAGAAAACAATCAGACTTCGTTACAAAAACTTAGTGCAGCACAACATCATTGAAGTAGTAGGCGTTGTGAATCCAATCGCCCTTGGTTTGAAAGCTGGAGCGATTATTCAAATAAAAACAAAGCAAGGGACAATTAAAAAGGTAAGAGAAGCACTGAGCACGATAAAAGAAGTTCGCTATATTACGATGACTAGCGGACACTACCAGCTGCTGATTCAAATTAATGTCCGAAGCCAGGAAGATATAAAGGACTGTATGCTCAAGCTGGATGGTATTGAAGGAATTACAGAGATCAATACAATAATCCAATTAGAAAACTATAAGAATACGTTCGAATATTTATAGAAGGAGCTGCTCAACTTGATTGGATTACTAAAGAAACTAACTAGTTTGCAGGGCCCAAGCGGCTTTGAACAAGAGGTTAGTTATTTCCTGAAAGATTATCTAAAGGATAAAGTGGATGAAGTTGAGATAGACCCTATTGGTAATGTCATCACCAAAAAGAAAGGTACAAGCCCAGGACCTAGCATTCTTTTAACAGCTCATATGGATGAAGTCGGCTTTATTGTAAAAAAGATAGAAGCAAACGGATTACTGCGATTTGAAAAGCTGGGCGGTAATGATGACCGGAACCTTGTGGCACAGCCAGTGAAGGTACTAGGCGAAGAGGGGCATATCAATGGGGTGATTGGAACACTTTCTGCACACTTTGCTAAATTTGATGACGCGCAAAAGGTGAGAAAGCATAGTCAGCTATACATAGATGTTGGAGCAAGTTCTTCTCAAGATGTACTGGAAATGGGCATAGAGGTTGGAACCCCTGTCAGTTGGGGTTCTGAACTGCAAATCCTCGGAAGTTCTGAAAAACCTAAGATACGTGCCAAGTCATTGGATGATCGTGCAGGGTGCGCCGTTATTCTACAAGTTTTAGAAGAAATAGGGCAAGATTTTGCAGGCGAGCTCATTTGTTTATTCACTGTCCAGGAAGAAGTCGGATTAAGAGGGGCAAAAACAGCATCAGAACATATCAATGCAGATGTTGCTATCGCAATTGATACAACCGCTGTAAGTGATACGTTTGAGCAAACGATGGATCAGACTCTTAGCTTAGGAAACGGGACAGGAATTAAGGTAATGGATGCAAGTTTAATTGTCCCGAAAACAATGAAGAAGCTGCTCGTTCAGCTAGCTAAGGAACAAGATATTCCTTATCAGCTGGAAGTGTTCACTGGAATTGGGACAGACGGCGGTGCAGTCACGTACGCCAACAAAGGAATTCCAACAGGTGTATTATCGATTCCTTCTCGTTACACACATTCAAGCATCGAACTTATCGACTTGGGTGATCTTATCGCAACGAAGGATATAGTAAAAGCCTTTGTAAAGAGTGTCGATGAACAATCACGTTTTCCTTTCTGAATTACATATTTTTTTAAGATAAGAAGTTAGAAAATTTATAATAGTCATTTAAAGGTGGGTATTTATGAAAATATTTATTTCAGCAGATATGGAAGGTATCTCGGGTGTTGCAACCAATCAGCAATTAAAAACAAATTCCGAATACCAGCGTTTTAGAAAGCTTATGACAGCAGATGTGAATGCGACAATAGAAGGAGCCTATAATGGCGGAGCAAAAGAGGTTGTTGTTGCTGATGGGCACGGCAATATGTCGAACATACTGGTGGAAGAGTTAGATCCACGTGCAAGACTAGTGTCTGGTAATAACCGCGTCATGTGCCAGCTGGAAGGCTTGGATGGCACCTTCGATGGAATTATGTTCGTTGGACATCATGGACGTGAAGCTGGATCAGAACGTACAGTCATTAGCCATACACTGGCAGGTATCTGTGTGAATGAAATGAAGATCAATAACCGAGTTGTTGGTGAGACGGAAATGAACACACTAGTTGCAGGCGGCTTTAACGTACCAGCAATCTTCATCAGTGGTGATGATGCGTATGTAAAAGAGGTGCAAGAAACATTGCCAGATGTAAAAGGTGCTGTAACCAAACGTGCTGTTGATCGGTTTGCGGCAGAGCTGCTTCACCCAGAGGTTGCCCGCAAAGAGATCTGCGAAAAAGCAGAACTAGCAGTCAAAGAAATCAAGAGCTTTAAGCCGCAAACAGTGGAAGGACCTGTGACCTTTAACATCGAGTTTAAAGGGCCGCAGCAAGCCATGATGACGACAACAATTCCTACAGTGGAACTGACTGGTCCACGAAGCATTCGTTTTACTTGTGATGATGTTGTCACAGCATACAAGCATATGTGGGGCTGTGTGATTATTGCGATGACAGCGACAAATGGTGTACTTGGCAGTGTGAATGCGTAAGTGTAACAGCTAGAAAAATAGTGGAGGTGAATCCGTGTATATTGTAAAACGAATACTTATCATGCTGCTTACAATATGGGTCATTGCGAGTTTGACATTTTTGATCATGAAATTTATACCTGGTGATCCATTCGCTTCAGATGCAGATGTGCTTCCGGAAGAAGTATTACAAAACATCAGAGCTAAGTACAACTTGGACGAGCCAATAGCAGTGCAATATGTGCTGTATATGAGGGATTTAGTGACATTTGATTTAGGGTTCTCCATTCAATCCGAAACAAGATCAGTAAATTCTATCATTGCAGATGGTGCTCCAGCATCCGCTTTACTAGGCTTGCAGGCATTGATCATTGCCTTAGCTCTAGGGTTGCTGCTAGGGATTGTAGCGGCTTTGAATCATAACAAACTACTCGATTATGCGTCCATGTTTATTGCGATAATCGGTATATCTGTTCCGAGCTTTATTCTGGCACCGCTGCTCATCAAGTACTTTGCCGTAGAGTGGGGGATGTTACCTGTTGCGTCATGGGGGACATGGCAGCATTCCATCTTACCAACCTTAGCATTAGCGGCAACACCGCTTGCTGTTATCGCACGATTTATGCGTTCCAGTATGCTCGAAGTAACGAATCAGAATTATATCAAGACAGCAGACGCCAAAGGTCTGTCCAAAACAAAGCTAGTCATCAGGCACGGCATCCGAAATGCTATCTTACCGGTTATTTCATTTATTGGTCCATTATTTGTGTCTTTAATTACCGGAACATTCGTTATTGAGAAAATATTCGCAATTCCAGGTATCGGACGCTATTTCGTAGATAGTATTTTCAACCGGGACTATCCAGTAATCATGGGAACAACAATCTTCTTCAGTGTATTGCTGGTGTTAACGTTATTCATCATTGATATATCGTACCGCTATATTGACCCTAGAATAAAACTAACGAGTGGAGGGGAGTAAGATGGAAGCTAAACGTGTGGATGATTCCCTTTTTCGCCCCTTATCACCAGAAAAACGAGGACATGACCCTATCCAGCGCCCGAGCATGAGTGTGTGGAAGGAAACGATTCTTAATGTATTAAAAAACAAGATGGCAGTGCTTGGGTTTACCTTGCTTCTCGTCATTGGATTTTTTGCAATAGCTGGTCCGCATATGGTTCCATTCGATCCGGCGAAACAGGATTTGGTGAATACCAATGTTGCTCCAAACAGTGAGCATTGGTTTGGATCCGATGACTTGGGACGAGATGTATGGTCAAGAACTTGGTACGGAGCTCGCGTATCGTTAACGATCGGGCTCATTGCTGCAGCTATTGATATCATTCTCGGCGTAACAATCGGAGGTATCTCTGGTTATATGGCCGGCCGAAGTAAGTTCGGGGACCGAGTTGATAGTATTTTAATGCGGATCGTTGAAATTCTGTATGGTATTCCTTACCTACTAATTGTCATCTTACTGATGGTGATCATGGAGCCAGGTATTACATCTATCATTATTGCGTTATCTGTTACTGGCTGGGTAGGGATGGCCAGGATTATACGCGGTCAGATACTCCAGCTGAAGTCACAGGAATATGTGTTAGCTGCCCAGAAGATGGGGACCTCCCACCCCAAAATCATTTGGCGGCATTTGATTCCGAATACAGCAGGTATCATCATCGTGAATCTAACCTTTACGATACCTTCCGCAATTTTCGCGGAATCATTCTTAAGCTTTCTCGGATTAGGAGTTCAGGCTCCATTCGCCAGCTGGGGAACGATGGCGAACGATTCCTTAGGCGTTATTCTCAGCGGGCAGTGGTGGCGACTCTTCTTCCCTGGATTCATGATTGCCCTTACCATGTTTGCGTTTAACGCATTCGGGGACGGCCTGCAGGATGCACTTGATCCAAAAGCAACTAAATAGGAGGTGGGATATTGGAACGCTTACTGGAAGTGAACAATCTGGAAGTGAGTTTTAAGACATATGGAGGGGAAGTACAAGCCGTCCGGGATGTTTCCTTTCATGTGGATAAAGGAGAAATCCTAGCGATAGTCGGTGAAAGCGGCAGCGGGAAAAGTGTGACTGTGCAATCCATCATGGGCCTGATCCCAACTCCGCCAGGCAAAATAAAGAACGGCGAAGTGCTTTTAGAAGGACAGGATCTCTTAAAGCTATCCAAACGGGATATGCAAAAGGTGAAAGGCTCAAAGATCAGCATGGTCTTTCAGGATCCGATGACTTCTTTGAACCCTACGATGAAGGTCGGCAAACAAATCGCAGAAAGTATTACAACCCATCAAAACATCAAGGGGCAGGAAGCGAAAGAACGCGCAATTGACATGATCCGGCGTGTGGGTATTTCAAACCCTGCCGAACGATATGAACAGTATCCGCATGAATTCAGCGGCGGGATGCGCCAGCGGATCATGATTGCGATTGCGCTGGCTTGTCATCCAAAGGTACTTCTTGCTGATGAACCGACGACTGCATTGGATGTAACCATTCAAGCACAAGTATTGGATTTAATGAAAAATCTAAAAGATGACATGGACACGTCTATTATATTGATTACCCATGACCTTGGCGTTGTTGCCGAGACAGCGGAGCGGGTTGCTGTCATGTACGGCGGCATGATTGTCGAAACAGCTCCGGTAAATGAATTATTCAATAATCCAAAGCACCCATACACATGGGGTCTGCTAGAGTCGATTCCAGATATCGATGCCGCAGATAAAAAGCGATTGGTGCCAATAGAAGGGGCACCGCCGGATTTATTTTCTCCTCCAAAGGGCTGTCCGTTTGCACCACGGTGTAAATATGCCATGGACGTGTGTGTCGAAGAAATGCCTCCTGCTTTTTCGATCGATAATGGACATGAAGCGAAATGCTGGCTGAACGATTCCAGATCACCAGCCCTCAAAGAATTAGTTGCAGCAGGGAGGCAGTTGTCATGACGGAAACGATCATCCAGATTGAACAAATGAAGAAATATTATCCGATCGGCAAAGAAAAAACGGTTAAATCTGTCGATGATATCTCTATCGAAATAAAACGTGGCGAAACATTCGGCCTGGTAGGAGAAAGCGGCAGCGGTAAATCGACACTTGGTAAAACGATAGTCGGCTTAGAAGACCCGACGTCAGGCAAGATCGTCTACAATGACCTGGATTTGAGTCAATTAAATAAGAAACAAAAGAGACAGATAAACCGGGAAATTCAAGTGATCTTCCAAGACCCGCACGCCTCGTTGAATCCACGGATGCGCGTTGGCGACATTATTGCGGAAGGGATTGATGCCCATAAACTAGCGACAGGCAAAAACCGACAGGATCGGGTGTATGAGCTATTAGAAAGAGTAGGTTTGCAGCCAGAGCATGCCAAACGCTATCCCCATGAATTCAGTGGCGGGCAGCGGCAGCGAATTGGGATTGCAAGAGCGCTTGCTGTTGAACCGAAATTCATCGTAGCAGATGAACCTATATCAGCACTCGATGTATCGATTCAAGCACAGGTTATCAATCTACTGGAAGATTTAAAAGAACAAGAGGATTTAACATACTTATTCATTGCCCATGATTTAGGCATGGTCAAGCATATTAGTGACCGTATTGGTGTCATGTACTTAGGGAAGATGATGGAGCTCTCTGACAGCGATGAGCTGTTTCATGAGCCGCTTCATCCTTATACAAAAGCGCTATTATCTGCTATTCCTATTGCAAATCCCGAAGCTGAAAGACGTGAAAGAATTGTGTTAGAGGGAGATCCGCCAAGTCCAGTAGATCCGCCAAGCGGCTGTCGTTTCCGGACACGATGTCCATTTGCAATGGATGTGTGTGCCAAGGAAGTGCCAGAGTGGCGAGAAGTGAAAGAGAAACACTGGACTGCGTGTCATCTTTACAATAATTAAAATTTGAAGGGGGAAGATGTTATGAAGAAATGGCTAGTAGGAATGCTGATACTTGTAATCGTTGCTGCAGGCTGCAGCAATGGCAGCTCAGGAGGAAGCGCAGCAGACATTCCGCAGGAAATCACAGTGAATGCAATGAGTGAGCCGCCAGATTTGGATCCGGCACTTGCAACAGATACGACATCAGGCTGGGTATTGGATCACGTATTTGAAGGTCTTTATACGAAAGATGAAAGTGGAAATCCAGTTCTAGGGGCAGCTGAAAATGTAGATGTCTCAGAAGACGGAAAAACGTACACGTTCACTCTTCGTGACGACGCAAAATGGTCCGATGGAAGTAATGTAACAGCACAAGACTTCGAGTACGGCTGGAAACGAGTTCTAAATCCAGACACAGGTAGCTCCTTCGCCTTCTACATGTACTATATCAAAGGTGCAGAAGCGTACAACAAAGGCGATGGCGCGGTTGAAGACGTTGGTATCACAGCACAGGACGATAAGACACTTGTAGTAGAACTAGGCGCACCGCTTGGTTACTTTGACGAACTATTAACAATGTGGACATTCTATCCTGTAAAACAAGAGCTTGTAGAAGAAAATAGTGCATGGTCTGCAGAAGCAGATACGTATGTAAGTAACGGACCATTCAAGCTGACAAAATGGGCGCATGACAGTGAAGTGGTCATCGAAAAGAATGAAAACTATTGGGATAATAGTGTTGTAAAACTAGATAAAGTAACATACAAAATCGTCAACGACGCAACAACTTACTATCAAATGTTCAAAACAAATGAGCTAGACTTGATTCAAACATTGCCTTCAGATGTTCTTGATCAAGAGAAAGAATCCGAAGAATATAGCGAAGTACCATACTTCGGTACGTACATGTACATGTTTAACGTAGAAAAGGAACCATTTACGAACGAGAAAATCAGAAGAGCATTCACGCTTGCAGTTGATCGCGAAACGCTAACACAAAACGTAACCAAATCAGGTGAAACACCAGCATACGCATTTGTACCACCAGGTGTTGAAACGCCAGAAGGTGATTTCCGTGAAACTGGCGGCGAATACTTTGAAGAAGATGCAGCAGAAGCGAAACGACTTCTAGAAGAAGGGGTGGAAGAAGAAGGCTGGACAGAGCTACCGGAAGTATCGATCTCTTATAACACAGCTGAAAACAACAAGAAAATCGCTGAAGCAGTACAAGCCATGTACAAAGACAATCTTGGCGTTGATGTGAAGCTTGAAAACCAAGAGTGGAAAACATACTTGGATACAACACAGCAAGGAAACTTCCAAATGGCTCGTATGGGCTGGATTGGCGTACTAGTAGATCCAGTGGTCATCCTCGATTACTACCTAGGTGACAGCCCGAACAACCGCACAAACTGGGTAAATGAAGAGTACGACCAGCTTATGGCCGATGCTAAAGTAGAACAAGACCCAGAAGCACGTTATGAACTATTGCACCAAGCAGAAGCAGTATTAATGGAAGATCTGCCATTCAACCCAATCTACCATTATACAAACAACTACCTGACTTCACAGAACTTCGAAAACATTGTCTATCCGGTAAACCGTTACCCTTACCTGAAATGGGCTGAAAAAGTATCGGAGTAACATACTGAAATGATGGAAAGCGGATCTCTGACAGATCTCGCTTTCCGTTACATGGGAAAGGAGCATATAAAATGAAGTGGAAAGTCTCTTTATTCTTCATAACTATCCTCGGCTGGTACATCGCAACAGTTGCTGCCCCATTTTCACTAGCAGATGTATCTAATATCGCATTCTTAATCGGCCTCATCCTAATCATAATTGCCGCAATAGCACTCATACTGCATACAGGATTCCTAACCCCATTGATTCAAGGCTTCCAAATAATTGGAGAACGAATGGTTCGCAAATCACGTTCTGCAGAACAGGCAGACAGTCAAATGAAGAATGATCCTAACATGAAGGCTTTCAAAGCTAATTTAGCTGCTCGTATTACGCAAAGCACCTTTATAGTAGGGACTAGCTCTATATTTACTTCTGTGATTATTATATTTATGCTTTAAGATGAGGAGAGTCTTAAAAGAGATATTAACAGAGCTTATGAGAACAGCTTCTTCTGTGCGAGCAGGAGGGGCAGTTTTTAATGGAATTTAAGCGCAGAGGATACGTAACTAAAAAGAGACTCTATTTTAAAGATGAAAACTCTAAATGATTTTAAGTGTGATATACAGGAGGTGTTCCCGTATGAGAACGCTCACGACTCTGATTGTTATCATAGCTGTTATGCATATAAGCAATCTTATCAACGTAACGCTCTTGGATGGAGAATGGAGCGGCATTGTGAACTGGCTTTCAACTATCTTATTTGTCATAGGCATGGTCGTATATGGCAGAGAAGTGAATAAATATCGGAAGAAATAATTTTGAAATGGGAAGACCATTCCTCAAAAAACTCGAAATCTACTCCATCATTCTTCATAAAACACTGTGTAAACTCCGCCAATCAGCTATATAATGACAGATAGAGACAAATTGGACGGAAAGAAGGCAAACAAATGAAAATCACCATCATCAGCGTCGGCAAATTAAAGGAAAAATACCTCAAGCAAGGCATCGAAGAATACACAAAACGCCTCGGCGCCTATGCCAAAGTCGAGTTAGTCGAAGTACCAGACGAAAAAGCGCCCGAGAACCTGAGTGAAGCTGACATGCAAATCGTCAAACAAAAAGAAGGCGACCGCATCCTGTCGAAAATCGGCCCCGACGACTACGTCATTTCCCTGGAAATAAAAGGCCAAATGATCACATCCGAACAACTCGCGTCGAAAATTGACAGCTTGGCTACATATGGAAAGAGTAAGGTTGCATTTGTGATTGGCGGATCTCTGGGATTAAGTGAAGAAGTTATGCAGCGGAGCGATTATGCGCTGTCGTTTTCGAAGATGACATTTCCGCATCAGTTGATGAAGCTAGTGTTGGTGGAGCAGGTTTATCGGGCTTTTCGGATTATTAAGGGGGAACCGTACCATAAATAACGGTAAACTCGTTTCATTAAAGCTAGTCTTATTACCAAGAGACTATGGTTAGATAATAAACATTAGTTATACTCTTTTAAAAGTAATTATAGTAGATAATTCTATAATTACTTTTTTTATATCAGTTTTAACTTCTCACCGCCTCTGTTGGTAAAAAATAGAGGAAAATAACAAATAATGTCGAAAGGTTAATATAATTTCTATCAAGAGTACTTACTACAATAATGGGGGTTAAAGTATGAAGCAATTAACCATGAGAGCTAAGAATTTAATTTATAAATTCCAAGTCGATCATAAACATTTAAAAACAGAAAAAACAGGAATGACATTAAATTATGAGGAGGGAAAGTACAGGCAGTCTGAATTAGTCCGAATAATTAGAGACACTGTAGTACATTTTGCTTTAACGAAGCAAGAGATAAGAAAATATAAAGAAGATGATGACTTTGGAGAAATGCAAAGAAAAGCTTGGGATCGGATTTCGAAAGCCCATAAAAATTCTAAAGGAGATTATGGGGAACTACTCCTGTTTATAATACTTAGTATTTTCTTTCCATCAGAGAAGTTTGTTACAAAAGTGAGATTAAGAAGCTCCATGAAGGACCAAATTAAAGGTTTTGATTGTGCCCATTTCTCAATTGAAAATGATGAGGTGATATTGTGGTTAGGTGAGGCAAAATTCCACAAGCAATTTAGTGGTGCAATAGCAGACGCAATAAAATCAGTAAATGATCATTGTAATATTGATTTTCTGAAGGATGAAATCAGTATATTGGCCTCTAATATTGAAATTAATGATGATTTTAAAGGTTATGACAAGATTAACAATGTATTAAATGGGGGGGTTACCTTAGATAAAATTAAGATTAGAATTCCTGTTTTAGTAACATACGACTCTAATTTAATTCCTAAACATAAAGATATAGAAGATGCAAAGTTTATTGAGGACATGGGGAAAGAATTTATTAGCAAGTATCAAAACATTGATACGCATACTCTATCTTTGAAACCTAATATTGAAGTTATGTTTATAATTTTACCATTTGAATCCGTTAGCAACATAAAATCTGAAATTGATGTATTGGAGGCTGCAATGCGATGAATTTCATTAATGAAGAAAGGTTAAAAGCTTGTAAAGACTTACTCCATAACTTAAAAGCAAACAATACAATTACTAAGAACGAGTATAAATATTTACTCGAAACAGCTTTTTACCTTCTTTCCTCGGATAAAGATGAAGCATATAATTTAGGCTTATCGATAATATGCCACGTAGCTGAAGCTAAACCACAAGATGCTTTTATACAACAATTATTGTTTGATTGTATTAATGAATCGAGAGTCTTTTTGTACCATGATATGTATAAAAAGATAGATACCAGTTACACAGATAATATTGGACATGGCATTATGGAGAACTTTAGTGAATCTTTTTATACACTAAATACAGGTACGATTTTAACACGTGATCAAAAACAACTTTTTGAAGATTTTCAGAAATTCAAAAGATTAGTAGTAAGTGCTCCTACATCTTTTGGGAAATCAAGAATAGTTTCCGAAATAATAAATCATAATTCCTATAATAATATTGCGATTATCTTGCCTACAATAGCTTTATTAAATGAAACGTACTTAAACTTCAGAAAGAACCCATTAATTCGAAATAGGTATCGGTTAATAAATACACTAACACAAGAATTTGATGATAATGGAAACATTTTCATTCTAACTCCTGAAAAGATGGATCTCCTTTTAGATCAAAATACAAATCTTAAAATTGACTTTTTTACAATGGATGAAATTTATAAGATTCAAGATGATGAGGAAAGAAAGCATGTTTTTACTCACTGTTTATATCGCCTATCTAAAATGGCAAACGATTTTTATTTAATTGGTCCATACTTCCAGAAATTCAGTAAAGAATTTTTAGATAGAACAGATGCTAAATTTAATAGATATTCTGCAGAAATTGTTCAAAAAGATACAATTGATATTTCTAAAATAGCCCACAACAGTGAATATGTAATCTCCAATAATAAATTCAAAAAATTAAAAGATAATGATAGAAACTTAATAAATATTACAAATAATATTAATGGGCAAACTCTTGTATATTTAGGGAGAAAAGATACAGTTGAAACTAGAGCTAGAAAACTAGCAGGTAAACGCGACGGAGTAAATATTAAAAGTGATCTTATTGACTATATAAGAACGACTATAGATGAAGATTGGTCATTGGCACATTGTCTTAGTAAAGGAATTGCATTTCATCATGGTGCAATCCCAAAATATATACAGACCGAAATAGTAGACGAATTTAATAATGGAAATATTGACATACTTGTATGTACCTCTACCCTTACTGAAGGGGTTAATACCTCAGCTAAAAACGTTGTAATATATGACAATAGTAAAGGGATTAACGCATTGTCAGGATTTGACGTGAAGAATATTAAAGGTAGAGCCGGTAGATTTCTCTCACACTTTATTGGTAGGGTTATTGCATTAGAACCAATATCCAAAGAAGAAGAAAAAGAAACAATTGAATTTAGTTATTATGATAATGAAAATTTAACAGTTGAAGAAATTATTCAAGTTGATAAGAACGATTTAAGCAATAAAAATTTGGATAAAAGAAATGAGACTGAAAAGAATTTAGAGAGCTGGAAAATTCCATTAGAACTAATTCAAAAGAATAAATTTATACCAATACATAATCAGTACTCTTTAATCAACTTTTTACGAAATAATACTAGATATTTAAGTTCATTGTTGTTTTCATCACATTATCCAAGAAAAGAACAGTTAAAAATTATAATGGATTTATGCTACGCACATTTGTTTAACGAAGCGGATAAAAACAATAAAAGTTTCTCCATAGGAAATTTAAAGAGATTAACAAATTTTTATGTTTACAGCAACCCATCTATAAAAGAGTTAATAAAAACTCAAAATGGAGAAAAGACTGATACAAGAGTAAGATTAGCATTTTCTCTTATTAGTAGGTATTTTGAATTTGCTTTGCCTAAGTATCTCTCAGCCTTCGAAGTTTTATTTAACTATGTTTACTTCGAAAAAAATAACAAGAGAGATGCAATTAGTTTGAAAGCTTTGATTACTAAACTAGAGTTCGGTTCAACAGAAAAGCATGAGATTGCATTAAAAGAAGCAGGGGTTCCGATTGGGATTATAAACAAGATATCCAGCGTACTTCAGGATTGCGATAATATTGATAAAATAAAAGCAAAGTTAGCATTAAACCCCGATTTAACTGGAAATTTATCTGATTATGAAAAAATCATTTTAAGTAAGTACGTTTAAGGTAAAAATATAATTGTGATAGTAATATGCTGATTTATTGATTTTATTTCAAAGGATAAGGCCAATAATAAATGGAGGGAGTGATTCTGTGAAACAGATTAAAAAGTGTATTTTTTGTCATGAGATGAAGGAAACATCAGAGGAACACATATTTCCAGATTCTTTAGGTGGAAATCTAATAATAGATAATGTTTGTAAAGGATGCAACAATAGACTTGGTGAAAAAGTAGATACACATCTTGTAAACCATGGCCTGATGCAGCTTGCTAGACAGACCAAAGGATTAAAGGGAAAAAAGGGAAGGTTACCTAACCCTATAGGAGTCGGTAGATATAGAGATGACCCTGAAACAACCCTACATTATAAAATTAGTGATGATGGTAAGCCAAATTCTCTTTATGTTGTCCCTAGGGTAAACAAGGAAGAACATAAATATGAAATAGTATTTGATGCCAGTAAACCGGACGAACTTGTTAACACTATAAACAAGATTCTAACCAGGAATGGTCAAGAGAAAAAAACAAAAGATGAAATATTATCAAGTGCAAAATACATTAAAGATGAAAATCCTATAATGGATGTAGAAATGACTTTCGATATGAATAGTTATAAAAAAGCAATTATAAAAATCATTTATGAAATGACTATTTACTGGCTTGGAGAAAAGTTCTTGGATGATCCTATGGGATTAAGAATACGTAATTATATTCTATCCAATGATTCAGAAGTAGAAGGATTAATTGGAAAAGTAGGTATGGTAAAGAGCAAAGATACTGGATTTGCTTTTTTAGCTAACTCTGATTCTCATACAGCTATTTTAAAGAAAGATGGAAATAAAGTTCTCTGTTACGTAAATATATTTAATATTTTTTGGGGTGGATTAGCTGTAACAGAAAATGTAAATCTTTTTGAAAGCATAGAAGATCGTTTCTTAACTAATGATATAGTAAAAAAAGAAATAAGAGAAAGTACGCTTATCGAGGAAATAATAAGGATTAGTAATTAAAAATGGTCAGCCTGATGAAGCTGACCATTTTTTTGTGGTATTTTTCAGAGAGAATACTTAAACTGTGATATAGAACGAGGTGCTAGAGGATAGGCACTTGATTATTGTATTGCCGAGGGATATAGGGAAGAAGCAGCATATAATAGAGATTAAAATGAAAAGATTGAATTAATAATAAAAAATCGGTTGTCGCCAAGTGTTTTGGGATTAAGTGAATCTTATTTTGAGGTAAATCCTGCAGCAGCATATTCAGTATCACGTAATTATCACTGGTTACAAGGTGAAAACCAAGGTTATGACCGAACTGAAGTGGTATATAGGGAAAAGAATGGTCTATGGAATAAGTTAGTAGAATATTTTCAAATAGCAGTAAGATGTGCTGTAATAATTATTATTGCTCTTACAATAATAGGTAATCTATTCCTATAAGTCTTTTAGAATAATGTAGATAGTTTTTAATAGGAAGTAAGAAGTCTTATTCTTTAAGAAATGCTTTTGTTCTTCTGAATTTATTTGAGTTTTACATATGCATTGATACGGGGAATGCCCCATTCCTCTCGGGTATATTTAAAGATGTATATAAGGAAAATTTCACGAACCATATTTCATATAAAATCTGTATTGATAGATAACTATCTTTTTCATATATATTTCGAAGCTTCTCATTTTTTTTGCCTCTTAAATAACTACGGTGAATAATACAATTAAGTAAATAAGGTTTGTATGTATATGTAGAAGAGTTTGATGATAGCGTTAGCGTGTTCGGCTGCCTCAAATCATGATAAAATATCCTTTTTATTTATTAAGTTAATAAAAGGAAAATTTATTTTGATTGCATAGGGTAGGGAGAAGGGAAAAGATAATACAATCCTGAAGATAGAAGAATACAAGGAATTATTAATAACTTGAAGGCTATAGTACGTATACAATTACTTAGAGAATGTTTAAAAACAAAGGATTAGTATATAATTAAAATTAAAATAGATTTTGGAGGATTACGCATGAAAATTAAAGAATTAGAATTGGAAAATTTTCATGGTTTTGAACACAGGCACATTGAATTTAACGAAGATTTCACGGTACTAGTAGGAGATAACGGTACAGGCAAAACTGCAATCTTAGATGGTCTAACAATAGCTTTAGGTGCATACTATAGTGGATTTAAAGGTGTTAAGTCTAGATATTTTAGGAAAGACGAAATACACACGAAACATTATATGTTTAATAAGAGATTGGATATACAAGAACAATACCCAGTAAAAGTGAAGGCAAAAGGTAGTATTGAAGGTCAAAATGTTTTGTGGTCTAGAGAAATCAATGATAAAGGAGGGACAACGACTAGTAAAAATGCAAAAAGTATCATGAACTTTTCTAATCAATATCAAACAGACGTAAGATTAGGAGTCGATACAATATTACCTATTATTTCATACTATTCTACACAAAGACTATGGGTACAAAGAAATGATAGGAAGAGCGTCGGACCTGCAAGATTAAGATATGATAGATTAGAAGGTTATGAAAATACATTAGAACCAGTATCTGATATAAAGAAAATTTTCAAATGGATTGAAGAAATGAGGTATATAGAATTACAAGAACAAGAGCCAATAGATATTCTCAGCGCAGTAAATAGCGCAATTGCCGGATGCGTGGACGATTGTAAATTTGTAAGATATGATGTCAAACATCGAAAACTAATGGTTTTTAAGAATAACGAAACTGAGCCTATACCTTTTGAATTATTAAGTGATGGATATCGTAGTGTTATAGGTTTAGTAGCAGATTTAGCTAGTCGTATGGCTATTCTAAATCCATTTTTAGGAGAGAGTGTATGTAAATCAACACCAGGAGTAGTTTTGATAGATGAAATTGATTTGCATTTACATCCTAAATGGCAAAGAAAAATCGTGAATGATTTAAAGAAAGCCTTTCCCAAGGTACAATTTATTGTTACGACACATTCTCCTTTTATAGTTCAATCCCTGGAACCAGGAGAATTAAGAAAACTTAATAAAATCGATAATGATGAATTTGTATCAAGCGAAGAGTTTGTAAGTAAGAGTATTGAGGATATTTCTGAAAAAGTAATGGATTTAAAAGGTGTTCAAAGAAGTGACAAACTAAATGAAATGTATAAAGCAGCCCAAAGATATTACACTTTATTAAATCAGGGAGTTGTAGAAACGGACCCTGAGTTAAAGAGTATCAAGGAAGAGTTAGATGATATAGAGGCATTATATAGTTCGGATGTTGCTTATTATGCATTTTTAAAAATGGAAAGAAAGTCTGCAGGGATGGATTAATGAGGCCGGTTGATAGGGGAGATGTCCCTAAAAATTATGATGATAACGTGTTTAAGCCTAAAACATACCAAGAATTTAGGGAGTTTCTAATTAAAAGATTAGGTTCTTATTGTAGTTATTGTGAAAGACCTATCTCTCATAATGTAGCAGTTGAGCATATAAAACCAAAGGACAGTAATAAGTCTCTTGAAAAGGAATGGTCGAATTTATTGCTTGCTTGTACAAATTGCAATTCAACTAAAGGGAAAACTAAAGTTATCTTAGCAGCGTATATTTGGCCAGATTTAGATAATTCTGCGTTAGCATTTAATTATTCATCATCAGGGAGAGTAAATATTAATCCAAGCATTTCTCAAGTTAATAGATATAGAGCATTAAAGACTATTAAATTATTAGGATTAGACAAAGAACCTTCATATGATCCAGTGATGAGTGGAGACACGAAGGATCAAAGGTGGAGAGAGAGAAGGACGGTTTGGGAAGTTGCTATACGTGCATTAGAAAGATTAAGAAGAAATGATACAAATGATTTTAGAGAACAGATAGTAGATACCGCTTTAGGAAGAGGTTATTTTTCAATTTGGATGAGTGTTTTTGTAAATGATAACGATATGTTAAATAAATTCGTGAAAGCTTTTGTAGGAACAGCTAACGACTGCTATGATTGTGATTATAATCTGATTTTTAGGCGGACTGGTAGGTTATAATCTACTTGCCCATAAAGAAATTCATGGACTGAAATGTTGATGGAATAAGTATACCTTGCCGTATGACTAGGTACTAGTCTAAGTGCATTGATATTTTCTATAAAATAGTCTTGAATTATTTATTAGCATGGAAGTAAATTGATTAATTAAAAAAAAGCTTACCGAAAATGGTAAGCTTTTCTTAATTAAAGCACTGTTCTACAATAACTCTTTAATTTGTTCATAAATATAATCTTTACTCAACCACCAAGCTTGCTTTGTCATATAATCATCCGTGAAATTTTCTTCTTCGTTCTCTGGACGACACTTCCAATTGGCTGGGTGAGGTAATATTCTGGAATTATTCATCAATTTCTTTTTAGGAACGCCTTTTTCTACAACATCTTTATAGTATTTTGATCTGTATTGAGAAACTTGGGCGTCTGGGCGAAGATGTAAAATATCTTCAAGAGATGGTTTGATAAAATTGTTTTTGATTCTATTTTTGGTGAAAGTTAGTTCCACACCATTTTTTAATTTTTCTACCTCTGTTTTCCATACCCTTTCTACTGGTCCATCTATATCAGGAGTTGTCATACTCCAAAATTTAGCTCCTAAAAAGACAATTTTCTCGGAATCTGTTTCATAAGAATCACTATTCTTTTTCTTTTTGTTAAAGTCATTAAAAACTAGTAATAGAAATTTTGTCTTTTCTAAAAAGTCGTAAACTCTTGATTCCTCCCAAGATTCTTGAACTAGTTCAGTAAATGAAGGGATTCCCAAAAATTTAAAATGTTCTTTTGATTTTGAGTCCCTTAAAGTGACCGTTTTCAAACAGATTTCTGCTTTTTCAATCTCTTCTGATGTGACTTCATCTGTAGTTGTTGGTAATTTGAGAATCCCACGGATTATTACGTTGTTAATATTTTTTACTGAGTTCTTTTCATCTACTATGATATTTAGTTTCTTAATCAAATCACTTTGTTTCATGCCATAATAGGGAATGAATCGGGAGATAATAATTTCCTCAAGAGTTTTCTGTTTCAACTCACTTACGTCTTTCACAATACTGTTAATTGCTTCGGTATGGTTTTGTCCAATAATATGATTATTTATTAGTTCATTAATGAATTTTGGTTTAAATGAGTACGCTCTAGGTTTTGCGGGAATACCCGTATTCTTTTGCCTTGTGAAAGCATTGCTAGTGTTAGATTTCGTGCATGCCCCTAAATAATTTGTCATCCCTTCGGATAGTAGTTCAGCTTTGTCAGTATTTATATATCCGGATATTTTCTCCCAATCTTGTTTAATAATCTCTAAGTCTTTATTAGATATTTCTATTACAGTATCTTTAGGTAAATTGAAATCTTTTAATTGTGTCATCGAAAGAAGATTAGCATATTTTACTTCAAATTTCGTCTTATCTTCAATCATTTCTCCGCTAGATATCTTTTTCTTATCTGATACATCCCGTCTATAATACTGAATTAATTCAATTAATTTATTCTTATGCCAAAATGAGCTTTGTTCAAATGACTTACCATACTCGTTTTGGTAATTAATCATATTCAATACTAGTCTCTCACCAGCAATTATTCTTGTGACCTTATTCTTTTTCGTTTGCATATCTATAGGGGTCACTTTTAATTCCACACCAGCTTCTGGAAAATCTGGTTCGGCATAATTGTCTGCAGGATGATCAAACCAGACTTGTTCTATTACATTTCCCGGATAAGATTTATTTTTTACATTCATAGAGCTATTTAAATCGATTTCTCCAAGTGTTTTTCCTTTTGCTTCTAATGCTCTTTTATGTACTTTCTCCTTAGTATTATAAACACTACTCAAATCAATCTACTCCTCCAATATATCGAAAAAATTGTCAATTATAGTATATCAATAATCTTAAGAATTGGATGGTAATTACGATTATAATTTACCATCTATAAAGTAAGACAAAAAGGTTGATCTTTTATAAATCTTTTATTATAATAAAAACATGGAAAAAAACCGAAAGGATGTTCGGTGTGATAAATGTAATAGAATTATTTGCAGGTGTTGGAGGTTTCCGGATTGGTTTGGAGGCTGTAGGTGGATTTGATGTTGTCTGGGGTAATCAATGGGAACCTTCCAAAAAAGCACAGCATGCCTTTGATTGCTATGCCCGGAACTTTTTGGGCAAGGGGCAACACTCTAATGAGGATATAAGCACTGTTGATATCGATATATTTAAGAAAAGAAATATAGATATGATAGTTGGAGGCTTCCCTTGTCAGGATTACTCAGTCGCTAGAAGTCTTAATGGCGAGAAAGGTATTACAGGGAAAAAAGGTGTTCTTTTTTGGGAGATTACCAGACTCATGAAGGAGACAAGCCCCAAATATGTATTGTTGGAGAACGTTGACCGTTTACTGAAATCCCCATCTAAACAACGTGGAAGAGACTTTTCCATAATGTTGGCCAGTCTGAGAGACCTTGGTTATACAGTGGAATGGAGGGTCATCAATGCTGCTGAGTATGGACAAGCCCAGAGGAGAAGAAGGGTATTCATATTTGCTACAAAGGATGAAACGTCATATGTCTTAAACAGAGAGAGTAAGGAAGATAGTGAAATGATTCATAAGGAAGGCTTCTTTGCTAGTATATTTCCGGTGAAAGATATAGTATCAGAAAAGAAAAAACCTAAATCATTCATTATGAAAAGAGACTTGGTGGAAATATCTGATGTGTTCTCAATGGATTATTACAATGCTGGTATCATGAGAGGTGACGTAGTCTATACAGAAGAAGTGATTCCACAGGATGAAAAACCTATAACTTTAGGTGAAATCCTGGAATCCAATGTTGACGACAAATATTATCTGTCTGATGCAGCAATTGAGAAGTTCACTTATCTAAAGGGTCCTAAAAAGATAGAAAGAACATCTGCAACAGGTCATAATTATGTATTTTCTGAGGGAGGCATGGCATTCCCAGAATCATTGGATAAGCCGGGAAGAACAATGCTGACTAGCGAAGGGACAATCAACAGAAGTACCCACGTAGTAGAGGATCCTCAAACGAAAAGATTACGTATTCTGACACCCATTGAGTGTGAACGCTTGAATGGTTTTCCAGACAATTGGACTGATAGCATGACTGATAGAATGAGATATTTTTGTATGGGTAATGCGTTAGTAGTCGGTTTGATTGAACGTATGGGGAAAAGGATAATTGAGATTGAAATAGAGAATGCAAATGGGAATCAAGTGGAACTTGATTTGATATTCTCTGAAACTGATTATTAAATAAACAGAGGCTCTCCTATTTTATTGTGGAGAGCCTTTGTTTATATACCAGCTTTGCGTTATCGATAAATTCACTTATTTTATTAATCGTTATATCGAAATCGCTCCTGATTTCATGCTCCCATATATGATGTATGTTCCAATCAACCTTCTCATAATGATTGGTGACTTCCATATCACGTTGTTGATTCCTCATTAGTTCTTCTGTCCAAAACTCTACATTAGATTTCGGTATCTTTCCATGTATAGGGCAGAAATGCCAAAAGTATGAATCAATGAATATTACTGTTTTGTATTTTTTGATGGCGATGTCTGGGGTTTCCTTTAATGATTTTACATTCCTCCTGAACCTATATTCACGTTGCCATAATTCAGTAGTGACCAATGTTTTCAATTTTGAAACCGCCCTGATAGAACTCATCATCCTACTTCTCTCTTCGGTAGTCTTTGGATTTTTCATTAAAAGCGACTCCTTGTAGTGTTTTTAATTTATAGTACCTAACTGTTATCGATATTAAACATTGAGACTTTTGCTAGATAAAAAATAACTTTCTTGATAGCATTTACTATAGAATTCCTGCATATAGTAGAATGTAAATATCGTTTTAGCTATCTTAAATTTGAATCTAGAAAAGGTATTATACTGCTTATCGAAAAAAAAGGTGGATTAATACTCTTTGGGGCGAGGCATGTGAAGATAAGTTGAAGTATTACTGGAAAGGGTTGATTTTTTGAGAGTGAAGTGCCCTATATGTAATGAGATATTCAAAGAATCGGATTATGCAATTATTGATAAATTGTATACGGTAATGCATTTTAAATGTTATGACTACAAGTATCCAGTTTTAAATGCAAGTTCTTTTGAAGAATTGCAACTTAAATATCTTGTTAAGTAATCAATAATAATTATCTCATTTTATTTCTTAATGTATCTTACAGAGAGATTTATAATATTATATTCAGTAGGGTGATGTGAAAACATGAGAGATGGTTATCAGCTTTTTATGCAAAGATTTAATATAGACGAGGACCAACTTATACAATTTGGAGTTGATGAGACCATATATATAGTAGATTCAATTGTAAAGAATGAGTGGCTACAGTTAAAGAGAAATATTTATTCTGGAGAACAGAAGATATTTATTAGAGGCTATGGAAGAGATGCTAAGGGGACGGAATTATATATGGATTTATATCAGGAATTATTTGGTCACAATAATTTCTTTAAAGATGCTACAAATAATGCAGAACCCACAAAAATTATTAGAAGACTAACTAGCTATTCTAGACAAGAAAAGCCAACTATTAAATATAAACGATTAAGGAATTATCAAGTATCCCATATATTCGGGAAGACTAAGAATCCTTTCACTTTTACAGCTCCATGGAATATTGTATATGTACCGAAAATAATGGATCCGTTTACGGGTCATGAGAGCAAAGGTGCATTAACTGAAAAATTTCAAAGAGATTTCTCGACACATTTCTATAACTATTATCGAGATTATATAGAAGAATTTAATGACATTATGTCAGATTTAAGACCATTACTTATTAGATATCTAGTGGAAAACAAAGTCTTGATTACTGAAAAATTTAAGAAAGACTCTATTGAGCAATTCAGTCCAATTACAGAATGGAACCGAGAAGAGAACCTTAAAATATATTAAATTTTGTTTTACCTGTTTTCCTAGTAAACGAAAAGAAAAAACTGAATCCTGCTATCCTCTTGCAACGAGGATAGCAGGATTCAAGATGGTGGTTGCAGATGTTTATGCACGTTCATCTCTGATAATGTTATGTTTTAGCCTCTTTCATCAAAGAAGAATGATAATGCAACAAATTAATAATTCTCCTCGCCATCTCAGAAGGCGTCGCATCATACCCAGCTCTAATCCACTCCAATATCCAGCCATAGATTCCGTAGGCTCTATAATGAGTGAAATAATCTGCATTAATCTCAGATGCCTTATCTCCTATAAAAGAAAATCGATTCTGGAAGATATCCTTCAGTACCTCTAACAAAGCTTCACGGATTCCTGGTATCGGATCTTGAATAACAAGTAAGTCATAGTAATGGTTGTTGTCCTTTATATACTGAAAAACATCTGTTTCATTTGGATTCATTTTCGTTAAATCAAGGATGGGGTTATCGCGAACCGGTTTGCAGAACTCATAACAGAAACGCTCCATTTCCAGTTCGATCATTTCTTTGGCTAATTGCTCTTTGCCGTCGTAATGGACGTAAAAGGTGGTGCGGTTGTAATTGGCTTCGTCTACGATATCTTTTACTTTAACTTTGGAATAGCCTCTCTCTAATACTAGTTTCTGAAACGTTGCTATTAAGGTGGATTTCGTGCGCTCAATTCTTCGGTCTGTTTTTGGCATGATTTTCCCTCGCTAGATACTTTCTCTGTGATATATGATTTTAGACATTTTATTTTTTCTGTTGAAAAACTATACAGTACTATCCTCATAGTTGAAAACCCATACATTTTCAGTTTTTCAGTGATTGAAACGCTACTTTCTGATTCTTTATACTTAGGTTAATTATATTATAAATCTCTTTAATATAATTGGAAAATGTATAACTGGGGGAATTAGGATGGAAATCCAAGCAATGTTAACCACTAAAGAAAGCGATTTCAACAAACAAACACTGCAGTTGGATGAGCCAAAAGCTGATGAGGTGTTGGTACGAATTGTTGCTTCGGGTGTTTGTCACACAGATGCAACTGTTCTTGATGGCTCGCTGCCAGTACCATATCCAGCAGTACTAGGACATGAAGGTTCAGGGATTGTAGAAAGAGTAGGCAGCAATGTTACTACTGTTGAACCAGGGGATCATGTCGTACTAGGATTCAGTTATTGCGGTCATTGTGATAACTGTCTGGAAGGTAATGCAGGCGGCTGTGAAAACATGATGGAGCTTAACTTCGCAGGTAAAAACAAATATGGTGTATCACCAATTCATAAAGAGGAACAAGAAGTGTCACAGTTCTTCGGCCAATCTTCTTTCGCTACGTACAGCACGGTAGATGAGAAGAACGTGGTGAAAATTGATAAAGAGGCTGACCTTCGTCTATTGGGACCACTTGGCTGCGGTCTAATGACAGGCAGTGGAACTGTCTTGAACTCCCTTGCTCCAGAAGCTGGTACAAGCTTTGTTGTATTCGGTACAGGAGCTGTAGGTCTGTCTGGTATGATGGCTGCGAAAATCGCTGGCTGCTACCCAATCATCGCTGTAGATATCCATGACAGCCGTTTGGAATTAGCAAAAGAGCTTGGTGCAACACATACAATCAACAGCAAAAATGAAGATCCTGCTGAAAAAATCAAAGAAATCACTGGTAAAGGTGCGCATTACTCTTTGGAAACAACAGGCGTTCCAGAAGTAACGCTAGCCGCAATCCGCTGCCTGCGTGTGAAAGGCGAATGTGCAACAGTTGCCGTTGGTAAACGTGACCTGACAATCAACGTTACCAATGAAATCATGACAAAAGCTGTAACACTGAAAGGTGTTGTAGAAGGCGACGCTGTACCGCAATTGATCATTCCAAAACTAGTGAAGTTCTATCAAAACGGTCAATTCCCATTCGATAAATTGGTGAAATTCTATGAAATGGATGATATTCAGCAAGCATTTGAGGATTCAGCGAATGGGTCTACTATTAAGCCAATTTTGATTATTGATAAAGAATATCAAGCTTAATTAAGTTAATTCTAAAAAAACGTTCAGCTACTATGTGCTGAACGTTTTTGGTTAGTGTAAATAAGTCATAAATATATAGTAATATGTGTGAAAAGGAATCCTCAACTAAAGAGGTAAGTTTTTAATACATTGTTAGATTTTTTTAAATTAAGAAGGAGTTTTTATCAAAACAATTCATCATCTAAATCTTTAATCTCTTCTAGAATTTCCTTTAATCTATTAATATTATTGATAAATTCCTCGTACGATATTTCCTCAAACTGTTTTAGCCCTTCACCGTATGGATCACTATCATATATTTTAACTGAAGCACCTGCTTTGGTTAATTCATCAATTAAGGATTTGAGTTCTTGTAGTTTATCTGGATCATCACCATCAGTCTCTGCAAGGTAATTATTATTTTGGATTTTTTTTCTAATATCGATAAGACCTAAATTGCTATATCTCTTTATTAAGCTAAGGTATTTGGTAGATGGATCTATAGAATCAATAGTTATTGCAATAATGCCCAATAAAATGTCACCTCCATTCAAAATTCATCCGTTATGGTTTGCATGTTTTCCCCGAGAGTGAAGTTGGTATGAGGAAAGGAATTAGTGGATTACGATTGAATGTTAATCAAGGGAATGCACTCTTATAAAAAGAATTTAATCGTACTCTATCCATACTTTTTCTCTAGAATCTTCTAGGAAGTCAATTAATTCTCGTACTAATTCTGGTAATACACCTTTTATATATTCTGATTGCTTAACTTTATTTAAATCAAATTGTTTCAGCTGTGTTATGGTTAGAGCTCTATCAGGGATCATCCATGGAGAGTCATCATACCATCCTTCATGATTGTAATATTCCTCTAAGATTCCTTCTTTATCAAGTTCTATATATAATAATGAGTCTAAGATACTTTCAAAGTAACCAATCCACATACTGAATTTATGATGATCGTTGAAGAAAACAAGTTTAGATTCGCCTTCAAATCCGTCATAATACTTGTTATATGTCACTTAATATCATCCCTTCTAATGTTTTTCTTGCATAATTAACTATTTGGGAGTCGCTTGTATATTATCAATTGATTTAGTAACTGTTCAGGGTTGCTGTACAAGTATTTAGAAGAATAATAAATAAGGAGCTCTTTTTCTTAGGACTACTTATTTATTATTTTTCTAGCTAGTAAAGCTTTAACATTTATAAACTGAAAAGATTTAGCAACTTGTTTCTTAGTTTCCTTTGGTCCAAATTGCTTCCCCATTAGTAAGTGATATAAGTATAGGTGGATTATCATAAAGGGAAAGCTCTATTAAAGGGGTATCGTTGTTTTTTACCCAGTTATAAACCTCATCTTTTTCTTCAACACCTGGTTCATTCAGAATTTCTTCGACTTTCATTCTTTGAAATTGACATCCTCATCTTCTAGTCCATTATCAGTTTCAAATACTGTATCTAACCTACTGGAAGCTTTAGCACACTATCCCATTCTATTACTAGTTTATTTCTCTCGTTATCGATTAAGGCTTTTATTAGAGAATCATATCCCATTAGATCTCCTCTTTCTATAATTTCATTTGATACTTGATGGTCTTGCAGGTACTATGTGAGATCCGTTTTTGAGAGTAAATATTGGCTAAAGGAAGGGCAGTAGAATTCCAAGATGAGGACGAAGGTAGAGAGGGAGTTTCCTTTCTGATTTAAAAATGCTCAGCGAGATGATCGCTGAGCGTTTTATTATTATATAAACTATTTCTTACTTAACTAGGAATGCTTTGGAAAGAATCCATCCATTCAAACCATATGAGGACTGAATTTTATAGTAACGATAGCTCTTTGACTTTACATAGCTTAGCATCTCTTCACTATTCTCGTAATCCATGGGCCAATAATGTCTATTTCATCTTCTAATATGTCTAGTATTATACTTTGAGGAAGTTGCTCTTCGAAATGAAATGCAAAACCACCTTCAAATAGCAAGTCACTATATTATCCATCATCGTCTATTATTTTTATTATTAGTTTTGATTGTTCGAAGTCTACATTATAACTAAGTATTCTACTATCATGGATACTGTTCATTTGTTATTTACCTTTAGAAGAATATCAAAAGCATATTTCGTAATAGCAGCTTTGACTTGTTCTCATTCGTCTTCTTCTAATCTTTTAACTTCTCCTATCTTTTGTTCAATCCAATTCAAAGTTAGTTCTGCTTCTTCTTGGGTAATTACCTCACGTTTGCATTTATATTTATAGTTTTCATATGCCCATATTAATATTATTTTTACAAACTCAATTGTCTCTAATTTACAAATGGGTTCAGTATCATCTTCTTCTTCATCAAAAAAAGGATCTTCTATTATGGTAACGTCTTTATATGAAGTTACACTAGATGCGTTTCCTCCATGGTCATATCTGGGTATGTGCCCTTTTAATAATTTTATATAATTATCCACATCCTCTTTTAATTCATCTATCCTCAAGGAAATATCAGAACCAAGTGGATCACTTATCATATAAGAAAAATTCAATGAATCTTCTTGACTAAAATCTAAAATAACTTCATTGTACTTCTCTTTGAATTCTAATGAATAATTGTACTTTACCACTTTAAAACCTCCATTATATTCTTTAATACAGTGGATAAGCTGAAACAATTTTATCGTTTTTAATAATCATCTCAATTACCATTCCAGAATCCGTTTGTCCTCGATATCTATTATTTTTAAAGACTTCTTTATTATTAAACGCTTGATTAGTTGCATCAATAACTTGTTGGGGGGTCCACTCTTTAGGAAAGAAGGTAGACTTAGGTTTTTTGGGAACTCCGTCAACTTCAATATTTGCGCGATATACTCCATATTCATTTGGTGGATCAATATTCTCTACGACTTTACCTTTGCTATCGGGCATTCCCTCATAATGAAAACCGTTAGCTTTTCCATTTTTAAGAACTTCACCATCAAAAATATGATTTAGTCCGTTTTCTTTAGTACCCTGTTTAATGTTCTCTGTGTTTTTTAAATTCTCAAGCCATTCACTTTTCTTTATAGCGGACTGAGTAGCCTCAATCTTACCCTTATTAGCAGCATCCTTAACCTCATCTACCTTCCCAGGCTTTGCATCACGAAGCCCCTTACTCTTAGCAAGGTCGTCTATATTCTTCGCACCAGAAACAAGAAAAGGACTTCCTACCTTATCAAGCACTTTTGCTGGTTTAACAAATAGAAATACTCCGGCCCAAGCTCTTTCTTCGAGGGTGGCATCAGGTCCAAATAATGTAATGGCGTCCCCGAAGAAGAAATCAACTGTGCCTTTCACTGCACCAGCAAACATATTTTTTCCTTCTTCTTGCTTATACTCCTTCAAATCCTCCCGATTTTCCGGAATACTAGAAACAAATTCAAAAGCCATTCTTGATACAGCTGAGTCAGAGTTTGTATCGGTATATGCTCTTATGATTCGGCCATCTGCTAAAGTAAAGTATTCGCCATCCCATTCAAATCGGTCATCTTGAACTGTTTTGCTGTCTTTGATTTGATCTTGCAGAGTTTTGTACTCTTGTTCCGTGAGGGGGATTGGTTTGTCGCTTGTTAACGCTTGTCTGCCGTCGGCTTGTAATTTGAAGTCTTTATAGAAATTCTGCTTTGTCAGCTTTTCAGAACTATAACTATCGACAGTAATATTATTCTTATCAATTGCATTCTTCAGTTTAGCTAAATAAGTTTTCATTTGCTCAATATCCTGTTGGGGTTTATCAAGCTTCTTAGTCGCTTTGGCGTCCATGTCATACATATTAGACAGTGTTTCCGATAATTTCTCTTTTCCCTTGTTGATGGAATTGATGAATGGTTCACTATCTACAGATGGTACATTCACAATGTCTTTCACATAAAGAAGCTGCTGGTTAATGTCAATTGTTGTGGAGGTTAAGCTGGTTGAAGCTTTCACGAGCCTGCTCTTTAGTTCATCTTCTAAATAATCTTCCCGAATAAATCCATGCTCGTCCGATTCAAAGGAAAGAACCTCTTCGCTTACAGACAAAAGTGTCTCTTCATATTGTATCAAAAAGCTATTCATGAATTCGAGGAAGGGCTTGTGCGTTTCCTCAAAAAAAGAGCGGATGGAGTCGGCGGTGCTGCCTTCGAAGCCATCGTGAAGTGTCGTAACGCCGTTGATGGCTTGTTTGACATGTTCGATACTTTCCTTTGTTTGGCTGATAAATTTCTTCGTGCTGTCAACTTGCTGCTGGATGTCCTGTACATCTAAATTTTTAATTGTCCTTCACCACCTGATATATCCGTTAGCTGTTCGTTACTGTAATTATAATAAAGGAAAATTTTGGTGAAAGGGGAAATGGCAAAAACGATTCTTTTTTACCAGCACTAAATAGTCGGTTTTTGGAAAAACGCGACAGAAGTCTTAGTAACAATAAGAGGGGTATATTTGATTATAAAGCTGAAAATCATTTTGGGGAGACTGCTTGTTATTACTTACTGCAGGAAATATGGGGTTTTAAAGAAAAATTAGCCATCCTCTTATATGAGAATGGCTAATTGTACTAAGATATCTGCTGTTTAGGAGCTGTCTCTTTCTCACTACTGCCCATCTTCGCAAAAATATTAGCCAGTATAGAACCTGAAATATTATGCCAGACACTAAAGATAGCGCTTGGTACTGCTGCGAGTGGGGAGAAGTGCGCTGTTGCGAGCTGTGCGCCTAATCCTGAATTTTGCATGCCGATTTCAATGGAGGCTGTCTTACTCTTAGGCAGATCCATTCGCAAGAGCTTGGCGAAGGCGAAACCGATCAGGTAGCCAAGCACATTATGCAGCATGACTACACCGAAAATAGCCAGCCCGGTCTGGGCAATCTGCTGCTGGCTATTGGATACGACAGCTGCTACGATGCCGATTATGGCAACGGCTGAGACAAGCGGCAGTACTTTTACGCTCGCTGTAGCTTGTCTGTTGAAGAAGCGCTTCACTAATAGACCCAAGACGATTGGGATAATGACGACATTCACGATTGAGATAAATAAGGAGACAGGACTGACTTCAATCCATTCGCTCGCAAATAAAAGAATGAGTGCGGGTGTTACGATCGGTGCAAGAACGGTAGTGACTGCAGTTGCTGTCACGGATAATGGGACATCGCCTTTGGCCAGGAAGGTCATGACGTTAGAGGATGTTCCGCCAGGGCAGCATCCGACAAGGATAACTCCGACAGCTACTTCAGGAGATAATTGCAGTCCTTTTGCCAAAGCAAAGGCAAGCAGCGGCATAATCAAAAATTGTCCGGCTACTACAGCAAATACTTCAAAAGGACGTTTGATAACTCCTTTAAAGTCACTTGCAGACAGTGTCAGCCCCATTCCGAACATAATGATTCCTAAAAGTGGAGTAATAAAAGGAACGATCCATGTAAATCCTGCTGGCAGCAGAAAAGCTACTACCGCAAATAAAATAACCCAATACGCAAAAGTACTTCCGACAAACTGACTAAATCGCTCTAATGTTTTCATCATCCACCTCTTCTTAACTGTTTGTCAGATTGTATAACAGTTTATAATAAAATTCAATATTTAAATTTTTCTGATATTATATGATGGTGTTTGTTGTGAAGGGGGGAGTTACATTCTCCATAATCCAATACACCCGCCCCTTGCTAAAAAAAGATCCCATCACCAACAAACGGTGTGGGATCTTTTAAATGTGCTTGACTCGCAATACTAGCTGATCATTTAATTTCTTATAATGATATAAACCATATATACAATGTAGATGACAGCTAATAGACCGCCTTCCATTTTACCGACTTTGTAGTTTGTTCGTGAGAAAACAAGCAGAACTAATGTGATGACAATCAGTAGGAGAATATCTATGACTATTGTTCCTTCAATTGCAAAAGGAGATATCGAAGATGCTAATCCAAGTACGAAGAAAATATTGAATATATTACTTCCAACTATATTACCCAAGGCAATCTCATTTTCTTTCTTTATGGCTGCCGTAACAGAAGTGATTAATTCAGGTAGTGATGTACCTATCGCAACAATAGTCAGTCCGACCAGCGTCTCGCTCATGCCGAATGAAATAGCTATTTCTGTAGCATTATTGACGACAAGTTCTCCGCCAAAGATGATAGCTGCAAGCCCTCCAACCGTCAGAAGTGTATTCTTTCCCCATTTAGGTTTTTCATTTGTTGTGTTTTCTGTGTTCTGCGTGTTCTTCCGATCCTTTCTGGCAACTTCAAAAATGTAGTATAGAAAGATCCCGAAGAACAGTAAAAGGATAAATCCGTCACTTCTAGTCAAATAGTTACCGTCCATCTGCTGCAGGCTTATATCACTAATAAGGATTAGTAAGGCAACACTTGCAAGCAGTGTAAAAGGGATTTCCTTTCTAATTGTTTCACTGCCAACCGTCAGCGGAAAAATAACTGCAGCCAGTCCAACGACAAAGGTTATATTAAAAATATTGCTTCCTACAACATTTCCGACGGCAACTCCAGCGCTGCCGTCTAATGCTGCCACGATACTGACAGTAGCCTCTGGAGCGCTTGTCCCCATCGCTACAATCGTCAATCCAATTAACAAAGGAGAAATCTTTAAAGCAGCCGCGATTTTTGAAGATCCCTCTACAAAATAGTCAGCTCCTTTTATTAACAACACAAAACCAATTATCAATAAAACGTATGTCATTTTTACAGCCACCTTTAGCAAGAGAATATATTGTCAAAGAGTACTAATGAAGCTAGTCCTTTCATTATGTAATTTTAATAGGGAAATAATTCTAACTAGATTTCGAAAAGTCTTTAGAACTTTTGTCCTCTAACAGTACCCAATATGGAAGGAATAGAATCCAAATATACTAAAATGCTGAAGACGGAATATAGTTATGTGCTTTAACTATTGAGTAGCCAAGGGGGATTTCGGAAACATAGCGGGTCTCTGTGTGAGGTTAGAATTTCTGTTATCAGCATAGATCTTCTCTCTTAATATCCGTTCACTACTATTCCAAATTATGGTGAGGTAATTTATTCCAAACAACAGCTAAATGGAAAGCATCTGGTATAATGTATGGGTATAAGTATCCATTAAGGACAAGGTAATATATGAAAATAGTAGCGACGAGTTATGGGTTTATGGAATCAATAGAAAGTAACATCTTCGTCATTGTTTTATAAGATACCTTCTTCAATTAAGAGTATGTTTTGAAAATTTATCGAATCTTTTGGGTTTCTGAGTTGCTATACAAACAAGGACCTAATGGAAATAACATGTGCATACATAAAAAATACAATCCATGATATGGGTTTCGAGCAGTTAGGAGTTAGTCGGAATGATTATTGGTATATTAATATGTGCCATTGGTTTACTGCCATTGTTTTTAGCATTGAGCATAGGCAAGGTTTACAATGAAACAAAGCTGTCGGTAGGGATGATCATTTCTATGATCTTAATCACAATTTGGCAGTTGGATATCGGAGTTCTTTATTTTAAGGATGTTCTGTCAGAAGAAATGATTCTATTTCTGTTCAAGCTGTTTCGTGCAGGACCGATTTTCTGCCTCCCTATAGTATTGTATATGGCTTACTGGATTATAAACAACCAACCATCAGTGGTGAAAAAAACGAATTGGCTGACGAGAAATTCTTATGCTCTTTTCACCAAAAAAGCGCTTATAGGCTTCACTATATGGAGCCTATTTGTTTATTTCATAAGTTGGACGAGCTTGGGTGTAAAAGGATTGGTTGTTGTCGCTGAAAGGTTTACTGGTAATCACTATTTTCCTGATTACGGGCCTTTATTATGGGTGTATTTCATACACATGGCTGCCATCCTATTTTTCATGTTTGTTTTATGTTTATTTTCATTGAGAATACGGAACTCACACTTTAAGAGCTTCCTTATCGGTTTTTCTTTTAACTCATTACTGCTTATTGTGCCAGGAGCTCTAAACTTCATTCCTTTAACAGGTCTTCTTACAAGCAGCATTGGTGTCATTCTATTTTCGGTTGGAAGCTTGCACGTCTTCATTAAGTTCAATGTAGACTTGAAAATATACTCTTATGAATTAATGGAAAAACAGAAAAAACTAGGATATACAGGTCAGCTGACCGGCAGCTTAATTCATGAAGTGAAGAACACAAACTCTATTATTAAAAGTTTTTCGGGTATTTTAGAAAAAAGTGATAATTTAAATGAGAGGGATAAGCGAACATTGGAGATGATAGGTAAATCATCTGAACATCTGGATCAACTAACAGATAATTATAGTGCGTATATGAAGGCCGCTGCATTGACCTTTAAAACAGAGGATCTAGCGGAGATTATCCAAGAGTCTATTGATTTTTCAGCAGGGATGCTTCAAGAAAACAAAGTCGAGTTGGAGTTCGCAAATACATATTCGCCTCTGAATGTTTATCTGAATAGAACAAACTTAAAACAAGTCTTTATCAATCTGATCAAGAATAGCGTGGAGGCAATGCCGGAAGACAGGCCAAAAAAGAAGATAACAATCAGCACAGAAATGGATGAAAAAAATATCATCATACATTTTACCGACACTGGCAAGGGTATACCCCAAGAGAACTGGGTGTGTGTATTTGACCCGTTTATCTCATTAGGAAATAAAAAGCGTGGAATGGGAATGGGTCTTCCTTTTGTGAAGAAAATGATGATTGAACATTTAGGAGATATAAATGTAGTTGAAAGCTCGCCAAGTGGTACGCATTTCAAGCTTGAAATACCGCAAGAAGGAATGCTGAATGGTGGTAATTATCAAATCCCAATGGAAGACATCTGATATAATGTATGGGCATAAGTTATGCAGGAATATATGAGAATAGTAGCTAAAGTTATGGGTTATAGCTCCTAAATCGTGTAATGGAATCTCTACATTACTTTATACAAAAGAACATAGTCAGCAGTTAGGGGTTAGCCGGTATGATTATTGGTATATTAATATGTGCCATTGGTTTACTGCCATTGTTTTTAGCATTAAGCATGAGCAAAGTATACAATGAAACAAAACTGTCAACAGGAATGGTCATATATATGATCCTGATTACGATCTGGCAGTTGGATATCGGAGTTCTTTATTTTAAGGATGTTCTGTCAGAAGATACGATTCTATTTCTGTTTAAGCTGTTTCGTGCGGGGCCGACGTTCGGTCTCTCTATTGTATTATATGTAGCTTACCGGATTATCAAAGACCAGCCATCAGTGGTGAAAAAGGCGAATTGGCTGGCGAATGTTTCTTATGCTTTTTTCACCAAAAAAGCACTGATTGGCTTCACTATATGGAGTGCTATCGTCTATGTGATAAATTGGACGGACTTAGGAATAAAAGGATTGACTGTTACCCAGGAAAGATATACAGGTGTTTACTATTTTCCTGATTATGGGCCGCTATTTTGGGTGTATTTCATACACATGGCTATCGTTGTATTTTTCTTAATTGTTATGCCTGTATTGTCAAAGAAAATTCGGAACTCACACTTTAAAAACTTCCTTATGGGTTTTTCATTCAATGCATTGCTGCTGGTCATTCCAGGAATTTTAAACTTTTTTCCTTTAACTGGCGTTCTTACTAGCAGCATTGGTGTTATTTTATTTTCGGTGGCAAACATGCATATTTTTGTTAAGTTGAATGTAGATTTGAAGGCTCATTCTTATGAATTAATGGAAAAACAGAAAAAACTAGACTATACGGGTCATTTGACTGGCAGTTTGATTCATGAAGTAAGGAACACAAACTCTATTATTAAGGGTTTCTCCAGCATGATGGATAGAAATGGTTCCCTGGATGAGGGAGATAAACGGAAACTGAAAATGGTAGGTAATGCATCGGACCATTTAGAGCAGCTGACTGATAATTATAGTGCGTACATGAAGTCGTCTGCATTGATCTATAAAACAGATGATCTTTCGAAATTAATCCAAGAGTCTATTGAATTTACAGTCGGAATGCTCCAAGAAAACAAAGTTGAGCTGGAATTCACAAATATATATTCACCACTGAATGTTTATTTGAATAGGACAAACTTAAAACAAGTTTTTATCAATTTGATCAAAAATAGCGTGGAAGCAATCCCAGAAAACAGGTTAGAAAAGAAGATAACAATCAGCACAGAAATTGACGATAGGAATATCATCATACACTTTATCGACACTGGGATGGGTATACTTCCTGAGAACTGGTTGAATGTATTTGATCCTTTTATTTCCCTAGGAGAGAAAGAGCAAGGAATGGGATTGGGCCTAGCGTTTGTGAAGAAGACGATGATTGAACACTTAGGAGATATCAATATAGTAGACAGTTCACTGAATGGTACACATTTCAAGCTTGAAATACCACAAGAAGGAATGCTGAATGGCGGGAACTAACAACTATATAAGCTTGTGAATTTGTAATAAATGCTTTGAATTTTTGAGCGGACACTAATAAGGTGTCCGCTTTTTTAATTTGTAGTTTCATGACATCCACCAACCTCTTTATAACTAGTTCATATTCAGTTCATATTCCTTATCTATAATCCAAATTGAGCTTAGAAGTACTTTCAGTAAATATCTAGTCAAAAATTATAAATTCATTTGGGAGGATAACAAATATGAACACTGTGGCTATAAACGGAGAGTGGGCCGTTGAAGCGAGCGGGCTTGTGAAGACGTTTGGGGAAAATCGTGCTGTTGATGGAGTGGATCTGAGGGTGAAGAAGGGTACGATTTATGGTGTACTTGGACCAAACGGAGCTGGCAAGACAACGACCATCAGGATGCTGGCAACACTGCTGCAGGCAGATGCGGGGTCAGCGCGTATTTTCGGATATGATATTGCGAAGGATCCGCAGATTGTTCGACAATTAATTGGGGTGACAGGTCAGTACGCTTCTGTCGATGAATCGCTGAGTGCTACGGAGAATCTGATTATATTTTCGCGTTTGCTTAATTTGAGTAGGAATCAAGCGCGGGCTAAAGCAGCAGAGCTGCTGGAGGAATTCGGGCTGACAGAAGCGGCCAAGCGTCCATTGAAGCATTTTTCAGGCGGGATGCGCCGTCGTCTCGATCTAGCTGCAAGTCTTATTGCTAAACCGCCGCTTATCTTTTTAGATGAACCAACGACTGGATTGGATCCCCGAACGCGCAATCAAATGTGGGATACGATTCGAAAACTAGTCAAGTCAGGTACGACAATAGTGCTTACAACGCAATATTTGCAAGAGGCGGATGAATTGGCTGATCGGATTGCAGTAATCGATCAAGGCAGAGTTGTAGCCGAGGGGACAGTAGATGAATTGAAGCAGTCTGTTGGTAATTCCTCCTTGCATGTAAGTATTCAAAACACCAATCAAATGGCAGCTGCCAAAGCATTGGTTGAAAGGATACTCAACGTCCAAGCTGCAGTATCTGCAGAAGGCGGTGAAATAACGGTTCCCCTGGCTGATGCTGATGTGGTCTCGGATCTGCTCATTGCATTGCGGGGAGAAGGAATCCAATTAGCAGAGTTGAGTGTGCAGAAGCCAACCTTGGATGAGGTATTCTTGACCATTACTGGAAAAGGGAAAAAGGAAGAGGTAAAATCATGAACAGTTATGCTGATACAAGGGCTGCCGACAGACAGCTCAAGAACAAATCAAGTTTCCGTCAAGCGTTGATGAACAGCTTTACTATGGCCTTCAGAGGTCTTTTGAAGATAAAGCGTACACCAGAGCAATTATTTGATGTTACATTACAGCCAATCATTTTTACGCTGATGTTCACCTATATTTTTGGTGGTGCAATAGCTGGGGATGTGCAAAGCTATTTGCCAGTTATCATTCCTGGTATCTTAGTTCAAACAGTTATCGGTACCTCTGTTGTCACTGGCGTGCAGCTGCGGGAGGACATGGATAAAGGGGTGTTCGACAGGTTCAAATCATTGCCGATTGCCCGGATTGCACCATTGGCAGGGGCTTTGATGGCTGATACAATTCGCTACACAATTGCAACGATCCTTACTTTCGTGATGGGATATATCATGGGCTACCACCCAGATGGCGGACTTAGCAGTATCATCATTGCTGGTATTCTCGTTGTTGTCTGCGCATGGGCTGTCAGCTGGATCTTTGCATTCTTCGGTGTCATTGCCCGAACAGCTTCTAGTGTACAGGGTATATCCATGCTTGTGTTATTCCCGCTCACGTTCCTTTCCAATGCATTTGTACCGGCAAATACAATGCCTAACTGGCTTCAGTGGTTTGTGAATATCAATCCAATCTCGCATCTTGTCTCTGCGGTAAGGGATTTAACCAATACGGGAACTATGGGTTGGGATATGATTATCTCGCTCATTGGAGCGGCTGTGATTGTAGCAGTATTCGCCCCAATTACAGTTCGTGCTTATATGAAACGGACCTAATGATAAGAAGTTAAAATAAAGGTAGAATAGTACAGGAACAAGGAGAATCGCAAGTTGGCGATTCTCTCTAATTTATAAAGGGAATGGACAACATGGCCAAAATATTAATCGTCGATGATGACGCGCATATTCGAGAGTTGATTCATTTATTTCTTTCAAAAGAAGGCTATACCATTGCGGAAGCTGAGGATGGGGCAGCCGCATTAGCTATTCTCGAAACAGATAAAATCGACATGATCATCCTGGATATCATGATGCCGAATATGGATGGCTGGGCATTTTGTCAGGAGGTTCGAACCTATTATTCTGATACAGTGCCTATCATTATGTTAACGGCAAAAGGGGAGACGATGCAAAAGGTGAAAGGGTTTGATCTCGGGGCAGATGATTATATGGTGAAACCATTTGCTGCAGCTGAATTGATTGCCCGTGTAAAAGCACATTTTCGGCACCACCAAATAGCTGCCTCTAATCAAATCAAGTTAGGGAATGTTTTAATCGACCGTACTTCCTTTGCAGTTATGATGGAGGATCAGCGCGTTACATTGCCGCTTAAGGAATTTGAACTGCTGTTTAAGCTAGCAGCAAACCCGCAGAAAACATTCTCGCGGGAGCAACTCATTGAAGATATATGGGGCTTTGACTATGAGGGAGACGAGCGAACCGTCGATGTGCATATCAAACGGCTGCGTCAGCGTTTTTCATACGAAGATTGTCCCTTTAAAATCACGACCATTCGCGGCCTTGGCTATCGTCTGGAGGTATTGAATTGAAACAGCGCGAATTCCTGAAACGTCTGTTAGGTATGCTTGCTATTATTGCTGCTTTGCTTATAAGCTGGGCCTGCGCTTATTGGTTAACTTCTGTCTTGTATGATGCCATTGATTTCCATCCGCATGCATTAGCCAAACAGCTGATTAATTCTATATCGGGTTTTCTATTGTTTGGATTTGGCGTGTTTTTCATTACAAGAATCAAATGGATAAGAGAAAGGCAGGACAAGTTCTTGCACCCAATGATTCAGGCAATGAGGATGATGGCAGAAGGAAACTTTAATATTGACCTTTCTTTTTATATGAGTCAGTTCAACGGACGCACAGACCATCCTTATTATAAAATCATCGAAAACATCAATCATATGGCAGATAAGCTTGGGGAAATGGAAGAAATGAGGCAGGAATTCATTTCGAATGTTTCCCATGAGATCCAGTCTCCCTTGACTAGCATCAGTGGTTTTGCCCATGCCTTGCAGAGGGATGATTTAACCCCTAAGCAGCGGCAGCATTATCTCGAAATTATTGAAATGGAAAGTATCAGGCTGTCAAAATTGAGTGAAAATCTATTAAAGCTTACTTCCCTGGAGTCTGATGAATTGACCCTTGAGCGAAAAAGCTATCGATTAGACCATCAGCTGCGCCGGATCATTCTCGCTAATGAACCGCAATGGGCGGAGAAGGAAATAGAGATGGATATCTCTCTCGAAAATGTGATCCTTACTGCAGATGAGGATCTGATGGATCAAGTGTGGATCAATCTTATCCATAACAGTATAAAATTCACTCCAGAAGCAGGAACCATCACAGTTACGGTAAACAAAACAACGAACGGTCAAGCCATTGTAAAAATAAAAGATTCCGGGATAGGTATGGATGAAGATGCAGTCATGCATATGTTTGAACGATTTTATAAGGCCGACAAATCCAGAACGCGTAATGCAGGCGGCAATGGTTTAGGCCTTTCCATCGTCAAGAAAATAATTGATTTGCATAAAGGAAAGATTGAGGTTAATAGCAAGCTTGGTAAAGGGACAGAAATGATAATTACATTTGAGTAAGATTTGTTTTATTATCTAGAATTTTGAACCAGGGAGAAAGCGTTTCTGGTAATTAAGAAGAGTTTGGAGAACATCCAAGCTCTTCTTTTTTCGTTTTTCGAGAAAGGGTCATATCATACTGTTTCAACTGCATTTGAATATACGAAAACCCAGCTTATCTTTATTTCGCTGCATGATTTCTTCATGTTTTCCCAATATCTCTAACAATGCATCATCAATAGTTTCTGATAGGGAGAAATCAGCAGCATGCTGTTCATCAACCTGTTCCAATCCTGGTTGATATTTTGTTACATCTACTCGTTGAAATCCAGCATCTCTAAAAGCTGTCAGCCATTCGTTCTCTGTAAATAATTGTGGGAAGCGGTAAAAATCAATAATCTGAGATTGTTCTTTTTCTGAGATTGTTTGCTCCAGTACAGTTTCAATTGCGAGCAATCTGCCGTTTCGTTTCAGCACTCTTTTGATTTCGGGAATTGTGGCAATAACATTGGTAAAGGAAATGACTGATTCCGAGAGAGCAATATCAAAATGCTTATCCGGGTAGGGGAGATTCTCTGTGTCTCCGACTTTGGCATCAATCGATAAAGCCAAACTTGAGAATCTTTGCTGGGCTTTCTCCACCATAATGCTGTTGTTGTCTAAGACATTAATACTGCAGCCGTATTGCTGTGCAAGATAAGCAGCAGTTTGCCCTGTGCCGCATCCTACCTCCAGTAGGGTGGTATCCCTATTGATTTTCTCCTCAGCTAATATTTTCTTTGTTAACTGCAGTCCACCGGGGTGTGCACCGCCTACTCCAAATAGTGCTAGACACTCAAGATATGTGTAATTCAAACGTAACCCCTGCCTTTGTATGACATCATTGCAATATGCTATGAATACGGAAAAGTTTTGTGCTATTAGCCTTCATGCTGACCAGACTCGCTTCCATTGAATAAATTAGTGTTGTTAGGGGGAGGAAAATGAGCGTAATCAGAACGGATGAATGGCTGCTTGATGATTATGAGGATCCGATCGCACTATGCGAGAAGCTAACTGAACTTTTTACTGATGCTTCTGCAGCTGAAATATATGATTACTTCATACGTCATGGCATGTACCGCCCGTTAAAGAAGAAGAGTAAACAACTGGGTGATAAGGTGTGGGAGGTTGTGCAGCAGGACGAGGCATTGCTGCAAAAGGAGTGGGGAGGTCCGGATATACCTATCTATATTTTCCCTTCAGATGAACGTAATAAATGGATTCAAAAGCAATTGGGTGGAAAATCCGGTCTGGCATTCAAGGATAAGCTTTTTTTATTTATATCCCCAGAAAATACAGAAGAGGAGATCAAAGCAATATTTACGCATGAATATAACCATGTTTGCCGGCTGAATCGTTTGGATAAAAAGGAAGAGATGTACACTTTATTGGATACAATCGTATTAGAAGGGATAGCTGAAAATGCTGTTAGGGAGAGATTGGGAGAAGAACTGACTGCTAGCTGGGCATCCTTTTATTCTGATAAGAAAATCGAAAAAATGTGGTCTGAATATATTTTTCCGAAGCAGCAGCTTTTGCGCCAGGATTATGAATATGAAGCCATTCTGTTTGGTTATCGTAAATATCCGAAGATGCTGGGGTATTGTGCTGGCTATCATGTAGTTAAAAACTATATGGAAAGACACAGCTTATCCAGTAAAGAATTGCTGGCTGTTGATGCTAGTGTTATTACCGGCGATATGTAAGGGTTTATGGAGATTTGTGGACATGAATAAAGCCCGGCTGCACCAATTCCAGGCTTTTTCATGCGCTGTCATGATAAATCTATATTGAAACTGTTATATAGTCAGATCCAGAATAGAGAAAGCAAGGCTATTCCTGCGATGGCCCCAAAAGCTACTCCAAAACCAAAGCCAAAGCCGCGGCCAAAACTGCGACCGTAACCGCCGCCATAACCATTTCCATAACCACCGTAACCGAAACCACCAAAGTTTCTGGAGCGGCCCATAGGCTGCAAATAAACACGATCTCGGTCTATACGCTGTATAATCCCTCTATGAACTTTTCCGTCATGGCAACGAATTTCAACTGCTTTACCGCTATATCTTTGGCATAATGAACGATATTGTCCAACTGACATATCTTCACCTCCATAATTTTAGGATACAGGGTATTATATGTCCTGAATAAAATATCGAAGGGTACACATATCTTAGGGGTTTAGCGGAATCTTGGTGAACAGCACATAAAATGTTGACATGTTGCTGCCAGCGTTAATGACAAGCTGAGATACAAAATAGGGTTTGACAAAAAATCTAACAAGGACTAGAATAATCAATATTCAGGAAGAATCTAAATAACTTAATAATAAAGCTATGAATGCTATGGATCACACTATAGCAGGAGCAGCTTCTGGAGAGACCGCGAAAGTCGCGGCGCCGAAGGGTTCACAATCTCAGGCAAAAGGACAGAAGAGTATCGGATATGTATTTGTGTTATGCTGCGCGCGTATGACCAATAGTATTTGTTATTCTTGTGATCAAGAGATTGGAGAGAGCCTCCGATCTCTTTTTTTATTGGGTTGAATTGAAGGAGGAGCTAGATTTGGCACAACAAGAGTTAAAGAGGGACTTATCCAATAGACATGTGCAGCTGATCGCCATTGGCGGTACGATTGGTACCGGATTATTTTTGGGATCCGGAAAAGCGATACAGCTGGCTGGTCCCTCTATCATCTTTGCTTATTTGATTGTAGGTATAGCACTGTTTTTCGTGATGCGAGCACTAGGTGAGCTGCTTTTATCGAAAGCAGGCTATCAATCTATTACAGACATTGCTGAAGATTATCTTGGACCTTGGGCATCGTTCGTGACGGGGTGGACGTACTGGTTTTGCTGGATTATGACAGCGATGGCAGATGTAATTGCTGTCGGGGTGTATGTAAACTATTGGTTTGATATCCCGCAATGGATACCTGCACTTATCTGTGTCGTCGTTTTATTAGGGCTAAATCTATTGACGGTAAAGCTATTCGGAGAATTGGAGTTTTGGTTCGCATTGATCAAGGTAGTTACGATTCTTGCTTTAATTGGGATAGGAATTGTTCTGCTGGTGATAGGTTTCCAAACAGATACAGGAACAGTTTCGGTTACGAATCTATGGGAGCATGGAGGACTATTTCCGAATGGAATTTCTGGTTTCTTGTTAGCCTTCCAAATGGTCGTCTTTGCTTATGTTGGAGTGGAATTAATCGGGGTATCCGCAGCTGAAACAGCTAACCCGGCTAAGAACATCCCATCAGCGATCAATAAAATTCCATTACGAATATTATTTTTCTATGTTGGAGCACTACTAATCCTATTAATGATAAATCCATGGACAGAGCTGAATGCAGCTGAAAGTCCATTCGTGAAGACATTTAGTTTAGTAGGAATCCCAATCGCTGCAGGTATCATCAACTTCGTCGTATTAACATCAGCAGCATCAGCAGGGAATAGCGGCATGTTCTCCACAAGCCGCACCTTATATAATCTAAGCAAACAAGATCAAGGCCCAGCCCAGCTTGCTAAACTGAACAAAAAGCACGTTCCAGCGAACGCTTTATGGCTATCTGCCATTGTCGTATCTGTGGGAGCACTCTTAAGCAAACTCATACCGGAACAAGCCTTTGGAATTGTCACGAGCATTAGTGCTATCTGTTTTATTTGGGTTTGGAGCATCATTCTTATCTGTCATATTAAATATAAGAAAACACGTCCGGAATTACAGAAGAAAACAACGTTTAAGGCACCGTTTACACCGTTTGTGAACTATGCTGTGCTGGCGTTGTTTGCGGGAGTTCTGGTTATTATGCTGGTGGCTGATGAAACGCGGCCGGCGTTGTTGTTGACTCCGTTGTGGTTTATTTTGTTGTTTGGGTTATATAATGCTAAGGGGAGAAAAGATGAAAACCAAAGTATAAAGTCTTAGTTCAAGTTTTACCAGATCTTAAACTTAGTTTGGGTTTCTTGTAATACTAAATTTAATTCAAGAAGGTGGCAGGTATTAGATGATAAGAGATCTTATAAAAGCCTACGATAAGAATTACGGTTTTTGGAATGTGTTGAAGGAGAATTATAAAGATAGCAAGATAATACTCTTTCCTGTTATTTTTATAGTGATTTCTGCTATTGGATTTTACATTGTGTATTTTAATATGGATAAGACTACAAATAAAGCATGGCTATTGTTTGTATTAGTTGTAATCTATATCTCAGCAGTAATCTGGGGGAGAAGGTTACAAATGAAAAACATAAAATATAACCATAGGAATTATAAAGAATATGAAGAATACAGACTCAATGAAATTGGAAAGATTATAGAAGAAAAGTATGGAATTAAATCTATTAAACAATATGAAATCTTAGATACTATTATAAAAAAGGAAATGGAATTATTTGAAGATACACAAAGATTTCCTTTTACTAACACAATTAGACAGTTCTCTTTAGCACTTTTTATAACAGGCTTATTGTCTTACAGTCTAAAAGAAATAATCGGGGGGAATAGTCAGCTCGGTATCTCTTTATTAACATTATATTTAACCCTTCTAGGCACTATTATTATTGTTGCTTCACTGGTATATGTTTTGAGAGATTTTACAAATATATATAAGCTTAAGAACTTAAGTAAGCTGGTATCAGAATTACAGTTAAGAAACTCTATTGTTGACAATGAATTAGCACATAAAAGAACTAGGATAAATAAGAGGTATATGAAATTCAAACATAAAAAATGAGTTATATAGAAAAAAGAAAGAAGCCCACTCATACAGTATGGGCTTCTTAGTATTAAATAGTATTAACGGAAGGAAGTCCTTTACAGATAGCTTAAATGCCTTGTAAGTAATGACGCTCTTTGTCGAGAAATTCATTAAATAAACTTATAAGTCTAGACACGTTTTCTTCTTTTGAATATTTTGATGGGTCATAGCCATCCTTAGGAGTTAAATAATTTATAAAGCTATCCATGTCTTCTGGATAATTAAAATCTGCATAGACCTCAGTAATTATGTTTAGTAATTCCTCCGAGTTATCGTGATACTTAATTTTTAATAAAGTAAGTATGCAAAATCGCCATTTTCTCTTTTCTATGTGCCACTCATCATTTTCTATATTTAAATCAGAATTATAGTAATCTTGCAGTATATTACTCAATAGACTATCGCTATCTAATTGATGGCCGCCCCAAGCGAGCTGAATAATGTTCTCGTTTTCTGTTTCTGGATGAATCGTGAGATATTCAACTGCATAATTAGTTATGTCTTCCGATTTTAATATGTGCATTTTAAATCCCGTAAAAATTGTTCTCCAATCGTATCTAATATTATTTTCTTTAAAAAAATTCACTGGAATTTTCATTATAATCACCTTGGCCTTTGATTTGGAGTACCTGTAATTTGTCCATTAGGAATAAATCTTCTATGGGTAACCCCTGTATTTGGGTCAACAATCCATTCGAATATTCCATTTTGATCTTTAACGGTTGATATACGCTCATTAATCCTTAAGTTTTTATTATATGAATCCTTATAATCGTAATACTTCATGCCACCTTCAATTTGATATAAGTTCCTAGAAGCCCCATCACCACCAATTATCTCAAATTCCTTAGCGTGTGGAGTGTAATTATCGATAATATCATTAAATCCATGTTGGCCATCTGGATCTTTTAAGGCGCTCCCAGATCGTGTATTGTCCAATACAGGATGTGAAATCTTCTTACCAGCTTCTTTACTTCCACTCACTTTATGATAATCTTTGGGTTGGCTCTCTTTTGCCCCCTTTTTCACGCTGTTATGATTATCTATTATCTTATCAAGAGACTTAATACCATCAGAAACAAATCCACTGCCCCTATCAATTATCTTCACTGGTTTACCTACAGGGAGAAACATAGCTAACGCAAATGCTTTTTCCCATTTAGTCGCCTCCGGATTCAAAACAGTAGCAAGATCCTCCGTAAAGAAATTCCAAACTCCACCTACAGCGCCATAGACAAACTCTTCTGTATCTGAAAGCGGTTTGGAACGTGGTTCTGGAATTTTATCAACAAATTCATATGACTCACCAGTATCGTGCATGTAATGACGGATGATTCGTCCATCTTTCAGTGTGTGATAAGTACCATCCCACTCGTAATATTCATCTATTACATTCTTTTCGTTCTTGATATATGGATAAAGCTTGTTAAATTCCTCAGCTGTTATCGCCGCTGACTCACCAGTCGCAAGAGCATTCCTGCCTTTAGCCATCAGCTTAAATTCATTATGATAAGAGAAAAACTCACTGTTAAATTGAGTTATATTGAAATTTTCTACACTAATATTATTCTTATCAATCGCAGTCCTCAGCTTCGACATATACGTCTTCATCTGCTGCATATCGTCCTCAGACTTATCAAGCTTGCTGGTAGCATTCGAGTCCATTTCGTACATATTATCAACTGTTTTAGTGATTCTCTTTTTTGCATCGGCAATGGATTCTAGAAATACGTTATCTTTTACATGTGATACGGATGCTAGATCACTGACGCTATTAAGCTGCTGATTGATCATGTCAGTTGTAGCAGACAGACTGTCCTGTGCTTTCTGCATTTTACTAGTCAGTTCGCCTTCTAAAAACTCCTGGCGTATAAAGCCACTTTCATTCGGTTCGAAGGAGAGGGCTTGATCATTGACCGAGCTTAGTGCCTCTTCATATTGTACCAAAAAGCTTTCCATGAATTCGAGGAAGGGCTTGTGTGCTTCCTCGTAAAAGGAGCGGATGGAGTCCGCGGTATTACCTGAAAATCCATCATGCAGGGTTGTGATGCCGTTTAGAGCTTGCTTAACTTGTTCGACGTTTTCCTTTGTTTTACTGATGAAATCCTTCGTACTGTCGACTTGCTGCTGGATGTCTTGTACATCTAGATTTTTAATTGTTTTCACCACCTGGTTTTTCCGTTAGCTGATATCCTAGTGTAATTATAATAAAGGAAAAATTTGGTGTAAGGAGAAATAGGAAAAACACATCGAATTTACTGGTGAAATACAGCTGCATTATGGAAAAACGAGGCAAAAGTCTTATTTGTGTTTTGAGGAACAGCCAGTATAGGGAGAGGCGACTCTAGTAATGTTCTCTTCACATAGACAATTCTATGAATTAGTTGATAGAATAGTCTGAAATAAAACATAAACAGAGGGGCAGTGGAATTGATTTGAAAAGAAAGTTAGGGTGTTTACACGCTCATTATTCTAATATTGATTATATCGAGAAGGCACTTTCATCATATGATATAGAATTAATCCATTTTGTTGACCCCGGATTAATGCATCGATTCACATATGATAAAACTTTCAAAGCAGCAGACGCTCAAAACAAAGTTAAACAGCAAATAGAATGGATTGCTCAATGCGATGTTGATGCTATTCTTATTACCTGCACAAACTACATTGCAGTTTTACAGGAAGAAGAATTATCAACATCAATACCTATTTATAAAATTGATGAACCTTATTTTGAAATCATTACTAATATAAAACAACCTCAGACAATCCTGTTTACAAATCCCGCTACTGTGAATGGTACGATGGAACGACTGAATCAATATGCTTCGAAGCATAAAAAAACTTTAAATATAGATGTAATCGTCATAGATAATACTTTTAAGTTAATTATGAAAGGGTTGAAACAGGAATACGATAGAGAGATTTCCAAGTACCTTAGCAAAATCATTAAGAGAGATAAGATTATCTCTGTTGCTCAATTATCTATGGTTGATGCAGCCAAGGAAGTTGAGTACATGACATCTAATCCTATAATTAATCCATTGGATACATTAATTTCTTCTGTTGTTAGTCAGTTGAAAATAGACAAGATAACAGGGGGGATTTGATTTCTCGTACTGTAGTCTTGTTGCTGGATGTCTTGTCCATCTAAATCTATGATATTTTTCAACTACTGATTGTCCGTTAGTTGATTCTCTAATTATAGAGAGAGAATTATTTGGTGGGAGCAAATAAGAAAGGGAACTCAGCTTGTTAAAAGGAAAGGAGACTAAGATTAGCCCCCCCTTAATTACTAATATTTTAATTCAACTATAACTGGTTCCATCTCAATAGGTGTATTGCTGCTTAAAATACCAAATGGAACTGTTATAGAGTAGTCTTTTATGTTTATATCTTTGACATTATTAATGGTAAAGACAGATTGAAAATGAGGATAATCATCATCTATTTCTTTTACTTGATTACTACGAATTTGATGATCAACCATTTGATTCATATCTAGCTGTCCGTCATCATCTTTATGGATATTATCAGATTTTATAAGCATGATGAAGTCTGCGAAGTTTTGGACAATATCTTTTCCTAACTCTTCAGAATCAACATTTTGAATACCATATTCTAAAATAAGTTGATTTTCATTCTGTTTAATATTGTTAACCTGTATTTTATATTCAAATCGATTACTATCTACAACAAAAGGAGTGCGCTTATCTAAAGAGCTTAGGGTATCTACTTCGTCCTTTATAATTTCGGGTTTAATTGTTAGATACTCAGTGTTCTTTGCTATTTTGCTGCTAAATAATTCTCTAATATCATTTTCCACTAGACCGTTGCTTTGATTTACTGACAGCACATCTGCATGACTTTTCGAGAGACGATTGCCCTTATCATCAAATACAGTTATATTAATTTCATCATTTTTTCCGTCTAGTGGGAATGTAGTTTTGTAATCCAAGAATGTGGTGGCTTTCCCTTTCGTGACCGAATCTATTTGAATAGAATAATCCTTATTTTCCTTAGAGATACTTTCACCTTTTACGGCTATTGTCTCTGAAGGAATTTGCTTAACTGGAACGTCGAACTTCCAGATACCTTTTACTCCTGTAATAGAGGTGAAGGTTAGTGGTAATGTATAATCTTCGGGCAGATCAGCATTGGGATTATCAAATTCCATTGCACCCACGTAGCCGTCCGATGTCTTTTCCAAACCAGTTGTCATACTGGATGACCATTGTTTTTGTTCATCACCGTCAGATAAGTGAAAACTATATCCCACTTCAGGTTCTTCTTGCTCGCCAATTCTATCCAAAGAGACCCTATCTCCTTCTGCTTTAAATGTCAGACCGATGACATTCCCATCATAATAAGCACTTGTAATAGTTATCTCTATACCATTACTTTTTGCTTCATCATTTATTTGAGTAATCAAATTGCTTTCAAACAATTCATATCCGATTTGCATACTGAATCTATCATATATAGCACCGATTATCGGGACAGAAGCAAGAACGTTGGTGACTGGTGCGAATAGTAATCCTGATACCAGCAAGGCAGAGGCAGCAATTGATGACGCAGCTACGACCTTTTTAAGACCCGATTTATTTTTCATTCCCTTTTCCCTTCGGCCTATTTTGATTCCATTATTAATTGCGTTCATCACTTCATTACGAGGGAACTCTATTTTATTGATTTCATCATTGATGTCCTGTTTGTTCATATTCCATCCCTCCCAATAGTCTTCTCAGGTCAATTTTTGCACGTCGAAGATTTGTTTTAACAGTATTCTCAGGCATATTGAGTGTTTCGCCTATACAACGAATAGGCATATCATGATAGTAGAATAAAATAATAACGGTCTGGTGATTATTGTTCAATTTAGAAATTGCATGTAAAAGGTCAAGTTTACCTTCAATGTCATAACTTTGTTCTGTAAGCTGGGTAGACAAAAAGCTTTCTTCTAGAATGACTTTCTTTTTCTTCCTGAGGAAGTCATAAGAAGTACGGATTAATATTTTTGTTAACCAAGTGGTAAAGAACTCAGGCTGTTTTATCTGTTCTATCGATATATATGCTTTATAGATTGTTTCCTGGAGTACGTCCAGGGCATCCTCTTGATTTCGCATATATAAAAAAGCTGTTTTATATAATTTCTCACTTTCATTCTCTACTAGCTTTTCAAATGCTTTTTCATTACCGCGCATGGCTTTTTTGACAAGTTTTATTTGTTTGTCCAAATGAAGACCCTCCTTTCACTATGTTAGAGCAGTTATGTAATGGAAAAGTTTCACTAAAAGAGAGATATTATTTATCCAAACTTTACTATAATAGATTCTAAATGAAACGAATCAGCAAGGTGGGTGAAAAGATGCAATTTTTAACGTATGAACTTGCTCAGGAAATTGTAGAGCGTACGATGAAAATATTGAATAGAAATATAAATGTCATGAATCAGGAAGGGGTTATCATTGGTTCCGGAGAAAGCGAAAGGATTCATCAGCTTCATGAGGGTGCGCTTCTCGTTCTTGAAAAAGGTGAAAGTCTCGAGATGGATAATGCCAGTGTCGAGGGAATGAAAGGTTCAAAGCCCGGAATTAATTTACCTATCCTTTTTAATAATCAAGTTGTCGGCGTTGTGGGAATTACAGGTGAACCGGAGCAAATCCGAAGTTATGCCCAGCTTGTGAAAATGGCGGCAGAATTAGTGTTGGAGCAGTCTTTTTTGCTGGAGAGAGTGCAATGGAAGCAAAGGGCACAAAGTGAGATTGTGAATCAGCTTATTTCGGAAGAAGGCTTGGATCAAGAAGTAATAAAAGAGCGTGCGGGCCTTCTTGGAATTAATTTAGAGCTTCCTAGAATTGCGATTGTAATGAAGGGCTCAGATGCCTCGATTCAAAGACTCATTACATCTATTCAATACGAAATTGGCAGGGAAGATTTGATCGGTGTCACTTTTAATAATGACATAATAATTCTCAAAGCAGCAGTTGTTATTGATACCAACAAAGATATAAACACATTTTTGAAGCGGGTGTCAAAGGTATCATCCGACACCATCCTAATTGGCAGCGGGGGATTGGCAGAACGCATTAAACAATTAAAATCTTCATTTGATCAAGCCAAAAGAGCAATTCTGGTAGGAAGTAAGCTGAGGCCAAACAGGAGCTTCTATCGATACGAGGATTACCAGTTAGAGATAATCCTAGCAAAATTAGTTGAGGACGAGGACAAAACTATTTTTTCTTACTACCACCAGCTTCTGGATCAAGGGAGAAAGGGAGAACTAATCCATACATTGGAAGCTTATATAAGAGAGGGTGGGGAATTAAACAAGACCGCAGAATGCTTGTTTATTCACCGGAATACGCTGAGGTACCGCCTTGATAAAATTACCGAACTGACAGGCAAGGACCCGCGTAATGCAAAAGATTTAATGGAACTTTATATGGCAAAGCTGCTGCATGATATTAGCTAATTGTGCAAATGCACAATTAGAGTGAATTTTCCCCGTGATTATTTTATGTCTTTTCACAATGCAACCATTATAGAAAACGCTTACAATAACTATATAACGATTACGCATTGTGGAGGGATCAGCATGGATGTTACTGTAAGCGCTTTAGGAGCGATAAGCGCCTTAGTCATAGCAATTATTCTTATTTTAAGAAAAGTGCCGCCAGCCTATGGAATGGTAGCTGGAGCTTTGATCGGTGGGTTAATTGGTGGTGTGAATATTACAGATACCGTCGCCTTAATGATGGAAGGGGCACAAGATATCATCCCGGCAGTTTTGCGAATTTTAGCTGCAGGTATCCTGGCCGGTGTCTTAATTGAATCGGGGGCGGCATCCTCGATAGCGGAAACAATAGTCAAAAGAATCGGAGAAACGCGTGCATTGCTGGCATTAGCAATTGCAACGATGATCCTAACTACAGTCGGGGTTTTCGTAGATGTAGCAGTCATTACTGTATCACCAATCGCTTTAGCCATTGCGAAGCGTGCAAATCTATCAAAAACGGCTATTCTTTTAGCAATGATCGGTGGAGGTAAGGCAGGGAATATTATGTCGCCTAATCCGAATGCGATTGCTGCTTCTGACGCATTTGGCGTTCCGCTTACATCCGTTATGGCTGCCGGAATCATTCCAGCTGTTTTCGGTGTTGCTGTTACGTATCTCTTGGCAAAACGGCTTGTTAAAAAGGGTACTGCGGTAGCGAGCCAGGATGTAGAAATGACAGATAACACGAAGCTGCCAATATTCATAACTGCATTGATTGCGCCGCTAGTCACGATTATTCTGCTCTCTTTGCGACCTCTATTTGATATCAACATTGATCCGATGGTTGCTTTGCCGATTGGGGGTATCATTGGAGCAATCGCCATGAAAAAGACGAGGAAAATCAATGAATACGCAATTTCTGGTTTGAATAAAATGTCCGGCGTAGCCATTATGCTTTTAGGTACGGGAACATTGGCTGGAATCATAGCTAACTCTGCATTGAAGGATGTCTTGATTAATGCGTTAAACGCGACAGGGTTGCCAGCTTACGTACTGGCGCCTGTTTCCGGGATCTTCATGTCAGCAGCAACTGCTTCCACAACAGCTGGTACGGCAGTAGCGAGCAGCGTTTTCAGTGGCACCATTTTGGATTTGGGTGTGTCGGCTTTAGCTGGAGCTGCCATGATACATGCGGGTGCAACGGTGCTGGACCACTTGCCGCACGGGAGCTTTTTCCATGCGACAGCAGGAAGCGTCAATATGGGCATCAAGGAACGGTTAAAGCTGATGCCTTACGAGTCTTTAGTCGGTCTGACGCTTGCAATTATTTCAACACTTATATTTGGGGTCTTTAAGCTGTTTGGTTAACGTAGTCAATTCTGAAAGAGAGGATGTATAGCTATGAAAATTGTAATCGCACCCGATTCATATAAGGAAAGCTTATCAGCTCTGGAAGTTGCTAATGCAATTGAGAGAGGCTTCAAAATGATTTTTCCGGATGCTGTCTACAATAAAATGCCAATGGCAGATGGCGGCGAGGGAACCGTGCAGTCACTCGTGGATGCTACAAACGGTAAGATTGAAGAACGGACTGTAACGGGTCCTTTAGGAAAGCCAGTCAAAGCATTCTTTGGCTTAATGGGTGATGGGGAAACAGCTGTCATAGAGATGGCTGCCGCATCGGGCTTGCATCTTGTCCCAACAGAAGATAGGAATCCTTTAACCACCTCTACCAAGGGAACGGGGGAATTAATTTCTGCTGCACTTGATCTTGGTGTACAGCATATCATTATCGGGCTTGGCGGCAGTGCCACAAACGATGGGGGAGCCGGTATGATTCAGGCGCTCGGAGGAAGGCTGCTTGATGAGGCTGGCAAAGACATAGGTGATGGCGGCGGTGCACTCGCACAGTTAGCTGTAATAGACTTAGCCGGTTTGGATAATAGATTGAAGGATGTCCGAGTGGAAGTAGCTTGTGACGTGGATAATCCTTTGACGGGACCTAGAGGTGCTTCCGCAATCTTCGGTCCCCAAAAGGGGGCCACACCTGATATGGTTGAATTACTCGATAAGAATTTGTCCCACTTTGCTGATATTGCCGAAAAAGCTCTTGGGAAGTCCTTCCGGGATATAGAGGGTGTCGGTGCAGCTGGAGGCCTTGGGGCAAGTTTGTTGGCTTTCTTGAATGCGGATTTAAAAAGAGGAATTGATATTGTCCTGCACGCTGTGGATTTCGAGGAAGCAGTTAAGGATGCAGACCTTGTTATTACTGGAGAGGGCCGGATTGATAGTCAAACCATTTATGGAAAGACGCCAATTGGTGTAGCGAAAGCAGCTAAAAAATATGGTGTACCGGTGATAGGACTTGCAGGTTCGTTATCCAAAGATAGTGATGTCGTGTACGAGCATGGAATTGATGTTCTTTTCAGCATCGTTCCAGGTGTGGTAACACTTCCGGAAGCTTTTGAGCATGCAGCAGAATATATGGAAAAAACGGCACGAAACATCGCTGCTTCCATGAAAACTGTAAAGTCTAGGATGCCGTTATAGGTTGGTATATAAAAAAGGATTGATCTATGGAGATCAATCCTTTTTCGGTATTTAATAATCAGTATGCACGAGCAAACCAAACTGTATGTTTTGCTTCTCTGCCGCAATGCAGACAAGTGTTTTTTGTTGTTGGCGGGTTGAATGGAATGTTGCGTGTTGTGAATTTCGTTTCTTCTTTTACGCCTTCCTCACAAGCATCGTCACCGCACCAGCCTGCTAGAACCCAGCCAGGAATTTGGCCATTTTGTTCGGACTCTGCCAGATGCTGTTTCAGTTGTTCCATAGTATCGATATGCGTATGGGAATGCTCTGCGCGGAATGCTTTTGCTTTCTCGAATAGTCGAGTTTGCATTGTTTCAAGTTCTTTTTGGATGTTCTCTACAACAGATTCTAAAGCTACGGCTGCTTTTTCATTCGCATCGCGAGCTTTCATCAAAGCTTGATTATTCTCCTTGAAGAGGTTTTTGGGTAATGAGTCCTTGGGATGCACTTTTGCAATGAACACCTTGTAAAGGACACGTAAAAAACACGTTGATGTTGTAGCTTATAAAAAACAAGCTATTAAACAAAAGAGAGGTTCTACTAATCACTATTATGTTTAGTCTAGAGAAAAACGACATGAATAAGATGTTTATAGAACTTGCAATAAGGAATTCCAATCCGGAATACAATCTAGTATCCAGAAATAGAAAAACAATTACTATAGGAGATATCAAAACAGAATTTGTTAAAGCGCAATCCTATAATATGAGTCGCATGCTCATCAAAAATGATCATAAGTATATTGGAATCGTTGATTTTACGATGAAAAATCCTTTAGATAATACACCTTGGATAGAGTCATTTGTAATTCATAAGAAGTTTCAGGGATCGAATACCTCCAAGCAAGCTTATGATTATTTTGAAAGTATGTTACGCCGACAAACGAATACGTGCCGCCTTGCAGTATATAAAAGAAATAAATCAGCTGTTTGTTTTTGGGGGGAAATGGGCTATACACCGTATGAAGAAGAAGTAAGCGAGGGGAAGGTATGTCTTTTGATGGAGAAAAGATACTAATCCCACATCCATTATGAATGGTGAAGTATAAAGAAAATGGATTGATCTATTTGATCAATCCATTTTTTTGCTTTAGAAATCAATAAGCACGAGCAAACCAAGCGGTATGCTTTGCTTCTTTGCCGCAATGCAGGCAAGTTTTCTTTGTTGTTGGCGGGTTGAATGGAATGTTCCGTGTTGTGAATTTCGTTTCTTCTTTTACGCCTTCCTCACAAGCATCGTCTCCGCACCAGCCTGCTAGAACCCAGCCAGGGAATTGGCTGTTTTGTTCGGACTCTTCAAGATGGTGTTTTAATTGTTCCATTGTATCGATATGGGTATGTGAATGCTCCGCGCGGAATGCTTTTGCTTTCTCGAATAGTCGAGTTTGCATCGTTTCAAGTTCTTTTAGAATGCTTTCGACAACAGATTCTAAAGCAACGGCAGTTTTTTCCTCTGCATCGCGGGCTTTCATCAATGCTTGATTATTTTCTAAATCACGTGGTCCTAGTTCAATGCGTACAGGGACACCTTTAAGCTCCCATTCATTGAATTTATAGCCTGGTGATTGATCTGAATCATCTAGACGAACACGGATGCCTTGTGATTTAAGAGCTGCAAAGATTTCGTCTAATTTCTCCATGATGGCAGGGTTCTTTTTCCATGGACCGACTGGAATCAACACAACTTGTGTCGGTGCTATTCTCGGTGGCAGGACAAGTCCTTGTTCATCACCATGAACCATGATAACTGATCCAATCAGACGTGTGGACGTGCCCCAGGATGTGGTATGCACATGCGTGTGCTTATTCTCTTTGTTTAGATACTTAATATCAAATGCTTCCGCAAATTTAGTACCCATGTAGTGGGAGGTACCTGCTTGCACAGCTTTTCCGTCTTTCATCATTGCTTCAATGGAGAATGTATCAACCGCACCAGCAAAGCGTTCGGATGGAGTCTTTTGCCCATCATAAACAGGGATTGCAAGTAATTCTTCAACGACTTCTTTGTAGACGTTCAGCATCTGCATCGTTTCCTTACGCGCATCCTCTTCATCCACGTGAGCAGTATGACCTTCCTGCCATAGGAATTCTGAAGTACGAATGAATGGGAGAGTTTTCTTTTCCCAGCGGAATACATTCGCCCACTGATTGATTAGTACTGGAAGATCCCGATAGCTCTTAATCCAGTTAGAATACAAATGACCAATCATAGTTTCAGAAGTCGGGCGCAGTGCCAACCGTTCTTCTAACTGCTCTCCAGCCGCCTCTGTAACCCAAGGAAGCTCCGGCGAGAAGCCTTCGATATGATCCTTTTCCTTTTGGAAGAAAGATTCAGGAATCAGCATCGGGAAGTAGGCATTCCGGTGACCTGTTTCTTTAAACCGCTTATCCATTTCTTCTTTAATATGCTCCCAGATTTCATAACCATCTGGTTTGAATGCAATACTGCCGCGAACTGGCGTGTAATCAATCAAATCAGCTTTTTGAATCGTATCAATATACCATTTTGTAAAATCATTTGTCTTTTGAGACATCGTTTTTCCTCCTCCAATATAAAAAAGCATAGAGAGTCCAAAAAGGACGTCTCTATGCTTAACAGACGTGGTACCACCTTAGTTCAACTTAATATAAGATATTAAGTCCTCTATACGTTTATAACGAAACGACTCGGTTAGTTTTTATCTAACATCTCCGTGGTAGGGTTCAATAAGGAGGGGTGATATAGCTCGCAGCCAAGGCTATATTTTCTGTTTCACAATCCTTATTTACTTGATCACATCATTGATTAGGTATTTATAATTTAATATAGCAAGTTGTCAACGAGAATTCAATAACATATATCCACCTAAAAATTTGATGGGTTATAGTATGCGTAAGCGCATTTATTAAGGGGGGGATGGAAAGTAAATCCATTTACTGCCAATCCCACAATTTACAATTTTAATTCTGAAAAATATAGCCGATATATGTTAAGCCACTGTAAACGGGAAAACGCATCATGTATACATATTCGCAGCTAATTTCACGGCAGTAGTGGCTAGAAAACATCAGGAGGGTGACGAATGAAAGTCATCAATCGTTTTAAACTGGGCACAAAAATAAATTTACTTGTGTTAACAGTAGTCCTACTATTCGCTGGAATTATCTCGTATGTGGTAATGAATAATATGACGCACGGAATGAAAGGTATTGCATTAGAAAAAGCAAAATCAGATCTGCGGCTGGCTGAAGAGTATATCAATGCAGTTCATCCTGGTTCCTGGGAAATCAGGGATGGGACCTTGTACAAAGGTGAAACCAAAATGAACGATAACTATGATTTGGTAGACCAGATAGGGGAATTGACAGGGGATACTGTAACGATATTTCAACAGGATACTCGTGTTGCTACGAATGTAATGACAGATGGGGAACGTGCTGTCGGAACACAGGTTTCAGATGCAGTTAAACAAACCGTTATTGAGAAGGAAGAAACCTACTACGGAGAAGCGGAGGTAGTCGGAAACAGTTACCAGACTGCCTATTCACCAATTAAAAATGAACAAGGAGAAGTTGTTGGCATATGGTATGTCGGAGCTTCGGATAGCATGGTTGCATCAAGTATTGTGGATTTCACAAAAATATTTGTTGTTGTTTTGGTCATCGTTGTGATTTTAGTCGTCGTGGTAGTATTGTTCTTCACCCGAGGTATTAAGAAAAGACTGGGTCGCATCTCTCAGGCGATGCACAATGCAGGTAAAGGTGATTTTTCTGACGTTGTTGAGGATTCTTCGAACGATGAAATTGGACAGCTGACAATGAATCTAAGTGAGATGCGAGAGAATCTATCAGATGTCATGAAAACTATCGCTGAGACATCTGATCAGGTAGCAGCTTCATCCGAAGAATTGACGGCCAGTGCAGAAGAAAGCTCTAAATCTGCTGAACTGATAGCAGCAGCCACTCAGACAGCAGCTAATGGCACAGAGCTCACCATGCAACATGTGGAAGAAGTGGTAACGTCTGTTGCGCACATGCAGGCACGTGTAAAAGAAGCGCGAACGAACAGCCAATCAATCTTTTCATTATCGGATGCTGCATCCCGGAATTCGCAGGATGGAACAGAAGCAGTGCGTGCTGTTGTAAAACAGATGAGTGAAATCAATAATTCCGTTAACGAAATCGGTTTATTCGTGAATGGATTAGATAAAAAATCGAAAGAAATCGGGACAATCGTCAATCTGATAAGAGATATTTCAAACCAAACGAATTTACTGGCACTGAATGCAGCAATTGAAGCAGCCAGAGCTGGTGAACAAGGTAAAGGCTTTGCTGTGGTTGCAGATGAAGTGAGAAAACTGGCTGAGCAATCGGCTAATTCCAGTGAGATGATCGCTTCTCTTATTTCGGATATCCAAACCGAAACAGGTAAAGCTGTTACAGCCATGCAGCACGGTGCGGATAATGTGGAAGAGGGCATCAGAAAAACAGAAAACGTCAACGATTCCTTCCAGTCTATTAAACAAGCAATAGATCAAGTGACAAACAATGTCCAAGAAGTGTCCCAAACAATTGAAGGGGTCTCTTCCGGAAGTAAAAGCATTGTAGACGTAATGGACAAAGTCAAAAAGACTGCACGTGAAAACGCTGAATCAAATGAAACGAATGCAGCTGCATCACAGCAGCAATCTGCTGCTATGGAAGAGATTTCAGCATCATCTGAAGCTCTTTCTGGTATGGCGATGGATTTACAAGCGGCACTGGCGAAATTTAAATTTTAATGGAAGCAGCCTCCCGTGAACGGGAGGCTGTTTTTACTTATTGCTATCAGGATTTTATTCCTCCAATAACCCCACTCATCCTTTATAGTAGAATCTAGATTCTATGCCTCTTCTTTAGCATATTGCTGCCTTCGCTGAATAATATCCTGTATTGATTGTTGTTATTCATGGCGTACCAAACATGTTACCAAGTTAGTAATACGAATTCTTGCGTGTCCTAAGATGTTGTAACAAGATTATGATAGTATCAGTTTATAAAAACGGAAATATGTGTATTTAAATCCAGTCCTTTGAAGGGAGCCGATTGCGTGGAATGGATCAAAAGAATAGGCGCTGGAATCGGTTATACTGCACTAAGTATTTTCTTGTTGGCATTATGTATTTTTATCGTAGTCACTTCTTCTAAAGAAATCTATGAGGCATTATTTCCAAAATCAGAGATCAAGGAAATGATAGTGGAAGGTAAGACTGTCTATAGTGATTTATATGGCAATCTAACCTACTATGCCGCTGCAAATGAAGAAGTAGAAACTGTTCTGATAATAAATTCAGGGAATGAAGATTTAGTCCAAGTACCATTGGATGAATACGAAACGATGCAGAATGGTGAAGTGCTAAAGAGAGAGAGTATTAACTCCTTTAATGTTCAGTCCTTAGGTGATATGGACGTAATCGTAAACTTACTTTTGCTGTTGGCTTTTTCCGCACCATTAGTATTTGGTCCTGTTGTATTGATTACAATGTTACCTGTGATCGGGGGGAGGATGGAGAAGTACTTAACGAAGATTGTGGGAGGGATTTATAAAAGTTTATTAGTGCTTGGATTCTTGCTTGTATACATATCATTAGGATTAAGTATCGCCAATGTAATTCAGTCTCATGCTGGTGAGCAAATACAGACGGAAGCAATCATCACAGACAACTATAGTGACCCTGGTTACGGCCGCTATGAAGCAGCATACTATTACTTGGCATTCACGTATAAGGATGAACAAGGCAATCCCATTCATATGACAAAGTTGGTAAAACCAAGTGTCTATTATGAGACCGGCGATTCCATCAAGATTAGTCATCCCGCTGGTGAACCATATAAGGTCCATCTCGGTGATGCTGGATCAGCGGATATTTTCTTTTACTTGGAGCATTTATTCATGTACTTCATGACCTTCATTTTGACTGTGCTATTTCTCTTCACAGCTTTCTTGATGAGAAGGAAGAAGAAGACAGGTTCTTACTGGAAAAAGAAAGAAATGAAAAAGGATATTAGTTAAGTGTGTAATACAGGGCATGTTTGCGGTGTTGAATGATGAAAAGATGTCCAAATGAAGGATGTCTTTTTTTAGCGTATATCAAAGGGTATACGTGATATCGTACTAGTTTCCTTTCTTCATGGGAGTTTGACTCTTCTGGATAATTATATAGTTCCTGCATATTGAATGGAAAATAAAACAAAAACGATTTTATTTTCCCGTATACTGTACTTATAAAAGAAGAGGCTACTTGATGATGAATTTGCGAAAGGAGTGAAGAAATTGCAGGAAACCATACTGCTAGTTGAAGATGATACACAGATTAATGAGATGGTTGAGTCTCATTTGAAGAAAGAAGGATATACGGTTTTCACCGCATTTGATGGCCAGGAAGCGTTGGATCTGTTTGCGCACGAAAACGTAGATCTGATTATTCTCGACTTGATGCTGCCTGCTTTTAATGGTTTGGATATTGTGCAGCTGATCAGGCGTGAGAGTATGCTGCCGATTTTAATCATGTCTGCCAAGGATAGTGATGTGGACAAGGCGCTGGGGCTTGGGTTTGGTGCAGATGATTACATAGGGAAGCCGTTTTCTCTTATTGAATTAACCGCTAGGGTAAAGGCGGCACTGCGGAGGTCGAAGCAGTACAGCCAGCAGCATGAAGAGAAAGAGCAAGTAGTGAGCGTGCGTGATTTGAATATCAATTTGAATTCCTTTTCTGTCAGCAAAAAAGGGGAGCCTATTAACCTGACAGTGAAGGAATTCCAGATTTTAAGCTTGCTCGCGACAAGTCCGAATCAAGTGTTCACAAAGGGACAGCTGTTTGAAAGTGTATGGAAGGAAGCGTATTACGGGGATGATAATGTCATTAACGTCCATATCCGCAGACTGCGAGAGAAGATCGAGGATGATGCATCTGCTCCTATGTATATAAAAACGATATGGGGTATTGGCTATAAAATGGAGATGCACACATGATTTATGTTGTTGCTTTATTAGTAGTGTGCTTAGGTGTCTTGCTGTTTCTGCATTTTCGTACAAAGAGGAAAATGAGCCGCGAATTGCAGTATATGACGGAGAAACTCAAAGCCATCACGGCAACGGATTCCGCTGAGAGGCTATTGTTAGTGACAGATGATCAAAGGATGCGTGATTTGCTGAATGAGATTAATAGTTTACTAGATTATCATCAGGAATCACTGGCAGATTTGGCGCGTCTTCGGATATCCACCAACCGAATGCTTTCTAATGTTTCGCATGATTTGAAAACGCCGCTCACCGTTATAACAGGATATATTGAGACGATTCAGCATGATAAGCAGTTTAGTGCGCAAGAGAGAGAAGTACTTTTGGCCAAAGTGCAAGTAAAGGTCATGGAGGTTGCGGAATTGATCAATACCTTCTTTGATCTGGCGAAGCTGGAATCGGAGGATTGGAAGTTGGAAATAGAGCGGATTCCACTGAACGAAGTTTGCCGAAAAGCGATACTTGGCTATTACGATACGTTAACAAGTAAAGGATTTGCTGTACATATTGATTTGCCGGAGGAATCGATACATATAGAAGCAGATCCTGCCGCGCTGACACGAATTCTAGAAAATCTATTGTCTAATAGCATTCGCTACGGGAAGGACGGGAAAACCGTTGGCATGACCCTGCGCCAGGATGAGGAGAACGTCTACATAGATGTATGGGATAAAGGAAAAGGAATACAAGAGGCTGATAAAGATCGAATCTTCGAGCGGCTTTATACAGCAGATGATGCTAGAACTGCTGCAGCACAGGGCAGCGGCCTTGGGTTAATGATTGCGAAGCGATTGACAGAGCAGATGCAGGGGCGCATCCATTTCTCCAGTGTACCGTATACGAAAACCACCTTTACACTCACATTCCCGAAGCCTAAATTAAACGATTACGCCAAACTTAAGAAAGTCGTAAGGATTCCGTAAGTAGAATGACAGTTTCCTTTGGTAAAGTGAAGGAAATCAACGAAAAGGGGTTTGCGTATGACATATGCTATCAGAACGCATCAGCTGACAAAGGGGTACCGCGGAAGGGATGTTGTTTCTAATGTCAGTATGAATGTGAAGCGCGGCGAAATATATGGATTTCTTGGTCCGAATGGTGCGGGGAAAACAACGATTATGAAGATGATGACCAGTCTCATTAAACCAACAGGCGGGGACATAGAGATCCTTGGTACAAGGCTGCAAGCCAATTCCCATGAAGTCCTCAAACGGATAGGCTGCATCATTGAATACCCTATCTTTTACGACAAGCTATCAGCCAGAAAGAATCTGGAAATCTATTGTGAATATATGGGCTACTATAAGAAAGATGCTATCTCTGAAGCGTTAGCATTAGTGAATTTAAAAAACGTGGAAGACATACCAGTTAGGGAGTTTTCTCTTGGTATGAAACAGAGATTAGGTATTGCCAGAGCAATTGTTACGAAACCAGAGTTGTTGATTCTGGATGAACCAGTGAATGGCTTGGATCCTATTGGTATGCAGGAGCTGCGGGATTTGTTTTATAAGCTCAGCAGACAGTATGGGATTACGCTGTTAATTTCTAGTCACATACTTGGGGAAATCGAACACATTGCCGATACGATTGGGATCATCCGTGAAGGTAGGTTGATCGAAGAAACATCGATGGCTGAGATCCGCGGCAATCACACGGAGCATATCGAGCTTTCGGTATCTGACTATCCAAAAGCAGCTTATGTATTAGAGCATGAACTGCAAGTGATCAACTTCCAAGTGAAGGAAGAAGAAGGTCTGATCAACGTTTACGATCCTGCCCTCTCCCAGAACGATATTATACAGGCGATGGTTCGCAATGGCGTAGAAATCGGTAAGATAAATAATAAGAATCTATCACTGGAAGGCTATTTCATGCAGCGGATGGAAGGGAGCAAAAAACATGCTTAATCTGATGAGGTTAGAAATGAAAAGGATGAACTTCCTTACGATTGGTGTAACGTTCCTCCTCATTAACGCAGGGATACTTGGTATCTTGCTATTGCTCGGAATTGATCCGACAATAACAGCTGAGTCCTTTACCAATGCAGATGAAATTATGATGTTTATTGAGATTATGGCGGTTGCTGCATTCGTTATTTATGCCTCCGTGCTGCTATCGAACATGATTATTGAGGAGTTTAAGAGTAAGACGATAACAGTCCTATTTACAACACCTGTTGGACGGAAACAGCTTCTTTTAGCTAAAGTTATCGTCATAAGCTTGTTAACCTTAGTGTCGTTCCTTGTGTCGGTAGGCTTGCTATCGTCCATTTTCAGCCTGCTGAATAACATATACGGCATCTTGTGGTTTTCTTTCCCAATGAATCTTTTATGGGAAAACACAGTACATCTGTTGGTCACTGGAGTTGCGGTGGCAGGAATGGCCCTTATTCCGCTATTCTTCGGAATGATAAAATATTCTATACCAGCAACAATCACATCCTCTATCTTGATCATTGCTATTTTATCTTCTTCGATCAATAGTGATGGCACGAATTTGTTTTCTTTCACTGCTGTGCCACTTGCGCTTGGTATCGTCGGGTTTATTATAGCTTACCTAGTCATAAGCAAGGCGGTAAAGAAAGATTTTTGATCTGCTGGTGAATATAGTAATAGTAGTTGTCGCACTCTTAAAATTGCTTTTTCTATTACACCCGTAAGATGAATTGTATATTGACTTTCCTCAAAATTATTGTAATAATATCTTTAATTTGATACTGGTACCTTTAATTCAGTCCCGTGAGGCTGACAAGGACATTCGGAAACTATGCGGAATATTAGGGATAGCTATACCCTTATATCCTCATGTTTAAAGAGGCTTCCTGTCAGTGATGGCAGGAAGCCTCTTTTGTTTTTTCCTCGGTACCAGTTTTAGTCTAACTAAAACAGGAGGAATTAAAATGGAACAGAAAAAGATAGATCATGATTTTTCACTAAGGGCAGTACCGCTGTCAAATCGCAATGGTTTTTGGAGAATGCTGATGGTGATGCTTGGATTTACTTTCTTCTCCGCAAGTATGATAGCAGGAGGAACGTTGGGACTTGGTTTATCCATGACGCAATTTATTTGGATTGTGTTGGCGGGGAATTTGATTTTAGGTGTGTATACAGGGGCACTTGCTTATATCTCAGCTAAAACGGGCCTTTCTACGCATTTATTAACACGCTATGCATTTGGTGAAAAAGGTTCTTATCTATCTTCCTTCTTATTGAGTGCAACACAGATCGGCTGGTTTGGTGTCGGGGTGGCGATGTTCGCTGTACCAGTTCAAAAGGTCACAGGCATAGATACCTCTGTATTGATCATCCTCTTTGGATTATTGATGACAGCTACCGCTTTCTTCGGAATGAAGGCTTTAACGATTTTGAGCTTTATTGCAGTGCCGGCAATAATTGTCCTTGGCGGATATTCAGCTTTTGGAGCAGTGAATGATATTGGTGGGGTGGATGCGCTTATGCAGCATAAGCCAACTGAAGCGCTTGGTGTAGCGGCAGCACTAACAATCGGTGTGGGATCGTTCATCAGCGGGGGTACGTTAACACCTGACTTCACTCGATTTGCGAAAAGCCCGAAAGTGGGTGTCTCTACAACTGTTATCGCATTTCTTATCGGAAATTCCCTTATGTTCGCGTTCGGTGCAATTGGTGCAATCGTTACAGGCCAGTCGGATATTGCAGAAGTGATGTTCATGCAAGGGCTTATCATACCGGCAATTATCGTGCTGGGCTTGAATATTTGGACGACAAACGATAACGCTGTTTATGCTGCAAGTTTAGGAATCTCCAACATTACGAAAATCAAGAAAAATAAAGTAGTTATTGTAAATGGTATTATCGGCACAATCTTGGCAATGTGGCTGTATAACAATTTTACAGGTTTTCTCACAACATTAGGGTCTGTGCTGCCGCCAATCGGGGCCATCTTGATTGCGGACTATTTCATTGTGCGCCGCGGGAAATATCCTGCATTTGAAACAATGACCTTTAAAGCTGTGAATTGGAATGCAATGGCGGCTTGGGTTATCGGAGCTGGTGCAGCAAAGTTTCTACCAGGAATCCCGCCTTTGAACGGATTAATTGGTGCGGCGGCTGTGTATGTGGTTCTATCAGTCATTGCGGCAAAATCAGCTGAAGCGAAACTAAATCTTAATATGGAAAAGGTGACAGAATCATGATTATAACTAACGCGAAATTAAGAAATAGAGAAGGTCTTTGGCAAATACAAATCACAGAAGGAAAGATTGAAAGAATAGCCCAATCAATCGAAGCAAACCGTGATGAGAAAATCATGGATGTGCAGGGGAACTTAGTACTGCCGCCTTTTATTGAACCACATATTCACCTGGATACGACGTTAACTGCAGGTGAGCCGAACTGGAATGAAAGCGGGACGTTATTTGAAGGAATTCAGCGCTGGGCTGAACGAAAAGAGCTGCTTACGTTGGAGGATGTAAAGACACGGGCGAAGCAAGCATTGAAATGGCAAATCGCACAAGGGATTCAGCATGTTCGTACGCATGTCGATGTGACGGATCCTGAATTAACAGCTTTAAAGGCGCTACTTGAAGTAAAGGAAGAGATGGCTTCATATGTTGACTTGCAGCTCGTTGCTTTCCCGCAGGAAGGGATTCTATCTTATCCAAATGGTGAGGAACTACTGGAAGAATCACTACGCATGGGAGCGGACGTTGTCGGCGGCATCCCGCATTACGAGTTTACGAGGGAGTACGGCGTAGAGTCCTTACAAACTGCTTTCCGCTTAGCAGAAAAATACGATCGTCTCGTTGATATCCATTGTGATGAAATCGACGATGAACAATCTCGTTTTGTCGAAGTAGTAGCAGCAGAAGCGCATCGCTACGGCATGGGCGAACGCGTAACAGCCAGCCATACAACAGCTATGGGCTCATATAACGATGCCTACACTTCAAAGCTATTCCGCTTGCTGAAATTATCCAATATCAACATGGTAGCGAATCCTTTAGTCAATATTCATCTGCAAGGACGCTTTGACACCTATCCGAAACGAAGAGGGATCACAAGAGTGAAAGAGCTTCAGGAAGCAGGAATCAACGTCAGCTTTGGACATGACGATATCTTTGACCCATGGTATCCGCTAGGAACAGGCAACATGCTGCAAGTACTGCACATGGGTATCCATGTAACACAATTGATGGGCTATGATCAAATCGTTAACAGCATTGATATGATCACGACTAACAGTGCAAGAACACTTCATATTGAAGAGAAATACGGCATTGAAGAAGGAAAGCCAGCTAATCTGATTGTGCTTGAAGCAGAGAATGAATACGAAGCGATTCGGAAGCAAGCTGCTGTTCTGTATTCTGTACGGAAGGGTGAGGTTATTGCGGAGACGAAGCCGAGAGATACGAAATTAACGCTTGGTGAAGTTGCTGAGAAAGTTACATTTGATAGATAATAAGAAAGCCTTCCTTTGCTGGTTGCGAAGGGAGGCTTTTCTTTTTGAATAGAAATGTTAGAAAAAAGTTAAATAGAAAGAAGGGAGTTATATTCATCTATTGACTCGAGTTCACTTCACAATGTTTCAAGAGAAGGGAATTTGGTAGTGGAACTATGATTTTACAATAATCTTAACGGTATTTTTTCCATGGGGTACAGTTAAAATATTGAGGATCAATAGGATGAAAAAGAACACAATACCGATGAATAATATGAATGTATTGCCGTAAATAATAAAAGCATACATAGGCACTGCTGCAAATACAGCACAAAAAAGACTCATAAAAGTAATAGAGATCATCTTCTTTATAGGCTTTGGAAATATCCATATTTTTAGATGATTGGTGTTGTTGTTAAGATCCAACTTCTTATAGATAGATCTCTTATTACGTATACTAATTAAAAATCTGAAATAAAGTAGGATAGCAGAAGATAATATAACAATTATGCTAGCGATCAATGGAGAAATTGGTATATAGAAGTAATTTAATATAGGTTGTGTTAAGTTTGCTATAGTCATAGATATCCCAACAGCAAAAAGATTTAATTTACCTGCTTTTGTATCTTTATTAGGGATAGTTTGTAAAAGATTAGCGGACTCTTCACTAATCTGCACTATCCTCTTAGGGAATAGCCAATATAGAAAAGGAAAAAGAAAGACGAGCAGATATGGCTTATCTTTATCTATGATGTAGAAAATATTTTCCAACTTAATAAGTTGATATCTAAAATTCTTCAATATAAGAAACGCTTCTGTATCCATTTATATTGACCCAACTCCACTCTTGAATTGCTTAAAAAAGATAATTTTCTTCTTATTTTTCCGCTTTTCTTCAAATTTCTGTTAGAAAGTTAATAAAAGTAATCCAAAAGAATAGAATAATAAATTAAAGCATCAAGATTTAAGGGGAAATCTTGATGCTTTGTCTAATATTTATTTCAATGGACCGCTAACAACGCCTTTTTGAATCTCGTTCTCCACAAGCCATTGCTTATATAAGGATTGGAATCGGTCCTCGTCACTATCTTTAAATCCTTCAAAAATTACTTCATCAATGTTTTCTTCATTAAAATAAAGAACGGCGTCAGCGACCAAACCTTGAGGGTAGACAGAGGCTGAGTAATCAAACATCTTTTGTTCCCCTTCTAACTCTATAATGGGGCCGCGGTTCAGAATCATGAGTTTACTTGTACCTTCTTTTAGAAAGACGATTGATCCGATTGGGAGCATAGTTATTCCTCCAATATTTTGTGGATTAGTATGTAACACAACTTTTGCTGCGTTAATTACATTAATATAAAACAGGAACAAGCATAACTTCTAATTCTGTTTCTGAAATTTCACCTTTATGTTCCCAGGCCAAACAGCAAACAAATTACCCATAGTGAGTAAGAACAAGGTAATCATATAGAATACTAATATAATTGTATTTCCATAAGAGACATATGCATAAAACATACCGATGACAAAAGCTAAAATGAAAATATAGTATAGTATATATCCCAATAAGAATTTTAAATCTCTAAATCTCACAATTAATTGTGTATCTTCTACATCTGCTCCACCTATATGAAGTAATAGATTTTCTTTATTTCTTTTACTTATATGAATTCTTAATAAAAGTATTAGCAACGTAGTAATACCAATGATTATTAAAGAAAAAGGAGTGGAGATATTCACATCAAAACGATTCATTATAGGTCTTAATAAATTGGCAATAGCTAAACCGATAGCTATTGCCAGTATATTTACGTAACTGCCTTTTTCTTTAGGGCTACGTATAACAACATCATTTAATAGGTCGTGGTTTGTAATTTTGTACGCCTTGTGAGGGAAAAACCAAAATAAGAAGGGTATATATATAAGCCACTTTGGATTGTCCTTATCTAAGATATAATAGTCATTATTGATAGTTATAAGATTGTAACGCATTTTTTTGTATACAAAGTTAGCTTGTGCATTCATATGTTTTCTTTATCCCCAATTCATCGGATTAATTGCATCAAAACCACTACTGATTGCTTCTCCTATATCTTTAGTTGTTTCAGCTATGGAATCTATGGCATCGCCTGCGGCATCTTTCGTGCTTTCCCATGCTTGATCTATTTTACCCCCCACATAATCTAAACCATCCTGTAGCCCTAATATATTATTATCATAAAAGTAGTTGAATCCACCTACAAACACTGCACTTACTGCAACGCCACCTAATACTGCCCATCCAGCTGGATTTGAACCTAATAAGAATGCTGTTGCAGCTGTACCTAGAAATGCGCCTGCAGAACCTATGCCCAGAGAAGCTGAATTGTGAACTAGAGCCTCTCCGAAACTTTTATCTTTTTGATTCATGTCCTCATACATACCTACTCCAAACCCAACTCCCATGACTCCTCTACCTAGCCATTTTCCACCATTTAATATTGCCTGACCAGTATTCTTCAGTGAGTTTGTGAAGCCTGCTGTATTTGGATTCACCATGACAAACGTATTGGGTATATCGGGGCCTCTGGTGCCAGTCATAACAGTGATAAATCCGCCAAGTTTTGTTGTTGTCCTTCCAACCTGTTGCAAGACATTGGCAAGAAAATCATTAGAAAAGTCTTTTTGCATTTTTTCTTTATTTTCATTAATGTAATCAAGTACGGAATCAGGTACATCTTCTTCCAATTCCTCTTCTTTTAACGTGACTTTCGTTTTCGATGCAAGCGTGTATATATCATAATATTCTTCTCGTGTTATATTCCCCTGCTGGAGATCTGTTAGAGCATGATCTAATAAGACACGAAAGCTCTCATGCATACCATCTGACTTGTGATCTTTTGCAGCTGCAATCGCAGCCATAGGAAGATACATAATATTATCCTCGGTAATCTCTACATTTCCGTCTCCATAACTTTGCTGAATGACGCTTTGATAAGCATCCATATCCTGCAGGGATACGGTATTGAAGTCATTTATCGATATAGCGCCACTACTTAATCCAGTTGTCATTTCGGATAGATACTTTTTCATTGTATCTAGATCACTTTGTGTTTCTTGCAGGTGAGATGCGTGTTTACTATCGAGTTCGCCTAGATCAGTGATCACTTCGTCTATCTGGCGTTTGCCTTTTTCAATATACGTTTCAAAGTCAGAATAACTAATTTGTGCTACAAACCTAATATCCGCCACACTAGATAATACTTGATTCAGATTCTCTGAGACACTAGCAACTTTTGATTTAGCTCTATCTAGTCCGGGGTGCAGCTCATTGTCTAAAAAGTCTTCACTTATGTATCCTTGATGATTGGGTTCAAAAGATTGAACGTCATTCTTCATGTTCTCCAGTCTGTTTTTATAATCTTCCATGGATTGAAGCAGGAAGGTGAGAAAGGGAGTGTGGATTTCGTTGTAGAAGGAACGGATTGCCTTGCCTGTTTCTCCTTTTAAGGCATCATCTAAGCTATAAAGATTTCTGACTTTGTGCTGAAGGTTTGATAGTTGTTCGGAAAGTGTGTCTAAATCGAGCTTAGACGTTTCCGTACCTTTGTGAATCTCCTTTACCGCGAACTCTTTCAACGTACGTCCTCCTCACCTGTTTATTTTAAAATGATATTATCGCCGAGTGCTTGATCTAATTCGACTAATTCCTGTACCGCTGTCTCTGTAGCAGCTATGTTATCTTGAAATAATGTGATGAACTGGACGAGAAGGTTTTCGTATTCCTGTTTGATTTCGTTGTACACATCACTCATGCGTATATTTTTATTGCCATCCATCGTTTCGCCGAGCTGTTTTTGCAATGCTTGCAGGGCATCACTCATTTCTTGGATGCCTTTTTGAGCCTCGGCTTGGTTGATTTTAATTTCCCCGCTCATGAAAGGGCTCCTTTCCATAAAAAGCTGCTATTTTCACCCTAACGAATCCAATTTCCATTTTGTAGAGTATTAAGTACCTTTTTCCTCAAGTAATTACCGACTGTGACTAGGGAAATAGTTTTATATGCTCACTTCTTGGCTTGGAACGCTAACCTATTACCCGTTTTGTTGGATTTATATTACAAATAATTACATAAATTTGATTTGAGATGATCTAGGACGGGAAAAAGTGTGCATGTGAGAGGTTAAATTTCTAATAAGGATGCTTAGTTCGATAAATCTTCTGAACCAAGAGAGAGAGTTTTACATGGTACGAAGCTAGATGCGTGTGTTTCAATCTAAAATCCACAACCTTTTTACCATTACAATTCGGTCGTATTTTGGAAAAACAAGGCAGAAGTCTTACAGATTTTTTGCTGGAAATCCTTTACTGTAGTAGTGATAAAGTTTTTGTGCGGTGTGATGTAAAGCAAGGAGGATGATTAGAGTGTCTTTAGCTTCTATAGATAGTCAAATCCGCAGTATGAACAGTTCAATTAATGGGTTGCGTGGACAAGTGCTCCAAAAGCAAGAAGAAGTACAGCGCCTTGAACGTGCAATCTCGGAGATATCTGGCCTGCAAGGCGATTATGAAGAGAGCAGAAAATATTGGCGGGATATCGATTTGACAGCGAAGACGTGGAAAGGAGAGCTTGCTGATAAGTTTGATGCCTTCCGTAACGGAGAGCTGTCGGCTAGCTTTACGGATGTGTCTCAAGATGAGGTGCAGCGAGTTCTGGAGGCGTTAGAGCAGGCGAAGGGCATGCTTGTTGCTGAGATTGATTCATGTCAGATGCAAATGGCATCAAAACAAAGTTCATTAGATCGGCTGCATGCAGATAGGAAGAAGGAGCTGCAGTCATGAGTGAAATCATCTTAAAAGCAGATCATGTTCAACAGAAGCTGACGGATCTCCAAAACTCCCTGACTGATTTCCAATCTGGAAAACTAGATAGAGGCAGTGGCCGGGAGATGCTTGATGTTCAAGCGAAGATTAATGATATTAATGTATCGCTGAATAGCCTTATACAAGATTATCAACAGATGGCTCAGCAGCATGTGGAGGCCAGCCAAGATGCTGTGGATTCGCTTGAGAAATTTGAGCAGGCAATGGCTGAGGTGATTGATGTTTTTACAATAGGATAGGAGCGATCACGGCATGACGATTCATGTGAAGCGTAATACAGGCATGATGGGTGGGTTAGCTAAGGTTGCTGTAATTGTAGATGGGCAGACTGCAGCAAAACTCGGGAATGATGAGGATACGACTGTCAGTCTTGGTGATAAGACCGTAAAGCTGAAGGCTAAGCAGTGGTTCTTTGGCAGCAAGGAACTGGAGGTAGTCGATAAAGCTAATGTGGAAGTAAGAATCAATATGGCTGCATTGCTCCTCCTTCTGGCTGCGATCGTCTGCTTGATTCTTGGTGTCATTCTCTCGCCAATTATTACTGCATTGGCAGTCATACTCTTTTTTGTCTGTATTATTTATAGTTCAAAAAATTGGTTCCAATTAATAAAAGTTAAATAGAAGAATACGAATCTGCTAGTTGATGTGTCAACGTAGATAAACAAAAGCCAGTGAAGTACAAAATCACTGGCTTTTGTTGTTTATTGGACGTTTGTATCTTTCTTCCTGCATTACATCAGTCTTTGTATTACTAATGGCATGTTTCTGCATTTGTCTTGTTAGTATCTTTGACGCATTTTGAGAGAGGATCGTTGATACAGGTGCAATTCATAATAGAATGAATGAAGATAAGTGGATATAAATGGTTTTTCATTGGCTTACTGAAAACAGAGAAGCGAATCCGGTGGCGGAAAGGACTGAAACAATGGCATTTTTATGGTTCAAGACAGACACGGAAGCAAAAAGAGATGACTACCTGAAGCTGTATAACGAGCTGGAAGAAGCAAAAGCAGAGCATGACAAGCTGGTGAGCGAAGCGGAGTCTTATTTTTCTTCCTATAAAGGGAGCGTGCCGTGTATGGCGGAGGATGCTATTCCGAGTAATGACTTCATACCAGCGCAGGAACGGCTTGATAAAAAGCTGACGGATTACTTGGATAACGAAAAGGAATATCGCAGCAAGCTCGTCACGGCGAGTGACCGGGCATACGAACGGTATCTCCATTATAAGCGTAAAGCAATCGAAGAGGCGAAGGAGGACTAAGCTATGGCGAAGGATGTAATCATCGATCAAGCTGACTTGAATACAGCCAAATCGTCAGCGGCGAAGCTGAAGGAATCACTGGATAACACCTATGCACAAGGTGAAGCCCTGCTTTCGCTCGTACAAGGATCCAAATGGGAAGGAAAGTCACGTGATAGTTTCCTTGCTTACTTGGAGCTGTTGCTTCAGTATCATGCCGATCTCAAGGATGCAGCTTCTTTGCAAAAGAAGGCACTGGATAATATAGAGGATTATCAATCTGATTTCCAAAGCCATAATTTGGTGAAGGAAGTGAAAAGCCTATGACGCAAACAGATAGAGATACCTTTCATGTGACCGAGCTCTATTTACTCGCTGCGGCATTTGATGCAGAGGCTTTATTTGGCCTGCCTGATAAGAAAATCTATCAGCTGCAGGGGGAAGAACCTTGGAGCCAGGCGCATAAGCGCTTGATCCAGAAAGGTATTTTTACAGAAGAAGGCAAGCTGACGAAATCGGGTGCGGTAATCATTAAGACGTTGTATGAATACTTCTTCAGCCAAAAATATGTGCGGATCAATAACCTTATGTTCGCCTTCCGGGAGAAGCAGGCAGAAGAAGTGATCATCCTCGTGGAGACGTCTGAAAAGACATATAAACTCTATGTAATGGCCAAGCCGCTTGTACTGAAGCTCCTCAGCGAAAAAGTCCCGCTTCTGAACCGTGAACCTGCCGAAGGAGAAAAGAATTTCCTGCGACGCGAGCTGCCAGATGAGGAAAAGGCTGCGATCAATGAGCTCGGTGTAACGAATGATATCGCCAATATTGAACTTTTCCATCCACGCGTGAAGCCTCAGATTGCCAGCAACCCGAATCACTATCAGCAATGGATTGTCCTTACAAAAGACGACAAGCTGATTATGATTGATACGACCGAGAAACAATACTACCACGCAAGCCAGTACTGGTTTATGAAGGTACTGTTCGATGCGTTGGGCTTCCCGTATCGACAGAAAGAGGGGGTAAGATAGATGGCGGCTAGTGGGAAAATCACGGTTGATCCAATCGAGATTACCGATATGTATAAGCAGCTCATGGCTATTATGGAAGATCTTCAGTCGAACGCAGTGCCTGCAATCGAGAATATAAAAAACACGAAATTCTATCAAGAAGGAAAAGCGATGGAGGCAATCGAAGCATATCCCGAAGCAAATGATAAGTTCATGGAGCTGCAGGATCACTATGCACGCATCTCCTCCTTGGTGATTGAAACCCTAAACACGATGATCGAGACAGACGAAGCTATTGCCCTGAAAATCATCGATGCATTGGAGGTGTAATACGTGGATGTAAAATACCGAAGCAGTCAATGGGATAAAACGAAAGATAGTCTTCGTAACTTGATCGGCCTGGGTGTCTGGGGGAAAGGTATGATCGATACGATGAAGGACATTACGGACAACTTGGACGAAGCAAGTGAGAAGGTGGCGAAGTATGATTCCGATGGTGTTGTCTCGTTTTCTTATACAAGCGATAAGGATAAGTATCAGCGATTGTTTGAGGACTTCAAAGTGCTGGAGGATTTCAGTGGAAGTGTGGGGGATATTGTAGAGGATACAATCGATCAGCCCTTCTTTGAAGATATCGATGCCTTTGTCCAGAAAGTACGAGATTCTTCCATCTCCAACTACACGACCTCGAACCATATCGGCGCGACGGAAACGATACCTATCTCTTATTACGGCTCCTATCAGGAATACGAAACGGAGAAAACGGAAATCACAATCGATGATATACTGAGCGGAGATAACTATTATGCCGATCAAATCAAAGCCTCTTTTGAAAAATGGAAAGTACAGAACCCCGATGAAGACATCAGCTACGAGGATTACCGCACCGCTGCCGTCAATACACGTGCCTTTGAATATGAATCTATTGAGGACGGGCAGTTTACAAAAGAGTTTTGGGTGAACATTGCAGCTTTAGTCGTTATCGTTGGTGTAACAGTTGTGTGCCCGCCAGCTGGTGCTGTACTAGGAGCAGCTTATGCAACAGTGGAGATGGGAAGTGCTATTTCTGGTCAGGATTGGGCTTCCGGGCGGGAGTTAGACACTTCGGAACGATGGACGAGGGGTTTACTTGCGCCGCTTGATGTTCTGCCTATAGGAAGTGCGGTGACCAGCTTTACAGGAACGGCACGTACGACAAGCAGAGTGGTGGATTTAAGGAGCTTGCTAAATAAAACTAAGCTTAGCTCCTCCCTCACCGACAACATTTCTAATCAAACATCACAGGTATTGAGATTAGTAGGGACAGCAGGTCAGCAAACTTCCACAAGATTACGGAGTGCTGCTCACACGGTTACTAATACTACAAACATTCTAAAAAACAAACTAGGAGAAGAGGCCGTAAGAATTGCACAAATGGGGGATTCGGGTATAACTAGGGTTTTAAATATGTTTCCTCAAGTTGGCGCTGTTGCGGATAATGGTTTAATGCTTGCGTCTTCTGGTAATTTTAATAAGCTTGAGGAGGGTGCAGTAAAAGTAGCGAGTCGACTTGGATCTCCTAGGATTACGGGTGCAGGTAATGCGGGAGTAAGTGATGTAAAAACAGTTGTGGAAAAAGGGCAACAGTTTACGAATGGAAGAAGAAACAGACTAAAGCCGAATATTAGGTATCAAACAGGCGAGTATGATTACTTTTATGAAACTGATACTGCGGGAAGAATTACAAAATTTGAGACGGATAAATTACAATTAACCACAAGAGAAGATAGATTGCCGCATAGTAAGAATACACTGGGTAAGGTTAAGGGTCAGGATCACGCAGGTCATTTGGCTGGTGATAGGTTCGGGGGGTCACCTAAAATTGATAATTTGGTGTCGCAATTATCTGATGTTAACCTAAGAGAATATAAAAAAATTGAAGCTGAATGGGCAACTGCTTTAAGTGAAGTACCACCAAAAGCTGTGAAAGTTGATGTTAAAATAATATACTCTGGAAATGATCCGAGACCTGATAAATTTATAGTCAATTACTTTATTGATGGTAAGCCAGGTTCAAAAATTATCAAAAACTAATTAAAGGAGTGAATATTTGAATGAAAGAATTTGAAGATAAGTTTACCGAATTACAATCCGATATGATTTCTATTTGTTTGGAGTACGTGGAAGATAGAGCGGATAAAGTATACGTTTATGCTTCACATGAAGGAGGAATTATCTCAAGTAGCTTCTTCTATTTAATTAATAATAAGTATGTAGAATGTCATAAAGTAAATGATGCCTTGGAAACCGGGGATGAAGGTTATGATGTATCTCCAGAACGAATGTTAACGGTATTACAAATAATAAATGAAGATATCGAGAAGATTGAAGTATTGTGCAAAGAATATGGAAGAGACATACCGACAGAAATGAAATTAATATATGATGTTAAGAATGGAAATTTCAAGGCTGAATACAAGTATGATTTAGTATATTCAAATGATGAAGTAAAAACGGCTGATCATATTGCTGATGAATGGTTTGAGGAGATACAAGATAATAATCTTTGATATGCTATTAGGTGTTTGCTTGATTTTATTAAGAGCAGGATTTCTATAACTTAAAACAACTTTTCAGGGAGACTAAATAATGTGAGCGAAACCTAGCTTATATTAATAACAAGCTGAACGGGACCAGTCTCTATATGCATCCTGAATAGTAACGAAAGTGCTTATTAATCAATAATAGGCGCTTTTTTATATTGTTATTAGACATTTCATAAAGTCTTTTAAAGAGATTTTAAATGGAATTATCAACAAAAAAAGAAATAAAGAAACTGTTTTACTATGAAACCTTTGGGAATTCGATGCGTACAAGATATAACAATATCTTTAGAAACTGGAGAGATGAACTTGGAATACGCAATATCGAATCAAAAAACAATCATGCAGAAGGTGCTGCAGACATTCTTGATGACGCTATTATTGGCGACGCTCGGGATCTATGCTGGTAATTTCGTGCCAACTGTGCTTATTTTGCCATTAATCGTAGTGGAATTAGGTATGCTAATTGCTGCCTTCTGGCTAAGAAGGAAAAAGGCTGTCAGCTATACGTTCATCTATATATTTGCTGTCATTTCAGGTATCACGACATACCCGGCGGTAGCTTACTATGCTTCAATTGGTGGAGCTAATATTGTCCTGTATGCTTTCACTACGACGTTTGTTATCTTCGGAGTGATGGCGCTTGTAGGGGTTAAATCGAAAAGAGATTTTTCCTTCCTTGGCGGGTTCTTGTTTGTAGCCTTAATTGCGTTGATCGTTACAGGTTTGATCGGAATTTTTGTTCCGTATAGTGATGCGACACTGTTGGCTTTCTCAGGCATCGGTTCAATCGTATTTTCACTTTACATCTTGTATGATTTTAATCAAATGGCAAGAAACCATGTTACAGAAGAGATGATTCCGCTAATGGCATTGAATCTGTATTTGGACTTTATCAACTTGTTCATGAACTTATTGCGATTCCTAGGAATTATGTCGAAGGATTAAAAAATAAAATGCCAGAGATTATATAGCGTCTCTGGCATTCTTATTTTGCTTTCTTTCTATGGAGCCTATCGTATTTCTGTTTACTTTTCTTTTTCAAGCGGTGTACTTTCTTGTCCCGCCTGCTTTGTTCTCTGGACTGCTTTTGCTTTCGTATCCTGTGCATCCATGTTTTGAAGTTTCCAAATGTTATACATGCATACAGCAATAAAGCAGTAAGAGCGATGACGATAACGTGCAATACCAGTTTAGTGCCGTAAAAAAGTATATCAGAAGCTGAAAATCCCTTTGTATGTATACGATAAGGATTGTCCACAGGAAAACTGATAGTTACTGTATCACCGCTGTTATTGTAAACACTAGGTCTAACTTCCTTTGTCATATGGATAGTATTTCCGTCCGGATCATTATAAGTGAACGCAAGGTAATAGTATTGGCTTGGGTAACGTCCACCATTAAAATCATCATTACTATCGGTCACAATTGCCTCTGTTGTAAATTGGGTACCAGTATAGGATTGAATCGCGTTACTCAGCATTTTTCCCATCGAGATATAACCGAAAATCAGCGCAAAAGCTAAGAATCCAAAAAAAGCTATCGGAATAAGGAAGATTATAGGTCGGCTAAGCCATTTCCATCCTTTTATTCGACTGCGCAATATGAGATAGCTAATGTAATAGGCTGGACCGATAGCGTAAACAACCATCAGTAAGATAGACTTATGCATTTCGGAACGATATGTGTTATTTCCTGAGGAATCAATTTTTTCGATCTCTATAGTATCGCCAGTATCCAACTGATTAAATTCCTCTTGAGTTATGTCTGTTAATGCCTTATCTTCAGTCATATGCGTTACCTTGGATTCAGCACCTGCTTCCAGTACCGCGTAGTATTCCATGTTGCCAAAGAGATCACTGGAAATGATTTTACCTTCTGCAACAACTTCTTCTTTTTCATCCTGATTATTCTTAGTCATTGTATACAGAGATCTAGCTTCATCGGCAATTGCAATTATACCTGCTAAAAACAGGATAAATAGTACAAGGTGAAATGTGATTCCGCCTGAATTCTTCATATCTTCTCCTCGGGATCTTCTTACTTCTTTCGTTTTCCAAATTATGTATCGAATTCAGTGTAAGGAAACTAAAGTGTTCCGTCAACAATAAAACCGGAGAGCTGACACCTCTCCGGTTTTGTGTTACTTCTTATTAACAGACGCGTCATAAATCGTATCAACCGCATCCTTCAATGCTGCATCAAAATCTTCCTGAGACTGACCTGCGTTTAGCTCTGCTGCCAAAGCGCGGGAGAAGCTGGCGATTACGTCTTCGTTTTCTTTCAGCTTTTCGTTTGCTTCGTCGCGGGAGTAGCCGCCGGATAAAGCGACAACGCGGACAACGCGTGGATGCTCGGTAAGTTCTTTGTAAAGATTTGCTTTCGTTGGGATGGAAAGCTTTAGCATGACATTTTCTTCTTCAGACAAATCGTTCAGATGGCGGAAGATTTCATCCCGAAGGATTTCCTCGCATTTTTCTTTATCTTCACTGTGAATATTAACTTCTGGTTCAATGATTGGAACGATGCCTGCTGCGATGATGCTTTTGCCGATTTCGAATTGCTGATCGACAACGGCTTTGATGCCGCTGACGTTAGGCTCTTTGATGACCGAACGCATTTTTGTTCCGAAGATATGTCTTTCAGATGCGCGGCCGAGTGTTTCGTTCAGGTTATCAATTGGTTTCATCAGCTGGACGCCATCTTTTTCTTCTTCTAAGCCTTTATCGACTTTTAAGAAAGGTACGATTCCTTTTTCTTCCCAAAGATAGTCGCCAGTGTGTTTGCCTTCGATCTCTCGATCCATCGTCTGTTCAAATAGGATCGCTCCTAGAATCTTGTCTTTGTTGAATGCAGGGGAAGTGATGATACGTGTACGCATGTCATGGACGAGCTTGAACATCTCGTCTTCATTTGAATAAGCATCCTCTGATACACCGTACTCTGCCAATGCTTTCGGTGTGCTGCCGCCGCTTTGATCCAATGCTGCGATAAAACCTTTACCGTTTTTAATGATATCAAATTGTTTGTCGTTCATATCTGCCACTCCTTTGATTCGTTTTTTAGCTGAAAAGATGCTCCATGTTCACTGTTCCCTTTTATCCAGTGTTTTAACATTAAATGTTTGATAAGGTTTCCAAAACGGGATTCACGGGTTGCGGGAGCTCATTTAAGAAAGTGAAAGTAGTTTTTCGCTGTCTATCGGGACTTTTTGGTGTAACTTAAGTTGGATTGACGGTCGGTTGGGCATGTTATAGGGTAAGTTTGACTATTTATCAGACGGTATGGAAGGAAGGGCATTCATGAGTATTAGAATTCGGTTATTCATCATGTTGCTCTTATTAATCATTTTGCCTTATTTTCTCTTTGTAATTTTTATTTATGAAAATAGTAAATCGAGTATCGAGGAGCGGGATTTGGCAAGAAGCCAAGAGGAGTTAAATGAGAGCAGGGCTGATTTAGAACAGTACGCTGAGGAGATGGTCCGGCTGCCTTACAGCTTGTTCAATATGCCGGAGGTGCAGCAGGTACTGGAGAATGGCATGCTGGCAGAAACAACAGAACATGTGCGGGCATTTGAGAATAGTGTGGAGACGTATGCGGCAACTCGGCCGGATATCCGGCAGCTGCGGTTTTATTTTCAAGAAGATCAGCAAGCGCTGACAGTCTACCAATCAAATGTCAGTGCTCCAAAGCCAGCACCGGATTATCTGGAGCGTGCGCCATTCAGGGAGATGAACGAGTCCAAGACAGCTTACATGCTGGAAACTCCGCATGTATTGGTAAATGAAGATAAAGTGGCGATCGTGCCGGAATCAGACAATACGATCGTTTTGCCTATCCAGCACAGGATAACAGACGTTCTGAGTGGAGAATTTCTTGGGTTCCTGACGACTGATATAGAGGTAACATCTTTTTCGCGGCTGCTTGAGGCTGTCACGAGAGAAGCAGGAACCCAGGTTATACTTGTGAACGGAAATGGGGAAATCATCTATAGCAAGGATTCGAAACAGATCGGCAAAAATATGGACGAATCACAAATGGCAGCAGGGGGTGAAAATATCGTCCTTCGGGAGGAATTGGGGGAGCCTTTAGCGGACTGGCAGCTGATCAAGGTTACATCAAAAGATGAGTTGTTCCGTGATGCGAGGGAGACAGCCTGGACGAATGTCGTGTTAGGTATCGGCGTTGTCCTCTTAGGAACTGTACTGGTTCTTGTTGTTTCACGTGTGTTTACAAAACCGATTATTACGTTAAGTGAGCAGGTGCGATCCATAGAAGGCGGTCAGATGAACGTCCAGCTCAAAACAGAACGTAAAGATGAAATTGGCCATCTGGCTGCGCATATGCAGGAGATGCTGAATCGAATCGATTCTCATATTGCGCGTGAATATAAGCTTGAGCTAGAGGTGCGGGAGAGTCAGCTAAGAATGCTCAAATCTCAAGTAAACCCTCATTTTCTTTTTAATGCATTGCAATCCATCGGAGCTGTTGCACTGCGCTCGGGTGACCGGGAAGTGTACAAGCTGCTCGTATCCTTATCCAAAATGATGCGATATGCATTGCAGGCCGATCAGCTCGTACCGGTGCGGGACGAGCTTGATTACATTGACTCCTATATCACATTGCAAAAAGAACGTTTCGGAGCAGATTTACCGATTACTATTCAAGTAGAGAAGAATGTGCAGGAATACAGAATACCAAGCATGCTGCTGCAGCCGCTTGTTGAAAATTACTTCAAGCATAGCTATGAAACTATGCGAGAAAAAAGCAGCTTTATCCTAAAGGGAACGGAAAGAGACGGATTGCTGGTATTCAGCGCGGCTAGCTACGGTGCAACAGTGAGTGACGAAGAGATTCGTCTGCTGCGCGAGGGAGTTGCTGGCGGAACAGGGCTGCAAAATATTGCAGAGCGCCTGCATCTCCATCATGGCGATAAGGCGGCGTTTCGACTTGGTAATTTGGACGGAAAAGGGTTTGGAGTCACGATTTGTATTCCGGCAGAGGAGCAGGGAGGTCAGAAAGCATGAAGGCGTTACTCGTGGATGATGAAAAAAATGGGCGTGAGGTGCTGCGCACGCTCGGTGAGTGGGAGCAGAATGGCATAACTGTGCTTTTAGAGGCGAGTGATGGGAAAGAGGCCCTTGAACTGATTGCATCGGAGCAGCCGGAAATCATTTTCACTGATATCAAGATGCCGCGTATGAGCGGAATCGAACTGATGGAGCAGCTGCATGCTGCTGACTACCGAGGAAAATGCATCCTTGTAACTGGTTATGATGACTACCAGTTCATGCGGAAAGCTATTCAGTTCAACAGCTTTGACTATTTGCTGAAGCCAATTGATCCGGAGGCTTTTACAAAGGTGCTGGAGAACGTGACGCAAGCCATTATCGCTGATAAGCAGTCTTTTGAAAACGAAGCAGAGGTTCTCGGGGATGCGAGGAGACTGCTTTTGGAACAGCAGGTATCGGCATTGTGTATGGGAGAGTTGAAGGATTTCTCCATCTTACAAAAACTTTTGCCACAGGAAGAGGAAATCGATCTTACATTGCTGTCTTTTTATCATATGCATCAGCCAGCCCAAGTAATGGATGCTTTAGCTAATGAGCTGCATCAGTATGCAGTAGGCGACATATTCCATTTTCAACAGCAGGAGAACTTATACATCGTTTTGTCTGCAGCTGACCATTGGCTGCAGATAGAGAATTGGCTGCGTCATCACCTGGATTTACCAGTAAGAATTGTGCAAAAACGGCTGCGTTCTCAGGAGGAGATTGCTCCTGTTTTCCAGCAGCTTACAGTGGAGCTGGCAGAGCATCGTTATCGCACTATCAGAAGACTTGTAGAGCTGGAAAGTGAACAGCGTGGTCAAGATATCGTCGCATATGTAGAGAGCTACTACATGGAGGATGTAAGCTTGGAGCGTTTATCGAAGCTTTTCTTTCTGTCAAAAGAGCATATTTCACGGAAATTCAAGCAAGAAACCGGCATGACATTATCCAGATATGTGACGAACTGCCGAATGAAGCAGGCTAAGCAATGGCTCGAGCAAACCAACAAAACAATGTATGACATAGCCAGGCTGCTCGGCTATCAAGATGAAGTGTATTTCTCGAAGCTATTCAAAAAAGAGACTGGGTTAACCCCGACTGCATATAGAACTGAGTGTAATGAGCAGGGGGCGAGAAAATTATAATGAGAAAGAAACTGTTATACGGTCTTTTTGCGGTCCTTTTGCTGCTGCTTTCCGCCAGTAACATGCCGCCGGAAAAAGAGGAAGTGCAAGCAGAGGAAACAGTCAGCCTTACAATTCGTAATCCGAAGGTGGAGGTTGCTTCCGAGTTTGAGTACATGGTTAGCGTGTATGAAAAAACACATCCCCATGTTCGTATCCAGGTGGAAACCGTTGGTGGTATTTCAGATGATTTCTCTGATTTGAAAACACAAATGGCAATTGGTGAAGGCCCGGACATCTTCACCAATGTCGGCTATTCTGCTACAGAAGAGTGGATCCGTTACTTGGAGGATCTGAGCGAGGAATCGTGGGTATTTGATGCTCGGGATGGTACACTCGACCCCATTACTGAGGGTGGGAAGGTGTATGGTATGCCGATGAATATTGAGGGATTCGGCATCGTTTATAATAAGGCGTTATTTCGAAAAGCTGGTATCAACGAGCTTCCTGATACATATACAGAACTGGAGAAAGTGGCGTCTCAGCTCAAAAAGATTGGTGTGACGCCTTTTGCGAATGGCTATTATGAGGAATGGAAGCTAGGTCATCATTTGACAAGTTTAGCTTTCGCTGAGCAGTCTGATCCTGAAGCGTTCATGTCGGACCTGACAGAAGGTAAGGCAAGCTTTGCTGATAATAATAGCTTTCAGAACATGCTGCGTTTTCTTGATCTTACACTTGCTTATGGTAGCCCTCATGCTGCAACGACAGATTATTACGCTGAGATGGAAGTGTTCCAACAAGGAGAGGCAGCCATGATTGTGCAGGGGAATTGGGTCGAGCCGCTGTTGGCAAAACAAGCTCCGGATTTGGATGCAGGAATGTTTCCGATACCACTTGATGACGGAGGAAATGCTCAGCTGGTCACGAGTGTGCCGAGTTATTGGGTCGTCAACAAGCAATCCGGGGCAGCTGAAAAACGGGAGGCAAAGCGGTTTCTGAAATGGATGGCAGAATCAGAAGAAGGGCAAGCATATCAAACAGAGCACCTTCGCTTCGTCTCGGCATTCCGCTCTGTACAGCCGCCTGAAACCAGCCTGAGCGGAGACACGTGGAGGCGATATGATCAGCAGGAACGTCGGAACTTTAATTGGTCCTCTTACCCGCCACCAATGAAGGATGCTTTTGGCCGAATCCTGAAACAATACGTGAATGAAGAGATGTCCAAGCAGGACGCGCTGCAGGACTTGAATCATGCGTGGCAGCAAAATAGTTCATCGCACTAGTGTAGAAGTCCCTCTAACAGGAGGGACTTTTTGTGTGGATATCAATTTTAGACAAAAAGAAGATCAAGATAAACCATCCCTGTTTTTGTTTTCCTGTCCTATACTGAGCTCGTAAGGCGGGTTTGCCAAGACTTGCCTTACAGGGATTAGCAATCATACATAGGAGGAATACGGGATGAAATTTCGGAAACGGGCGTTAAAAGCAAGTGTCGTTTCACTGAGTGCAGCGTTGGTGCTGGGTAGCAGTCTGACAGTGGCTTCGGCGAACAATGAGGGTGGAAATGTGAAGCCGTACAAAGAAACGTATGGTACATCACAAATCACACGTCATGACATGAAGGAAATGATCGGGCAGCACGGGGACGAACGGTATACTGTTCCTAGCTTTGATGCTTCTTCTATCAAGAATATCGAGTCGGCTACAAAGATCGATGAAAATGGCAATGAAATTAAAATGGATGTATGGGACACATGGCCGCTCCAAAACCCGGACGGTACAGTAGCGGATTATAATGGATACCAAATTGTTTTTGGGCTAGCTGGAGATCCGAAAAATGCAGGTGACACATTCATCTATATGTTCTATAAAAAGTCAGGCGATGATTCCGTTGATGCATGGAAAAATGCCGGTCGTGTATTTGATCATAATGATAAATTCAATGGTGATAAGATTCTGGCTGGTCAGCAAGAGGAGTGGTCTGGTTCGGCTGCCTTCATCGATGGAGAAATCCGCTTATTCTATACGAACCGCGGCGGCTTTGATGAAAGCAAAGGTATTTTCGGGAAACAGACACTGACGACTGCGCAGGTGAACGTGTCTGAAAAGGATGCAAGCAGTTTGCAAGTGGACGGCGTAGAGGATTATAAGTCCATCTATGACGGCGGCGACGGTGAAACATATGAAAATGTTGATAAAGCCTTTGAAGATCGCAATTTCGCGAACAACCACACCTTGCGTGATCCGCATTATATCGAAGATAAAGGCAAGAAGTACTTAGTTTTCGAAGCGAATACAGGTACTGAGTTTGGATATTCTGGGGAAGATTCTTTATATAACCGTGCGTACTATGGCAAAGGTGGTATGAAATTCTTCAGAGATGAATTCAAACAACTCCAAAATGGCGGTAAGAAAGAGACTGCAGAGCTTGCTAACGGTGCAATTGGTATTGTGGAAATCAATGATGATTACACATTGAAAAAAGAAATGAAGCCGCTTGTCGTTTCCAATACGGTTACAGATGAGATCGAGCGTCCGAACATCTTCAAAAAAGATGGCAAGTTCTACTTATTCACAAGCTCGCGGGGTGCCAAGATGACAATCGATGGCATCGATGATGAAGATATCTATATGCTTGGCTATGTTTCGAATAGCTTAACTGGCCCATATAAGCCAATGAACAAATCAGGTATTGTTCTTCACCAGGACTTGGATCCAAATGATTTAACTTGGACATATGCACATTATGTGATTCCGCAAAAAGAAACGGATGACTTCGTCGTAACTAGCTACATGACGAACCGCGGTTTCTTCCAGGACCATAAATCTACATTTGCTCCTTCGTTCTTGCTTGATATCGATGGCAAGCGCTCTTCTGTAGTGGAAGATGGTATCTTGGAGCAAGGTCAAATCACGTACGAAGAGGAATAAACTCAAAATAAGCAAAGGAAATGTCAGTATTATGGCATTTCCTTTTCATCTATTTTAAATAAAAGTGTGGTGACAATATGTTAAATGGATTTTCGAGAAAGAGGTGGACGATGCTTGGTGTGATAATATTGCTCGTTGTCGCAGTAATCGCAGTTTCTGTGTTAATGAACGAGAAAAAGACTGAAAAACAAAACCCCGGGAAGGCGCAAACTATCTCATATCGACCTGATTTCCATTTCAGCTCACCTGACAAATGGAAGAATGATCCGCAGCAGCCGATTTATTATCAAGGCAAATACCACTATTACTATCTCTACAACAAAGACTACCCCGATGGCAATGGCACGGAATGGCGGCATGCAACTTCAAGGGATTTGATTCATTGGGAAGATCATGGAGTCGCAATTCCGAAATATACGACAGAAAACGGTGATCCGTGGACAGGGTCTGTCGTTCACGATAAGAATAACACAGCTGGGTTTGGTGAGGATGCTCTCGTTGCTATCGTTACGCAGCCGACAGGAGAGACTGGGCAACAGGAACAATACCTCTGGTATAGCACAGATGGAGGGAATACCTTTAAGCAGGAAAGTGAGGAACCGGTACTTACTAATCCTGATGCGGAGGATTTTCGTGATCCTAAAGTGATATGGAATGAAGAAAAGAATGATTGGATCATGCTTCTTGCAGAGGGAGATAAAATCGGGTTTTACGAATCTGCTGATTTGAAAGCCTGGACATTCACTGGAGATTTTCAGACTGATGGAATTGGAGTACTTGAATGTCCGGATCTATTCCAGCTGCGCGCACCTGATGGGACGGTTAAATATGTACTTGGTATGAGCGCGAATGGAGAGGGCAAAGGTGAACCGAAAACCTATGCCTACTGGACTGGAAGCTTTGACGGTGAAACTTTTACGTCGGATGAAGATAATCCCAAATGGCTTGATTACGGTTTTGATTGGTATGGCGGGGTCACCTTTGAGGATGGCCCGTCAGAAGATAAGCAAGCAAAGCGGTATGCACTTGCTTGGATGAATAATTGGTCATATGCTGATCAAACACCTTCGATGAAATATGATGGATTCAATGGTACAGACTCCATTGTCAGGGAAGTCACGCTGCAGCAAGGTCGAGATGGTTATTATCTTGCTTCCCGGCCGATTGCTGCGCTGGATCAGCATTTTCAATCATCGGACACAGTTGAGAATATAAGTCTTCAAAATGAGACGCAAACCTTGGATATTTCAGCAGAGACGTATCAATTGGATGCTGACATTTCGTGGGTAGAAAGCCCAAACGTTGGGTTGCGGTTACGGGAATCAAAAGATCACTCCCGTCACCTGGATGTAGGTATCGCTGGTGCTGCAGGCTATTCATATGTAAATAGAAGCCACATTCCTAATCCGGATCAAGAAGGTGCCTATCAAGAAAGCAAGGCACCATTTGATACCGAAAAGAAGCAAGCGCATGTCACAATCCTTGTAGATAAAACAAGTGTAGAAGTGTTTGTTGATGATGGGGAGGTTGTACACAGTAATGTCGTATTCCCTCACCCACAGGATCAAACGATTAGTTTGTATGCTGAAGATGGCAGTGCTAAGTTTGATAATATTTCTATAAAGAGAATAAGCAAATCACAATAATTTTTTGAAAAAAGGCTGGGACATAACTAAATTCCCATTACTTA
>NZ_LR700944.1:0-85569 GCF_902497585.1 Terribacillus sp. AE2B 122 | reverse complement strand
CAAATTTTCTTATGAAGATTTACAATATAGTTCGGTTTTTTATATGGCTAAAACACTTTTGTCTCAGCCTCTTTTTTCATATTGTGAGAAATAGCTTTTGTTAGTTGATTTTTTGTGTGAGGTTATTTTACATCTTGTGTAAGTAATTATCTTCGAGTTATAATGATTATTGTTTATTAAATATTTGTGATAATGTATGGAAAGCAGTACATACTACAGATGATTTATAGAGATCGTTACATAAGGGGGATTTACATGGCTTCAAAAGAGAAAGATTTACAACAGCAGCAGTCTCCTTCCAAAGGGAAATGGGGCGTCCTGCTAGGAGCGGCCTTCCTGATGGGTTCATCAGCTGTTGGACCGGGCTTCCTGACACAAACAGCTGTCTTCACTGATCAATTATTAGCAAGCTTCGGCTTTGTTATTCTTATGAGCATCATTTTAGATGTTGGTGTGCAGTTGAATATATGGCGAATTATCGCTGTTTCCAGAATGCGCGGTCAGGATATCGCGAATAAAGTCTTGCCGGGGTTGGGATACTTCCTTGCTTTCGCGGTTGCATTAGGTGGTCTTGCATTTAATATCGGAAACGTTGGCGGAGCAGGACTAGGTTTGAATGTTATCTTTGGTATTGACGCTCGAATTGGTGCTATTATAACTGGTATTATTGCAATTGGTATTTTCCTTTCCAAAGAAGCGGGAGCTGCAATGGATCAGATTGCCCGTATTCTTGGAATCGTAATGATTGTGTTGACTTTGTACGTGGCGTTCCAAAGTGATCCGCCTGTCGGAGAGGCAATAACACGTACGTTTGCACCGACAGAACTTGATGTATTCGCAATCATCACACTTGTAGGTGGTACAGTCGGTGGTTATATCACGTTTGCTGGTGGTCACCGTCTATTGGATGCAGGTATTTCCGGGAAAGAAAACCTTCGCTACGTGACGCGAAGCTCGGTCACTGGTATTTTAATTGCTTCGATTATGCGGATATTCCTGTTCCTAGCTGTATTGGGTGTGGTAGTGACAGGTGTGAAATTGGATGCATCTAATCCTGCGGCGACAGTTTTCCTAGAAGCTGCTGGAACAATTGGATATAAGATGTTCGGTCTTATCCTATGGGCTGCTGGTATTACGTCTGTAATTGGTGCAGCATATACATCTGTTTCTTTCTTGAAGACATTATCAAAGCGTGTAGAGCGCCATCAGAAGCTTGTGACAATTGGATTTATCATCATTTCAACGATTATCATGGTTTTAATAGGGCAGCCAGCAACATTACTTGTCGTTGCAGGTGCAGTGAACGGTTTAATTTTGCCAATTGGTTTAGGTGTACTGTTAATTGCAGCCTATAAGAAATCAATCGTTGGGGATTATAAGCACCCATTGTGGCTCACAATCTTTGGTGCAATTGTCTTTATCGCAACGGCTTACTTGGCAATTGTTACGCTGATTGATAAAGTGCCGCAGTTGTTCTAATTCGAGAAGGAGGTCCTAAAAAATGAAGCTTACCTATCATCCGCTAGGAGATACGGGCATTCAGCTCGTTTTCGGACAGACAATCTCAGAGGAAACAAATCAGAAAATCCGGATTTTTACAGAGTTGCTTAAGGCGGAGCCGATTGAAGGAATTATCGAGTGGATACCGGCTTATACAACGCTATCAATTTTTTATCGTCCTGATAAAATTCGCTATCAAGCACTGCTGGAAAAACTGGAGCGTCTATATGAAAATATCCAAGGAGGAGTGGCCGAGGCCGCTTCTCTTGTTTATGAAATTCCTACCTATTATGGCGGGGAGACAGGACCTGATTTGAATTTCGTTGCGGATCATAATGGTCTGTCAGAAGAGGATGTCATCCGCATTCATTCCAGCCAGGATTATTTGATATATATGATGGGATTTGTCCCTGGTTTCCCTTACCTTGGCGGTATGCCGGAAGAAATTGCGACACCGCGCTTGGAGGAACCACGTTCGAAAATTGCAGCTGGTTCTGTAGGTATAGCCGGATCACAAACGGGTGTATATCCACTGGAAACTCCGGGAGGCTGGCAAATCATCGGTCAGACACCAGTGAAATTATACGATCCAGAACGTGAGCAGCCGATTTTATTGACTTCCGGTCATTATCTGAGGTTCGTCCCAATTTCGAAAAAAGAATATGACGATATTGCAGAAGCGGTTCGTCTTGGGGAATATAAGATTATCAGTAAGGAAAAGTAAGGAGGGGCTGGAATGAAGACGATTGATCTGAACAGCGATTTAGGCGAAAGCTTTGGTGCCTATACAATCGGAAATGATGAGGAAGTATTGAAATACATATCATCCGCCAATATTGCGTGTGGATTCCATGCGGGTGACCATAATGTCATGCTTGAAACGGTTAAAACAGCAGCGGAACTTGGTGTAGGAATCGGTGCTCATCCAGGCTTTCCTGACTTAGCGGGGTTTGGCCGTCGGGATATGAAGCTGTCTCCGAAAGAAATCTATAACCTAGTTGTTTACCAGGTAGGAGCAATCCAAGGAGCAGCCAAGGCTTGCGGTACATATGTTCAGCATGTGAAGCCGCACGGAGCGCTATATAATATGGCATCAAAAGATTCTGCTATTGCGGAAGCCATCGCAGCAGCAGTGCATGCAGTTGATTCGGGTTTGGTACTGTTTGGCTTGGCAGGAAGTGAGCTTGTGCGTGCAGGAGGGAAAGTGGGTCTAAGTGTTGCACAAGAGGTCTTTTCTGACAGAACATATCAGGCAGATGGAACGCTGACACCTCGTTCTCAAGCAAATGCTATGATACATGACGTGACAGTTGCAGTGGATCGTGTCATTCGTATGATTCAAGAAGGTAAAGTAACTGCTGTTGATGGAACGGATATTACTATTCAAGCAGATACGATTTGTGTGCATGGTGATGAACCGGAAGCGCTGCGATTCGTTCAACAACTCCGTGAAAGACTTCAGGCAGAACAAATAACGATTCAGAATTTCGGAGTAGAGCATCATGAGTAGTAAGCTATTTCAAGTGATCAAGCCCGGACTGATGACGACTTTTCAAGATCTCGGCCGCACTGGCTACCAGGAATATGGTGTAGTTGTAGCGGGTGCGATGGATGACTTTTCGCTGCAAATTGCCAACCTGCTCGTTGGAAATAAACGTGACGAGGCAGGGCTGGAAGTGACAATGATGGGACCGGTACTCAAGGTGCTGGAGGATGCTGTTATTGCGATAACAGGTGGTAATTTGTCGCCTAGAGTGAATGGCCAGCCGGCTCCAATGTGGAAGAGTTTTGCTGTGAAAGAGGGTCAGCTGATTGAATTCGGTCAGCCGCTGGAAGGAATTCGTTCTTATATCAGTGTGGCAGGCGGCTTTGACTTGCCAGCGGTAATGGGGAGCAATTCAACGTATTTGAAGGCGAGAATCGGCGGTCTGAACGGACGTGCGCTCGAGAAGGAAGACATTCTGTACGGTACTGAGAATCCTCATGCAGTAACGGGGCGTTCCCTTCATTACGATGAGATTCCTAAGTACAAGAAGGAAGTCACTGTAAGAGTCATCCTTGGGCCGCATCAAGATGCTTTCACAGATGAGACTATTAAAACATTCTTATCATCCAGCTATGAAATCACTCCTCAGTCAGACCGTATGGGGTATCGTCTAAAAGGTCCGGAACTGTCGCACAAAACCACTGCTGACATAATCTCGGAAGCTATCCCGCTTGGCGGAATTCAGGTGCCTGCCAATGGTCAGCCGATCATTCTGATGGCGGACCGGCAGACAACAGGAGGATATACAAGGATGGCGACAGTAATATCCACAGATATTTCCTTGTTAGCGCAAGCTGCGCCGGGAGCGCGCATTCGTTTTAAAGAAGTCGGAATGGATGAAGCGCAGGATCTTTATTTAAAAAAACAAAAAATTATAAGTGTACTTGAGAAGATAATTGTGTAAGAGGAGAAGGTGTTTGCGGACATCTTCTTTTTCTGTGAAAGATAATTCGTGGAAATATAAATAAACGTCAGGAATAATCAGCGTATAACTTATCAATGGTGTAACAGTGATAGCAATGTAATCTGTGGAGGGTTTTGCACCTGGATTGCTAATGATATTGAGTGGAATTTGCGAGAAAGTCTAGAGAAATGATGTTGTAAGTTGTGTGCTTTCTCTTCAGTCGTTCTGGGCACCTTTGCTGACATCCTATCCCATAGTAATCGCATGACAGAAAAGGCATTTCCCTATGCTCAGAAAATAAAATAGCTATACAGAATGTATCAACTAATCTCTTTTTAATCCGATATATAAGTAATAATTGTATTTTAAGGAGAAAATAATGACAATTAAAATAGCCTGTTATGGCTCTTGTATCACTAGAGATAATTTCAACTCCAAATTGAATAAAAACTATAAAGAGAGGTATGAATGTGTAGCGACCTCTTTGCATGCATCTTTGATAAGTCTTTTTTCACAGGAATTTACCTATGACGAGACTAAAATTGATTATATGGATGAAGAAAATGTCCATAATGAGGCTGATAAACTTAAGACTATAGAAGAATTAACCAAAAGTTTCTTTCATGATTTAAAAGTAAAACAGCCGGATTATCTGATTATGGACTTCTATACAGATGTCTTTTTAGGGGTGTTCTTCTCGCAAGATCGTTTCTTTACAAACAATGGTTATGTTAGCAAGACTTCATTCTTTGATGATCTGCCGGAAAAGTTCCATTTGAAGATTGAAAGAAGTCCATCTGACTATTTTGGTTTATTGTTGCCATCAATAGCTAAATTCATGGATTTCTTAAAAAAGGAAGTACCAAATTGTGAAGTGATCATTAATAAAGGGCGATTCAGCAATCGTTTGTTAGATTCAGAGGGCAAAGTTTCCTATCTGCCTTCTTATCAACAATATAATGATATTTGGGATAAGCTTGATAACTATATGATTTCAAAGTATGACTTGAAATTTATAGAGCTGGATCATCAGAAGTATTACATTTCCCCGAAGCCAACTATCGGTTGGGATGTGTTCCAATTACATTATCATGATAATTATTATCATGATTTCCTTGAACAATTAAATAAAGTTACTCAGATTGATAAAAATGCAGAGGTTAATTGAGGTTTACTATAAGACTAGTTTGTATTGTCTGTAAAGAAAATTATAACAAAAAGAAAGCGTGCGGCTTACTACAGCTGCACGCTTTCTTCTATTAATTAATTCCGAATCAAATAATCAAATGCACCAAGCGATGCTGTCGCACCTGATCCCATAGAGACAATGATTTGTTTATATGCTGTATCCGCACAGTCTCCTGCAGCAAACAGGCCAGGGACATTTGTTTGCCCGTGTTTGTCGACGATAATCTCACCCATTGGAGTGCGCTCAACGACGTCAGCAAGGAATTCTGTATTCGGTACAAGACCAATTTGGACGAAGACACCTTGCAGGGCAATGTGTTTCTCTTCGTTTGTGTCGCGTTCAACGTAGGTGATACCGTTGACATTGTCGTCTCCGGTAATCTCCGTAGTTTGTGCGTTTGTAATAATAGTTACGTTCGGCAGGCTGTAAGCACGCTTTTGCAATACCTCGTCTGCTTTTAATGTATCGGCGAATTCAAGGACTGTAACGTGGTTCACGATACCAGCCAAATCGATGGCTGCTTCGATACCGGAGTTACCGCCGCCGATGACAGCAACGTCTTTTCCTTCGAATAGCGGACCATCACAGTGTGCACAGTAGGCAACACCTTTGTTCTTGAATTCCTGCTCGCCAGGAACGTTGACATTACGCCAGCGTGCACCTGTAGAGATGATGACGCTCTTGCTTTTCAGTGTCGCGCCGTTCTCCAGCTCCAGCTCAAATAAATCGTTTTTCGCAATCTTCGTTGCCTTCTGCAGGTTCATCACATCGATGTTGTAATCTTTTACATGCTCTTCCAGGCTTGCAACAAGCTTCGGACCTTCTGTCTCCTTAACGGTGATGAAGTTTTCGATGCTCATCGTATCCAATACCTGCCCGCCGAAGCGCTCTGCTACAATTCCGGTACGGATTCCTTTACGAGCAGCGTAGATAGCTGCACTGGAACCAGCTGGACCGCCGCCGACAACAAGAACGTCATAAGGTTCTTTGTTATCAAACTCAGATGCATCTGCACTGGAGCCCATTTTCGCTAGCATTTCTTCAAGCGTCATCCGGCCGCTGCCGAAATTCTCGCCGTTCAAATAAACAGTCGGAACTGCCATGATGTTCTTGCTTTCTACTTCGTCCTTGAAAGCCGCGCCATCGATCATCGTGTTTGTGATGTTCGGATTCAGTACACTCATCACATTCAATGCTTGCACGACATCCGGGCAGTTATGACAAGTCAAGCTGATATAAGACTCAAAGTGGAATTCGCCTTTGATATTCTTGATCTGGTTGATCAGTTTTTCATCAACCTTTGGTGCACGACCGCTTACCTGCAAGAGAGCAAGGACGAGCGAAGTAAACTCATGGCCAAGCGGAATACCAGCAAAAGCAACGCCGGTATCCTCACCAACACGGTTCACGGTGAAGCTCGGGGTACGTGAAAGTTCTGCTTTTTCGACTGTTATCTTAGACGACATAGCTGCAAGCTCTTCAACTAGAGCAAGCATCTCCTTAGAAACGTCGTCTGCACCAGCGCTTACTTTAAGAACGATAGGGTTCTCCATAAGCGCCATATACTGGTTCAATTGAGCTTTAATGTTTGCATCAAGTACCATATTCAACGCACTCCTTAGATTTTGCCTACAAGATCCAAGCTAGGTGTTAGTGTTTCAGATCCTTCTTCCCATTTCGCCGGGCAAACTTCACCTGGATTTTGGCGCACGTATTGTGCTGCTTTAATTTTGTTCACAAGTGTGCTTGCGTCACGGCCAATACCGTCTGCATTGATTTCGACAGTTTGGATTACACCATCTGGATCGATGATGAATGTACCGCGGTCAGCAAGACCAGACTCTTCGTTCAATACATCGAATTGACGAGAGATTGCTTGAGATGGGTCACCGATCATTGCATATGTGATTTTACCAATTTTTTCAGAGCTGTCATGCCAGCCTTTATGTACGAAGTGTGTATCTGTAGAAACGGAATAAACCTCTACACCAAGATCTTTAAGTGTGCTGTACTGGCCTTGAAGATCTTCTAGTTCAGTTGGGCATACAAAGCTGAAATCTGCAGGGTAGAAGCAGACTACGCTCCACTGACCTTTGAAATTAGCTTCTGTAACTTCGATGAATTCTCCGTTTTTGTAAGCTTGTGCTGTGAATGCTTGTACTTCTTTGCCGATAAGTGACATAAATAAATAGCCTCCCAAAATAAATTAATAACTAGAAACTTAGAATTACTTAGACATAATCATTCTAAATTTATATATATTATTAAGGGTAAAATACCGATAAGGTTGTGTCAAGGGATTATGTGAAGGGTGTCACAAGATAAATGCTATAATCACGCTATTTCTCCGACTTTTGAGTAGATGGTTAAATTTATGTGACATACAAAAGGAATAATTGAGTCAGGTGGAGAATAAATGTCTCCGTTTTTTCAGTTGGTGAATCTTCTTGAGAAATGAAGAATAGCTTGTTGGTAGAAATTGTATATTAAAATTATGATGCCTTATGTCCATAATTCTCCCGGGATGCCGATAAAGAAAGTAATAAGTTGTCAGCAGCTTAGTAATTAGGGGGGATACCATGAAACGCATCTTAGAAAAAGGTAGAATTCGGCTTACTATCAGAAATAAGCTGATTCTGTCCTTTGTCACCATTTTACTTATACCCAGTATTCTAATAGGCTTCTTAGCGTATCAGAGTGCAAAGCAGGAGTTGTCGGCTCAATTGATTGGAAGTGCATCAAGTAACGTGGATGTGCTGAACAGTATGATAGACGATACAATTCAGCCAAAGATACATGATATTGAGTTCTTTGCCAGTCAAATCAATACTGAGCTATATGACGGTATGGAAAGCCCGGAGATACGACAGAAATTAGAGCAATATACAGATCTGCATCCGGAACTTGAATTGGCATATGTCGGAACCGAAGAAGGGTTGATGATACAGTCCCCTGACTTGGAGCTTGCAGCTGATTATGATCCGCGGGAAAGACCATGGTATCAGCAGGCGAAAGAGAATGCCGGCCAAGTGGTCATAACAGAACCATATGTTTCTGCCTCAACTAATACATTAGTAGTAACAATTGCACAGACAACCGAAGATAACAGTGGTGTCATCGGCATGGATATTACATTAGGTAATTTGGAAGAAACATCTAAGAAGATACATATTGGTAAAGAAGGATATACTTCTATTCTAGATCAGACAAAGCATATAATCGTCCATCCGACAGAAGAAAAAGGAACTGAGGCTACTGCCGATTATCTTGTCCGGCAATTTGAGAAAGAAAGTGGCCAATATCGTTTCGAGCAGGGTGCTGACACAGAGGAGCTTGTTTACACAACGAATGAACTGACTGGCTGGAAGGTTGCTGGTGTAATGTCTGCCTCCGAGATAGATGATGCAGCAGCACCAATTTTATACACGACGCTAATCGTATTGGCCGTGGCGCTCATTGCCGGAGGGTTCCTTGTCTTTGGTGTTGTCCGTTCTATCATTAAACCGTTAAACAACCTGAAGCAGACTGCTGTACAAGTGAGTGGTGGCGATCTGCGTGAACGGATAGAAATTCATTCTAAGGATGAACTAGCTGAGGTTGGAGAGGCATTTAATACAATGACGGATAACCTGAGCAGTTTGATCCAGCAGATCGATACCGATTCTGGCCAGCTGGCAGCATCATCAGAGGAACTGCTGGCAAGCTCGGAGCAGACAACCTCTGCGACCGAGCATGTTACGACAACGTTGCAGGATGTAGCGGGAGGAGCAGATTCTCAGCGGGTGCACGTCGAACAGAATGCACAGGCAATAGGTGAAATTGCGATCGGTATGGATCGCGTTGCAAACAGCTTGACTGCGGTATCGGATTCAACGAAACAGGCAGCGAGCTTAGCTGAGGATGGAGAGTATTCCGTCAACCAGACAGTTGAACAAATGAAACATATCTATGCATCTGTGAATGAATCGAACGCTAGAATGCAGGAGCTTGAGGCAAGTTCTAAGAAGATAGGAAGCATTACAGATGTGATAGTTGGTATTGCTGATCAGACGAATTTGCTGGCTTTGAATGCCGCTATAGAAGCTGCACGTGCCGGTGAGCAAGGCAAAGGATTTGCTGTAGTTGCTGATGAAGTTCGGAAGCTCGCTGAGGAATCACAGCGATCGGCAATGCAAATCACAGATCTCATTCAGCATATCCAGTCTGATACAGTGCAGTCTGTCAAAGTGATGGCGCAGACAGCACGATACGTAGAAACAGGACTGCAGGCTACCGATGAAACAACGACAAAGTTCAGCCAAATTAAAGACAGCATCTTTACAATATCACCGCAGATCGAGGATATCTCCTCGATCACCGAGCAAATAGCGGCAAGCGTTCAGGAAATGACTGCTAGTGCAGAAGAGCTTGCAGCAATTGCAAAAGAGAATGCTGCGGCATCGGAGTCGATGGCAAGTACAACAGAAGAGCAACTAGCCTCTATGGAGGAAATCACAGCATCAGCAAACGCCTTATCCAATTTGGCCGAGGAGTTACAGGAATTACTGACGAAGTTCAAATTATAAATCGAAAAGCGACCCGGAAAGGGGTCGCTTTTTTATAGAAAAGAGCGATATGACAATTAGAAGGAGTATCTAACGATATTAGGATAAACATATCGGTTCAAAAAAATGTTGATATGACATTAACTATAATGATTTTTGGATAGGTAATTATAACTGGAATATAATAAAGGTGAGATTAGATGGGTGATTTGTACTACTCTAAACATTCTCTTTAAAATAATGGTTTTTGATGATTATATACAGATGAAGTCAGTATTTATATTATCAAAAATAAGGATAAATCACTATTATAAAAGTATTTATTTTAAATTAAATACCCTTTTTCTTACATAATACCCATTATATTAATTAACGATAGCTTTATAGATCATTAACATCCCATTAACAATCAGCCTATACAATTACTCTCGTACACGAACTAAATCTATTAACTTTTGTTGCGTTGGTGGAGGTTTTTTATAACTTTTGATACGGGGGAATGAGAGATGAAGCTGAGCAAAAAATTACTTGGTGTGACGTTAGCGGGAACGCTAGCGGTTGGTTCAATCGGCTTGACGAATTTGGAGCCGGAAGAGGTAGAAGCGAAGAAGGATCCGAAGGTGAAGAATGTCATTGTACTCGTTAAGGATGGAGTGAGCTCTACAACAACAACTCTATCGAGATGGTACAAGGGTGATGATTTAGCTATGGATCAGATGGCATCTGGTGGTGTGCGTACATATTCTGCAGAGTCTGCTGTTACGGATTCAGCTCCTGCTGGTACAGCCATGGCTACCGGTAATAAAACGAATGACAAGTTTGTCGGAGTCCTTCCGGAGAAAATCGCTTCTCCAGGAGTGGATGAAGATCTTGCAGACGATCCATATCGTCCTGTGACGAATGTGCTGGAAGGTGCGAAGCTGAATGGTAAAGCGACTGGTATCATTTCTACATCTGAAATTCAACATGCGACACCTGCTGCTTTTTCTTCTCATGCAGATCATCGTTCACAATATGATAATATCGCTGAACAGCAAGTCTATCAGAATATTGACGTTGTCCTTGGCGGCGGGAAGGAATCCCTTGAAAATGGCAACCGTGATGATGGCGAGGATTTGCTAGGGGTAATAGATGATAAAGGATACGATTATGTTGAGACACGAGATGACTTGCTTGATTCCAGATCGAAGAAAATCTGGGGCTCTTTCGCTCCAGCTGCACTAGCTTACGATATGGATAGGGAAGCAACAAAGCCGGAAGAACCAACATTGGCAGAGATGACGAAGAAAAGCATTCAAACATTGTCTAAAGATAAGGATGGTTTCTTCCTGATGGTAGAAGGCAGCAAGCCAGACTGGGCGGCGCATGCAAATGACCCTGTCGGTATGATCAGTGATACGCTGTCATTTGATGATGCCGTAAAAGAGGCATTGGATTTCGCTAAGAAGGATAAGAACACGATGGTCATCGCTGTTTCTGACCACGGTAACAGCGGAATCTCTATCGGAAATGAGAATACGGATGGCACATATTCTTCTACGCCAGTATCTGCCTATGTAGATCCATTGAAGGAAGCAACAATGACACTGGAAGGTGCTATGTCTCAGTTGAATGAGGATGGATCCAACCGATTGGAAGTTGCGGAGCTTTATGGTATTACGAACCCAACTGCAAAAGAAAAGAGAGCTATTAATAAATCAGAAGATCTTGGAGGAACATTGGTAGACCTTCTGGCACAGCGTGCAAACCTTGGCTTCACGACTGGCGGGCATACGGGTGAGGATCTGTTCCTATACTCCTACGGACCTGGAAAGCCATCTGGCATGATTGAGAACACAGACATTGCGCACAGTGCGGCTGATGCAATGGGCTTCAAGTTGGACAAGTTAAGCAAAAATATGTTCATAGAAGCAGAAGAAGCATTTGGTAAGTGGGGCGAAGTGAGCGTTGATACTTCTGATGCAGCGAACCCCGTATTGGTAATAGATAAAGGACGTAAAAAAGCAGAATTCCCTGTGAACAAAAATGTCGTTATTGTAAATGATCGTGAATATGAACTGGATAGTGTAACAGTTCAGAGCGGCGGAGATTTCTACGTGTCGAAGGATGCTGTGAAGATTGTGAAGAAAGCGAAATAAATGGATTACGCCCTGATAACTTATCAGGGTGTTTTTTGCGGAAGATACTTTATAATATAAGGAACATATGTTCTTTGGGTGGTGATGAAATGTGGAAACAGATGCAGTGCCTAGCCGTGTTTGCCGGAGATATAAATAAGTCCATTGCATTTTATGAGGCAATGGATTTAACCAAAGCATGGGATACATTCCAAGATGAAGCGAAACAGTGGTGGCTTATAGGGATGAAGTTTCCGCATGGGGAAACGGAATTGGTTCTAAAGAATAATCCTGATTTTGCTTTTGTTGAAACAGAAATAGTGGTAGAAGATGTACGGGAGGTTTATAGTAGTTTATCTGTAGACCCTGAAGTGAAATGGATTAGAAAGCCTTTCGCTAATCCACTTGGCGGACATGTTGCTGTAATGCGGGCGCCGGATGGGAATGTCTTTGTACTGGTAGGAGAATAAAAACGTAGTAATAAATATCGGATCAACTTACAGAAAAAAATTTCCTTGAAATTAAGTACACTGATCGACAAAAGGAAGACGGTTGAAGTTTTTTCTTTACAAAAATGAGCTTGACTTATAAGGAATATTTACCTGAAGCAGGAGAAGTTAAGTTGCTAAATTAAGTATGAACTTCCAAAGATTTCTCTTTAAGTTTCTGGGTGGTAACTTAATTCTATAAAAGGATCCTTCTTTGCTTTTATAATCAATTAAATATCATAATAAAGAAGAGGCGGGTTTCTCCTAACACTAGGAAGCACCCACCTCTCTATTTTTTAAATCTAGATCAGTCTTTTAATAAAGCGCTGGTACAATATGCCAGCAAGTAATAAACAAACCAGTAATCCTGCAGAACTGTACAGCCAGTAAACAGAACCAAAAGATGTTCCCTCCATATAGACTTTTGTTACCCAAAAAGCGGGAAGAAAACCGCTGATGTATTGCAGAGGGGAAGAGACGAAATATGCAAGGACAGGTGCAATGATAGTGAGACCTGCCATTTTAGCTAAAGCTAATCCTTCCACTTTGTTGTTGGCAAATACACCCAGGAAAAGTGTGATAATAGGTGCCTGTAACGATGTAATCAGGATTATGGTAATGGATGGCCATAATTGTAGACGAGCAATGCCGCTATATAAGAGAATCAGGCAAGTGAAGGCTATTGTGATACAGAAAGGAATGCTGATCCGATAAATGAGATAACCTTTTCTCTTTATCGGTGTTATAGCATAGTAACTGATTAGTTCTTCATCCCTTTCATCTAGCAGAAGAAAACCAGTGAGTACTCCTATCATTAAGGGACATAAAATGATAGTCACGCTCATGATAAATATATCGTAATCATACAAATTCACTTGGACCATGCGCTGTATCGAGGGCATTACATAGCGAATAAGCAAGATAAGCAGAATGGGAGAGAAAATGGACAGGATGAGCATAGGATCTCTTAAAATATTCTTGATATCCCCCTGCAAGAGAAAAACTATTTTTTTCATGATCTAATCTCCTATCTGCAGAACGATGTGTTTGCGGAATGTATGATAAGCTGCCCAATATGCCAGCGTGATGCTTATAAGTAGAATACAGACACTATAAAGAAAAGCAAAATTCTCTATATCGTTGAACCCACCGCTTATCAATAGCAGTGAACCGGTTGTCGGGAGCAAGTAAAATAGCCAATGATGCACCATATCGACAGCCGGTAAAATCGGCAGAAAAAGCCATGTGGTATAAATGGCGGCAAGCAGAAAGAAGTGATTCAAGGAACGAGATTTAGATGCGATGACAATACCAAGAAGTGAAAATAGCAGAGATGTAAGCAAGACACCAGTAAGCATAATGAGTATATGATCATAGATTCCAAATACGATGATCTTTATGATGAGGCTGGAAACAATTGATAGGAGACACAAGGAACTTATTTTTGAACAGATGTAACGATGGAGGCTCAGTGGTGTAATGAACAATGGATCAAAAATATGCTGATCTTTTTCAAGCAATAGGAGGCCGCCCATAAAGAAGAAGCCCAAAGTTGATGGATCGGAAAAAATGATCAGTGATGCAATCAGCTCGATATGTTTGTCGGGTAAGTAATATAGGAAGAAAATATAAAAGATACTTATAATTGAATAGGCAAGATAAAAGCCATGCCTAAGTTGGAATTTGATATCTTGCAGGATTATATATTTCAAACAAGCCGCCTCCCAGTCACTCTTATAAAAATATCCTCTAAGCTTGCTTCCTGTGTATGGATGGTCTCGATGCTCTCCGTTTCCAGTAGTCTCTGAAAATCGATATTGCTGTGCAGATCGGCTAAGGGGAAGTTTGCTTCTTCCACCCGGTTGGCTGTTCGATAAGTGATATTTACTACTCGTTTCCCGTATTGAAGATTCAGATGATGCGGCGATTCAATTATAGGTATAGTACCGTCTACTACAAACGCTACTCGATCACAAATTGCTTCTGCAAGCTGCATATTATGTGTGTTAATGACAATTGTCTTTCCTTTGCGCTTCTCCCGAAGTATAATATCCTTCACTGTCTTAGCATTTGTGGGATCCAGACCAGATGTTGGCTCATCTAAAAAAAGAATATCTGGGTTGTGCAGCAATGCTCTGCAGAAATTGAGTCGCATTTTCATTCCCTTGGAGAATTCGCTGACCCTTTTTCTCCGATGCGGCTCAAGTCCAAGCTCCTCAAGAAGCTGACCGTGATCTATAGATGGGGAGGAGGAATATAGTTTTGAAAAGAAAAGGAGGTTTTCTTCGGCAGTAAATTTGCTGTAAAAGTTAGGCTGTTCGAAGGCAACGCCAATCCGTTCATAAAAGGATGCCTTTACTGTTTTTATCTCGCTTCCGAACAAACTTACAGAGCCGGTATAATTCTTGGCTATACCTATAAGAATCCTTAGTGTCGTGCTTTTTCCTGCTCCTGATGGTCCCAAGAACCCGAATATCTCACCTTCTCCAATATCGAAGGAAATGTCTTTTAAGGTATCAGCTGCTGCCCGTGGATAACGGTAAGAGAGATTGTCAGCTTTTATCATCATGTCCTCCTTTTATTAAACCGTCCGCAATCATTTCTGCCTGCAGTTCCATCGCTTCTTCAAAAACGTCTTCCCCGATCTTCTGGCGATGAAGGAAGAGTAAAATGTAAGACCGTATAATCGCGCTAATGATCTTTGGGTCTTTTTTAATCAAGATTTGCTGCTTCTGAAGCTGTTCAATAATGGGCATCAATCTGTCTGTATCTGTTTCGATGTGCTGCTTCATCCGCTCTGGAGGTAATTTGGTAAGAAGGTACTGCAGGTGCTCTTCATCAAAAAGGCTTCTCAATATTGGATTGGCTTGAATCAACTGCAAGCTTCTTAATAAAAAAGCCTTAAACAGTTTTTTGGTCATTGGTTCTTGCTCAAGCAGATTGAAAAGTTCTTTTTTTATTTTCTTTTCTTCCATCTCAACAAGGTCAAAATATAATTCTTCCTTAGAGGGAAAGTATGCATAAAAAGATCCTTGAGCAATGCCTACAGCTTTTGTGATTTCAGAGATGCTGGTCTTTTTAATGCCATATTTCCCAAAAAGCTCACGAGCTGTCTCAAATAAGTTGTTTCTAATATGAATATGTTTTGGATTTTGTGATTTGGTCATTAATATGCACCTCCACGAGTTGAATAAATGAATACTTTTATTTTTAATTCATTAATTCAATTTACTGGAAATCAAATCATTTGTCAATTGTTGGATTGGGAGTTGCTATTATAGAGAAACACAGGCAATATAAGAAAGAATTTTATAGACGGGAAGCTTCAATAAATGAATAAAAGTAGTATTGTATATAAGTTACTTCTGGTTGGAATAGGGTTTTACATTCTTTATACTCTGGCAGATAACTACATCCTTGATAATCAAGCCTCCTTCTTCTTGGAACAAAAAGTGGATCTGCGTAATAGCTTTCGCATGCCTGTATGGCTGGATGTCATGTATGTACATGTATTTGTTGCTTGTCTGGCAACCCTTAGTGGAGCGGTGAACTTTTCACGGGGATTGGCTTGGCAAAAACGTAAGTTCCACCGTATCAACGGCTATGTGTATGCTGTTTCCGTGTTGCTTGTGTCTTTGACATCTGGTTATCTAGCGCCGTATGCAACAGGAGGCAAGCTGGTTAGTGTACCGTTCAATTTAGTAAATCTGTTTTGGCCGATCATGATTATAATTGCCATTGTCCATGCAAGGAAAGGCAGACTCGACAAACATCAGAACTGGATGATTCGCAGTTATCTATTCTGTTTTACAAATATGTTCATTCATTTGATTTCTTTCGTGCTCTTTAAAGCGGGAATGGATTATACACAAAGCTATACTATCGGAGTTTACGGCTCAATAGTGGTTAACGTCACAATTGCTGAGATAATTATCCGTTACTTGCGCTCGAACAGCCTCACGAGCTAATCAGGAAGACGGTTAGTGATAACAGTAGATAGATAAAGGTTTCTTGTCCGATAACCTCCTATCCTTCGTTACAAGATGCTAGTGTTTCTGGCATGATAAAGAAAATATGCGGAGGAGAGGTAAGATGGTCGCTAGGACAGCACCTTTATTCGTCCTGTTTGCAGCAATACTCTGGGGTACGACCGGCACGGCACAGGCATTTGCCCCAGCTGCGGCCCATCCGATTGCGATTGGAGCTGCAAGGCTTGCGGTTGGAGGAGTGTTTCTGCTTTTAATTACCTTGCTGCTCGGACGATTGAATCTGAAAGGCTGGCCAATCGGGCTGACGCTTCTGGCAGCGTTTTGCATGGCGTGCTATCAGCCGCTGTTTTTTTCGGCAGTCCATCAAACTGGCGTGGCAGTAGGTACCGTCATCGCAATCGGAAGTGCGCCGATTCTGTCTGGAGTCTTGGAGGCGGTAATTTTTAGAAGGCGACCAGGTTATATATGGTGGGGAGCGACATTGTTGTCTATTATGGGCTGTGTGCTGCTGTTCCTGACAGGAGATACCGTAATGATCAAGCCAGCTGGTATCCTGCTTGCGCTGGGAGCTGGTCTGTCCTTTGCGGGATATACCTTGCTGAGCGGCCAGATTGTGCAAGGTAAGAGTCCATTAGAGACAGCGGCAGTTATCTTTGGTATCGGCGGAATTTTCCTAATGCCGTTCCTTTTCCTGTTTGATATGCAGTGGATTCTGCAGCCAAGCGGTATAGCTGTAAGTCTGCATCTTGGGATTGTTGCGACAGCAGCTGCTTATTTCTTGTTTTCGAAAGGGCTGCAGCAAGTGCCGGCATCCTCTGCTGTGTCTCTGTCCTTGGCGGAACCGTTTACGGCTGCTGTGTTAGGTGTCATATTAGTCGGCGAGGAGCTTAGTCTGTTATCGTGGATGGGCATTGGTATGCTACTGGGAGGTATTGTCTTAATTGCATTTGTGCCCAGAAGGATTGAGCCTGCATAATGCAGGCTTTTTTAAATATAGTGACATGAATCAATCGGGAACGGTTTATCTGCTTACTGACATCATTATACAATATCATACATTTTTTGGGTTATTGTATGTAAATATATGTAATATTTACATACAATTTAAAATGTTATGTCAGGATATACAATCTCTTATCAATAAATTAATACTAATACCACAACTCATTACTAGAATTACTCTGTAGTACAAAATATGAGGAGTGAGTAAATGGCGATTAAGTGCAATGAAACAAGAGAAAAAAGAAAGTCCAAAATACCTGTCCTAGCATTAGCGGCAGTTATTTGTTTCCAAGGCTCTAATTCTGTTTTGGCGGCAAATAGTTTAGATGAATCCGCTATCGCCCCGCAAGAAGCATCATACGGCTACTATGTTGATAACTACGCAAATAATAACAGCTCCAATATGACGCCGGAATCCAATCCCTCCATTGGTGTACTATCCAAGTTTCATGACCTTTGGGAACCGGGAACTTCTTGGGACAATGGCACTGTGCTGAATGAAGATATACATAATTACAATATTGCAAAGTCAATTTCAATTACAGAGAATCGTACCGATGAAGAAGCTAAGGCGGCTTATTTAATCGATCGCCGTCATCAGAATTACAGTGCCATTGCAGGGCTTGGTCCTCACGCTGATAATTTTATTGCTGGTGCGAATGCAGGGACGACCATTCCGGATGAGATTCCAGAAGATGCGACAAGTTTAGGTTATGATGATGGAAGCAATAACAATGGCGTTTGGGCTGACCAGAATTCGAGTCTTGGAAGCATGGTAGGACTAATCGATACTATCCGCAACAGCGGAGCTTCAACTTCTAATGCAAAAGCTTATTACAGCTATAAACGTCCGTTTCGCTGGAGTGAAGATGTAAGTGTTATTCCGACGCTGGTTCCGAGAATAAAAGAGGATCCCAGCACTGATGGCGGATTCCCGAGTGGACATACGAACGCAGGTTATCTTGCATCCTATGGATTTGCTTATGCTGTACCAGAGCGATATGAAGAAATAATGACAAGAGCTTCTGAGATGGGCAATAGCAGAATCGTAGCCGGTATGCATTCCCCTTTGGATGTAATTGGCGGAAGAGTGATGGCAACTGCTGTTGCTGCCTCTGCTTTGAATGATCCTAATAACAAAAGTGTGAAAGATGCTGCCTATGCACAGGCGCATGAAGTACTGCTTACGCAAGAGGGTACTTCCGAAGATAACTATAGCGATTACGAGACAAATAAGCAGAACTATACGGAGCGTCTTACATATGGCTTTGAACAAATCGGAGATACTACAAAGCCAATGGTAGTGCCGAAGGGTGCTGAGGCTTTGATTGAGACTCGCTTTCCATACCTAGATGATGCGCAGCGCCGATGGTTATTATATACAACAGGCTTACCTTCCGGATATCCTGTACTGGATGATACGGAAGGCTGGGGAAGGTTGAACCTATTTGCTGCTGCAGGTGGTTATGAAGCGTTCGAAAATGATGTCACGGTATCAATGGATGCAGCCCGAGGCGGATTTAATGAGGCTGACACTTGGAAGAATGACATTGATGGCTCTGGAAAATTAACAAAGTCAGGTACAGGTGCCTTAACGCTATCTGGTGATAACTCCTATACCGGAGGCACGTTACTGGAAGAAGGAACTTTAGCTGCAAATTCAGGTTCCGCTTTTGGTGAGGGTGAAGTCGTGAATAAGGAAGGAACACTAATTGAGAACGTGTCAAGCGGTGTGACAATTGGCAATAACTTCACACAGTCAGAAGCAGGTACACTAGAGCTTACCATCGGAAATAAACAAGAAGTACTTGATATTAACGGTGAGGCCACATTTGGCGGGACGCTAAAACTAAACTTTACAGACGGGTTTATCCCTGATGCAGATACACCGATCATTTCTTATGATGCACTGGCAGATAAGAGTGCCTTTTCTAAAGTTGAGATCACAGGTCTTCCAGATAATTACGAGGTCTCCTACGATGCAAATACATTATATGTTGTAGACAGCAATACGCAAGAAGAGGAAGAAAACGAGTCTCCAGTCGTACCGCCATCCGAAACAGGGGATGACAACAATCCTTCTGAGGATCCTGTAACGAAACCAGAAGACGATAGCGTTTCAACTGAACCAACTGAAGAGACAGAGAAAGAGGAAAATCTAGTAGATTCAACTACTGAAAATGAAGACAAGAAAACACCTGCTAAATTAGAAGATGCGAGTAAAGAAAGTAACAATTCCGTAAAGCCGGTAACTTCAAGCAGCGCTGATGGAGATGTGGTGGAAAACCCTAAAACAGGAGATGACACAAACATAATCTTATATGTTGGATTACTAGCAGCATCAGCCATTGCAGCTGCCGTCGTTATTTGGCAAAGAAAATTTAGAAGAAGATAATTATATCTATTCGTGTGTCCCTTGTAGTGATAAGGCAAGCAGTTGTCCGAAGCTTCAAGGGGCACATTTTATTCATGGAGGACAATACTGAACGATAAAGGTATGGATATAGCATGAGGAAAAAGGAAAACAAAAAAATGAACTGGCTTCAAAAGATAATCCTTCTTACTTGTTTAGTTGTATTTTTATTTTGCCTTATTAAGATAGGGGGGATTGGCTTTGATTATGTTCAAAGTGAACAAGTAATGAAAGAAATCCAAGTGCAGTATAAAGGCAATCTTCAAGAAAGCAAGGCCATAGCATCGGAAAATTCAGTACGCTCACAATTCCAAAGTCTCTTAGATATCAACCCTAATATAGTAGGCTGGTTAACAATTGATAATACAAAAATAGACTATCCCATACTACAAAGTTCCGATAACAATCATTATTTGAATCGAAATTATAAAGAGGAGACATCCAAATCGGGCAGTATCTTTATGGATTTTCGTAATAAATCAGACGCACAGGATAGACAAAGGATTATATACGGTCATCAGATGAAAGACGGGTCGATGTTTGGGCAATTGGATAAATTCTTAGATGAAGATTTCTTCTCTCAAAATAAAGAATTTCAATTTGATACAATTTATGAAAGCTATAAAGTAGAAATTTTCTCGGTATATGTAACAACGACAGATTTTAATTACATTGAAACTGATTTTCCTACTGACGAAGAATACTTGGATTTTATTGATGTGATAGAAGAAAAGTCAAAAATGCGGACAGACATCCAAGTGACAGAGAAGGATAATATTATTACCTTGTCGACATGCAATGAATTACAGGATCCGGAAGATGGGAGGTTAGTCTTGCATGGGAAATTAACTAAGACTAATTGAGATCCTATTGAAGCACAGGCAATTGGTTTTTACTTAAAGGAGCGATTTCACTCGCTCCTTTCTTTTTTTGTTCAGAAACGGCTGCACTATATTTCTTCCACTTCGGTTTTATCGCTATCGTTGGGGGGAGTTTTGCTGTTGCTGTCGGGTTCTGCATGTGTGGGTAGATCATTGGTGTCAGGAGGTATCGTTTTTGTTGTATGCATTGGGAAGGAGAAATGGTTGTAGACCATTTATTTCACCTGACTCAGGAGGTAAGATAAGAAGCGTTTTATATGCATGGTAAGATACGCAAGCAAAGCGGACACGACAACCGCAAAAGGGATACTCCAAACACCTGGTATCTCCATGTTGTGCCAGATAAACATTTGGAATTGCTCGAAACCAAATGTGTTTAAAAAACCGGCCAGTAAGGTGAGGACGATGACGGTGATGAATCCGCCATAAAGAATAGAGAATACAAGAATTGCCGGTGACAATAATAACAAACGAAGTGATTTAGGATACTTCAGCATTATTTTCATCTCCTTGTCATTTTGGGAACTATCATAAAAGGATCGATACTACTAACGTAGTTGCAGGGGCAAAGCAAGCGGCAGGGTTACTTTGTTTTTGCAGAGACTGATCACGCCCTATACTTTAATTATAATATATTTTAATTATTAAAACATATTATAATTAAAGTATATTGCTTGCTGTCCTGTCAATAGGCATATAAAAAAAGATCTCCAGCTCGGAGATCTTTTTTTATATAATGATTTTCTGCAGTAAAGCATTCACTTCTGTCAGGACCGCAGCCATGTCCTGCAGTTTTTTTGACTGGAATTTCAAAAAGAGGTCTTCTACTTTGGATTGGCCAGCTGAGGTAAGAACCATCTTTACAACTCTTCGGTCTTTATCCTCCCGTTTTCGTTCCACAAGACCCATTTTTTCCATTCTGTCACACATGGAAGTAGCTGCACCAGGCGTAATGTGAAAAAGATCGGAGATAGCAGTGACTTTCATGCCATCTGTGAGCTTCAGTTGGAGCAAGAGGAGTAAATGGTTCTCGGAGAGTGCTTCGCCTTCTGTCAGCAAGTTGATGAATGCTCTTGATTTTTGCTGGATACCAAGAATGGAGGTCATGATGTTTTCTATTTCAGCTGTTGTATGTTTTTCTGTCATGCTATCACTGCCTAGCTGTGTATTTGTTATTTGCATTATAGCGTACCAGCAAAGATGTTAGCTAGGCTTTACTCATGTCCTGTCTATATTGGCTTGGTGATAAGTCGTATTTTGCTTTGAAGCTTTTCGAGAAGTAACCTTGTCTTGTAAAACCGACTTCTTCCGCAATTTGCTGCAAAGACCAGTCTGTTGTTAAAAGCAGCAGTCGTGCCTGATGTAATCGGTATGCTGCTAAGTATGCAAGCGGTGTGCATGAAAAAGCTTGTTTCATGCATCTGGCCAAATAGTTCTCATGCACATGAAAGTGTTTTGCCAGGGTTGCATTCGTGATGTGTTGGTTGTAGTGCTGTTTAATATACATTTCAACATGTTCCGCTAATCGCAGTGAGGTGTGCTGCGGTATTGGATTGTAAGACAGATGCTGCAGCACTTGCATGAACAATTGCTGTGTTTCCCAAAAGGCGAAGGAACGCGGCTGAGTGGTGGATTGCAGCAGGTTTTCTACTGTATAGTACAGGACATGTCGTTGTGGTACTTGCTGATATTTCGGCAGGTGAATCGTTGCATGTTCAGTATGGTAATGCAGCGACGGTATGGACTCAGCTGGTGAGATAGAGGCACACACAGACTGGTCCTTCCAAAAGGATGGGCTTTGCATATGCAGCCAATAGAATGTCGTATCTGATGCACAGCGAGCTGTTGGATAATGATACTTGCTCGGTTCGAGAATTAATGCCTCTCCGGCAGAAATGTCCCATTGCAATGCTTCTTCCCCAATGAATAAAGTACCTTCTTTGACGAGAATTATATCAAAGAATCCTAGTTTTCTTCGTGCAGGATGCTGCTGTCCTTTATAAAATGTCGTGCTGTTTCCTTCTACAAAATATGGCAGTGGTGGAGCTGAGAATGATAGATAGGATTTCTCCATTTCCGTGTCGCCGCCTTTTGGGTGAAATAGTGTAAAACGAAGTTGAATCTGGTTCTATATCACTTCCTATTGTAGATGCTACGCTGTATTTTGAAAACGCTTAATTTTAAAGTGCAGAAGGAGTGTGCGATATGGAACTTTCTAGTGTGAATAATAATCAAAAAGTAACTGTGGAAGATGCCTTCTGGTCGAACTATAAGCAGCTTGTAGCTGAACAGGTGATTCCATATCAATGGAAAGCGCTGAATGATCAGCTGCCGGATACCGCGCCGAGCCATGCTATTGAAAATTTTCGCATTGTGGCGGGGGAAGCAAAGGGTGACTATTATGGCACTGTCTTTCAAGATAGTGATGTAGCGAAATGGCTGGAGACGGTCGCTTATAGCTTACGCAGCTTTCCAGATTCAGAATTGGAAGGAGCGGCTGATGATGTTATATCATTAATGGGGAGAGCGCAGGCTGAGGACGGATATTTGAATACCTATTATATGCTTGTTGAGCCTGACAACAGATGGACGAATCTGCGAGACAATCATGAGCTGTATTGTGCGGGCCATTTGGTTGAAGCAGCAGTTGCTTATTATGAAACGACTGGTAAGCGTGCATTCCTGGATATAGTGGAGGACTATGTAGAACTGATTCGGAGTACGTTTGGAAGAGAAGATGGAAAACTGCAGGGCTATCCGGGGCATCCGGAAATTGAGCTAGCATTGCTTCGGTTATTCGATACAACAGGTAAGCGCGAGCACTTGGAGCTAGCAGCATATTTTATCGAGCAGCGTGGGCAGGAGCCACATTACTTCAATATGGAAAAAGAGCAGCGTCAATCCTTAGGTGCCCCGTCGACATGGAATGACGAGAATACTAATTTTGGACTCGGTTATGCCTATATGCAGGCACATCTTCCTGTACGGCAGCAGCAGGAAGCAGTCGGACATTCCGTGCGAGCAATGTATTTGTATGCAGCTATGGCCTATCTTGCACGACGTACAGATGATGCGGAGCTGCAAGCGGTATGTGATGCCTTATGGGATGATGTGACGAACCGGAAAATGTATATAACAGGAGGCCTTGGCTCAGCTGTTAACGGTGAGGCTTTTACAGATGCATACGATTTGCCGAATGACATCATGTACTGTGAAACATGTGCATCTGTCGGACTTGTCTTTTGGGCGAAGCAGATGCTTTTGCTCTCACCAGACAGGAAATATGCAGATGTGTTGGAACGGGCAATTTACAATGGGACAATTAGCGGCATGGGCTTAGATGGTAAACGATTTTTTTATGTAAATCCGCTGGAAGTAAATGCATATCAAGCTGGACGAAAGGATCAGGAGCATGTGAAACAGGAGAGGCAGAAGTGGTTTGCCTGTGCGTGCTGTCCGCCGAATTTAGCACGTCTGATTGCTTCGATTGAGGATTATGCTTATACACAGTCGAAGGATACTCTGTATACACATCTTTATTTGGCGGGAACCGTGCAAACTACGATTGGTGATGTGCCTGTTAAGCTCAAGCAAAGTCATCAGTATCCATGGGAAGGTAGAATAACAATTGCAGTAGAAGGAACAGGACAATTCAGGCTAGCGTTTCGGATTCCTGGCTGGTGTCAAGAAGCGACGACGTCTGTGAATGGTGAAGTGTTAGCAATCGATGATATGGAGCAGGGCTATTTTATTTTGGATCGAGAGTGGACAACGGAAGATAAGATTGAACTGCATTTTCAGCTGCCAGTGATGCGTGTATATAGCAATCCGAAAATCGGGATGAATCAAGGGCAGGTTGCCTTGCAACGCGGACCGGTCGTCTACTGTCTGGAGGAAGTGGACAACGGTAAGAGTCTTGCTGGATTGAGGCTGCCGCGGGAGAGCGAATTCACTGCAGCGTTTGAGGAAGACTTGTTAAACGGAGTTGTGATTTTAGAGACAGATGGGCTCAAAGCAGCAGAATCAGAAGCGCTTTACCAGACTGATTCACCTCTATTAGAGCCTGTAAGATTGCGTGCTGTTCCTTATTACGCCTGGTGTAACCGCCAAGCTGGTGAGATGCGTATTTGGATACATGAAACATAAAAAAGGGGGGCTGCCGAATAACGGCAGCCCTTTATAAATTCTCCATCAAACGCTTTGCAATCCGTGCATAGTCATCCCGGTCGATTCCAGGAGCAAATTCCTCCGGCAGCTCCTCGAGATCCGGAATCGGACCTCCGCGCGGCGAACCTTGCTTCACAACAAGTTGACTGCCGTTCTCCGGATTTTCTCCTTTCCAGATTTTTCGGATGTCTGCATATTCGCCCATGTCATTCCAGGTGAATAGGATATTTCCGAGTCCTTGCTGCTCGAATTTACGAGCATGATCAAACTTGGTGTTGGATAGATCCGGAATCGGAACTAGTTTGGAAACATCCACACCTGTGGCTATCTCCAATGCTTTAGCATACGCCAATACATGCGTACCGCCGCGTACGAGCAAGTAACCAATCATTTCCCGAGCTGTTTCATGTTCTGTCATTTCATATACACGCATCTTGTGTGTTCGTGCTCCGCACTCTAAGAAGAAGTTGTGCAGCAGATCCAGTACGAGATTTCCGCTGGAAAAGACATTGTCTCCTGTCCAGGGGCGCCCCATGGAGTCTCCGGCTAATGCGGTTTGTGCTGTTGCGATGAATTGATATGTATTGCGGCTGTCTTTGCCGGTTCTGAGAGGCGTAACATCTGGATCGCCGGTATAGAAAGTATTGCCGCGGGATAAGAGATTGATTGTATTGGCTACGAGCTCCACATGCCCGAATTCTTCAGCGGTGATACTTGCGACTAAGTCGTAAAAGGGCTTTAGTTTTTTCTTGTTACGAAAGTTGAAGGATTGGTACATATAGTTATTCAAGGTCGACATTTCGCCGAACTTTCCGCCGAGCAGTTCCTGCACAGCAGCAGCAGCATTCGGATCGCCATGTTCAGGGATAGGCAAGTCGATTGCGAGTCTGTTTTCACGTTTGATCATCTGTTAACCTCCTTATCCTTTTGGAATGACCCAGACAATTTGAGCGGTACGAATAAAAAAGGACGAACCGCCCGACTCAACGACAATGTGGTCTGGACGCACTGTTGTCAGTCTTCCTGTGACAGATCCACGTACGGTTTCAACTACAATTTGCTTGTTTCTAACTCCTTGTAATGTTTGATAGACATGGGGTTCGACATTGCTGATATAGGTCGTTTGCTGAGGTTGATTCATGCTGATCGCTCCTTTATAGGTAGAAACGCTATACTTTATGCGGATGAAGGATGTCCCCATGCATATTCTTAATATGTGGATACAATATGATGGCTCTAATTACAAGCATCTATTTTTGTGGATTGTCGGGTCTATGCTAAAATCATCTTAATGTGAAAAGGGGTGTCACGATGAAAATTGAAGTATGGTCAGATTTTGTCTGTCCTTTCTGTTATATAGGTAAACGAAGGCTGGAACTTGCGTTAGAGCAATTCGAACACAAGGATAGTGTGGAAATAGAATTTAAGAGCTTTGAGCTGGATCCGAATGCTGGGGTGTACAACGGAAAAAGTATTCACGAAGCACTTTCAGAGAAGTACGGCATGTCAATCGAGCAGGCGAAGGTGAACAACCTGCAAATCGGGCAGCACGCAGCTGAAGTTGGTCTTACATTCAACTTTGAAGACATGAAGCCGACAAATACACTGCATGCACATCGCTTAGCCAAGTTTGCAGAAACAAAAGGCAAAGAAAAAGCGATGACTGAGAACCTGCTGTATGCGTACTTCACGGAATCAAAGAACCTCAGTGAAAAAGAAACACTGCTGGATGTTGCAGAAGCTTCTGGCTTGGATCGCAAAGAGGCAGCGGAGATTTTGGATAATGAATCACTTCACTTGGATGAGGTAAGAGGTGACGAGCGGATGGCGCAGCAATACGGCATTACAGGTGTGCCTTTCTTCATTTTTAATAATAAGTACACAATCTCTGGTGCGCAGCCTATGGAAACATTCATCGGTGCGTTGAATCAAGTTTGGAAAGAAGAAAACGAACAGCCGAAGTTCAAAGATTTCGGATCTGGTAATGCTGGTGTGTGCACAGACGATAACTGTTCGATATAAGAAAAATGGGCCTGCAAACCTGCAGGCCCATTTTTACGCTTCTAAAAAGGTGAAAGTAGGTGTTCATAAATGACAAAGGCTAATAAACGGAAGATACAGCATCATGTTGGAGCATATGTAAGAACACGCCACTTATCTTCGTGTCTGCCAATCTGATTCAAGTCTATCCAGTATAACTGCGAGTAATGCCATTTTTATTAGATATAGATATGCTGTAGCATTAAAAGAGTAAGTTTCAAGAAACAGCTGAACGGGTAATTAAAAAGTTGTGTTATGTTCAGCAGCAAATAAACAACCTCAGGTTGAAGGAGTGGTTGGTTGGAAACCGATATTAAGAAACCGTCGTTTTTGTACGCAATAATGATGCTGTTGTCTATAGTGGCAGTAGTATCCATAGGAATTTTAGCATTTGATGCACCGATTCAAATACTGATGTTCATCAGCATGCTGGTCATCATACCATTTATGCTTGGGCTTGGATTTACGTATAAGCAAATCGAGAAATCCATGGCAAGAGCAATGGGAAGAGCATTGATGCCCGGTGTCATTCTTTTGACCGTCGGCATTTTAATCGGTGCATGGATCGCTTCCGGTACTGTGCCAACATTAATTTATTATGGTGTGCAGGCAATTACCCCGCAGTTCTTTTTAGTGACGACATTGCTGTTTTGTTCGCTAGTATCTGTTGCGACAGGTACTAGCTGGGGAACGGTTGGTACCGCAGGTGTTGCGATGATGGGTGTCGGTACGGCACTTGGTATTCCAGCAGGATTAATTGGCGGTGCGATCGTTAGTGGTGCTTTCTTTGGGGATAAGATGTCCCCGCTATCTGATACAACGAATCTGGCACCTGCTGTAACTGGCGGGGATTTGTTTAAGCATATTAAGCATTTGCTTTGGACCACAGTTCCTTCTTATCTGATTACAGCCGCTATCTTCCTGTTCATTGGGTTGCGCTATCACGGTACTGGTGCTGATTCAGAAAGCGTCAATCAACTGACATCATATCTGGCGAACAATTTTCAATTGGGCATTATTCCATTGATCCCTATAGTTGTATTAATTACATTATTAGCCATGAAAAAACCTGCTATACCGTCTATCTTTGCTGGTGCAGCAGTTGGTGGACTGATTGCAATCTTCTATCAAGGCTTCGGATTTGCTGAAATGTTGACCACTTTCTATAGTGGATATGCGGTAGAATCCGGCATCCCTGTAGTTGATGAGCTGCTGATCCGTGGCGGACTGACAAGTATGCTGGAATTAATTGCGCTATTCTTATTTGCACTGGGATTAGGTGGTCTATTGGCAGATGCCGGTGTACTAGAAGCGTTGATTGCATCATTTGCCATGAAGATCAAGCATACCGGCGTTTTGACTTTGGTAACTGTGATTGTAAGCTATTTAACACTTGTGCTTGGGGGAACAGTTTACTTCTCCACAGTAATGGGTGGAACGCTCATGAAGCCAATTTTTGAGCGGCTTAATCTTGAACCGGAAAATCTCTCACGTATTTTGGAGGATACTGGTACTTTGAGTGCGCCGCTTGTACCTTGGACCGGTGGTGGTATTTACACGGCTGGTGCTCTTGGCATCGCGACAGTCACTTATTTGCCATTCTGTTTCTTAGCCTTTATCACGCCAGTATTCACTTTGCTTTATGGGATAACTGGCTGGACAATCAAGGAGAAAAAAGAAGAGAAGCAGAAGAAACCGAAAATAAAAATAGCAGAAGCATAATAATAAGTGAGCACTACCTTAACAGGTGGGGCTCTTTTAATGTTTGATCGGTGGAATATTCGGCTTCCTTTCCTTCAAACTGATATGCAGGCTTTGTGGATGTGAAATAGATGCGAAGAATATTTGATTCATGCCAATGATGTTTGCTGCTGAAGATTGAGATCTTCCCGTGTTGCAGGCAGTTTATTCGGTTTTTTTAAGACACTAAGTGTCCCGTTTGGTTCGACTATTGCTGTTTCTACGTCACGTACATCAAAAACGTCCTTCTGTCTCAGCATAAACAATATATTGTCGATGGAATATTGAACTTTCCGCATATTTTCATATAGTAAGGTGCCGTCTTGTATAACAATAGTCGGACCAAGTGTAAGCACCTTCCCAATTTTACGATTAGAGATTTTCCACTTCACGATTGCCTTTTGGAACAGACCGATGGCGACAATGGCTACGGCAGTTGGCAGATGTGCTATCTCTGGATCAGCGATGTCAGCCCCAACGAGTGCTCCTAGAATGACAACAATCAGAAAATCAAAAACTGGCATTTCGCCGATTGCACGTTTCCCCATGTACAAGGTCACGACTAGCATAAGCGGGATGATGGTAATGATTCGAGCGATGACAATCAAATTGTCATGAATAAGTTCGGACATAAAGTTGCTCCTTTCTGCTATTCAGCCTTGCCAGTCAACTGTATTGCCAAACTAAATGTCCTGATTTTATTGAAAAGAAGATATCTGTGATACGTAAGAAGTAGGGAGGTGTTCAGCATGCAAAAGCGAGAAGTATTATTTGATATGCGGAAATTGCAAAGACAAGCGACGTACCTGACAATTGGATTGATGTTTGTAGCGAGTTTTATTTATTTGATTATTCATGGGTTTGAAATCTCCATAAGCTTATCTGCCCTTGCAATATTCTTTCTGCTCATCATTATTGGCATTATTCTTCATGAACTTCTGCATGGAATCGGCTTTATCGTAATTGGAAAAGTAAAGTCCAGCCAGATTAAGTATGGCTTTTCATGGAAGGACGGCGCCGCTTATGCGCATTGCATGGTCCCCATTAAAGTAAGGGCATATCGTGTTGCTTTGCTTTTACCTGTTTTCCTTACAGGACTGCTTCCGCTGCTGATTTCGTACATCATCGGAAATGGTGTGCTACTTACCGCTTCTGTGATTCTTACAGCTGGTGGGATTGGGGATTGGCTTATCTTCCGTAGTCTGACGAAGTATGAAGCGAGCCAGTTCGTGAAGGATCATCCGACAAAGGTTGGCTACTTCATTTATACAGATAGCGCTAAAGAGAGCGAGAAAACAACATGACTGCATCTTTACGTATTTATAAGGTTTCTGAGCCTGATGGCGTGTTGAATCACGTTTATCAGTATCGTTGGAATACACATGTGGATTAGAGAAAGATGAAGAGTAAATGGTAAAAATTGAGATGCTACTTAGGCATAAATTCTTTTGATTCGGGGTATTGAGTAGTATGGATAAAGAAGCTTTGCTTAGGAGGCACTTAATATGACGATACAACCAATTGACACAAATAATATTGCAAAAGGCATCGGGCCGAATGTTTCACCTGAAGCTTTTACTAATGATAAACGTAAGGTATTCCTATTCGGTTCGCCGAGCTATACAAATATCGGTGATCAGGCAATAGCCTATAGCATCGAAAAATTCATCCAAAGCCGTTTCCCTTATTACGAGTATATAGAAATTATGGATTATGCAACAGATGAGGGAATTGAGTTTGTGAAAGGTATCATCGGTGAAGATGATATTGTTATGTTCACGGGTGGCGGAAATCTAGGCAGCCTGTACTTGGATATTGAAGAAGATCGCCGGAAGGTCTTCGCTGCTTTCAAGGATTATAAATCTATTTCCATGCCCCAGTCTGTGTTCTTCGAAGATAATGAACATGGCGAGCAGGAAAAAATGAAAACCCAGGAAGCATACCATCAGAACAAAAATCTAGTCATTGCTGCCAGAGAATCGCAAACATTGGATGTTGTAAGGAATACATTTGATTCTGAGGTAATGTACACACCAGATATGGTAATGTCTCTTGATGTTGTTCCTCGTGAGCAGGAGCGGGAAGGGGTTATGTTCTTCCTGAGAGCCGATAAAGAAAAAGTAATGGAGGAGAACTTCGTTTCTGAACTGATGGAATGGACGAAGAAATTTGGATCTGTTGACCGTACAGATACGGTTTTAGACGAAAACATCGTGCCTAACATTGATTATGCAGATCGCGAGAAGCATTTCATTGAAATGCTTGATCTAATCAGTTCTAAAAAATTGATCATCACGGACCGCTTGCATGCTATGATTTTCTCTATTATTACGAAAACACCATGTCTTGTGTTCGGCAACAGCTACGGTAAAGCGAAGCACTCCTACCGCGATTGGCTCGACTCCATCAATTTCGTTGAATATACTGATACGGAAGATGTGGAGCTGCTGGAACAAATGGTAGAGAAGCTGATGAAGGCAGAACCAAATGAAATCGATCTGCGTAAGGACTTCAAGCCGCTAGTAGACTTCTTCCGCAGCTAAAAGGAAAGCTAGAATCTTAGGATTCTAGCTTTTTTTCATCGTTTTTGTATATTGAATCTATAAAATTTATTAATATACGGTTGTATTTTTATATAAAAAGTTGTATATTTATTACATAATATACAACGAAGGATCTTCCTTGAAGGAGTACAACTAGATGAACAGTTTACAAGATTCGCAGCAGCAAGCTGCTAACAAAAAGAAACCAAAACATTTTAACGTTTACGTGATGATTTTTGCATTCATTATCGTGGCAGCAATTTTAACATATATTATTCCAGGTGGAGCATATGACCGCGTGGATCAGGATGGCCGCAGTGTAATCCTGCCAGAAACATTCCACTATATCGATGGAGAGAATGTCGGCTTGCTTGGCATCTTCAATAGTATTCATACCGGTATGGTGAATGGTGCGAATATCATTTTCTTCGTCTTGATTGTTGGTGGAGCATTTGGAATTTTTACTGCCACTGGAGCACTGGATGCCTTTATTTATATGCTGTCCAGAAAGATGGCTAATAAAGAGAAGCTGCTTATCCCTGTATTGATGCTGTTCTTTGCAGCAGCAGGTGCTTTAATGGGAATGTCAGATGAAACAATCGTGTATGTCGCTATTTTGGCGCCAATGGCTATAGCACTTGGATTTGATGCATTAACCGGTTTTGCAATTGTTGTACTCGGCGCAGGAGTTGGATTTACGGCGGCAGTCATGAACCCGTTCACAGTAGGTATTGCGCAAGGCATTTCCGAACTGCCAACCTTCTCCGGAATCGGTTTCCGGATTATTCTTTTCGTTATCCTTTATCTTGCAGCTGTCTTCTATGTGATGCGGTATGCGAGTAAAGTGAAGAAGAACCCTGAACTCGGGGAATACGGAAAATTCGGCAGAAAAGCTGATACTTCCGCTCTTAATAAGACACAGAAAATGACTACTCGTCACAAGCTTGTCCTATCAGCTTTCTTGATCAATTACATCATCTTGATTATTGGTGTATTGAAATACGGCTGGTACATTACGGAGATTGCTGGATTATTCCTGCTGTTCGGTGTGGTGATGGGTATCCTAGGAGGAATTTCTTTCTCTGGGATTGCCGATAACTTCATCCTCGGAGCAAAAGACCTGCTTGGCGGAGCATTGATCATCGGATTTGCTCAAGCCATCTTAGTAATCTTCAATACTTCAGGAATGATGGACACGCTGCTGTATCATGCTTCCAATGCACTTGGAATGATTCCTGCTGCACTATCTGCAGTTGGTATGCTATTCCTGCAGATGGGCATCAATTTCTTCGTTCCGTCCGGAAGCGGACAAGCTGCTTTGACAATGCCGCTTATGGCGCCATTGTCTGATATGATAGGTGTAACAAGACAGACTGCTGTACTTGCCTATCAGTTTGGAGACGGTATCTCCAACACGATCTTGCCTACAGGCAATATCATCGCATTGCTTGCAATCGCAGGAATCGGTTATGGGAAATGGGTGAAGTGGTTCCTGCCATTCTTCCTTATCCAAATCGGCATTGCCATTATCGCTCTTATCATAGCTCAATTGATTCAATACGGACCGTTTTAATAGAAGGAGTAATATAACATGGAATTAGAGAGATTAGTAGAACAGGCGATTAAAGATCGTCGGCATATTCACCAATACCCAGAGCTATCGGGGGAAGAATACGAAACAGGTAAATACGTACGTAATAGACTGGAAAAGCTAGGCATTGAGCTTCTTGATTTTCAGCCGCCTAGTGTTGTCGGTTATGTGAAAGGCACAAAAGGAGAAAAGACAATCGCGCTTCGGGCGGATATGGATGCACTGCCGATGGTAGAAGAAGGGGATAAACCTTACATCTCCAAGCATCATGGGGTAGCTCATACGTGCGGACATGATGGCCATACAGCTATCCTGCTTGCGGTAGCAGAGTGGATCACATTGCATAAAGAGGAAGTGAAGCCGAATATCGTGCTATTATTCCAATCCTCTGAAGAAGCTTCTCCGAGCGGTGCAGATAAGCTGATCAAAGAAGGTGCATTAGAAGGCGTCAACAGCATCTACGGCATCCATGTCGATGCTGGTCTGGAAAAGGGCCAATTCGGTACTCGTCCTGGCCCCATGATGGCATCTGTCGATGATTTCGAAATTAAGATTCAAGGCTCTGGCGGCCATGCATCTACACCGCATCTGACTGTAGATCCGATTTATATCGCAACACATGTCATTCAAGCGCTGCAAAGCATCGTCAGCCGTAAATTGAATCCAATGGACGCTAGTGTCATTTCCGTTGGGAAGATTGAAGCAGGCAACACATACAATGTCATTCCAGATTCAGCTAAAATCATCGGGACGATGCGCTCCTTCTCTACAGAAGCAGTACAGACGATCCAAGAACAGATTACGAAGCTGACAAAAGGCATTTGTGAATCATTTGGTGCTACAGCGGAAGTTGACTTCATCATTGGCACACCACCGCTTATCAATGATGAAAAAGAAGCGGCTTTTGCAGAAGAGCTATTGCAAAAAACGTTCGGTGCAGAACGCTATGAAGAATTGGAGCCAGTTATGGGCTCTGAAGATTTCTCCTACTACTTGCAGGAAATCCCGGGGGTATTCGTCAAGGTCGGTATGCAAGGAGAGAAAAGCCAATATCCACACCACCATCCGAAGTTTGATATTGATGAAGATGTGTTTGGGGATGCGATCAAGGTGTTCCAGCAGTTTATTTTAAATCAATAAGTAAAAGGAGCATATGGGATAGCCCATATGCTCCTTTTTTATGCGAGTATTTCAGCCTGTTTCCAGGATGTCGCTGTTTGTTTTAATACTTCATTTAACGCTTCTACATTTTTTCTGCCTTCCAGTTGCAACCACTGTTTTCCTGCATCTTCTCCGTCACGGCCGAAGATGGATACGCTATCTTTCCAGGTTGCCCGGCCACATAATACACCGTTAAAGCTGGAACCTGCTTCTTTTGCAAAACGTAACGTCTCTTGGAAAAGGGAAGCACTAACACCTGCGCTCAAGAAGATGAATGGCAAATCAGTCGCCTCGCTTTGCTCTTTGAAATAGCGCTGTGCTTCCTCGGTTGAGTACACAGGTGTTTCTTCAGAGAAACCTTCTACATAGGACATGTTTACTGGAACTTCAACTTTTAACACATCTACCTTGTATTGAGATTTTGAGAATTCCTTCATCATATCATTTACTTTATGTGGTTTTACTTTAGCGTACTCGCGACCTTTTACATCATCATTGTGAGCGTCATAGGAGACGAGCTCCAGGAAGAAAAGAATATCCTCTGCCTGACATTCGGATCCGAGACGTTCCACAAAGATATGTTTCTTCTCGTTAATGCTTGTATCTTCATCCACATCATAGTACAAAAGGAATTTCACTGCATCTGCACCCTGTGCCTTGATTCGTTGAACAGACCAGTCATCGAGAATATCTGGCATGCGTCCTGGCTGAGTTGCATCGTAGCCAGTTTTTTCATAAGCAAGTAGCAAACCGGCATTTTTATTACGTTTCTGTGCTGCTGGCAAACCATACTCAGGATCCAGCAAGATAGAAGTCGCATATGGTGTGAGTTCCTCAGAAATCAGTTCTTTAAAAGATACAATTGTATCGTCTCCCTGGTCGTTCGTGCTTTCCTGCTGCAGCATCTTTTTCAAGGAGCCTCGCTGGTCAATGGCGAGGGCTCCGATAATTCCATTTTCGTCCGAAAGTTTCTCAAGTGCTTCTCGTTTTGCGGGTGTTAAATTTAACATGTTAGCAGCTCCTTTAAGCAGATAGTTTAGTAGAAAATAGGGCGAGTATATCTTCCGAATTAATTGCATGATGCAGCTGATCGATTGTTTCCTGATGTACAAGCATTTTGGATATCTCTGATAAGTAATACAAATGGTTAGAGGCTGTTCCTGTTGGTATGAGCATGGCAATCACGATTCGGATTGGCTGCCCATCTAATGCTTTCCATTCGACACCGTCAGCTAGCTTGAAGATGATAATTGCTGGTTTCAGGACTTCGCTGCGTTCGGTATGGGGGATTGCGATACCTTGTTCCATTCCGGTTGTACTTTCTTTTTCTCGCTGGAGAAAGCCATCTACAATAACAGCTGGATCTGTAATGATGCCATGCTGCTTCGCTGTGGCAGCGATTTGCTGAAATACTTCTATTTGAGTAGCTGCTTTTACATCCACCTTAATTGTGTCGAGAGACATAATCTGACTGACATCTTGTACTGGTAAAGCTGTTTTTTCTGTTACAGCTGCTGTTTCTGCAATAGGTGTTTCCTTTGCTTTGTTTTTAGCGGCTGTACGTTTCTGATCCATTCCAATAAAGAATCCGCTTACAACTGCACCAGCGAGGATGGCCAATATCCAAAGGAAAGGATGCGTAACGATTGGCAGTACGATAAATCCGCCGTGTGGAGCTGGTACCTGTACTTTAAATAGATAAGTCAGAATAGCTGCTATGGAGGAACCGATCATTAGAAACGGAATGACCTTTAGCGGCTTTTTCGCTGCAAATGGAATGGCTCCTTCTGTAATATGTGTAGATCCGAGTAGGAAGTTTACAAGACCCGCACTGCGCTCGCTTGTGCTATAAGCTTTGCCTGCAAATAGTGTTGCAAAGCCAGTAGCAATCGGCGGAACGATACATGCAGCAGATACACCGGCCATAAAGAAGTAGTTTCCATCTGACAGCAGGGCAGTTCCTGTTACGTAAGCAGCTTTATTGACTGGACCACCCATATCGAATGCACACATGATTCCTACAATAAGTCCTAATACAATTGGATTTGAGTTTTGGAAGCTTGCTAGAAAATCCATCATTGCTTGGTTGATCCAGCCCATTGGAGCGGAGATGAACCACATGGCAAAGCCAGCGATGAAAATACCGAAGACTGGGAATAAGAAAATTGATTTCAAGCCATCAAGCTGTTTTGGCAAAGCCTTGAACAAGTAACCAAGTCCGAGGATGATATAACCCGTCATAAAACCGCCGATAATACCGCCCAAGAAACCAGTACCATTCGTGAAGGCAATCATCCCGACAATGAAACCGATAATAAGACCAGGCCGTTTGGCTATCGATTCAGCGATATAAGCACATAGAACCGGTACCATCAGGTTCATGGCTATGCCGCCGATTGTGTTCATATAATAAGCGAACTCGTTGTACTGCGAGCTTTCAGGATCAGCAGAGTGGATACCGAACATAAGAGAGATGGCAATCATGACACCTCCTGCTACGACAATCGGAAGCATATGAGAGACACCGTTCATGAGCGATACATAGATACTGCGTATAACAGATTCTTTTTGCTGCGGTTCGGAGCTGCCTGCAGAAGCAGCACGCTGGCCATCTTTATAGATAGGTGCTGTTTGGTTGATGATCGCATCAAGCAGCTTATCTGGCTCTTTGATTCCTTTGCTGACTGCCACATTGACAACCCGCTTACCGATAAAACGATCGCGATTGACATCTTTGTCAGCAGCGATGATGACGCCATCGGCTGCATCAATTTCAGCCTGTGTCAGTGTATCTTGGACACCATCCTGTCCGTGTGTTTCTACCTTTATTGAGATGCCGCGTTTTCGTGCTGCTTCTTCCAAGGCTTCTTTTGCCATAAAGGTATGGGCAATACCGGTAGGACATCCGGTTGCAGCAATAATTCTATACGTCATTCTTTACACCCCATTTTCTCTTTATTTGGATTTGACCTGCCAAGTCAGGAATATCACTAAGGTCAGATAAACCTGATGTGAAAGCTGTAGAAGAGCCAGCAGCTGTTGCATAAACCAAGGCTTCTTCTTCGGAATCCCCCAGCATTAATCTGCCAGCAAATGCAGCGAGCATCGTGTCACCAGCACAGGCAGTGTTCACTATCTTGCCTGAAGGAGCGTTTACAGCTAACTCCTGTGTGCTGTCACAGTACAAGGCACCTTGGGCGCCGCATGATAAGAGGACACGCTGAGCGCCACGCTCCAGCAACTGTTCTGCAGCTTTTTGCAGTTCTGCACGATCTGTATGATCCGGGATATTGAACCAATTGGCTATTTCTTCATCATTCGGCTTAATGAGATAAGGCTCGTAAGCAAGACAATCCAGTAAAACGGGAGAACTGATATCAAGCACCAGTTTAACTCCTAGCTGATGAGCAATCTTAGCAATCTCGATATGGATTTGGTCATCTATGCCTTGGGGAAGACTGCCTGAGACAAAGAGCCAATCACCACTTTTAAGGTTCCTTATTTGTTCGATCAGCAGCTCTTGTGCCTGCTGCGAGATAACTGGTCCTCTGTTTACCGCCTTGTATTCCATGCTGTTCTCGCGGATGAAAGTGTTAATACGTGTTATGCCATCCACTTTTATGAATGCGGTTTCAATTCCGGCTGCTTCAAGCTCGTTTTCAATGAAATCTCCGGTAAAACCGCCTAGGAATCCGGTTGCCATATTGGAAATGCCAAACTTCTTCAACATAAATGATATATTGATGGCTTTTCCATTCGGCTGATACTCTTCAAATATGCTTCTGTTTACGACGAAAGGATCAAAAGAAGTAAACTCTGAGAAAAGATCGATCGCTGGATTCATCGTACATGTATAAATCATCCGCATCACTGCCTATCTGTGTTTTTCTTACAAATTAATTATGGCATGCCTTTCGATGTAAATGTTTTCAACATTCACTGATTTCGCTACAATATTAGTAAACGTTTACACGGGGGTATCGTCATGAATGAGGCCTTTCTGACGCGGGTCAGCCAGCATACAGAGAAGATGAGTGAGGCGGAACTGTATTTAATCCGCTATATACGTGAAAATCTTAATACAATTCCTAAGTTATCCATCGTACGGTTGAGTGAAGATGCAAATGTTTCCACTGCTACTATTGTTCGTACAATGAAAAAACTAGGCTATAACGGGTTTACCGATTTTAAAATTCGACTGAAGGATGAGAACGATCAGAATCCAAACTTTTCAATCATTGAGCAAGTGGATGAAGAAATAAAAGATGCCATCTTAAAGAATGAACAAGAGGTGATGCGAACAATCGAAATGCTGAATAGCGGTTTAATAGAAGACACCGTCCAAAAGATTCGTCACAGTAAGCGAGTCATATTATTTGCACGAGGTTTTTCGGAGCTGATCGCAAAGGAAATGGAAGTGAAACTGCAGCTACTGAATAAGTATGCAGAGCTGCATGATGATCCAAATATTATCCGCACGAAAAGTAAGAGGCTGGAAGAAGGTGATTTAGTCATTTTTGTTTCGCTGAATGGGTATACAGAAGAACTGGTTGATGCAGCTAAGAGCTGTCACCAAAATGATACAAGTATGATCGCCTTGACTTGTAACAAAAACAGCCCGCTTGCATCGTTAGCTGAATTAACGCTAACTGGCTACAAGTCAGAAACATCTTATTTCCCGGATTATGAGGTTAGATCGAGACTTCCGCTACAGGTAATTTCGAGAATACTGCTAGATGCTTATGCTATTCGTGCAGGAAAGTCCTAATTTACAGAAGGGGAGAGATGTATGCCAACTTACAACAAGCTTGTGCGTGATCATATTCCAGCCATTATTCAGCAAGCAGGGAAAGTACCTAAGACTAAAGTTCTTGATAAAGATAGATATGTAGAAGAATTGAGGCTTAAACTGTTAGAGGAAGCTAACGAAATTTTGAAAGCAGAGGAACATAATGAAGTTGTAGAAGAAGCGGCTGATTTATTGGAGGTGCTGCACGCTCTCCTTGATGCAAAGGATATATCATTAGAAGATATCGAATACGCGCGTCAGCAAAAGAAAGAAGCACGCGGTGGATTTGAGGAGAGAATCTTTTTGATAGAAGTCAGTAAATAGTACTTTCACAGGCATCCAAGCAAGTAAAAGCCCTCGAACTGGAGGGCTTAAGATTATTGAAATGCTTCCATGGTTAAATCACTATTTACGCCGGCAGCTGCTCGGCTTCCGTGTGCTGCTGCAATAATTAGTTGAGATGGACCGTTGTTAGATGCTTCTCCAGCTGCATACACGCCTTCAACAGAAGTCCTGCCAAAATCGTCGACAAGGATGCCGCCATTTTGCGTGCTATCGCAACCAAGAGAAGAGATGAAGGAATGGGATTGTTCCAGTTCAGTTGTAACGATTCCGCCTGATCGTTCTATATTGGTCCCATCTACAAAAGTGACTTGTTCCAATTGGCCATCATTACCATGCAACTGGCTGATCTTTTCTTCTATGATGCGTATTCCATGCTTTTTAAGCAGCTGTGCTTCTGCTTCTTCGATTACAGAATGTCCATTGGTGCAGACAATCAAATCCTTGCTCCACTGAGAAAGTGTTTTCGCCATATGGACGGCGTATTTATTTTCGGAAAGCACAATTAAAGGCTTGTCTCTTAATTCCCAGCCATCGCAATAAGGGCAGCTGAAGAGACTTTTGCCGTAATAGCCATGAATATCGGGGACATAAGGTAAGGTTTCCTTCAGACCTGTTGCGAGGATGACTTTTTTAGTCGTATGAATATCGCCATTCCTAGCCATTAATTGAAAGGTAGTATCGCTTAGTCTTTTGATTTCCACAATTTCAGCATCCTCTATTGCAATGGATGGATATTTGTTCAAATCTTCGTGCGCAAATTTCCGAAACTTGGAAGGAGATATTCCATCTCTTGTAATGAAACCATGCGATTCCTGAGTTACTGCGTTTCTTGGTTTACCGTTGTCAAAAAGCATGATATTCCTTCTTGCTCTTCCTAATACAAGTGCTGCATTCAAGCCTGCAGGTCCACCGCCGATAATAGCACAATCTAACATAAATACTCCTCCTCGTTTTATGGATATTAAAGACTATTTATATCTATAATTAGTGTAAAAAAAATCAACCTGCTTCAGATTGAAGATAATCCGAAACGCGTTGGTCGATTTTTTGCAATACTAGCGCTATCGTTTGGGATTGCAAATGTTCTTCCATCTTCTTCTCAGCTTCGTTCATTGTTTGCTGAATAAAGCAATTCTCCCTATCATGAACATGATTATCCAAGCTGCAGTGGAATAAAGGGTTCAAGCCTTCTACTGCTTGAATAACATCCAGAAAGGTGATGTCCTCGACATTCCTTATCAATCTGTAGCCGCCTTTTACACCTGGTGCAGAGACAATCAGCCCAGCTTTGACAAGGGTAGTTAATACTTTGGAAAGATAGGTAGGAGACACCTTCTGTACTTCGGCCAAAGGTTTGACGCCAATTGCCTTTCCCGAAGGTAGTAATCCTAGATAAGCGATAGTATGGAGTGCATAGTTAGTGGCTTTGGTATATTTCATCATCCACACTCCTTAATTATAGATCCGATGAGTCTATAATAGACTCGAATGACCTAATAGTCAATTATAAATTCTTAATTAGCTTATTTTTGCTATTCAGAGCCTTTTCATAATTCCCTGCTACGAAGGGCTGCAGTCTTTCGAAGTTCTTTTTCTAGGGTCTTGAAGTAATCAGATAAGAAAATCTGAAATCTCTCTGCAACTGGGCTAAGATATCTTCTGGTGGACCAAGCCAAGCCGATTGTACGTTCACAGATAGGATCCTGCAGTCGAATAACAGGTAAGTGGGCGGTTTTATTTCCAATTAATGAAACGGACGGAATGAAAGCTATACCTAGGCCCTTGTTTACCAGTTCTCCAATGACACCGGGTTCGTCTCCTTCAAAGGCAATATGAGGCTGGAAACCGGCTAGCTGACAATAATTGTCCGTTAAATTTCGGATGCCATAGCCTTCATTCATGCTGACAAAGGCTTCATCACGAAGCTCATGTAGGGAGATATAGCTTTTTGTTTCAAGCCAGTGACCGGGAGGAGCAATCAACAGTATCTCTTCAGTCATGAGCGGCTGCCACTTGATATCCTCAGCTTGAATCGGAACGGAGGAGATGCAGAAATCGAGCTCACCGCTACGCAGCTTCTCTGTCATTAAAGGCACGGACTGTACGTATTGCTTGAAGTGGACCTGAGACTCTTCCTTTAGGAACCCGCTGATTAAATCAGGTAATACACGTGGGATCGTAACGGAAAGCCGAATTGTATGATCAGCTTTCTGATTTGTTTCATTCAGTTCCCGTCGTGCTTCTTGCAGCTCATGAAGGGCAGCATCAACGCGGCGGAGAAATATCTTGCCGTTCTCATTCAATTTGATTTGTCTGTTGTATCGCTCGAAAAGTTTTACTCCCAAATCCTCCTCCAACCGGCTGATTGCTTTACTAAGTGAAGGCTGTGCGATGTTCAATGCTTCTGCAGCATGTGTCATGTGCTCTAGTTCGGCAACTTTTATAAAATAGTGCAGCTGTAGTAATTCCACGGTCATCCTTCTTTCGGATAGTCTAAAAGCTATTATCTATAATGATATATATATTATACATTATGCATCAGAGCCGTTATGCTATTTAGATGCTCAATATTTCACAAAGGTAAAGGTGAGGGAAATTATGAAAGGATTAAAATTAGGCTTTTTTGATATAAAACGGATGTTTCAGCATAAGCACGGGCGAATCGCACTTATTTTCTTATTGATTATTCCAGTCATTTACGCTTCGCTGTTCCTCGGCGGTTACTGGGATCCATATGGTCATATCGAAGATTTACCGGTGGCAGTGGTTAACCAGGATGATGGAGCCAGCATGGATGGGGAAGAGATGCATGCAGGTGATGATTTTATTAAAGAATTGAAGAAAAGCAAGGCGCTGGACTTCGATTTCGTTTCAGACCAGAAGGCAGAAGATGGACTGGATGATGGCAAGTATTATATGAAAGTGACCATCCCGAAAGATTTTTCTAAAAAAGTGACAACCTTGATGGATGACAAACCCGAACAAGCGGAGCTTACGTATGAAGTCAACCCAGGGAAAAACTTTGTAGCTGCACAGATCAGTTCTTCTGCGATGGAAGAAATGAAAACAAAATTGGCTAGCAGCATTACAAAATCGTATGCTGACAGTGTGTTCACAAGCTTCCATGAAGTAGCAGCCGGATTGCAGGATGCTGGTGATGGAGCAGGAGATCTTAACAAAGGGATTACAGACGAGCAGAGCGGTATGAAAGATCTGCAAAATGGAATCGGTGATGTGAAGACTGGTGCGTCCGACTTAGCAGACGGCGCCGATCAACTGGCAGGTGCTGAAGGTAAGCTTTCTGACGGCATCGGCAGTCTGCACACAGGTGCATCTGATTTGGCGAGCGGTTTAGGCCAATTGGATGAAGGAGCATCTTCCTTACAGACGAATACCGAAAAAGTAGCAGATGGCTTGGCTGATTGGAAAGCTCAAAGTGATAAGCTTTCGGATAACCAGGAGGAATTCACGTCTGGTTCTGAGGACTTGAGCAAACTGGTTGCATCGTATATGAAAGAACATCCAGAGCTTAAGGACGATAAAACATTCCAGCAAATAGCAGCAGCATCTGATCAGCTGGCGGACTCATCTGCTAAATTAGCAGACGGTCAGCAACAGCTCGGTGAAGGTGCGGATAAGCTCGCTGGAAGCGAGCAGAAGTTAGCAGATGGTATGGACACTTTCAACGAGAAACTCGGTTCAGCTGTCAGCGGAGCAGATAAGTTAGCTAGCGGTGCAACGGATTTGGATAATGGCTTTGACGATTATTCTGATGGCTTCGGATCCTTGCAAAGTGGTGCAGCGCAGCTTGCTTCTGGTACAAATGAACTGTCAGATGGAGCAGCACAGCTTGACGACGGTATGAGTAAGCTGTCCGATGGCTCAGGTGAGCTTGCGACCAGCCTGCAGGATGCGGCTGATAAAACAAGTAACATTCAGTCTAGTGATGCACTGACTACTATGTTCGCTGATCCGGTTAAGCTGACTGAAAAACAATTGTCAGATGTACCGAACTATGGTGTCGGCATTGCGCCGTACTTCTTGTCACTTGCTTTGTTTGTTGGTGGTTTGATGGCAGCCAACATCCTACCGCTTGGCAGAAGACAGGATATGCAAGTATCTGGTACGGTACAGTTCTTCAGTAAATTAACATTGGTATACGTTGTGGCAATTGTACAAGCGGTTATACTTGATTTGATCTTCTTGTTTGGATTCCAAGTTGATGTGAAGAGTATGCCTTTATTCTTCTTGTCCAGTATCATCGTGTCTATGACGGTCATGACGATCATTCTTACGCTCGTGACGTTATTCGGAAATCTAGGGAAACTGCTGGCCATTGTGCTGTTAGTCGTTCAGCTGGCAACCTGTGGCGGAACCTTCCCGAGTGAGTTGTCTGTGTCTGCATTGGCATCTGTTGGACAATACTTGCCGATGGCACATTCCTTGCATAGCTTGCAGGAAGCGATCACGCTCGGTAACTGGTCGGTGCTAGGTAATCAGCTTGTGGATCTGTTGATTTATCTAGTTGTTGTCGGTGTTATTGGATGGATTATATCTCATCTGCAGCACAGACCGAAAAAAGAGAATAAGCTGGAAGCAGCTTGATGGAGAGCTCGCCTTTTAGGCGGGCTTTTTCTATTGACACCGTATGATAGACTGTAAACAGCAAATGGAAAGAATCCAAAGTAAAGGATAGAGATCATGCAAATTGATAAACCGAAATTAGCGATGGAATTGCCTGAGAAAAGGATGCACGATATCTTCTTTGAGGAAGAACCTGAATTGGAAATGTGTCAGGTACAGCAAGCCGATTTTGCGAATGAGTCAGTCGACCGTCTGCGATTGTCGAAAGTAATAATTCGCAATAGTCGTTTCAATAACACAGACTTTACCGGAATGGATTTGCTGGATGTACGGTTCGAGAATTGTGATTTTTCGAATGTGAAAATGAGCAAGTCTTCGATTCACCGAGTGGAATTCCAAGGCTGTAAGATGCTTGGAGCTGATATGACCGAGTCTAGTCTTGGAAATGTCTCATTCCGTGATTCATTGGTGAATCTTGTATCATTCGGCCAATCAAAGATGGAGAAAGTAATATTTTCCTCTTGTGGACTTCAAGGGGCGGACTTCTATGCTAATCGGATGAAAAAGGTAGAGTTTACTGATTGTGACTTAAATGAAGCAAACTTTGAACAGACAGCGCTCAAAGGAATCGATCTGAGTACAAGTAGTTTTCAGCAGTTGACTGTATCTATTGAAAATCTGAAAGGCTGTATCGTTTCTCCTAATCAGGCAATCCAATTAGCGTCATTGATCGGATTAGTAGTTAAGTAAAAAGCTTCCCAAGTGGGAAGCTTTTTTAATTACATGCATTCTTTTAAGTCGTAGTCAACTTTGCATAAATGATAAAGAATAAGGTCATTTCTGCGACTATTACAATATAAGGAACTGGCGCAAGCAAATTAAAAATGAAGAATAAGCCTAAAATACCTAAAAATATACCTAGGTGATATATTTTCAATCGATGATGCGCGTGTCTGTATTGGTGAAACACAAAAGTAGTTGAAAAGAAATAAAGCAATACAGAACCAAAGATAAAAAATAAGTTGAAAAAGTACTCGACCTCATCCAAGACCATTAGTCTGATGGATGCTGCAATAGCACTTAATGACATTAGTATAAAGAGATGACCATAAATAATCGTTTGGCCGGCAGTTTGAATGTGTTTATCTACTTTCTTCTCCACATTATCAAAATATTGCCACCACATCGCGATAATTAGCAGAAAGGCAATGACAGCTAGTCCAATAGACTTCCAATCTCCTTGTGTTGGCTGGATAACGGCCAAAGTACTGACAAGGGATTCACCAAATAGAATGATAGTGAATAATCCAAATCGCTCTAACAAATGTGCTGTATTGGTGGGGACTTTCACTAAATATCTTCGTCCTAACATAGGAATGATAATATCAATTAAGATACCCAAATATAGAACAACATAGCGGATCCATGAATCAAAGAAAAGGGAAAGTAACGAAACGATAATTCCTACCCAAAAGTATTTTCCTAGATACAATGCTGCTTTCTTCCGCGCTCCCTCTTCTATTCGTTGTACAACAAGGTATTGGATAGCAGTAACCGCTCTTAAGCCAATATAGCCAATTAAGAAGGAAAGATAATATGGATCGAAATCAACAGATAAACTTGAGGTCATGACTAACGCAAAAAACATTTGCAGAATTAAAAATAGCCGTTGATGAAACAAGTCCTGCCCAAAGCGATTGACAAACATCGTCTGTCCTACCCATGCCCACCAGATCGGAACAAAAATCAATACAAACTTAAACAAGTATTCCGTATGTATATGACCGTCTTCCACATGAAGCAGAACATGTGTTGCAACTGCAACAGATGCAACAAAGAGTAAATCATAAAAAAGTTCTAACCACGTTACTTTCTTTTCAAACAACTTTTCCACATCCCCCATAAGATAATAAACTCTCTTCCTTTCCAGAATTCTCCGGATGGAATGCAAGTTGTTTAACTATTATCCTTTATCATTTATGATTCATATGTATTACAGAATGGATCTATATAGCATATATTAGCAGATTAATGATGCAATAAGCGGATAACTTGGTTTAATCCGAATCTCTCAAAGTATATCGAAGTAACTGATGCCCTGTTTACATTATGAGCTTTTTTGAAATGAAATTTTGTGAAGTTTCCGTTTATAATGAAGGGGAGGTGACACCCCAATGAAATATAAACAAATCAAACCGAAAAAAATATATGAACAAGTAGCAGATGAGCTGCTTGCTTTAATAAAAAATGGTGACTTGAAGCCTGGCGAGAAGCTTGCCAGCGTAACGCAATTGGCTGAGAATTTTAGTGTGGGCCGTTCAGCAATTAGAGAAGCTCTAGCTACACTCCGCGCGATGGGGTTAGTAGAAATGAAGCAAGGTGAAGGAACATACGTAAAGGCGTTTGAACCAGAGGGAATCGTTTATCCGCTTCAGCATGCACTGCTCATGAGTGCGGAGGATCGAACAGAGCTGATGGAAGTTCGTCACATACTGGAAACAGGTATTGCAGCTTCTGCTGCATTGAATCGCTCAGATGAAGATCTAGTGCAGATGGAACAAGCGCTAGCGGAGATGAAAGAATTCGCAGGTGATTCCGAAAATGGAGAAAAAGCAGATCTTGCTTTTCATATGACGATTGCGCATGCAGCCAAAAATAAACTGCTTCTGCGTCTCATGCATCATGTATCGGATTTAACAGGGGAATCAATGCGCGAAACAAGGCAGATCTGCTTATTTGGTGAAAATGCAGCTCCGGAGGAATTGAATAAGCAGCATGAAGCCATTCTGGATGCAGTTCGTACGAAACAGCCAGAGCAGGCAAGGCTGGCTATGGTTGCACACTTGGAATATGTAGAAGGAGTACTGCGTAATTATATTGAATAGGACGAGCCGCCGACTAAGGTCGGCTTTTTCTGTATATGCAGGAGTTGGAAAATGTAAGCGGTTGTAGTATGATGAAAGCAGACAATTAAACAGGTCATCTGATGACCTTACCTATGGGGTGACGGGATGAGGGTTACATTATTTGCGACGTGTATTGTGGATATGTTCCAGTCCGATGTGGGGATAGCCACAGTCGAAGTGCTGGAAAGACTCGGCTGTGACATTGTGTTTCCATCGGGGCAGGTATGCTGCGGGCAGCCAGCATATAATTCGGGTTATGTAGAAGATGCAAAAAAGGCGATGAAGAAGATGATTGCAACATTTGAGGATGCCGAGGTTATCGTCACACCGTCAGGATCCTGTGCCACGATGTTCAAGGATTATCAGCATGTGTTCCAGGATGACCCTGAGTGGCGTCCGCGTGCAGAACGGCTGGCGGATAAGACGTATGAGCTGACGGAGTTTATCGTAGATGTTTTGAAAATAGAGGATGTTGGGGCAAAGCTGGAAGGGATTGCAACTTATCATCCGTCCTGCCATATGACGCGGCTGCTTGGGGTGAAGGATGCACCGATGAAGCTACTGTCGCATGTAGAGGGCTTGGAAATGCAACCGCTTCCGAACGCGCAGAATTGCTGTGGATTTGGCGGAACCTTTTCCGTGAAGATGGGTAATATCTCAGAACAGATGGTTGATGAAAAAGTAGACTCGGTAACCGAAACAAAAGCTAGCTATCTGATTGGAGCGGACGGTGGCTGTCTGATGAATATCGGGGGGAGAATGCAGCGCCGCGGCAAGCCAGTCAAAGTGATGCATATCGCTGAAGTACTAAACAGTCGGTAAGGGGGAAAAGCAGCATGGCGATGAAGATAGGGAATGAAAAGTTCAAGGATAATGTGAACAAGCAGATGAAAGACACGTTCATGCGCGGTGCAGTTGCCGGGGCTCAGGAACGCCTGCGGACAAGAAGACTGGATGCGGCTGAAGAACTTGGCAACTGGGAAGAATGGCGGTCTCATGGGGAAGAGATTCGTCAGCATACACTGGATCATCTCGATTACTATTTACAGGAGCTTTCTGAAAACCTGCAAAAACGCGGCGGGCATGTATTTTTTGCTGCTACTGCAGAGGAAGCGAATGACTATGTGAAGAGTATAGTGAAGGAAAAACGAGCCAAAAAGATTTTGAAAGCCAAATCAATGGTCACAGAAGAAATTGGCTTAAATAGTGTACTGGAACAAGAAGGCTGTGACGTCATTGAAACGGACCTTGGCGAATACATTCTGCAGTTGGACGACCATGATCCGCCTTCGCATATCGTGACACCTGCGCTTCATAAAAACAAAGAGCAGATCAAGGATGTTTTTACCGAGAAGCTGGACTACAAGCTTACCTCTAAACCGGAAGAACTAGCACTCCATGCTAGGGAGAAACTGCGCCAGGAATTCCTGCAAGCAGATATCGGTATCACAGGATGTAATTTTGCCATTGCGGAATCTGGTTCTGTCGGCCTGGTCACTAATGAAGGAAATGCTGGAATGGTGTCTGATTTACCGGATACGCAGATTTGCGTCATGGGGATGGAGCGAATCGTACCTACATTTGAGGAGTTCGAAGTACTGGTCGGCCTGCTGACGAGAAGTGCAGTCGGTCAAAAACTAACGAGTTATATTACGGCATTGACTGGTCCGCGAACAGCAGAAGAGGTTGATGGTCCATCCGAGTTTCATCTTGTCATCGTGGATAACGGACGTTCGGGTATTCTCGGAACCGAATTCCAATCGGTACTCCAATGCATTCGCTGTGCAGCATGTATCAACGTTTGTCCGGTATACCGCCATATTGGCGGCCATTCCTATAACTCCATTTATCCAGGGCCAATCGGGGCGGTCCTTACTCCTCTGTTAGGAGGATACGATGATTTCAAGGAGCTACCTTATGCATCCACACTCTGTGCTGCCTGTACGGATGCTTGCCCAGTAAAAATTCCATTGCATCAGTTGCTGCATCGTCATCGACAAGTGATCGTCGAGCGGGAAGGGCGCGCGCCGATTTCTGAGAAGATGGCTATGAAAGCATTCGGAATTGGAGCTTCCTCCAACCCGCTGTACGCAGCTGGATCGAAAATGGCGAGCTCTGTCATGAAGCCTTTTACAAAGGATGAAACCATTTCGAAGGGACCAGGTCCGCTGAAGGCATGGACCGAAATTCGTGATTTTCCTGCTCCGAACAAAGAACGATTTCGTGATTGGTTTAAGCAGCACGAAAAGGAGAGTGGCAAGGCATGATACAGAACCGGGAAAGATTCCTTGCAAATGTCGCCAGTCGCCTCAGCCGTACGGAAGTACTATCAGAAAGACCCTCGCGAAACTGGAACTATCGCCCGCAAGATAAGACACTGACTGATAAAACCCAGGATGAGCTTGTAGATATACTCCGGGACCAATGCCGACTTATCCATACGGAGCTGATTGAGACTGATTCGCGTGGTCTACCGGAAGTGCTGGCCGAAACTGTGGATACTTATGGCGGCGGACCGCTAGCCATTTGGCAGGATCCCCGGTACGAAGCATTCGGTTTACGTGAACAGCTTGAGATGTGGCCGAAGCAAGGAGTAGATGTACATGAATGGGATCCTTCCATTGGCCATGACAACATCGGAATTGTGGAAAAGGCCAATATCGGTATAACATTCAGCGATATCACTCTTGCTGAATCAGGGACAGTCGTACTCTTCTCAGGTGAGGGGAAAGGCCGTACTGTCAGCCTGCTGCCACATAAATACATCGCACTAATACCGAAAAGCACCATCGTCCCCCGCATGACCCAGGCAGCTCAGCATATCTCGAAGCAAGTACAGAAAGGGAAAGCTATTGCATCCTGTATTAACTTCATTACAGGGCCGAGTAACTCTGCAGATATCGAGATGAACTTGGTTGTAGGGGTCCATGGACCTGTGAAAGCGGCATATATCGTTATTGAAGATAGATAAAAAAGACACAGTTAAGATAAGCTGTGTCTTTTCTTTATTCTGCTTAATTAGTAACTAACCCCTTAAAAAGTATATATTTTCAAATTGGAAGATGGTAAAATAGGCTTACATACATATTGTATGAAAGAGAAAAAGGGGATAAGAGTACGTGAAGAAGTTATTATTTGGTAGTATGTTGGTCTTATTATTTATTTTAAGTGCTTGTGGCGGGGAAGAAGCTACGAAAGTAAAAGAAGAAAAAAAAGCGAGTGCTGCAGAGACAACAAGCGTATCCGAGCTAGAAGAGATGGATTGGGAAAACATGACAGAAAAAGATTGGGATAAGGTCAATCTGTCAAAAAAAGACTTCAAAAAATTACTGGACGCGATGTCTGAGCCGGATGAAGATGGTGAAATTGCCATCAGTTCTGCTAAACTATCAAACGACGACACTATAGAAGTGGAATTCAACAATTCGGATGGAGACACACTTGAGAACGGGATGACAGCTGCTATCATGGATGCGTTTTTCCGTCAGTTCTATAAGCATTCTGTTTATTACAATGAGAAAGAACCTACAATCGTATTCACTGATTTAACGGGTTTTACAATCATGGAAAATGACAAGCCCATTGAATATGATGAAGAAAATGCATCAAGTGACGGAGAAGATCTGGGCGAATTTAAACTAGATGAAAAGGTAGATGTTGCTGGTACAATCATCACATTAAGCAATCCAGCCTATACAGATGAGCGTAACGAATATGAAGAAGAGCCGGCAGAAGTGCTAAGCTTTGATGTAGCGGTTCAAAATGCAACAGATGAAGATCTGTATTTCGATACGTATGATTTCCAAGTTTACGATGCAGAGGGAACATTGATGGAAACCTATGCGCTTGATTATTTAACGGCGGATATTAAACCTGGAAAGAATACATCAGGAAAAGGGTTCTACGCTGTTAGCGGAAAAGGACCTTACGAAGTGTATTACACAGACTTTTTAACGGATGCAACTGCTAAATGGACAATTGAAGTGAAATAACTTAGAAGGCTATCCTTAGGGTAGCTTTTTTGTTTGAAAATAAGTTTTTAAAGCTTGTTTGGTAGCGCTTTCTTTGTTATGGTTATTTTGTTAAATTCAGCTAGAAAGACACTGACTGATAATCTTTAATAGATAATCAGAAATATTTTAATATGTTGTTTTATAGCATAGAAGCGGCAAAGAAAACAGTATATGTTACCAACTAAAAGTTCAAAGGGGTAGAAAAGCGATGGCGATTAGATTCGATGAAGAACAGCGTACTTTTCATCTGCAGGGAAAATCGATTAGTTATGTTATGCAGCTGGAGCGAGATGGTTATTTGACGCACCAGTATTGGGGGAGAAAAATCAGGCAGTTTCGTAATAGTAATCGGCAGCAGTACATAGATCGTTCTTTCTCACCTAATCCGTACAATCGAGACAGGACATTCTCGTTGGATGCTTTGCCGCAGGAATACCCGCAGTATGGTAATTCGGATTTTCGCAAGCCGGCCTATCAGATTCAAATGGAAAACGGATCGACGGTAACCGATTTGCGTTACAAATCTCATCGTATATTCAGTGGTAAGCCGAAGCTGACAGGGCTTCCTGCAACGTATGCCGGTCAGGAAGGAGCAGAAACGCTGGAAATAACCATGGAGGACGAATTACTTCATTTGGAAGTGGTCTTGCTCTATACAATTTTCAGTCAGTATGATGTGGTCGCGAGATCTGCACAATTCCGTAATAAGGGCAAACAAAAGCTAAAGCTCTTACAGGCTGCTAGTGTAAGTGTAGACTTCCGTCGGTCAGACTTTGACATGCTGACTATGCCGGGGGCTTGGGGGAAGGAAAGGCATCTCGAAAGGCGTGCTTTGCAAGCAGGTATACAGTCTACGGAAAGCACACGTGGAGCAAGCAGTCATCAGCAGCATCCGTTTATCGCTTTGATGGAAAAGCACGCAACAGAAGAACAGGGAGAAGTGTTCGGATTTCATCTTGTTTACAGCGGTAATTTCCTTGCTCAGGCAGAAGTCGACCAGTTTGCGACGACTCGAGTGACAATGGGTATCAACCCGTTCGACTTCACGTGGTTGCTGGAACCAAACGGAACATTCCAAACACCGGAAGCTGTGCTTGTTTATGCAGCGGATGGTCTAGGGGCGATGTCGCAAACACTGCATGAATTTTATCAGCAGCATTTAGTAAGAGGGGAATACAGAGATAAAGAGCGACCAATTCTAATTAATAATTGGGAAGCGACGTATTTCGATTTTAATGCTGATAAAATTGAGGGAATCGCTAAAGCCGGTAGTGAGCTCGGTATCGAGCTTTTCGTATTGGATGACGGCTGGTTCAAAAAACGGAATTCAGATTCTACATCATTGGGAGATTGGTTCGTTGATAAGACGAAGCTGCCGAACGGACTTGACGATTTGGCGAAACGTGTGAACGATTTAGGCATGCAATTTGGACTTTGGTTTGAGCCGGAAATGGTGTCTGTGGACAGCGATTTGTACCGGGAGCACCCGGACTGGTGTCTGCATGCCCCGGATCGCTATCGTACAGAAAGCCGCGATCAGCTCGTGCTCGATTTTTCAAGACAGGACGTTCGGAAGGAGATTATAAAACGAGTTTCCGACATCCTTGAAAGTGCACCAATTACTTATGTGAAATGGGATATGAACCGGCATTTGTCTGAAGTTGGATCAGCCTTACTTCCTCCTGAGCGTCAGCGGGAAACGGCACATCGACATATTCTTGGCGTCTATGAAGTGATGGATGAGATAACCTCTCGTTTTCCGCAAGTACTGTTTGAGAGCTGTTCAGGCGGCGGCGGCCGTCATGATCCGGGAATTCTGTATTATATGCCACAGGCTTGGACAAGTGATAATACAGATGCTGTTGAGAGGCTTAAGATCCAATATGGTACAAGCCTGCTTTATCCGATTGCCTCGATGGGTTCTCATGTATCGGATGTGCCGAACCATCAAGTGCACCGATTTACATCATTGGAGATGCGGGGAGATGTCGCGATGGCAGGGAATCTTGGATACGAGCTGGATCTTACAAAGCTTACTAGCGAGGAGAAGGAGATTGTCAAACAGCAGATTACTTCTTATAAAGAGATTCGCAGACTCGTTCAGTTTGGGCAATTCTATCGTTTGAAAAGCCCGTTTGAAGGCAATGAAACGGCTTGGATGTTTGTGAATGAAGACAAAACTGAAGCTTTTATCTGTTATTATCGTGTGCTGGCTGAGCCGGCAGCACCACTCGCTTCTTTGCGGTTGAAGGGGTTGGACGATGCCAAAGACTACTGGATCATTGGCACAAGTGAAATATATAGCGGTGATGAACTGGAGTACAGCGGTATTCGTATACCGACAGACCTTATTGGGGACTTCGTAAGTTATACCTGGCATCTAAAAGCTGAATAGCAGTAAAAGTCGCATTTTTGATGCGACTTTTTTATTTTGCTGTATAGGAAAACATGCTTGGTTATCGTATACTTTAGCTACTATTTCAATCTATCAAGAGAGAAGGCTGCAGTTGGAGAAGTCAAATAAGAGAAACATCAAAGCATATACAACCTTTGTTTTTTTATTCCTGCTTTTTTCTGCAGTTTATTTATTTCTATTTCGCCAGGAACCCCGGGAACTAGCGCTAGGTGCTGGTCTCTTTGCAATCATCGGTTCCGGTCTGCCGGCATTTTGGGCTTTTCGTGCTTATCATGAAGCTGAGCGGCAAGTGCGGCGGTTTTGGCTGTTTCTGGGCTTTGCGCTGCTGGGCTGTCTATTAGCAACGGTAAGCTCCTATTTTTACAATTTCAATATTGGAATAAATAACATCTTGTTATCAGCAGCAGACGTTCTATGGGTTGTATCGATTATCTTCAGTTTATTGGCGTTCCTGTACTTGATCAAACAAAAAGCGGGTGAGGTGACAATTTACGAAGTTGTCTATGATGCTGTGATCATCATCGTTGCTGCGGCCTGTTTAAGCTGGGAATTTTTGATGAAGCAAACCTGGTTTCAATTAACGCAGGATGGTATTCTCATCCAGCTTTTGGCCATCAGTCACCCAGCTAGCGATTTGCTAGTGTTATTTTTCTTGATTTGTGTATTTAATGCCCTCAGTTATCAGCGTTTGTCAAAGGCACTAGCCTGTATTTGTATCGGCTTTTTGCTCTTTTTGGTTTCTGATACCGTCTTTTTGTATTTGGCATTACAAAATATGTATTACTTCGGAAATCCCATTGACTGGCTCGGGACAGCAAGTTTGCTTGTAATTGGCGGTGCTGCTTTCTTTGCGGATGATCTTGATGCACTGAGCCGGCAAGAATCCCGAACTGCAAGCACGCCGCTATTTTCGGCACGACTATGGTTTTCCAATGTCAGCGTTCTGGTTTTACTTGCACTCATCGTAGCCAGAGGCGGCGGATTTGATTTAATAGCACTTGGCTGTATTGTTTCTACATTACTGATCATCTTTCGACAAATGAATACAATGTTCCAGAATAGAAAGCTCATGCTTGAACTGGAAGGTAAAGTATTGGAGCGAACTGAAGAGCTGTTTCAAAAAAATAAGGAATTGGAAGCTTCCATCGAACGAACGGAATTCCTTGCTGCTCATGATCCGCTGACAGGGCTCCCGAACCGTCGTGAATTTGATCGGATAGCTTCAGAATGGGTAAAGACGAACGAAAGCGGTTTTTCCTTGCTCTTTTTGGATATGGATCATTTCAAATGGGTGAATGACACGATGAATCATGGTGCCGGGGACATGCTGCTGAGAAAGGTGGCAGAACGATTGCAAGGGAATCTCGTGTCAGGAGCAAAGGTGTTCCGCCAAGGTGGAGATGAATTCCTTATTCTGTTGCCTATTACGAAGATTCCTGAGATAGAAAGAACTGTATGTGAATTAATTCAATCACTTGAACAGGTGTTTTATCTCCATGGAAAGGAAGTATTTGTTTCTGCAAGTATCGGAATTAGTCTTTATCCGCAACATGCCGAAGATGTCGAACTATTGACTATTAAAGCAGATACTGCCATGTATGCAGCAAAGAAAAGTCACGGAAAGCGTTGGCTATTCTATGATGAGACGTACCTCCCTGCAGAACAATCCAAGCTCGAGCTTGAGAAAGAGATGCGGTATGGACTGGAAAGAGGAGAGTTCCAGCTTCACTTTCAGCCGCTATATCGTTTAGATACAAATACTGTTTCTGGTGCGGAGGTATTGATGCGCTGGGAGCATCCGGAGCGAGGGCTGCTGTTTCCCAATACATTCATTCCGCTTGCTGAAGAATCACGTTTCATTATTCCTCTTGGAAGATGGATGATCCGAGAAGTGTGCAGACAATGGAGCTGCTGGAAAACACAAGAGTATGAACCGATCAGCCTTGCTGTTAATATTTCTGTCAATCAATTCCTCCATCCCGATTTTCTCGCAGAATTAGAGGATGCGCTGCGTGAATATGAGATGGACCCGACTTATCTGGAATTGGAAATCACAGAAAATATCCCATTTAGTGACTCCTATGCTATAGCTGTTCTGGAGCATATCAAGCAGCTTGGTATTCGTATCAGCATCGATGATTTTGGGACAGGTTACAGCTCTCTTCAGTACATCCAGCGCCTGCCTGTTCATACATTGAAAATCGATCGTGCTTTTGTCTGCGATATGATGCACAATCGAAATAATAAAGTGTTGGTTGAAACGATTTTACTTATGGCAAAGCAACTCGATCTGGACGTGGTTGCTGAAGGTGTCGAGGAACAGGAACAGCTTGAATTTCTAAAGGAAAATGGCTGTGCGTTAGTGCAGGGATATTTGATTGGGAAGCCGACGGAGGCCGTGTTATTTCGTTCGAAGTGGCTGTAAATCCTAAGAGTGACTTTTGACAAGCATTATACTATGTTTGAAAGGCTGCGTGTAAGCAGCCTTTTTTTATATCGACAAGGGAAGAAGAAAAAAAGATTTTCAAAAAATGAATTGACATTCTATTGGAAAACCCATAACATGGTAATCAAATCTTACAACTACATACTTGTTTTATTCTTATCCAGAGAGACCGAGGGATCAGGCCCTATGACGTCTCGGCAACGGGTTTACACAAATACCGTGCCAATTCCTGCAAACGCCTATGAGCGTTTGGAAGATGAGAATGAGGAAGTTTCATACGTGGAGCCCTCTTTTTTCTGGATAAGGAAAAAGAGGGCTCTTTTGCGTTGATGGGAGGAAAAGTGATGATTACGTTCAAGGATGTATCTAAGACTTTTACAATCGGAAAACGGGAGGTGCATGCTGTCCGAAATGTGAATCTGACAATCGAGGAAGGAGAAATATTCGGCATTATCGGCTTCAGCGGAGCAGGTAAAAGTACATTGTTACGGCTAGTGAATGTGCTGGAGAACCCGACGGCTGGAGCTGTGGAAGTGCAAGGTGTGGATTTAGCTAGTCTTCGCCCAACTGAGGTCAGGAAAGTACGCCGCAGGATAGGGATGATCTTTCAGAATTTCAATCTGTTAACCTCGCGGACTGTTGCTGGTAATGTTGCTTATCCTTTGAAACTGGCAAAAATGCCGCGAGCAAAAATAAAAGAGAGAGTAGATGAACTTCTCCGCTTCGTTGGATTGTCGGATAAAGCAAAGGATTATCCGGAACAGCTGTCGGGAGGGCAAAAGCAGCGAGTGGGCATTGCTAGGGCGCTAGCTACTTCGCCGGATATTTTGATTTGTGATGAAGCAACCTCAGCGTTGGACCCTGATACAACCGGAGAGATACTCCGACTTCTGAAAAAGGTAAATAAGGAATTCGGCATCACAATTCTACTGATTACCCATGAAATGCATGTGATTCAGTCAATCTGCGACAAGGTTGCTGTTATGGAGGATGGCGAGGTCATAGAATCGGGAGGAGTATTCGATACATTCACAAGTCCTGCCCATCAGACGACGAAGCGTTTCATCCGTTCCGTGCAGCAGGATCTTCCTTCTCCGTCCCTATTGGATGAGTGGCGACAAAAAGGCGGGAAGCAACTGTATCGGATCATCTTTAAAGGAGAGGTTGCGAGCGAACCTGTCTTATCCCGGGTAACGAGGAAGCACGATATTGACGTGAACATCGTCTATGGTTCCGTCCAAGAGATTCAGGCTAAATTCTACGGAAACTTACTTGTTAGCTTTGATGGAGACGTTGGGAAAACGGCCAATGCAGTGGAAGAATTGAATGAAATCGTACAAATAGAGGAGGTGGACGTAACATGGGCGTAGATTGGCAGACATTTTGGCCGCGAATCGTCGAAGCAACAGGTCAGACGATCCTGATGGTAGCTGTCACTTTGGTGATTGGGTCAATTTTCGGTATTATTATCGGTCTTTTACTTTTTGTAACACGAAAAGGAAACATCTTGGAAAATGCTTTTCTTTATCAAATTATTAATTTTCTAATCAACATTATCCGTCCGATCCCCTTCATTATCTTTTTAGTTGCGATTAGTCCGCTGACCAGAGAGGTGATTGGCACGACCATCGGAACATGGGCAGCTATTTTTCCGATGAGCATAGCAGCAGCATTCAGCATCGCTCGGGTTGTGGAAAACAACTTCATAAGTATCGATCCTGGTGTCATCGAAGCTGCCAAGGCCATGGGAGCTAGTCCGCTTCAGATCATTTATACGATACTGATTCCGGAAGCACTCGGTCCGCTCGTTCTCGGATTGACGTTCATTACAATCAGTCTGATTGATTTCTCCGCAATGGCAGGAACTGTCGGCGGAGGGGGTCTCGGCCATGTGGCGATGACATATGGATATCAGCGATTTGATACGAGCGTCATGATGGTTACAGTCGTTATTTTAATTGTGCTTGTCCAGCTTGCCCAATGGGTCGGCAATACACTTTCCAGAAAAATCTTAAGGAGATGATTGACGTGAAAAAAGCTCTACTAGGAATTGTTTCGTTAGTCTTTTTGTTTATCCTTGCAGCATGCGGAAGTAGCTCAGCAGATGGCAGTCAAACAGTTAAAATCGGTGTGACAGGGTCTGATGGTGACCAATGGCCAATATTGAAAGAAAAGGCGAAGGAAGAGGGAATCAATATCGAACTTGTAGAATTCTCCGACTATACATTGCCAAACCAAGCATTGGCGAACGGTGAAATCGACATGAACTCATTCCAGCATATCGCCTTCCTAAGTCAATATGCCAAAGAAAATGGTGATACTATCGTGCCAATCGGTTCGACAGTCATTGCCCCAATCGGAGCCTATTCAGAGAAAATAGATAGCCTTGATGAATTGAAGGAAGGCGACAAGATTGCTATCCCGGATGATCCGTCCAACCAAGCTAGATCGCTGCGGGCTTTGGAAGCAGCTGGCGTAATCAAATTAGCGGATGATTTTGGCCAATTCGGAGATCCTTCCAAGATTGTAGAGAATCCGAAGAATATTGAGATTGTACCTGTTGTTGCGCAGCAAACACCACGTGTACTGCCAGATGTAGCAGTATCTTTTATCAATAATGGGATTGCAGGTCAGGCAGGTCTTAATCCGAAAGAAGATCCGATTTATCTAGAGAATGCTAATGATGATAGCATCACACCGTTTGTAAATGTTTTCGCGGTAAACAAAGATGATGAAAATAATGAGACGTACCAGAAAATTGTCGAACTATATCAGGATGAAGCAGTGAAGGAAGCAGTAGATAAGGATACGAGTGGTGGCTCTATCGTAGTTGATGTGCCGAAAGAAGAATTGCAAAAGCATCTGAAAAGACTACAGGAGGAGGAATGAGATATGAGTAAATCTGTCACCGAGGTTAGCCGAGTTGCGCTGCATTTAGATGCAAATGGGGAAAAGTATATCCAGACAAGTCAGGCCATCCATGCTAAACCGGAAATCGGCAACCAGGAATTTTTTGCCAGTGAAACGCTTACTGCATTGCTGGAAGAAGCGGGATTTCAGGTAGATAAAGGAGTAGCAGGGCATGAGACAGCATTTTATGCTTTGAAGGATAGCGGTAAACCAGGTCCCCGTATCGCTTTCCTCGCCGAATATGATGCATTGCCGGGCATCGGGCATGCTTGCGGCCACAATATTATCGGCACCACTAGTACGGCAGCTGGCATCGCATTGGCAGAAACATTGGACCAGACAGGCGGTAGTGTAGCGGTTCTCGGCACACCTGCTGAGGAAGGCGGACCAAACGGCAGTGCCAAAGGAAGCTTTGTAAAACATGGGTTGCTGAAGGATATTGATGCTGCTTTAATCATTCATCCTTCTGGCAGAACGAGTGTTACTGGTGAATTTCTTGCTGTCGATCCGCTTGATTTTCATTTCTACGGAAAACCAGCTCACGCTTCAGGTTCACCAGATAAAGGAATCAATGCATTGGATGCCGTCATCCAGCTTTTCAATGGAATAAATGCATTACGGCAGCATCTTCCGCAGGACATACGCATACATGGCATCATTCCAAACGGTGGAGACGCACCGAATATCGTACCTGAATATGCCTCAGCAAGATTCTTCATCCGGGCAGAAACGTGGACAAAAGCACAAGCTGTTTCCGAGAAAGTTAGGAATATTGCTCAAGGGGCGGCATTAGCTACTGGAGCTAGCGTCAAGATAGAGAGATTCCAAAATGAAGTGAAGGATTTTGTCCTGAATTCGGTGCTGGACCAGGTGCTCAAGGAAGAATTGGAGAATGTAGGAGAGTATGTGCATTTGAAGAAAGGCAAGGGACGGGGCTCGACTGATACAGGTAATATCAGTTATGAGGTACCGACTGCGCATCCTTATATTCAAATTGGACCGGAAGATTTGATTGGCCATACAGAGGAATTCAGGGAAGCTGCCCGTTCTGAAATTGGTGATGCAGCTGTATTAAAAGGAGCCAAAGCATTAGCGCATACAGGTTACCGGTTGCTGACAGACAAGGAACTCCTAAAGCAAGCTAAACTTGCTTTTAAAGAGAGTAAGACTCGAAAACAAGTTAAATGAAGATAGAGGCTGGGATAAACTGCTTGCTCCATAGTTTGTCTGCAGTATACTGTCAGCTAGCCTAGTGCTGAATCGTATATGCTAGTCCGACTAAGTAATCTCTTATAACCTCTGCCTATATGGCTGAGGTTTTTTTATGAAAAGTCCCGCTTCTCCCTCCGAAAAACTCCCCAAGTTGTCTTTGTAGCGGCATAACTGCCAATGGCAGCATAGCCATAAAAATAGCCCATAAAAATACCGGCAATCAAATCATGTGGATGACTGTAAAAAATCGAGAGTGCCAGACCGATTAAGATGGCGGCAGTAGGCACATACTGCTTTGGTAACGGTAAAAATAGTTTAAGAAGTTGTGTGAGGACAAGTGTTGCTGGGATGCCAATAACAGAATCCCAAAAGTTTGTTTGAATGTTAGGGAAGTCCATAATCATGTTCCTTTTATGCTTATTGTCGGGAACAACCGATAAATTATTCGTATTAGACTTTGATAAAGCGGATCTTATGTTTGAATAAATTTGTTATACATATAATTACAGAAGATTCCTAACAAAAACTCCTTGAATGTTGCACAATTCAGTATTATACTAACCAGTATTGTGTCAGAAAATCTGACAAAATTTTATTAAACTCAATATTTTGTTATTTATCAGACTATTCGAATAGTTAGTGGAGGTTTTTTTTGTGTCAAAGAAAGTACCAGGTTCATTTACCGTCATTCTTGGTTTGATGCTCTTTGCTTTGTTCTTCGGAGCGGGTAATCTGATTTTCCCGCCGTTGCTTGGGCAGCAAGCCGGTGAAAATATATGGATAGCTAATGCAGGCTTTCTTGTAACAGGGGTCGGGTTGCCGCTGATTGGGATCATCGCCTTCGTTTATTCAGGCGAGCGGGATCTTATGTCACTATCGAGCAGGGTGCACCCGGTATTCGGAATTGTTTATACGATCATTCTATATCTTGCAATCGGACCGTTTTTTGCTATACCGCGTGCAGGGAATGTATCATATGAGATTGGTTTAAAACCATTCTTGCCTGCTGATCCAGGTCCGCTTCCGTTGATTTTGTTTTCGGTCCTTTTCTTTGCAATTACTTGCTTGTTATCGATGAACCCTACTAAGATCATCGATGTAATCGGGAAATTCCTGACACCGATCAAACTGGCTTTTATCAGCTTGCTTGTTATTGTTGCCATTATTTTCCCAATCGGCAAATTCCATGCACCTCAAAGTGAGTATACGGCAAATGCTTTCTTTAAAGGATTCCAGGAAGGCTATTTGACCTTAGATGCGCTAGTTGCTTGTGTGTTCGGAATCATCATCGTAAATGCTTTAAAGGATAAGGGCATCACGAACAAAGGCTCGGTTATGAAGGTTTGCTTGTTAGCAACTGCTCTTGCAGCCGTTGTACTTGCTGTGATTTATACAGCGCTTTCCTTCATGGGTGCGTCCAGTGTCAGTGAGCTTGGTTATTTAAGCAATGGTGCTGAGATTCTTGCTGATGTATCCAATTATTATTTCGGCTCATGGGGCATGATTTTCCTTGGATTGATGATCACGGTTGCCTGTCTAACGACAAGTGTTGGATTGATCACCTCCTGTTCAACGTTTTTCCATGAGTTAATGCCACGTATATCTTATAAGACGTTTGCTATTGTGCTATCTGTCTTCAGTGCGGTAGTAGCGAACATCGGTCTTACAGAATTGATATCTATCTCAGTCCCAGTGTTGATGGCTATTTATCCGATTACGATCAGTCTGGTGTTTCTTACATTCCTGCATCCGTTATTCGGCGGAAAGCGTGAAGTATATATCGGCAGTCTTATACTGACATTCTGTGTGAGTATCTTTGATGGTTTCAATGAGGCAGGCTTGCAGATAACTGCAGTTAATGACCTTTTCCAAACGGTATTGCCTTTCTATGAAGTAGGTCTTGGCTGGGTGGTACCTTCCATCATCGGGGCTTTGCTTGGATTGCTTGTATCAAAGGTTAGAAACTAATAGAAAAAAGTCTTCTCCGAAGCCGGAGAAGACTTTTTTATGCAGATCTTTTTTTCAGCATACCGCCTGCAATGAATAAGAGCACAGGAATGATAACCGTGGCCAGAGATAAAACTCCCGCGCTGAATAGTGTTAATGCGGCACCTTTAGGTCTTTTAGAAATGATGGTATAGCCTATTAGTACAATGATAGCAATGATGGCTATGTATATAGTAGGAATGGCAAAGAATACTTGCAAGGCAGACATGGTTTCAGCAGCCATTTCATCAGGGCTGATAGAAGGAGTTTCCTCGGAATCAAGTGTTCTTTGATACTTTGGGTCGTTTTCAAGATAGCGGGCCACTGTCTGTTCCATGGACTGATTTTGAGGCAAAGTGATCGTGAAGAAAAGACTAGCGATAAAGATTAAAACCAATAAAACTAACGAAATCAGCGTTAACATTTTTGGTGTTTTCATATGTTATTACCTCCATTTTCCAGTATAAGTTTTGAGAACCATTAAATGAATAGGACAGAAGGCGTATCTGTCATTTTCTTGTCAAAAATGAAGAGGAGCATTTACTGAAACTGTGTTATTATAAGCACGATTAATTGGAATCGAGGCGAAAAGATTTGTCGTGGGTATTTATAGTCTTATTGATTGTAGCTAGTTTGATTAAAGTTTTAGCGGCATCTTTACCGAGTGGGGTTGTAGATAAAGTAGGAAAAAGATTTCAGCTGCATCCGAAGCTGTCTTATGATGTAACTGTCAAGCGGGATGGCGAGGTTCTATCAGCTGAAGAGACACAGCTTATTATTGATCAATTCAATGAAGCCAGCTTCTTAGAAAAATACTATTATGCTCCTGCTCCTGAAGGTGTACCGTTAGAGATAGAAACAAAGCAAGGACGTTTTCTGGTATATGCATATACAGACAGAGTAGATGTATTCAAATATCAGAAGAAGAAGGTTTCATCCTACAGCTTGCGCTCCCAAACAATGCAGGGACAGGCTGCAAATTGATTCAGCTTTCTATATAATAGATAAAAACAGGAAGCGGGAGCGTGTGCAGGATGAGAACCAGGAAACTGGCTGGGAATGGATCGGAACTGCTCTGCTTAATTAGCTGCTAACTGCAGCTCCAAACAAAACAGCTGTCCTGACCGCACGTGAGAATAATATCAGAGCAATTCAGTTTTATGAACGGAACGGATGGGAATTGCTAAAAGATTCTTTTTTTCCGAACGAGAAAGCATATCGAATATATGGGAAAAAACTAATATGAACCGATTCACCAAATGGTGGATCGTTTTCTTTCTGAACGCCTAAACATTTCCATGAAATCTACCGATGATTCAGATATGAATAGAAAGAGGGTGAGCCGATGTACCAGACAGATATGAAAAACGCTGAAATATTTAACAAGCTGCTTGATAAGTTATATGTAAATATTAAAACGGAACAGATCCGTGCTGCAGAGAGTATTCGCAATGAAATAACTGAACAGGAAGATGCAATTCGTGATGAAAGGCTGCTTGCAAAAAGTATGCTGTACGATGCTCGCTTGGAGATGCTAAAAGGTGATTTGGATAAAGGAGAAAAGCTGCTTGAGGGTGCTGCTGATGCATTCGCGCTCACCGCCGAAAATCTATACTACTACCATTTCTTCAAGGGTCTGCTGCTGTACCGGCAAACCAAACTTCAGGATGCAATTGTCGAATTTGAACGTGCAGAACCGTTTTTGTCCGTACAAATCGACCATCGGGAAGTGTCTGATTTCTATTATAAACTGGCAATTACGTACTATTATATGAAAATGACCGCTTTTTCTGTCTTGAATGCCAATAAAGCTATCGAATCAGCTCTTCGTTACGATCAGAAATTACAGCTTGGAAAATGCCTCTTGCTCCAAGGATTGAATCATATGCATATGACTGACTTTCGGAAAGCGGAGGAACTGTTTCAAGCTGCTCTAAAGCATGATGTGTCCGAGTCCGAGTTGCAGCTGCCTATGTATATTTATCACAATATTGGTGTGCTGTATTTCAAACAAGATCAGCTTGAGAAGGCAATGGGACATTTCGAAAAATCTATGCATTACAAGCATCCTGAATATTATTTGAAGAGCTTATACTACGTGACAGAATGCTGTTTCCGGCTTGGCTTGAAGGATCGTGCAATGGAGCATTTTACTGAGGGGTTTGCTTTAAGTAAGAAGCGGGATGAAGATGCGTATAAATGGATGTTCGCCATGCTTCATAAACAATTTGTCGATAAGGACAGTTTTGAATTAGTGTGGCGGGAAGGCATTGAATATTTTCAATCCATCGAGGATGACAATAACGTTCGTCACTTTTCCGAACGACTGGCTAAATATTATACAGATAATCATGACTTTGAAAAAGCATCCAGATACTATCTTCTGGCTTTAAAATAGAGTATAGAGTAATGCTAGAAAAGGAGATTGCTTCTTGCAGTCTCCTTTCGATGTATTATGATAGCTTCCAAGCAGGGATCAAACTATGGAATTGGAAGAAGTAGCTCATTGGGATGTGCATCAGGGTGTAGAAAACTAAGGTTGTGGCATAGGTGATTAACCAATTCGTAATAGGCACCTGCAGGAACAGATACAAAAGCAGCATGCCGACAGGGAAAGGAACGAGTACAATCAGCCAAATCGGTGCCCCAAGTGCCTCTGTCATTGCACCAAGTGCGACGACGGAGAAGCCGATGAGTATTGCTTGCCATATTGGTAATCCATGCCGAAATAATAAGCTGCCAACATAATACGAGAGTCCGGTAAGTATGATGGCTAAAATGAAATCCACTAAGTATTTCAAATCTTAATCCCCCCTGTACCCTCTAATTATACGATTATATAAGTAAAAGTAGTGTGAATATTATGTAAAAAGCCGCCGTATCGGCAGCTCTGCATTTAGCTTGCATATTCTTTGATTCCTTCGGCAATCGAAGTGGCTACTTTATCTTGATAACCTGCATCGTTAAGAAGTACAGCATCAGCAGGGTTAGAGATAAATCCTGTTTCAACGAGTACAGCAGGCATGGATGTATGGCGCAGTACATAAAAATCAGCACTATGTGTGCCTCTGTTTGCATTATTCGTATTGGATACTAATGCAGTCTGTATACTGGAAGCCAGCTGCTTCCCGCTGCTGCTTGCTCCGTAATAGTAAGATTCCAATCCTTTTGCTGACGAAGAAGTAGCACTGTTGGCGTGGACGCTTACAAATAAATCTGCTTTCCAGTTATTCGATAATGTTGCTCGTTCCGGTAATGGAATAAAAACATCCTCGCTGCGCGTCATTTTTACATCATATCCATTAGCAAGTAACCTGCGCTGCAGTTTTTCCGAAATAGTCAGGGCTACCCATTTTTCCATCGTATCATTTCCGATTGCACCAGGATCTTTGCCGCCATGACCGGGATCGATAACTATTCTGTGAACAGGCTGCCCGTTTGATGATTCAGCGGGAGTGGCTGGTTCTTTTTGCGCTTCTGTTACATAATCCAAGCTGAGATAACCTGTTTGGCTATCAATGGTTATCTGTCCCCAGCCATCTCCTCTGTCGATATATTGGAACTGGGTGCCTGCTGGGAACTTACCGATAATGGCTGCATCCGTCGAAGGGGAAGCTCTGATATTCAGGTTTGCAGTCGTCTGTCCAATATTAGAATCGCTAGCGTTTGCTTGGGAGGGCAAGATCAATAAAAGTGCAATGAGTATAAATAATAGAGGCAGGGCAACTTTGAGGCGGGTGTGCATAGTAATTCTCCTTTGCGATATAATAGAATCAGTATGGTCAGTATTTACGAGATTTATAACAATAGATATATAAAGTAAGAGATTATTAAAAGGGGTGAAGATAATGATGAAGACAGAAAGAGAGAAAATGGTGGCAGGGGAGCTTTATCGTCCTTCCGATAAAGAGCTGACAGACAGACGTATGGAAATAAGGGAATTGATCCGGAAATATAATGATACAACAAGCTATGAACATGCTGAGCGAGCGGATTTATTGCATCAGATACTTGGCTCCTCAAAAGGCAAAGCCTACATCGAACCGACTTTTCGCTGTGATTATGGGTACAATATTCATCTTGGAGAAAGCTTCTATGCGAATTTTGATTGTGTGATGCTGGATATTTGTGAAATCCGCATCGGCGATAATTGCATGCTGGCTCCAGGTGTACATATATATACCGCAACGCATCCATTGCATCCGGTAGAACGTAATTCCGGTTATGAATTGGGCAAGCCGGTGACAATTGGAAATAATGTCTGGATCGGCGGGCGTGCTGTTATCAATCCTGGTGTTACAATCGGAGATAACGCGGTTATCGGATCAGGTGCAGTCGTCACAAAAGATGTCCCTGCAAATACTGTAGTCGGAGGAAATCCAGCAAAGGTTATTAAAGAGATAGAGATTTAGAAGATAGTGTGGGAGTCAGCTTTGTTCGAATGATGATATACTGAAATTACTACTGATAGTGGAGCGGTTTATATGCAGCGTGGCACATTTCAATTGATGAAAACAGTGAATAGATCTTTGATCCTCAACAAGATTCGTATAGCAGCGCCAATATCACGCGCAGATATAGCGAAGGAGACAGGCCTGACGCCTCCGACAGTCAGTATCATCGTCAAGGAACTGATTGAACAAGGTCTAGTGGAGGAAAGCAAGCTCGGTTCCTCGAGCGGCGGCCGCAAGCCTACCATGCTTCATATCCGGACAGATGAGTTGTTCGTCATCGGGGTTGATGCTGGCCCTGGTACAATCGACTGTATTCTGACGAATCTCACAGGAGAGATGTTAGGGGTCGTCTCTTATCCGCTTAGCGTACATACTAATAGCGAGTTTTTGCATCAAGTCATACAAGCTATTCAACAATTACTAGACCGGCATAGTATGCAAACGGAGCAGATCATAGGTATTGGAGTAGCGATGCATGGAGTAGTTGATGCAAAAACTGGTGTGTCTCTCGTAGCTCCTCTCTTAGGATTGCATAATATTCCTATTAAGCAGGAGCTGGAAAATAGATTCAACATTCCGGTGAAAGTGGATAATGATGCTCGGGCAATGGCTCTTGGGGAATCATGGTTTGGCGGGTATGATATGCAGGATAGTATGGTAGCTGTCAATATCGGGCGCGGAATTGGTGCGGGAATCATTATCGGAGGAAAGCTTTTTCACGGAGCAGCAGGGCTGGCTGGCGAGCTAGGGCATATGTCTATCGATCCAAATGGAGAAAAATGTGCTTGCGGAAACCGTGGCTGCCTTCAGACACTTGCAAGCGGACCGTCTATTGCGCGGAGAGCAAGGACGGCGAGTGGGGAAGCTGTTTATCATGCAGCAAAAGCTGGAGATGAAGAAGCTAAGATCATTCTGGAAAAAACCGGTCAGATATTAGGAATCGGTCTGGTCAATTTAATTCACCTGTTGAATCCTGATCGAATTATTCTTGGTGGAGGTGTGATGGAGAGTGCAGCGTTTCTCCTTCCGCCTTTAAAGGAAGAAATTGCGAGTCGAGCCTTGACGGATCAAGCTGCGCAGACTGAGATAATGGTAAGTAAACATGGAAATCGTGCGACAGCATTAGGGGCAGTAGCACTGCAATTGGTTGATCTGTTTGCCCCAGTATAATAAAAGCAGCCAATCTATAGATTGGCTGCTTCTTTATTTATTTGGTTGTAAAAGAGAATACAGTCTCTTTTCGGTACTCTTCACCTGGCTTCAAAATAAGGTCTGGGAAACCATCATGATGCAATCCTGCAGGGAAGGCTTGTGTTTCAAAGCAAATTCCCAGGTGCTTTTCCGACTTGCGTTCTTTTAGTTCTAATGAATCATCAAGGCCGTTACCGGTGTATAAAACGAGACCAGGCTGGTTCGATTCGATAGTCATCAGTCTTCCGCTTTGGGGATCATAGAGCCCAGCTTTTGGTTTCTCAGTGCTTGAGAACAAGAAATAGTGATCGATGCCATCTCCGGCAATGCGAAGCTGATCATGCGGCGTGCTGAATACTTCCTGTAACGGTTTGAACGATCGCAAATCGAATGGAGAAGCAGCTGTATCCAGCAGTCTTCCTGTTGAAATCAGCTCTTCATCCAACTCCGTGTACTGATTACTTGCGACCATTGCCTGCTGCGTTGCAACAGTCCTTTTCAGGTCGCCGCTGAGATTGAAGTACGTATGGTTAGTCAGCGTGACAGGAGTTGCTTTGTCTGTAGTTGCTTCATAAAGAATCACCAGTTTATTATCTCCTGTAAGGGTATAGGTGACATTCACCGTCAGATTGCCTGGATAGCCGCCTTCTCCATCTTTGCTAGTGTGAGAAAGTCGAAGGCCGTTTGTCTGATTTTCTTCGAAAGGTTCAACTTCCCAAAGTACTTGGTGGAAGCCTTCAGAACCGCCGTGTAAGTGATGTTTTCCTTCATTTGCTTTCAGATGAAATGACTCGCCGCCCAACTCGAATTCCGACTCTTTTATCCGTCCAGCCACCCGACCGATCAAGGCGCCGAAGTAGTTCGGATTATCTTTGTAATCCTGGAGGTCGTGATAACCTAGTACAATATTCTCCAAGTTGCCGTCCTTATCAGGGACTTCTAAGGAAGTAATGATGCCTCCAAAGTTCAGCACTTCAAGCCGCATCCCTTTATTATTAGTTACAGTGTGCAATTCCCATCCATTCTGAAGCGCAGTCTTTTCGATCATGAAGACACCACTTTCTGATTAAGTTTTGTGATAAAACGTCGAAAGGCTGTTTCATCCTTGAAGACACCAGCATCCTCCAATACACGGACGAATCTCTGGCCAAGTTCTTTTTGTACAACCTCTTTTGCATATTTTTCGTTGTGAAGGAAGCCATGTTTCTTCCGCAATTCCTGAGCCCATTCTTCGTGCGGAGGGTCCACCTCATCTGCTTTTCCGGCGAGGAACTTATAAATTGTTTCAAGCTCCGTTTCCAAGCGTGGCGGCAAAACAGCAAGACCCATTACTTCAATTAAGCCGATATTTTCTTTTTTGATATGATGCACATCTGCATGTGGGTGAAAAATACCCAGCGGGTGGGTAGCTGTCGTTCGATTATTGCGAAGTACAAGATCCATTTCATATAATTCATCACGCATTCTAGCAATCGGAGTTATCGTATTATGAGGCGTATCGTCTGTAAAAGACAAAATGGAAGCATCTTCATCATCGTAATCCCGCCAAAACGCTAGAATGCTTTCTGCTGCTTTCGCAAGCTTTTCTTGATCATTCGCCTTGAGCCGAATGACTGTCATCGGCCAATTGAGCACAGCAGCGCTAACATCCGGATGCGCATGAATTGGGAAGGTATAGCGTTCTTCGGCATTGGTCATGGCAAAGGTATAGCGTCCTGCTTGATAATGATCGTGTGAGAGAATGGAACCTCCTACAATCGGCAAATCAGCGTTCGAGCCGATGAAATAATGAGGGAACTTCTCTACAAATTCAAGCAGTCTACGGAATGCATCTGCATTGATTTTCATATCCCGATGTTCTTCTGATAATACGATGCTGTGTTCATCGTAATAAACATAAGGCGAGTATTGGAAAAACCATTTTTCCTCTCCTAATGACAATTCAATTACGCGGTGGTTGGAGCGTGCTGGATAACCGATTCTGCCAGCATAGCCTTCATTTTCTTTACAGAGCACACAAAGAGGATAGGAATTATCCTGCTTCGTCATACGCTCACGCTTGATTTGCTCTGGGTCTTTTTCTGGTTTGGACAGATTGATAGTAATGTCCATTTCGCCATATTCCGTTTGTGCTTTATACGATATGTTCTTCTTGATACGATTCATTTGGATGTAGTTGCTGTTCTTGCTTAGATTATAAAAGTAATCTGTTGCCTGTTCTGGTGATTTTTTGTAATAGCCATCAAATAATGTTTGAACGGTGGAAGGGCGAGGCATGAAGCAATTCATCAATGATGCAGCAAACATCTCCTTCTCATCCAGAATGTTATCGATGATACCTTCTTTCACGGCATATTCGATGATGCGATCTACTAAATCCGGTATCGAATCGGAGCTTGTTAAGATCTTATGTGCCGGATATGTTGTCATCTTCAACAAGTGCATCACCTGATTGCGTGCATAGATGGTATCTCGTTCCTGTATCAAATCTTCCTTACAAGTCTGTACCAATAAACTCTCAATATCTGAATAAATCATATGAACACTTCCTTTATGCTAGTTCCTTTGCACCGTCACCGATTGTTGCGGTATAGAAGGTTGCTTCATACCCGATCTTTTCTTTATAGTGCTGCTGGATACCTGCTTGAACAGCGTCCGCTTTATCTTTTTCTACTAGTGCAATAGCGCAGCCGCCGAATCCAGCACCAGTCATTCGAGCACCAAGAACGCCATCCTGTGCCCAAGCCGCTTCAACAATCGTATCGAGTTCCTGTCCTGTTACTTCATAATCATCACGCAGTGAACGATGCGAATCATTCATCAATTCCCCGAATGCAGCCAAGTCATGCTTTTGAAGTTTCTTTAGTGCCTCAATTGTGCGGTTGTTCTCATACACAGCGTGGCGTGCCCGTTTGACGTGAACGGGATTGCTGATTAATGTGTGATGCTGTTCAAAAGTATTTGGTGTAAGTTCTCCGAGACTATCAATCTTCAATTTTTGCTGCAAATCCTGCAACGCAGCTTCGCATTCTGATCGGCGTTCGTTATATTTTGAGCCAGATAATGTTCGTTGTTTATTCGTATTTGCAATTAAGATAACGTGTTCAGACAAGTCCACAGGTGCATGCTCGTAATCTAAAGTGTTGCAATCAAGCAGAATGGCGTGTCCTTGTTTGCTCATTCCGACTGAAAATTGATCCATGATGCCGCTGTTTACACCGATATACTCGTTCTCCACCCGTTGTCCAAGCTGTACAAGCGGAATTCGTTCCATTTCCAATCCATATATGCTATCAGCCAATACACCTGTGACTAGCTCAATGGAAGCTGAAGAGGAAAGACCAGCTCCGTTCGGTATATCACCATAGAAGAGGATATCCAAGCCAGATGTTATTTTTCCTGTAGTTTGCTGCAAATAAAGCAGTACACCTTTTGGATAATTGGCCCAATCATCTTCAGATCGATAGGCAAGGTCATCTAATGTCCGTTCAATGATACCGTTTTCAGAAAAGTTCATGCTGTAAAATCTGAGTAAGTTGTCACTGCGTTTCACAGCCAAAGCATAGGTACCATAGGAGATTGCTGCTGGAAATACATGTCCGCCATTATAATCAGTGTGCTCGCCAATCAGATTTATTCTGCCGGGAGCAAAGAACTGGCGTGGTGTATCAGCAGTTTGAAAGATCTCTTGAAATGAAGCTGTTAAATTCGGATTAAACGTCATTACGATTCCTCCTAAAAAGACTTTATTAATTTAATTAACTAAGTTAAGGATAGTGTACTACAGGACGAAAGTGGAAGCAAGAAATACTTCGATACAGATGTTGGTATAAAGTTTTAGTAAAAAGTTTACTCAAATTAGTTTATCTGTCATAATTCAAAGCAGAAGAGGTGAGAGAATTTGGCGACAATCAAGGATATTGCGAATGAAGTGGGATATTCCGTTTCCACAGTCTCCAGAGTGCTGAATCACGATGATAGCCTATCTGTGACGGAAGAGACAAAGGATAAGATATTCGCTGTGGCAGAACGGCTGAACTACCGGAAAAAGGAAGTTCATATGCGAATCAAACAAATAGCTCTTCTCTATTGGGTAACAGATACAGAAGAGCTGGAGGATGTTTATTTCAAGACGATGCGTAAAGCGCTGGAACAATGTGCGAAAGAACGGAATGTTGATTTGACCTTGTACAAAAAAGAGGATGGGATAGAAGCTGTTCCGGATACAATCCAAGGATTTCTGGCAGTAGGAAGCTTTACAGAAGCAGAGCACAAAAAACTTCAGACTCTAAGTGGGAATGGTGTTTTTATAGACTCAGCACCTGATCCGGATCATTACGATGCTGTACGCCCGGATCTAGAATGGATGACAAGAAAGCAGATAGACCATTTATTGCAGCAAGGGCACCGGCAAATCGGCTTCATTGGAGGAACTTTTCAAAACCCGGATACGATGGCTGATGAAATGGATCTTAGGGAGAAGGCCTTCCGAACCCATATGGAGAAAAAGGGTATATTAGATGATCAATCCGTTCTCTGCAGGCGTGGTTTCAGTGTTGAAAATGGCTATGGCTTAATGAAAAAAGCGATTGCTGAACTGGTGGTTTTGCCGAGCGCGTTCGTTGCAGCGGCTGATTCGATTGCGGTTGGTATGCTTCAGGCGTTAAATGAAGAAGGTATCGCTATTCCTGGACAGGTAAGTGTGATCAGTATCAATAACATTAGTGTTGCAAAATACGTTTCGCCACCGTTAACGACCATCCATATCGATTTGAGTGAAGTGTGCAAGACAGCTATTGATTTGTTGCTGGAACAAATTCTAGGTAAGCGGACATTATCTAAAACAGTACTAATTACTGGAGAAATTGTCGAAAGAAAGAGTACATTGACGAAAACGACTGACTAAAAAGGTCGTTTTTTGTTTGCGTAAATTATTTACTGTAAATGAGTAAAATAATTGTTTACTTAGGATTACTATAATGCTATCTTTAATGTTGTAAACGCTTTCAACTAAAGGAGTGGGGTCGGGTGAAAAGGAAAAAGCTAGTGCTTGGCTTGGTATCTGGATTGATGACGGGAGTTTTGCTGGCTGGATGTGGACCGCAAGAGAGCGGGGCAGATGGAAGTGAGTCAGAGAAAAGTGACAAATTAGTTATTTGGGAAGATAAAGAGAAAGCCATCGGTATTGAAGACGCTGTTGCCGAGTTTGAGAAAGAGCATGGTGTGACGGTAGAAATTGTTGAGAAAAACTATGCACAGCAAATAGAAGATTTACGCCTGGATGGTCCAGCTGGGTCTGGCCCGGATGTGTTCACAATGCCGGGAGATCAAATGGGCTCTGCTGTTGCGGAAGGCTTAGTGAAAGAATTGGCGGTTGATGAAACACTGCAGTCGACTTATACAGAGTCAGCTATGCAGTCCCAAATCGTCGATGGAAAAGTTTATGGTCTTCCAAAAGCTGTTGAAACGACGATGCTTTACTATAATAAGGCTCTTATTACCGAAGAGGAACTGCCGGAGGATTTGGAGGGATGGTTCAACTATTCCAAAGAAGTACGGCAAGGGGAGCAATACGGTTTCTTGGCTCTGTTTGATCAGACCTATTATGCCAATAGCGTACTGAGCGGTTATGGCGGTTATGTCTTTGGTAAGAATAGCGATGGTACGTTCAATACAGATGATATCGGATTAAACAATGAAGGTGCAGTAGAAGGTGCAACTGAAATCAAGCGCTTCTATGATGAGAAGCTCTTTCCATCGGGACTAGTAGGAGAGCAAGGAATCAACGTAATTGAATCATTATTTACTGAAGGAAAAACGGCTGCCATCATATCAGGTCCATGGAACCTGGAACCATTTGAAACAGCCGGAGTCGACTATGGCATTGCTTCCTTGCCGAAGCTATCCAATGGAGAGAACATGCGCGCGTTCATTGGAGTTAAAAGCTATAACGTAAGTACTTTTTCAAAGAATGCCGAGTTGGCAGAAGAGCTAGTAAAGTATTTGAGTAATGAAGAAGTTTCGAAGGTTCGTTATGAAAAGACAAAAGAAGTTCCGGCAGTGAAGGCGCTGGCAGAGGATCAGGAAGTGATGGAAAGTGATGCTTCTAAGGCTATAGCGGAACAATCGCAGTTCTCTGACCTCACACCTGGTATACCGGAAATGAATGAAGTATGGAAACCTACGGATGCTGCCCTGCAGACAATTGCGACCGGAAAATCTGAGCCGCAGGAAGCACTTGATCAGGCGGTAAAATCTATTGAAGGTCAAATAGAGGCAAATCACGGCGGAAAATGATAGGGACGCGCCGGCATTGTGCCGGCGCGTATTTCCTATGTACGAGGAGGAATAGTCATGCAGCATCGTAAGTTAGCATTGTTGCTCTCGATCATACCAGGTTTCGGTCAGTTTTATCATCGGCAATGGCTGAAAGGATTATTGTTTCTGCTGATTACCGTTTCTTTCTTTGTTGCATTTAAAGATCTGTTGAATATGGGACTGTGGGGTATCGTCACGCTTGGAACTGAGATTCCGAGGGACAACTCGATTTTCCTACTGGCAGAAGGACTCATAGCGTTGATTGTTATCTTCCTAGGTTTGATTGTCTATTATTTGAATCTGCGGGATGCCTATAAAACAGGTGTTATGCGAGATAACAAACAGACACTGTATACACTTCGGCAGCAGTATCAGCACGTGCTGTTCAAGGGTTATCCGTATTTGATCAGCGGACCGGCATTCCTGCTGCTATTGTTCGCTGTCGTTTTCCCAATCCTTTTCAGCTTCGCGATCGCCTTTACGAATTATGATTTATATAATTCACCACCAGCTAAACTGGTCGAATGGGTCGGGTTCAGTACATTCAAGGAAATCTTCACTGTCGACATCTGGCGCTCAACTTTCTTCGATGTACTTGCATGGACGGTAGTTTGGACAATCGTAGCATCCACGCTGCAAGTGGCATTAGGAATCTTTCTCGCAGTGGTTGTCAATCAAAAAGAAATACGTTTCAAGAAACTGTTTCGTACGATCCTCGTCTTGCCATGGGCGGTTCCTGGTTTCGTCACTATTTTGATTTTCGCAGGCTTATTTAACGACAGCTTCGGAGCAGTCAACAACGATATCCTTGCCGCACTCGGCATCGATGCTATTCCTTGGCTGACAGACCCGAACTGGTCAAGATTCGCACTGATCATGATGCAGGGATGGCTCGGTTTTCCGTACATTTTTCTCGTGACAACAGGTGTGCTGCAATCGATACCTGAGGACCTGTATGAAGCGGCGACAATCGATGGGGCGTCTGCCTTTTCGAAGTTCCGCCACATTACCATGCCAATGATTCTATTATCAATCTCACCCATCATCATAACGCAATTTACATTCAACTTTAATAACTTCAATATTATCTATCTGTTTAATGCGGGAGGTCCGGCGGTTCCGGATTCCACTGCCGGCGGTACAGATATTTTAGTTTCATGGATTTATAAACTGACGATGCAGTCCAGCCAATATGCTTTGGCAGCTGCCCTGACTATCATGTTATCTGTTGTTGTCGTATCAATTGCGCTATGGCAGTTCCGAAAATCAAGTACATTCAAGGAAGGAGCATGAGCATGCGCAATCGATCACGGTTGATTCGCCTTACACTTTCCTATGGTGTGCTGATTGTTATGTCGATTATGATTCTATATCCGCTCGCGTGGACAATTGGCGCAAGTTTCAATCCTGGAAACAGCTTGATCAGTACATCCATCATTCCGAAAAATCCGACATTGGCACATTATAAGGAGCTATTTGAAGGCTCCGCTTCCCTGCCTTATGGGCAGTGGTATGTGAATTCGGTAAAAATCAGCTTTTTCACGATGGTTGGTGCCATCATCAGTGTATCGTTTACTGGCTATGCCTTTTCACGCTTCCGTTTTAAAGGCAAGAAAAACACATTGACCGTCTTTCTGCTGCTGCAGATGATTCCGCAATTCTCTGCGCTAATTGCACTTTTCGTGCTGGCGCAGATGCTGGATATGGTCAACAGTCATTGGTTGCTGATTCTCTTGTACATCGGTGGCTTGATTCCGATGAACACTTACTTAATGAAGGGTTATATGGATTCGATTCCGATGGAGCTTGATGAAAGTGCGCGGATAGATGGCGCCAGCTTCACCCGGACATTTTGGCAGATTATCATGCCATTATCGAAGCCGATGCTCGCTGTTGTCGCTATGAATGGGTTCACGGTGCCATTAGGAGATTTTGTCTTATCCTCCGTCATACTGCGAAAGACAGAAGCTTATACGCTTCCGATCGGGCTATTTAACTTAGTAAATGAAGTAATGGGGGCAAGCTACACGACGTTTGCTGCTGGAGCTATTTTGATCAGTATTCCAATCGCCATCGTCTTCTTGCTGCTGCAGCGGAACTTTGTTTCCGGACTGACGACCGGCGGAACAAAAGGATAACCAGAAAAGGGAGAGAAGAAAATGAAACAATCGAAGCGCGAGTTAAAAGCACCTTTTTTGCTGCATGGAGGAGACTATAACCCAGATCAGTGGCTAAAGTATCCCGAAGTTCTGAAAGAAGACATCGAATTGATGCAATCGGCACATACAAATACCTTCTCGGTCGGCATTTTCGCTTGGAGTGCATTAGAACCGGAAGAGGGTGTGTACAATTTCGAGTGGCTGGATAAGATTTTTGATGATATACATTCATTTGGCGGAAAAGTGATTTTGGCTACTCCAAGTGGTGCGCGTCCTGCTTGGATGTCCCAAAAATATCCAGATGTACTGCGGGTGAATGCAGCAAGAGTAAAACAGCTGCATGGCGGCAGGCATAACCACTGCTTCACTTCCCCGACGTATTTGGAGAAAACAGAGAAGATAAACCGGAAGCTTGCAGAGCGATATGGAAAGCATCCGGCTCTGCTGCTATGGCATATCTCCAATGAATATAGCGGCGACTGCCATTGCGAAAATTGCCAATCTGCTTTTCGTGAATGGTTGAAAGAGAAATACGATGGAAATCTAGAAGCCTTGAACGATGCTTGGTGGGGGCCGTTCTGGAGTCATACATTTACAGATTGGGAGCAGGTAGAATCTCCTTCGCCAAACGGGGAGGATGGTGTACATGGACTGCGCTTGGATTGGCGGAGGTTTTCGACAGATCAAACTGTCCGTTTTATGGAAAATGAGTTGGTTCCGATACGCGAGATAACACCGGATATTCCTGTTACGACGAACTTCATGGCTGATACTCCTGATCTGATTCCATTCCGTGGACTGGATTACAACCGTTTTGCAGATAAAATTGACGTGATCAGCTGGGATGCGTATCCGACTTGGCATAATGACTGGGAAACAACAGCGGAGCTTGCGATGAAGGTTGGATTCATTGATGATTTATACAGAACGATGAAGAACCAGCCGTTTCTGCTGATGGAAAATACACCGAGTGCTGTCAACTGGCATCCGGTGAATAAAGCGAAGCGACCAGGCATGCACATTCTTGCTTCGATGCAGATGCTAGCTCATGGCTCAGATAGTATCCTCTACTTCCAATGGCGTAAATCCCGAGGCTCAACAGAAAAATTTCATGGAGCAGTCGTCGATCATGACCGTTCACAGGATAATCGTGTATTCCAGGAAGTTGCAGAGCTGGGCAAGAGAATGGAAAAGCTAGCAGCCCTGCAGGGAACACATCGAGCGGCAAAAGTGGCATTTTTGTATGATTGGGAAAACGACTGGGCGTTAGAAGATGCGCAAGGATACGGATTGGATTCCAAGCAGTACATTAAGACGATGCATGCACATTACCGGCCATTTTGGAAACAAGATATTCCAGTGGACGTCATTATGAAAGATCACGATTTCTCCAAATATAAGCTTTTAGTTGTCCCGATGCTTTATATGATGGATAACCAGACCGCCGAAAAACTCGAGACATTTGTGAAAAATGGTGGAAAGCTTGTTATGACGTATATTAGCGGTGTGGTAAATGAGCATGACCTTGTTCATAAAGGAGCTTGGCAGGATAAGCTTACGGCTATTTTCGGAATACGGCCATTGGAAACGGACACACTGTATCCACGAGATCGCAATCAAGTACTTTATAGAAGTAAACGTTATGAAGTAAAGGATTATGCAACAGTGCTTGAGCTCATCGGCGCGAAGACTTTAGGAAATTATGAAGAAGATTTCTATAAAGGGACATCTGCTGTTACCGAACACGCCTATGGAGAGGGTGCTGCTTATTATATCGGTGCTAGATTAGAGGGTGCATTCCAGGACGACTTTTATGCGGAACTGCTGAAAACAGAGCAGATCAACTCGCCAGTCGGAATTACGAAGCAAGAAGGGGTATCCATTCAAGTGCGCTATAATGCAGACTCCTTGTTTGTCTTTGTCATGAATTTCAGTGAAGAAAGAAGAGATATACAGCTGGATCAACTGTATGAAGATGTGCTGGATGGAGGGAATGTAGAAGGAGATATACAGCTGGATTCCTATGAGGTGAAAGTGCTTCGTGTCAGCAAGTGATAAAAGCAAAGCTCGGTAGTTTTACTTTCGGTTCTACGTTTCATAGTTATGAAGATGTGGAAAGGTATTGTATCAATTAAGATGCAAAGGAGACATTTCTATGGAACCGAAAGATATGATGAATGGCACAACTAGTAAACACCAGCAGGATCGCCAGCCAGGTATTGAAGCAAAGATGGATCCGCTGCCGCATCAGCCGCTAGATTATAAAGGTGTCGGCAGATTGGAAGGGAAAGCAGCACTTATTACGGGTGGTGATTCCGGTATCGGCCGTGCTGTTGCCATCCTTTATGCAAAAGAAGGTGCGGATGTCGCGATTTCCTATCTCGATGAAACGGAAGATGCCGAAGAGACGAAACGTCTAGTAGAAGCAGAAGGCAAGCGTTGCTTACTGCTGCCAGGTGACATCAAGGATGAGGAGCATTGCATCAGCTTGGTCGAGAAGACAGTTGAGGAATTCGGTAAAATCAATATTCTTGTAAATAATGCAGCTATTCAGTATGTGCGAGAGGATGTTCTGGAAATCTCTTCTGAACAGTTTGAGGAAGTATTCCGTGTTAACTTCTTCTCCCAATTCTATCTGACGAAAGCAGCTGTGCGTCATATGAAAGCAGGAGATTCTATCATCAGTACGTCTTCTATCAATGCTTACCGCGGGAACCCTATGTTCATGGACTATTCTGCGACAAAAGGTGCTATCACAGCTTGGACGCGCAGTATCGCCCAAAGTCTTATCAAGAAAGGGATCCGTGCTAACTCTGTTGCACCAGGTCCGGTCTGGACGCCGCTTATCCCGGCTACTATCGGAGAAGATAAGATTGAGCAGTTCGGACAGGATAGCTTGATGGGACGCCCGGGTCAGCCTTCCGAGCATGCTTGGCCATATGTGATGCTTGCATCTGATGAAGCTTCCTATATGACTGGTCAAGCAATCCATATCAATGGAGGATCTTATACATCTTCCTGATATCAAAAACCCTGTCCGTAGGACGGGGTTTTTTGTTTGTCTTTCTAATGGAAAGGGAAAAGATTCCTACTACTAGATAAGCAGCGATAGGAAGGAGGGTGGCCATGTATATCAAATTCCATGATGAGGATCACGAGATTAAATATCAAAATTTGCGTGCAGGTATCCAAAATGCGGAGGTGCTGCAGAATAAAGGCTGCCTTGCTGTTCTATATTTGATGGCGGGTGACAGCAGACTGTACAAGCTATTTAAACCTTATTTCAAGTTTGAATGCTGTCAGTTTGATTACCGACAGATGCTTTCTGAATATGAGTTAACAGGGGATTTACAGAAACTTGCTGCGCTTGGTGCCCATCTTTTTGATGGTCAGGTGGAAGTTACACCGATGATGCTGGATGGATTGCGGGAGGATCGAACCTGGTTCCTGGCATGGAATGCAGTCATGATGCGAAAGTTCGGTACAGTAACAGGTTACGAAGTGCCTTCCAATAAGTTCTATGGCGGATTCATTCAAGAAGATTTCAGTGTTTAGAAAAGAGCCTTAGAGCTCTTTTTTTTTTGCGCAAAAAAATATCCAATGAACGAATTCATTGGATGCATGTTAAACATTTTGTAAAAGGTTAAGATATGGGGGGTAATTGTTGTATAACCGATTGGAAGTGAAATGAAACCAAATATCTGAAGAAATACTGGTAGGGATTAGGTCCCTTTTTTTGTGCTGTATTTTATAGTTCGTCTGCTGATGATTTGTTTAGAGAGCGTTTTTGACTTTAGTATAATTTTCTTCTGCATTTTTTACCTCCTAAAAAGGCATTTGCACTTTTGTTCATTTGTAATACAATTAAACAAACGGATATGATAACGCTTACTTTAGGAGGTACGCTATGGGACATTCAACAGGAATAGCCAAAGGTATTCTAGGGTTTCCGGTGGCACCATTTACCGAAGCTGGAAAACTTGATGAGCACGCATTGTTTGAGAATATTCGCTTTCTTGTAGAAGAAGGTCTGGATGCCATTTATATCGCTTGTGGTTCAGGAGAATTTCAATCACTGGATAAAAAAGAGTATAAAGTGATGCTGGATACAGCGATTGAAGCAGTAGCTGGCAAGGTTCCAATTTATACAGGAGTCGGTGGTAATCTCCGTACTGCTATTGAACTTGCTGCGATATCAGAGGAAAAAGGTGTAGATGGTTATTTGCTGCTTCCTCCTTATTTGATTCAAGGAGAGCAGGAAGGACTTTATCAGTATGCGAAAGAAATATTCGAGAGTGCGCCAGATTTGGATGCGATTATCTACCAGAGAGATAATGCTGTCTACTCTGTCGAGACAGTCAGACGGCTGGCAGCTTTTCCTCAATTAAAGGGGTTTAAGGATGGAATCGGGAATATGGATTTGAATATTTGTCTAACACAGGAATTCAAAGGAAGACTGGACTTCCTGAATGGTATGCCGATGGCGGAGGTTACAATGCCTGCTTATGTACCGCTCGGGATAACGACCTATTCATCTGCGATTTCAAATTATATCCCGCATATATCCCGGATGTATTATGACGCTCTTTTAGCAGGAGACCAGAATACGCTGGATGCACTATATGCAGATGTCATTCTGCCAATCAACAGCATACGAAAGCAGCGAAAAGGCTATGCCGTTTCCTTAATTAAAGCGGGAATGGAAATCATTGGTTTGCAGACAAGAGGGTATGTTCGTCCTCCAGTTGTACCAGTAACCAAAGAGCACTATAACGAAATGGAACAGATCATTTCGAAAGCGCTGGACAAATATCCGCGCAAGGAGAAAATAGCAGAGATAAAGGAGAGCTAATACATGGCGACAAATGTAACAACGACTGTATACCGTAACTTTATCAATGGCGAATGGCAGGAATCAGAATCAGCAGAGCAGATCACGGTCATCAATCCAGCAGATACCAGCCTTCCTGTCGGTCAGATCCAGAGTTCCACAACTGCAGATTTGGAAGCCGCTGTGGAAGCAGCGGATGCAGCACGGAAGGAATGGCGGAGTTTATCCGGGGCTGCCAGGGGAGAGTTCCTCTATCGAGCTGCAGCTGTCATGGAGGAACGGACCGAAGAGATTGCCGCAACTGCAACAAAAGAGATGGGGAAAACATTACCGGAAGCTCGCGGCGAAACGCAGCGCGGCATTGCCATCCTAAAGTATTATGCAGCAGAAGGAATGCGAAAGACCGGTGATGTTATTCCATCAACTGATCCTGGAGCTTTCATGTATACGACACGCGTTCCTTTAGGAGTCGTCGGTGTCATTGCTCCATGGAACTTCCCTGTTGCGATTCCTATCTGGAAAATGGCTCCTGCACTTGTTTACGGAAACACAATCGTATGTAAGCCGGCTTCTGAAACCGCTATTACGGCAATCAAGATTATCGAGTGCTTTGAAGCAGCAGGATTTCCAAAAGGAGTCATCAATCTGGTCACTGGTGCGGGTTCTGTCATCGGGAAAGGATTGGCCGAGCATCCAAAGGTAAATGGTATCACGTTCACCGGCTCCAATAATGTTGGAAAAGGAATTGGCTTAGCGGCATTGGAGAGAGGCGCCAAGTATCAGCTGGAGATGGGCGGAAAGAATCCAGTCATTATAGCTGCTGATGCAGATATTGAACAAGCAGTGGATGCAACAATCAGCGGTGCATTCCGGTCCACAGGCCAGAAATGTACGGCAACAAGCAGGGTCATCGTAGAAGCGCCAATATACGATGCATTCCGAGATAGGTTGATTGAAAAGACGAAAGAGATTACGATTGGCAACAGCCTCGAGAAGGATGTGTGGCTTGGGCCTATTGCAAGCAAAGCTCAACTGGAAAACTGCCTTCATTATATCCAGAAGGGTATGGAAGAAGGAGCTAAGCTTATCCTGGGCGGCGAGCAGCTGACAGATGGAGACTATGCTAAGGGCTTTTACGTTCAGCCGACAATCTTTGAGGATGTAACGAACGATATGGTGATTGCTCAGGAGGAGATTTTCGGTCCTGTTATTGCTTTGATCAAAGTGGATTCAGAGGAACAAGCAATAGATGTGGCGAATGATGTGAAATTCGGGTTGAGTGCATCCATTTTCACGAAAAACATAGGACGATTCCTGCAATTCGTGGAAGATATGGAAGCGGGGCTTGTCCGTGTTAATGCAGAAAGCGCCGGGGTAGAGCTGCAGGCTCCATTCGGCGGGATGAAGCAGTCAAGCTCACATTCAAGAGAGCAGGGAGAAGCTGCGAAAGAGTTCTTCACGAGCATCAAGACTGTATTTGTCAAAGGATAGAGGGCCGCTTTCAGCCCTTTTTCCTTTCTGATTATTGATAACGCTTACAAAAGAGCGGAGGAATGAAGCATATGGATAAAGTCAGAGACAACCTGCAGAATCCACAGATGAAAAAAACAAAGGTCCGTTGGTTTATCGTCATGATGTTGTTCCTAGTCACATCCGTCAACTATGCTGACCGGGCTACGATCAGTATAGCAGGTGATGCGCTGCAATCAGATCTTGGTTTAAATGCTGTCAGCATGGGCTATGTGTTTTCCGCTTTTGGGTGGGCCTATGTGATCGCGCAAATACCTGGTGGGATATTGCTCGATAAGTTCGGCTCCAAGCTCGTGATCGGTATGAGTATCTTGATCTGGTCGATATTTACTTTGCTGCAAGGAACAATTGGATTTTTTGCTGCGGGAACGGCTATAGTCGTCTTGTTCGCGCTCCGTTTCCTTGTTGGTTTCGCAGAAGCACCGTCGTTCCCAGGAAATAGTCGTGTAGTCGCAGCTTGGTTCCCGAGTAATGAACGTGGAACAGCGTCCGCAATCTTCAACTCAGCTCAGTATTTCGCACTTGTCATTTTCTCGCCGCTCATGGGTTGGCTCACATACAGCTACGGCTGGGAATCTGTCTTTTACGTAATGGGAGCTATTGGAATCGTACTGGCACTCGTTTGGCTGAAAGTCATCCGAAATCCACGTGAGCATCCGAGAGTGAACAAAGCGGAAATCGATTACATCGAAGCTGGCGGCGGAATCGTCGATATGGATCAGAAGAAGGAAGACGCCGGGGCGAAGGAGAAACAATCCCAATGGCCGTTCATCAAACAGCTGTTGAAAAAGCGGATGCTGATCGGTATTTATATCGCGCAGTATTGTATTACGACACTGACCTACTTTTTCCTGACTTGGTTCCCTGTCTATTTGGTTCAAGGGCGCGGTATGTCTATTTTAGAGGCTGGATTCATTGCTTCCCTTCCAGCTATATGCGGTTTCCTAGGGGGAATCCTTGGCGGGATGTTCTCAGACTTCCTGCTCCGGAAAAATCTTTCCTTGACGATTGCGCGTAAGACGCCGATCATCATCGGAATGCTGCTTTCCTGCAGTATGATCATCTGTAACTACGTGGATGCGGAATGGCTTGTGGTTGTCATTATGTCTCTCGCTTTCTTCGGAAAAGGCTTTGGAGCATTAGGCTGGGCAGTCGTTTCGGATACATCACCAAAGCAAACAGCAGGTGTCAGCGGCGGCCTTTTCAATACATTCGGAAACATTGCTTCCATCACAACGCCAATCATCATTGGTTACATCGTCAATGCGACAGGATCCTTTAATGGTGCACTTATATTCGTCGGAGCAAATGCGCTTGTTGCCATCTTAAGCTATTTGTTCATCGTTGGAAAAATCGAGCGTGTGGAATTGGAAGCACCAACAAAATAATCGGAAGGGGATAGAAACATGAACCAAGTATCAGAGACTATAAAAGCAGAGAAATCAAATCACGTGCCAGCTGTTACGGAAATGCAAGTGATTCCAGTTGCTGGCCGGGACAGTATGCTGCTGAATTTGAGCGGGGCGCATGGTCCTTATTTCACACGTAATATCGTTATTCTCAAGGATAATACGGGTGCTGTTGGTGTTGGAGAGGTACCTGGAGGGGAGAAGATCAGGCAGACGCTTGAGCAGGCAAAAGCCTATGTAATCGGAGAGTCAATCGCCTCTTATCAAGCAATCCTCAATCAAGTAAGAAAGCAATTTGCTCATCAAGATGCAGGTGGCCGGGGAGAACAGACCTTCGATTTGCGTACGACAATCCATGCTGTGACAGCGCTGGAGGCTGCACTGCTCGACCTGCTCGGTAAGTTCCTCCAAGTTCCCGCAGCTGCACTTCTAGGTGAAGGACAGCAGCGAAGTGAAGTGGATGTGCTTGGGTATTTGTTCTATGTCGGTAATCGCAGGCAGACAGACCTTGCGTATAAGAGTGAGGCGGAAGCGACATCGGATTGGTTCCGTTTGCGGAATGAAGAAGCATTAACACCAGAAGCCATTGTACGTCTGGCAGAGGCAACATACGAAAAGTATGGTTTCCGAGATTTCAAACTAAAGGGCGGCGTTTTGGCTGGTGAAGCGGAAATACAGGCAATTGAGGCATTAGCTAAGCGGTTCCCGGATGCCCGAATCACTCTTGATCCGAATGGAGCGTGGTCATTGGATGAAGCAATCTCTCTCTGCAAAGGAAAGCATGATATCCTTGCGTATGCAGAAGATCCTTGCGGGGCAGAAAATGGGTATTCCTCACGCGAAATGATGGCGGAATTCCGGAGAGCTACCGGACTGCCCACAGCCACGAATATGATTGCTACTGACTGGCGACAGATGGGGCATGCCATCCAGTCACAGGCGGTAGATATTCCGCTTGCCGATCCGCATTTTTGGACGATGCAGGGCTCTGTCCGCGTGGCGCAGATGTGCCATGAATGGGGACTTACTTGGGGCTCGCATTCCAATAATCATTTTGACATATCTTTGGCTATGTTCACGCATGTCGCAGCAGCTTCGCCAGGGAATATCACTGCTATCGATACACATTGGATCTGGCAGGATGGACAGCGATTGACGAAGGAGCCGTATGAGATTATCGGAGGAAAGTTGGCGGTGCCGGATAAACCGGGTCTGGGTATCGAAATTGACATGGAACGGATAGAAGAAGCTCATAAGTTGTATAAATCCATGGGACTTGGCGCCCGCGATGATGCTGCTGCTATGCAATATTTGATTCGTGATTGGAAGTTCAATAACAAGAAGCCATGTCTTGTTCGATGATAGATGTGGAGCCGTTCTTCCTTGAGCGGCTCTTTTTATGCGTTTGTAATTTTGTGCCATTCCCAGTATCATAGATTTATCACATATAAAGGTGTTGGACATGATGGAGAGAGACCCATTGCAAATGAACGTGGAGCACGTGAACAGAAAAACATTATCCAAGCAAGTGGTGGAACGGATTTTGCATCTGCTATCGAGCGGCCAGCTGAAGCCAGGGGATAAGCTGCCGACCGAAGCGGAATTCATCACAATCCTTGGGGTTAGCCGTACTGTTTTGCGCGAAGCCTTGAGTGCATTGGAGACCCTCGGCATCATTACACGCAAAACACGGGAGGGCACATACTTCAATTTGAAGGTTGGCTCCGCACCTTTTTCCGATATGCTTAATTTGGCAAGCGATAATATCCAAGCGATTATCGAGGCAAGGATCGTTTTGGAGCTCGGGCTTATCACTATCGCAACGGAGAAGATTACAGACGAACAGCTGGAAGAACTTTATGAAACGATTCTGGAAATCGAGGAATCTAAGGATAACAACTACGGTCAGGCAGATAAACGATTTCACCGGATCATTGCCTTGAGTGCGAATAACTTGATTCTCGATGGTATGATTCACTCGCTTCTTTTATATCATGCGAAAATCAATAACCATATCATTGTTAGAGAAAAGGAAAAGACAGTAGCACACCATAAACGTATATATGAAGCTTTGAAGGAAAGAGATGCATACAAAGCACACACAGCAATGTATGATCACCTGCGCTTTGTACAGAAGAAGATCCTTGAAGGGCAGCAGGAGAAAAAAGGGGAATAAAAAAGAAGCAGTGGTTGGGACTGACCCCCGTTTTTGAGACAGGGATCAAAACACCTTCAAACAGCCAATTGCCGATATT
>NZ_LR700943.1:494227-664325 GCF_902497585.1 Terribacillus sp. AE2B 122 | reverse complement strand
AACAACGATCCGTTTTCAAGCTTGAAGGTGTTTTTATTTGTCTCAGCCTAGGGGGTCAGTCCCTATGCATTTGCGCTTTTTTCTTCTTTCTTATTTCAATGCATCAGAGACTTCTTTCACTTTCTCCAATTCAGACTCCAGTCCGCCACCGGATAGGTACCAGTAATCCGGCTTTAAGTAGGTGATGTGGTTTTCCTTAGCAGCATTCGTACCATTTACTAATTCGTTGTCCAATACTTTCTCAGCTGAAGATGTACCGCCACCTACAACTGCTCCGCGATCGACTACAAACAGATAATCCGGGTTCTTTTCAGAAATATATTCAAAACCAATGCTCTGACCATGCGTAGAGGATTCGATTGTTTCATCAACAGCAGGCACACCATAAACATCATGGATTACACCAAAGCGAGAAGCTTTGCCGTAGGCACTTACACTGCCGTCATTCACGAGTGTGATCAATGCTTTTCCATCCATGCCCTCTGCTTTTGTCTTCAGATCAGCAATAGCATCATCAATTTCACCTAGCGCTGTTTCTGCTTCTTTTTCTTTACCTACGATTTGTGCAATCGTTTCTGTGTTCTTCTTGAATGAGTTCATATAATCTGTCGTATCAACACCGATATAAATAGTCGGTGCAAGTTCACTAAGCTGTTCATAATAGTCGCTTTGACGACCTGAGATGAAAATAACATCCGGCTGCATTTCAGCAATTTTCTCTAAATCCGGCTCTTTCAAACCACCGACGTTTTCATAATCGTCACTGCTGTATTTGGAAAGATAATCAGGAAGATTTTCTTGTGCAACACCTGCAACCTCGACACCTAGTTTGTCCAATGTGTCTAATGCGCCCATATCAAACGTAACGATCTTCTCTGGATTTTTGGATACTTCTGTTTTACCAAGCTCATGCTCAATTGTAAGCTTCTCTTCCTCTTTATCTGCACCGCTTGCACTATCGGAATTGCTTCCGCATGCTGCTAGCAGTAGAACGAATAATAGACCTGTCATCAGTAATGTTAATTTCTTCATTTTATCTTATCTCCTTTTTCTTTGTGATGTATGTTCTGCTGGCCAAGAAAGGCAGTTAGCTTCATAACGGCATCACCCCTTTAACCTGTATGGGTTTTAGAAATAGACACATATTCGATTACAGCTGATATTGTGAACATCGATATCCAAATCATAGATGGATTTGAGGACATCAGATTGAATGATATCTTCGGTAGGACCTTCTGCTACAATCTTGCCATCCTTCATTGCCACGATCCGGTCTGAATAAACAGAAGCGAAATTGATATCGTGGATGACAAGCAATATCGTCTTGCCAAAATCCTCTACCAGCTTCCGAAGCAGCTTCATCATTTGAACGGCATGCTTCATATCGAGATTATTCAGCGGTTCGTCAAGCAAGATATAATCTGTATCCTGTGCCAACACCATCGCGATGAATGCCCGCTGCTTCTGACCGCCGCTCAGTTCGTTCAAATATTTATTTTCCATTTCCTCCAGATTCACATACGTAATAGCTTCACTGACCTTCTGTTCATCTTCTGCAGTGAGACGCCCGCTCGAATACGGAAAACGCCCAAAGCTCACTAACTCACGAACTGTCAGTCTCATCTGGACGACATTGGACTGACGCAAGATAGCAATTGTCTTCGCCAAATCCTTACTCTTTTGTTTATGTACGTCTTTTCCGTCAAGGTAGACAATACCATCATCCTGTTTTAACAAGCGGCTCACCATGGAAAGCAAGGTACTCTTCCCTGCACCGTTTGGGCCGATGAAACTAGTGATCGCACCGCGTTTCACCTCGATGGAAACATCCTGAATGACTTTCTTGGATCCGAAATACTTGGAAAGCTTTTCTGCAACGATCATATCTTCTTACTCTCCCTTACTAATAAATAAATGAAGTAAATTCCACCGACAAAATTGATGATGACACTGATTGGCGTTGAGAAGGAGAAGATCCTTTCCACAACAAGCTGACCGCCTAGCAATGCGATGACACTGAGCAGACTTGCAGCTATCAGCAGGTACGTATGCCGGAATGTCTGCAGGAATTCCCGCGCCAGATTGGCTGTCAGCAATCCGAGGAACGTGATAGGTCCGACTAAGGCGGTTGACACGGCAACGAGTACTGCAATCACCAAGAACATCCGTTTGACGATTTTTTCATATGGCACTCCGAGATTCACTGCATGATCGCGACCGATGGACATGACATCAAAATAGTGACGATAACGGAATATGTAAATACAAAGCACAGTGATGATTACTGCTGAAATAAGCAGTAGATCCGTGTTAACATCTGTGAAGCTTGCAAACATGCTATCCTGAATCAAAAGAAATTCATTCGGGTCGATTATCATCTGCATGAAAGAAGACAAGCTGCTGAAAAATGTACCCAGCACCAAGCCTACGAGCAGCAACAGAAACAGATTACTTTGTCCTCTGCGGAACAGCAGCTGATAAAGCCCGAAAGCGAAACCGACCATCAGCAGAATAGTAAGGAAGAAATACGCATCACTTTGCATGATTACAAATGTTCCTGAACCGAATAGGAAGACGACGATGGTTTGAATGAACATATAGACACTATCCAGTCCCATAATGCTCGGCGTCAGGATTCTATTATGCGTAATAGTTTGGAACACAACAGTCGAAACACCAATCGAAACAGAACATAAGATCATAGCTAGGATTTTTTCCAGCCGAGTGCGCAGCAGGTACTCCATCGCTTGGAAGTTCATATGAATGAAAAGGTAAAGACTGGCCAAAGACAAGGCGACAACGAGCAGTAATATAATCTTCCGTTTAAGCATAGGCGTTTCTCCTTAACAGCATATAAAGGAAGATACCTGTGCCGATGACACCCACCATCAAACCGACAGATATTTCATAAGGATAAATGATCAAGCGTCCTGCTATATCACATACAAGCAGGAATACTGCACCAAGCACACCTGTATGCCAGATACTGTTCTTTAAATTGTCGCCGCGATACATGCTGACGATATTTGGTACAATTAAACCAAGAAACGGAATCATTCCGACAGTTAAAATAACAACTGCAGTAATGATTGCGACAACAATCAATCCTACATTCACGACATACTTGTAAGGAAGACCGAGATTCGTAGCAAAGTCTTCTCCCATGCCAGCGACTGTGAACATATTGGCAAACAGAAAAGCAATGATTAGGAGCGGTATACTTATGTAAAGAAGCTCATAGCGTCCTTCCATGATCAAAGAGAAGTCTCCCTGAAGCCAAGAGGACATATTTTGAACCAGGTCAAACTTGAGTGCAAAAAATGTTGCAATCGAACTGACTACATTTCCCAGCATAATTCCGACTAGCGGTATAAAAATTGTATCCTTCTGCTTCAGTCTCTGGAGAATGCCCATGAAGAGCAAGGTGCCGAATAAAGCAAAAGCAGCTGCGATGCACATCTTTAAGATCGGACTGCCATCTGTGAAGAACAGCAAGGATATTAGAATTCCCAACCTTGCCCAATCCATTGTCCCCGCAGTTGTCGGGGATACGAATTTGTTTTGGGTAAGCTGCTGCATAATAAGTCCGCATATGCTGAGACTTATGCCAGCCATGATAATGCTGAGCATCCGCGGCAGCCGGCTGATCATAACGATATTCCAGGCTTCCTCATCCATCTTCCACAGTGCAGAAAATGACACGTTTTCTACCCCGACAAACAGGGAACAAACAGCTAATAGAACGGTAATAATAATCAAGTAAATCAACTTCATAAGCGTCAAACCTCTTCAGCAGCATCAATGATACTGATATTCATTATCAATTAGATTCTGTTTTTAGTATAGTAAATGGAAAAAGGCTCGTCAATAGGAGATTTGAACTGACAAAGAATTATAACAATTACTAACTTACATAAGGAGTGTATACATGCTGCCGCTTTTAAAGAAAGAAGACATCAGAACTTCAAATCAACAGCTCCCGACCTGGGCTCTTGATGCTTACCAACCTTTTGCTGAAACAGTTGTCAAAAAGGACTTCCCCTGCTACTTTGGGATTGCTGCACAGAAGAAAGGTGACTTGCGTTATGGCTTTGTTCCTCACGACAACTGGGATGGTGCACTTCAGATTATCAATGATTTCACAAAACTGATGCATACTCAGGAAAAAGCTGTACGTCGAGGTTTATTCCTTTTTTTTGAACCGGAAAATACCGAACAAGATTTGGAATACTACAGAGATTACTTCTGGCGCTTCCTTCAGCGGCTGCATGAAGTGGACGACATTCCATGGCCAGCAGAACGCCCTAGGGATCCAGATCATTTCCTCTTTGATTATCATATCGGCGGGGAGGCTTACTTCCTATTCGGTAATGCGCCAGCATATAAGCAGCGAATTACACGTGATTTAGGTCCTTCCCTTGTCATTGGACTGCAGCCACGCAGTATCTTCGACGGGCTGGAAGGAGATAAACCCGCTGGGACAAAATCACGTGATTCCGTCCGTGACCGGGTAGAAAAATGGGATGAACTGCCGAAACATCCGGATATTGGACACTTCGGTGACCATGGGCACCGTGAATGGAAGCAATATTTCATTGGTGATGATGCTAAACCAATTCAGGGAGGATGTCCTTTCCATCACAAGGAAATAAAGCATACATAACTTCTCTTTCGAGGCAGATACTACATTATATCTGTTCTGAAAAGGAGGTCCATGAATGCCGAACCCGGATAATCGCGCAGATAATGCGGAGCGTATCGAGGATACAATCCAGCATACCCTGCAGAATGTTCATCAAACAGAGGATTTTGTCAAAGCGAACAGTGAGCATTTGACAGATGACGAAATGTCATTTCTGAAAGAAAAGAACGAGCGACGTGCTGCAAGTGTAGACAGCCTTCGTCATGAGTTAAAAGAAGAAGCAAATTATCAACAGCAGAAAGACAAATAAAAAGGTCCGCCATAATGGCGGACCTTTTCATTAATGCGTTTGGTTCAACGGAACTGTATCATAACTCTGCATCATAGCTGCCTGATCGGCAGGCTGCAGCTGCGGTACCTGATAATAGTGGTGTTTGTTTTGATACAGGAAGATTTCATAGCTCATCTCAATCAGGTTCGGTACTGTATCTGCAACAACTCGACGAAGAACCGGGTTCGTGATTTCACATGCACTCATTGCACACATGGAAGACATCCCTTTCACTTGTGCCAGCATATAAGCAGATAGACCTTGCTCATTTACTTCACTAACAGAAGTGTTAGGCTTTTTTGGCTGGGACGGTGTAATTCCATAAACAACATCATTACCTTGCTGCATATTGTATTGTTTCGTTGGTTGAGATGGATCCTGACCTGTTTTGAACGCCTCCACCATTGTGTTGTACGTCTGCTTCAGAAAATCGCACTGATTATGCGCAATTGTTTTCAGCTCCTGATCCTGCATATGCTGCTCAAAGATCTGATATTGGTCCATCACACTAATCATACCAGCTAGAATTTCATGTGTATCAAAAACTTCATGACCACCATGGTTCTGCTTGCCATGCAAAGTTGTCGGCTGATTCATCTGTGCAGTCTGCATCTGGTTTTCCAATGTGATAACCCCCTATATGAAATGTCGTGCCTTGTTAGTATGCTATCTGAAACAAGCACTTATGACCGGTTATTTATGCCTTTTGGCTACTCGAGCATCTGCTGCATCGGAACGAGCCTGCGCTTCTAAATCATCAACATCTGCTTCCTCTTGGGAGAATGAGATATCTTTCCCATCCCCATCTAGATCGGTATAACGCATATAATAATCTTCCAATGATTTATCCTTGTCGTTCACGGGCTTTTCCTCCTTAACGGTGCTTCAGATTTTCTTCCGCCATCCTTACGAGTTCACGGACCATATTACCGCCAATGCTGCCACCTGTTTTGCCATTCTCTCTGCTCGTTCTATTACCTAAATCACCAGCCTGCTCAGTCTGGTAAGGCTGGTTGGCATCCTGAATGATTTTATATTTCAGCTGATCAAGACCTTCCCGCGCCTCGGGCACGAGTATTTTATTACGCCTCGTCATCGGTAGTGCCCTAGTGTATGTGCGTCACCTGTCTCGCCTTCATAGTCGGCACGCACATGCTTCTTGTTTGTATCCTGTTCATCCCGCTTGGCTGTGAGCCCTTCCTCCATGCCTGGCTGATACGTATCGTCAATCCAGATACCGCCATCCACTCGATGCTTTTTCATGATGCTTCTCCTCCTTTCTGCATTAGTTTCTGTCTTTGGCGCCATAATATGAAAGGCACTTCTAGCCAAAAAAAAGACCCCTGTACAAGACAGGGATCAGTTAATGATCAAGAAGATTACGATCACAATCGCCAGAGCAATTCGGTAAAAGGCGAAAGGTACAAGTTTATATTTGGAAATAATTTTCAAGAACATCCGGATTGCAATCAGTGCAAAAATAAATGCGCTGATGAATCCGACAATAAAGAACGGAATCACATCAGGAGTGAAAGCATGCAAGTGATTACGCAACGAGACAAGGCTCGCACCTGCCATGATAGGCACTGCCATGATGAAAGTGAAATCTGATGCTACGCGGTGGTTCAAGCCAAGAATGACACCGCCAGAGATTGTTGCTCCGGAACGGGAAAAACCTGGCCATAAAGAGATACACTGGAATAACCCAATCAGAAAAGCCTTCTTATAGGTAAGACCATCCAATGAATCGATTGTTTTTGTCTTTTTTGATGATACTCTATCTGCAAAGATCATGAATATTGCCCCAACAACCAAAGCTACGATAACGTACCATACGGAAAACAGATACTCATCAATAATATCATCGAACAAAAGCCCAAGAACCCCTGCCGGCAGCAAGCCAACAATAACTATTCCAAGGTTGAACTTGTTTTGTTTTCCTGGCATCGATTCTGTTTTTCCCTGCAGTTTGCGAATACCAAGAATCTGCATGAACTTGTCCCAGAAAACGATGACAGAAGCCAAGATGCTGCCAAGCTGAATAACGATGATGAATGTGTTCGCTACTTCGTTGTTAAATAATTCGTGTATCTTCAGCCACATATCATCAACGATGATCAAGTGACCTGTAGATGAAACCGGGGCAAACTCTGTCAACCCTTCGACCAGCCCCATGATCAAGGCCGAAAAGAACTCAATGATACTCATGCCTCTACTCCTCTAGCTACTTTTTTTCTTTTTATTCCGTCTGATGAACCATATGACGAATAGCACGATAAGAATCGCCAGTACTACGATGACAACATCCTGATAATAACCAAGATATGTTTCCACTGTCGTCCAGGACTCACCGAGCCAATAACCTAGCAATACTAATACTGTATTCCAAATGAGTGTTCCTAATGTCGTGAAGATGAGGAACAGCGGAAAATTCATATTAGACATCCCGGCCGGTATGGAAATCAAGCTCCGAATAACAGGTACAAATCGGCAAAGGAATATTGTCCATACACCATACTTATCGAACCAAGCATCTGCTTTATGTATGTCTTCTTTCTTAATTCGTAAAATATGTCCCCAGCGATCCACGATTTTCTCCAGACGTTCAACATCTAAAAGAAGCCCGATACCGTAAAGGATAAGAGCCCCAAGGACTGCACCGATCGTTGCTGCAATAATAACACCGACTATAGTGACACTACCAGAAGTGGTTGTCAGGAAGCCGCCGAACAGCAGGATGATCTCTGATGGGATCGGCGGGAATACGTTTTCGCCTGCCATCAGCAATACGATCGCAAAATAACCGAATTGTTCCATAAACTGCGTTATCCAATTATCCATTTTACAACTCCAAACGTAAATTATTTACCAAATCATTATAGCATCCTGTACCCGAAAAGGTGGATTTTTTTACGTATTATTAACATTCTAACAGACAGCTCCTAAGAGGTTAATAGAAACAGAGACTTAGTTTCCACTAGGCTCAAGTCCTAGGTTCGCATTGTCGCACCTTTCACCCCATCTGTGATATAGTCTATAGGAAGAAAATGATTATTATATATAAGGGGGAATACGATGAAAATCGTGACAATCGAGCCTACCCCGAGTCCATACTCGATGAAAATCGTGGTGGATGACATGCTGCCGATGGGCAGCAGTTTCGATTACAAACGAGAGACATATTCTTCTGGCGACCCTGACTACGTCCAGGCGTTATTTCAAATTGAAGGTGTGAAAGGTATTTACCGTGTGGCAGACTTCCTTGCACTGGAACGAAGCCCAAAATCAGCTTGGGAGACCATACTGCCTGCTGTACGTGGAGCATTCGGAGAGAATAGCCAAGGTGCACCGGCAGAAGTAGGCATCCAAGAACCGCATTATGGCCAAGTGGATGTTCAGGTACAGACGATTTATGGTGTACCGATGCAAATCAAGCTTCTATTTGATGAACAAGAGAAGCGGATTGGACTTCCTGCTTTGTTTACGGAAGCAGCAATGGAAGCCGCCGGGGACGACAATATTGTATTTGCCCGTAAATGGGAAGAACAGTATCCCCGTTATGGTGATCCAGATCAGGTAGGACAGGATATTTATGAAGAATTGCTCGCAAGTTATAGCTCAGAACGGCTGCGGGAACTCGTAGCACGTGCCAGGAATCCTCAAGCCCCAGCGGCGAAGCGACAGCAGCCGACAATGGATGTGTGGAATGAAGATGATTGGCGCGTACGCTATCGCGCATTGGATGCGCTGGAGCCTGGCATTGCGCATCTTCCTTTCTTGGATAAAGCTCTGCAGGACCCGAAAGCCTCCATTCGCCGGCTAGCAACTGCTTATCTAGGCATGATAGAAGATAAAGCTGTCCTACCACTGCTATACCTCGCCTTGCGGGATAAGGTCGTAACAGTTAGACGGACCGCTGGTGACTGTCTATCGGACCTCGGCTTCAAAGAAGCAACACCAGCAATGGAAGCGACACTTGCCGACCCAAGTCGGATTGTCAGATGGCGGGCTGCGATGTTTTTATATGAAATTGGAGATAGCGAAAGCTTGCCGTTGCTTGAAAAAGCAGCAAGACAGGAAACAGAATTTGAAGTGAAGCTGCAGCTTAATATGGCAATTGAACGAATTGCTGGGGGCGAAGCAGCAAAAGGTTCCGTCTGGAAACAAATGACGGAAGCAACAAAACAAAAGGAGGAATAACAAAATGAATGCATACGAAGAATATATGCGCGGCATCGTCCAACCTATGCGGGATGAGCTGACACAGGCAGGGTTCCAGGAGCTAACTGATGCTGAAAAGGTTGAAAACTATGTGGAGCAGGCAAAAGGCAGCACACTGGTAGTTGTCAATTCTGTATGCGGCTGTGCAGCAGGCCTTGCACGTCCAGCAGTCAGAGAATCCTTACAGAACGCTAAAAAACCAGAAAATCTTGTAACTGTATTTGCAGGTCAGGATAAAGAAGCTACAGAAAAGATGCGGGAATACTTTACAGATCAACCGCCATCCTCCCCTTCTGTCGCATTGATGCAGGACGGAAAATTAGTCCATTTCATCCCTCGCGAACAAATTGAAGGCTATGATGTAGAAGAAATCGTGGAAAATCTTACAATTGCTTATAATAACCATCTGTAAAGAGCTGCTATTGCAGCTCTTTTTTGTTCGTCATTCAGTTAATCCTTCTTTGTTACATATCCTTCTCTTACAATTTGCTTGCAATCTTTACAATGTGTTAAGAATCAAAGAAAATGGAGCTTTCTGTCTGGTTATGTAGTACACTATCTTAAAAAAAGTGAAGGAAAAATTCATGAAGCAGACAAACGATTTCGATACACATCATCAGTCACTCCTGTCACACAGGATTAAGCTGAGTTCCATTACACTGCTTGCTTGTTATCCACTATTCCTAATTGCGGATATATCCCTATATAGATCTTTAGATAACCCAGATTATGTACTTCCACTTGCCCTTGTCCATCTGACTGGCATGCTGATGTCTGCTTGTTATCTTCTCTTTTTCAAATCAGTGTATTCCAGTTTTCTCAGTGTCTGTTACATAGGGCTGTATATCGCCCAAGGTGCGTTTTCTTCCTTCAATAGCTTTCAGCAGGAAGGTAATATGTATGCCTATCTCATTATCCTGCTTGCCTGTGCTTCCCTTTTACCGATTCGGCCGATTATTTATGTCCTTTTGGCAGGTATAGCGCATATCATGCTTCTGGGCGGTCTATTCTACTTACATTCCGGTACTGTCTCGCTTATTATGCTTATTAATTTCACAGGTGCATTGGTAGTAAGTGCAATAATCAATCTCAGTTTCTATCACTACTTGAGAAAAGACTATAATAGCCAAATGCAGCTAGAGGAGGAAAAACGCAACTTTAAAAGCCTGTTTTTTGCCAATCCGCAGCCAGTTGTGCTTATTGATTTAGTTACTGAAAATATTATTCTGTACAATAAACAAGCTGGACATTTTTTTGGAATCACCCCACAAACAGTCAGCGGCTTTTCCCTCACCTCCTTCTTTCCTGACAAGAAAGAGCAGGAAGTATTGTTAGGACAGCTAAAAAACGAAGTAAAGATTGAAAATTATATCACCCATAATCTGGTACATCATGCAAACTGGATGATGCTGAATTTTGAGTTGCTCAGTTATAACAAAAAAGATGCGCTTTTAATCAGTGTAACGGACATAACAAGCTTCAAGCGTATCGAAAAAGAACTACAGGAGCATGCCAGCCGGGATGTACTTACGGGTGTATTCAACCGTCGTGCCGGTATCCAATTTATTGAGGATCTTCTCCAGCAAGGCAAACATCCCTTCTGCCTCTGTTTTGTAGATGTGAACAATTTAAAACGTGTAAATGACGAGCACGGGCATAATGAAGGCGACCAGCTTATTCAGCTTATCGCCTCTACAATAACCTTGACCTTGACAGAAGATGAATATCTTTTCCGCCATGGTGGTGATGAATTCATTATCTTGCTTCCTCAGACAGACCGCAGCCAAGCAGAAGGATTCCTCGAGAAACTGCAGGAGAGTCTAACCCGTTTGAATGACTCAAAAATAAAAGCATATCCGATTGCAGCAAGTTTCGGCATCCATGACTATGCACCAGGCTCGATGCTGACAGTCACAGAAATGATAGAAATTGCAGATCAGGAAATGTACAAATCAAAACAAAAGCACAAAGAAGCTCAATTCCAATAATTGGGCTTCTTCGCATATTGAAAACCCTTTCATAATTTGATAGACTTAATTTATCGAAGGAGGAGGGGTGCCAATGTGGAAAACAAACTTGTTAATCAGCGGTAGCATAGTGGGGTGTGCTTTAGTCACATGGGTAGCTTCTTTATAATATTTTTTGTAAACGATATCATTTAAACGGAAGGATAAACTAGCTTTCTAGCTGGTTTATCCTTTTTTATTTATCCTTATAATAACTTTATAATTATTATAAATAAGTATTGATTTTTAATAAAAAGATGTTACTATGTTTATAGATTTACTAACACAATACTTTTTCTGAGGTGATTTTCTTGGCAGATAAAAAACTAACTACTAGCTGGGGTGCTCCAGTTGGAGATAACCAGAATTCACAAACTGCTGGCTCACGTGGACCTACACTGATCCAGGATGTGCATCTTCTTGAAAAACTAGCACACTTTAACCGTGAACGCGTTCCTGAACGTGTTGTACACGCAAAAGGTGCCGGTGCACATGGTTACTTCGAAGTCACCAATGATGTTTCCAAATATACAAAAGCAGACTTCCTTTCTGAAGTTGGTAAAAAAACAGATATGTTCATCCGTTTCTCTACAGTAGCTGGTGAGCTTGGTTCTGCTGACACAGTACGTGACCCTCGCGGTTTCGCTGTTAAATTCTATACCGAAGAAGGAAACTATGATCTAGTCGGTAATAATACACCTGTATTCTTCATCCGTGATGCAATCAAGTTCCCTGACTTCATCCATACACAAAAAAGACATCCGCAAACACATTTGAAAAACCCTGATGCGGTATGGGATTTCTGGTCTCTATCCCCTGAAAGCTTGCACCAGGTTTCTATTCTTATGTCTGACCGCGGTATTCCTGCAACATTGCGTAATATGCACGGTTTCGGTTCCCATACATTCAAATGGGTTAACGAAAAAGGCGAAGGTGTTTGGGTGAAATATCACTTCAAAACACAGCAAGGCGTTAAAAACATGGATCCTGCTGTTGCTGCAAAAATTGCCGGTGAGCATCCGGATTACCATACAGAAGATCTATTCAATGCAATCGAAAACGGCGATTTCCCTGAATGGAAGCTTTATGTTCAAATCATGCCGCTTGAAGATGCAAACACATATCGCTTCGATCCATTCGATGTAACAAAAGTATGGTCACAAAAAGATTACCCGCTAATCGAAGTTGGCCGCATGGTATTGAACCGCAACCCTGAGAACTACTTCGCGGAAGTAGAACAAGCTACGTTCTCTCCTGGAACACTTGTACCAGGTATCGACGTTTCTCCTGATAAGATGCTTCAAGGTCGTCTGTTTGCTTACCATGATGCACATCGTTATCGTGTAGGTGCTAACCACCAAGCACTTCCGATCAACCGTGCGCGCAATGAAGTGAACAATTACCAGCGTGATGGTCAAATGCGTTTCGACAACAATGGCGGAAGCGGCGTTTACTACGAGCCAAACAGCGTTGCTGGAACACCAAAAGAAGATCCAGCAAGCAAAATGGCACCATTCGAAGTATCCGGACTAGCTGATAGCGTTGGTTATGATGAAAACGATCACTACACGCAGCCGGGAGATTTGTACCGTCTTATGACAGACGATGAAAAAACTCGCCTTGTACAGAACTTCGTTGATGCAATGAAGCCTGTTACTCGTAAAGAAATTCTTGAACGCGAAGTAGGTCATATCTACAAAGCAGATAAAGAATGGGGACAGCGTGTCGCTGATGGACTTGGCGTAAGCATCCCGACAGTAACTGCATAATGCAAAAAAAGACATGCCCAGTGCATGTCTTTTTTATATTGAAGATCCAAAAGTATTGTTATTATTTCTGTTCTTCTGGGTAAATGAATTAGAATGCTTTACTCAGAAAGGAAGATGACCTATATCCCCCCCTGTTATTAGCCGCAATTTTTATTTTAGCTGCCGCTCTATCTGTATATGCAGCTACCCATCTTTCCAACCACGCAGATACAATCAGCAGGAAATCCAATATGAATGGATTCCTTACTGGCACGCTTTTACTTGCAATTGCCACTTCCCTGCCCGAACTGCCCGCTACAATCAGTGCTGCGTTAATTGATAATCCTGATATTGCTGTTGGTAATGGATTAGGAAGCATGCTATTTAATTTATTTGTGCTTTTTCTCTTTGACCTACATTTTCGACGTCGAAAACTGTTTCTCCAAGTAAGCAAACAGCACCTCTATTCAGGTACTATCTCATTGATACTAACGATAGTTGCCATTATTGCTTTAGGAATTAATCACAGCTACACCATTCTAAACATCAGTATCCCAAGTCTGCTGATTATAGCTATCTATGGGGTGGGCATGTATCTTACATCCAAACAAGATATGCCAAATGAATCAGATACGAAAACAGGCAAGGAGGAATCGCTATCCCAAGCAAAGCTGCGATTCCTCCTTTTTGCAAGTATCATCCTTGTAGCTGGAAGCGTACTAAGTCTTTCTGGTGATGCTTTAGCTTCTGCTACTGGCATTAGTGCAACATTCATAGGCAGCATTTTAATAGCTGCTGCCACTTCCCTTCCGGATGCTGTCAGTGTCTATGTTGCTCTAAAGCTAGGTAATCCCAACCTCGCTGTTGGTACTATCCTTGGCAGCAATCTGTTCAATATCATAGTTGTAGCAATATCGGATATTGTATACTTCAACGGAAGTGTTTGGCAGGATACTGCCAATAGTATAATGATAATCGCAATCATCGGTCTTATACTGACTGGTATTTCAATGATCATCATTGCGCGAAAGCATACACGTTCCTTAGCTACCTACATCTTGCCAAGTCTGTTAGTTATACTTTGTTATGCAGCAACAATTGGCTATTTGGTTTTCGCCTAATCATGCAGCTGTAACGCAAAAACCCATGGTTCAATTGATCCATGGGTTTTTCTTTTTATGTTTTATTGCTCAGGAGCATCGCCGATGATACGGACTTCTCTGTGAAGACTGACACCGAACTTCTCCTGGACTGTCTCCTGTACATGCTTGATCAAATTGATATAATCCGATGCTGTTCCGTTGGCTACATTCACCATGAATCCGGCATGCTTACCTGATACCTCTACTCCGCCGATTCGTGTCAGCTGCAGCCCTGCATCCATAATCAGCTTACCAGCAAAGTGACCTGGAGGGCGCTGGAAGACACTGCCGCATGATGGGTACTCAAGCGGCTGCTTTGATTCACGAAGGTATGTTAGTTCATCCATTTTCGCTTTAATCGCCGTTTGGTCACCATTTTCCAATACGAATGTTGCTTCTACAGCAATGTAATTATTCTTCTGCAGAATGCTGGTACGGTAACTAAGTTCCAGCTCCTCACTTGTCATCACTTTTCGTTCACCAGTATCGGTAATGACAACTATCTGCTCGAGAACATCCTTCACTTCTCCACCGTACGCGCCAGCATTCATATATAATGCCCCGCCGATTGAACCAGGAATTCCGCAAGCGAATTCTAATCCAGTCAAACTAGCATCCAGTGCAATTCTGGAAACGTCGATAATCGCTGCACCTGACTGAACTGTAATTCTATTACCTTCCACTTTAACTTCATCGAGTTTCGTCAGGATCATGACCACTCCGCGCAGTCCGCCATCCTGAATGATGACATTCGATGCATTACCGAGTATTGTCAGTGGTACCCCATTTTCTTTTGTATAGGCAACAACCTGTTCAATTTCTGTGTAACTTCTTGGGAAAACGAGTACATCCGCTTTTCCGCCTACTTTTGTATACGTATAGTCTGCAAGCGGTGCTTCTACAAGTACATCCGCATCCTCTAAAAATTGCTTTATGTCTCTCTCCAATGTCTTTACATTCATCATATAATCCCTCATTACTGTATTAGCCGCTGTAAATGAGCGTGCCCCAACCTGTATTGTATACCACATTTCACATACGTGACAATGCTCTTATTTACCCGTTAGGCCAGACATCTGTAGTTTATGCAAAAAATAGACAAATGCGCATATATTACAGCATGGAACAATGTCCGGCAATTACTTGATATTGCTCACCGATTAGCTGCCACACTCGTGTATAAATAAAGTCACCACTGATCTTCTCGTCCCCCTCTTGTCCTTCCAGGCGGATACGGGAGATCGTCACTGCTCCATCCTTTGTCGGTTTGATTTGCAGATCTGTACTGGATACCTTTGTGTAACGTACAGCTAGTGTCCGATGTGCTTCCAAATCCATTTCCTTGGTCACATAACTGCCTTCATGATTGATGAAAACAAGATCATCATGTAAAAATGTGTCCAATGCAAATATATCTCTTGTCTGCATTGCTTCCCGAAGCTCTTGCTCCAGAAGTTCAAACTGATTCGGAGTCACGACCTGATCTGTCTGTTCAATCTGTTTTGAACTCACGCTATTATCTGTCTGTTCTAACTGATCAGGTCTCTTGTTTTCTTCTACAGTAGATTCAATCTTCACTATATGAGCGGTTGCAATATGTACGTCCCCAATCACAACAAAAGCTTTATTCATCATACCCTGGTTGTTCGTTATATGCTCTAATAGTTGCTGTTCAGGCGCTTCTGTTCGAATTTGTTCACCTGTTGATAGCGTAATAATTGTTTCATTCATGAGTGCTCACTCCGTTCTATTTTTGTTCCGACAGGAAGTAACTATTATGATTGTATCGCGATATGAGTACGCAAGGAAGCCATATAGCCTATATTCTCTATTACAAAAACATAACCAAAGCTTCGTAAACTGTTTAGAGTAAGCCCTAAAGGGAAGGGATAGACTATATATGTAAATTTGGAGGTGTACAAGATGAGTAATGATACACGCGAATTCCGGACAGGACAAGGTGTACCGCAAACGAGTGTATATATCTGTCAGTCAGGTGAAAGAGTTGAAATAAAAGAAAACGATGTGTTTCCTGTATGTCCGACAAAAGGCGAGGAAACAACGTGGAAACACGAATAAATATAAGGTGGTGCAGAGATTTTTCTCAGCACTATCTTATTTTTTTATGTCTGTACCCCTTCTCAATTCATTAAGCTTATTTACTTTACTTAATGAAAATAGATTCGGATAGATTTTAAAGATTTCACCCTTAAAGAGGAAAAATAATATGTACAGTTCCCTCTGCACAAAATATATAATCAATTTTGTAAGCGATATCATTATTCGGATATAGGGGGAAATATTGATGAAAATTCTACTTGCTTGTTCTTCTGGAATGTCTACAAGTTTATTAGTATCCAAAATGAAAGATGCTGCTCGAGAAAAAGGAATTGAAGCAGAGATTTGGGCTGTGGCACAGGATAAGGCTGAATCCGACATGGAAAAAGCTGATGTACTGTTAATTGGTCCTCAAATGAGGTTTCTCTTCAAAAAGATCTCAAAAGTTGCTGATGAGAAAGGTGTTCCAGTTGATGTGATCGATCCTATTTCTTACGGACGCATCGACGGAGAAGCAGTGCTGGATAAAGCATTGGAATTAATCCAAAAAAAGGTTTGATAAGGGGGAACCATTATGGGAAGTAAATTCACAGAGACATTAGAAAACATATTATTACCTATTGCTGATAAATTAAATAATAACCGTTATCTGGGCGCACTGCGCGATGGCTTTATGGTTGCTTTGCCTTTTATTATTTTCGGATCTCTATTTGTCGTATTAGCGAACATACCTTTCCTGGACAAAATAATCAGTGAAAATGCTTTGGAAGAATATCAAAGTATTTTAGGGCCTGCTTCTGCTTCTACATTAAGTATTATGGGTCTTTTTGTTATCTTCGGCATCGCCTATAAATTGACTCAGCAATATGGGTTAGAAGCTTTGTATGGCGGCTTCGCTGCACTGGCTTCTTTCATCATTTTGACACCGCAAGTCTTGGAAGGTATTTCTGGGGTTATCCCATCTGCAGCTTTAGGTGCCCAAGGCTTATTCTTAGGGATTTTCACAGCATTTGTATCAGTAGAAATTTATAAATTCTTCGTTAAGAGAAATTGGACTATCAAAATGCCTCAAGGTGTACCTGATGCTGTGGCAAAATCTTTCAGCTCATTAATTCCGATTACATTAACATTAACTTTCTTTTTAGCAATCCGTGCTATTTTCAGCTACACTTCATTCGAAACCTTACAGAATTTTATTTATACACTTATTCAGCAGCCATTAACTTCTTTAGGAAGCGGTCTGATTCCAACAATTATCGCTGTTCTATTAATACAAGTATTTTGGTTCTTCGGGCTTCATGGACAGATTATTGTTAATTCCATTATGGATCCAATTTGGATGACTTTATCACTTGAAAATCTAGAAGCATTCAATGCTGGTCTGGAACGTCCTCATATAGTAAACAACCAGTTTGTAGATACATTCATAGTGGGCATGGGCGGAACTGGTATGACAATGGCTGTAATCTTAGGTATCTTCCTATTCACAAGGAGTCGGCAATTAAAAAATCTCGGAAAGCTTGGCGGTCCTGCTGCTGTTTTCAATGTTAACGAACCTTTGATCTTCGGTTTGCCTATTGTTATGAATCCTATGGTAATTATTCCTTGGCTGCTTTCTCCAGTAATTGTTACCATTGTCACTTACTTTGCAATGGCAAGTGGATTGGTTCCCGTATCAACAGGAGTACATGTACCTTGGACAACACCGATATTTATAAGCGGTATGCTGGTTACGAATTCAATTGCCGGTGCAATCCTGCAGTTAGTAAATCTCGTGATTGTTGTACTAATCTGGCTGCCATTCTTAAGAATTCTAGATAAGCAATATTTCAGGACTGAGCAAACAACTACTAAAGATCAAAAACAAGGACGGGATGATAAAATTGTCTAACAAAGTAATCAAAGTACCAGATAACTTCATTATTGGTGCCGCTTCTTCTGCCTGGCAAACGGAAGGTTGGTCCGGTAAAAAGGATTTTCAGGACTCCTATTTAGACCTTTGGTATAAAAACAATAAGAATGTCTGGCATAATGGCTATGGCCCAGCTGTAGCAACAGATTTTTACAACCGTTACAAAGAAGATATTCAAATGATGAAACAAATTGGACTTACACATTATCGAACTTCTATAAACTGGGCCAGATTTTTAGTAGATTATGAAAATGCCGTAGTTGATGAAGAATATGCTGCTTATTATGAAAACGTAATTGATGAATTACTTAACAACGGCATTGAACCGATGATTTGCCTCGAACACTACGAACTGCCAGCTGTTCTGTTTGAAAAATACGGTGGCTGGGGTTCGAAACATGTTGTGGAATTATTTGAAAAGTATGCAGAAAAGGTTTTCAACCGATACGGCAGCCGGGTCAAACATTGGTTTACATTCAATGAACCCATAGTGGTACAGACTCGCGTTCATTTAGATGCCATTCGCTGGCCCTTTGAGCAAAATACAAAAAAATGGATGCAATGGAATTACAACAAATCTTTAGCTACAGCAAAAGTTGTGAAGCTATTTAAACAAATGCAGTTAAAAGAGAAATTCGATGCAAAGATTGGTAATATCATTAATCCCGAAGTAACATATGCAAGATCCTCTGCAGAACATGATCAAAAAGCTGCACGCATCTATGATTTATTCTTTAATCGTGTATTCTTAGATCCTTCTATTAAGGGAGAATTCCCACCAGAATTATTTGAACTAATGGAGAAACATGACATAACATTCGATTATACGGAAGATGAATTAAGACTTATTAAAGAAAACACTGTAGACTACGTTGGTTTAAACCTTTATTTCCCCCACCGCGTGAAAGCAAGAACTGCTGCATGGAACGAGGATACTCCTTTCCATCCGGAATATTATTATGATAAACACGAATTAACAGGGAAAAAAATGAACCCATACCGCGGTTGGGAAATTTATCCTCAAATAATGTATGATATTGCACTTCGAATGAAAGAGGAATATGGCAACATTGAATGGTTCATTGCAGAAAATGGTATGGGTGTTGAAAATGAACATCGCTTTAAAAACGAAGATAATATAATTCAAGATGATTATCGTATTGAGTTTATAAGTGAACATTTACAATGGTTATTAAAAGCCGTTGATGAGGGGTCAAACTGCACAGGTTATATGCTCTGGGCATTTACAGATAATGTTTCACCAATGAATGCATTTAAAAATCGGTATGGTCTAGTAGAAATCAATTTAAATGAAAACCGTAACCGTAGTCTAAAAAAATCAGGTTATTGGTATAAAGAACTGATCAAATCAAGACAGCTTGAAGTTATAGAAGAAGAATATAAATAAGAGACAGACAGACTCCATGCAAAGAAGGAAAATAATATGAAGAACTTTTTGGCAATTGATATAGGTGGAACATTTGTTAAATACGGAGTAGTTTCAGAAAATGCCGTAATCACTCATTTAAATAAAGTTAAAACACCTGAGACCCTTCAATCACTACTAGATCTTATCGAGCATTTAAGTCAATCTTTAAGTAATATTTCGGGCATCGCTGTTAGTTGTCCTGGCGCTGTTTCTGATGATGGAATTATTTACGGATCCAGCGCTGTTCCTTACATCCACGGCCCCAATATGAAACAGCTAATTGGAGAAAAAACAGGCTTGCATGTATATCTCGAGAATGATGCAAATTGTGCAGGGTATGCTGAGATTTGGGATGGCAACGGCAAGGGAAAGAATGATGTTTTAGTTATGGTTATAGGAACTGGGATTGGCGGGGCTATTTTTAAGAATGGCAGTTTACATAAAGGAGCCAATTTACATGGTGGTGAATTTGGTTATATGCTGCTTACCAACAGTATCTCGAATAGTGATGATGTCTGGAGCAGACTAGCATCTACAAAAGCTTTAGTAAAAAAAGTTGCTAGCTTAAAACAGGTAGATTCACATGTTTTAACTGGAGAACAGGTATTTGAATTAGCCGAATCGGGCGATGTTGAGGTAGCCAAAATTGTGGAGGATTTCTACCACCTTTTAGCAGTCGGAATATACAACTTGCAATACATCTATGATCCTGAAGTGATTTTAATAGGCGGCGGGATCAGCCAAAGAGAAGATTTAATTGAAAAAATCACTCAAAAGCTCGACCTTATCATCGAGAAAATCGACTTAGCTAAAATCAAACCAAGTATTGCAAGATGTAAATTTGCTCAAGATGCAAACTTGTTAGGCGCTGTATATGGCTATCTAAAGTCTAATGAAATAAAAATGCAACGTAGATAAGTTTTATATTGGAGGTTATTAAATTGGAAACGATGGAAGAAATATCATTTCAAATCATTCTTTATGCAGGAAACGGCAAAGCAAATGCAATGGAAGCAATACAGGAAGCAAAGCAAGGAAATTTTGAACGTGCAGATGAATTGATCAAAGAAGCTGGTGAAGAATTAAGTAAAGCACACAGTGTTCAAACAAAACTGTTACAAGAAGAAGCAAACGGTAATGGAAACATTATTAGTGTATTATTGATTCATTCTCAAGACCATCTAATGACAGCAATGACCGTTCGAGACCTGGCAGTAGAGTTTATTGAACTTTATCGTTTTAAATAGCAGCTCAATTGATGGAGGTTTTATAAATGGAATTATCCTATAAATTCCCCGAAGGCTTTTGGTGGGGCAGCGCTACTTCTGCTACACAAATTGAAGGTGCTGCAAATAAAGACGGAAAAGGTAAAAACATCTGGGATCATTGGTATGAATTAGAATCAAACCGCTTTTTTAATAATGTCGGTCCTGAATCCACATCGGATTTTTACCATCATTATAAAGAAGACATCCGTTTGATGAAGCAAATTGGCCATAATTCATTCCGTATTTCCATCTCGTGGTCACGATTAATTCCATCAGGCCGCGGAGAAGTTAACCAAAGAGCCGTTAGCTTCTACAATGCTGTAATTAACAACTTGATAGATAATGGTATAGAGCCATTTGTTAATCTCTATCATTTCGATATGCCGCTTGATTTGCAAAATGAAGGCGGCTGGGAAAGCCGAGAAGTTGTTGAAGCTTATAAAGGCTATGCGAAAATATGCTTTGAATTATTCGGTGATCGAGTGAAAAAGTGGTTCACTTTTAATGAACCTATTGTTCCAGTCGAAGCAGGTTATCTCTATAATATACATTATCCAAATATAGTTGATTTCAAAAGAGCAACACAAGTGGCTTACAACACTGTTGTTGCCAGTGCAAAAGCAGTTGAAGTCTATCATTCCCTTCAATTTGAAGATGGTAAAATAGGTATCATTCTTAATTTAACACCTTCCTATCCAAGAAGTGACCATCCTGCGGATTTGAAAGCCGCTGGAATTGCAGATTTATTCTTTAATCGCTGTTTCCTGGATCCGGCAGTACTTGGAAAATATCCACAAGAATTAATTGAGATTATCAAGGAATATAGCGAGCTTCCGCTTATACTTGATGGAGATTTAGATTTAATAAAAAATAATACAGTGGATATTCTTGGCGTGAATTATTATCAACCTCGTCGTGTAAAAGCAAAAGAATATGCTGTTAATCTCGAAAGCCCACTTATGCCAGAATGGTTTTTTGATAGATACGAAATGCCTGGCAGAAAAATGAATAAATACCGCGGTTGGGAGATTTACGAAAAAGGGATATTCGATATTTTGATTAACTTAAAAGATAACTATGGAAACATTGAATCCTTTATTTCCGAAAATGGCATGGGTGTTGAAGACGAGGAAAGATTTATGCAAAATGAGCAAATTCAAGATGATTATCGAATTGAATTTATTCGTGAACATCTAAAATGGCTGCATAAATCTATTGAAGCAGGCTGTAATGTTAAGGGATACCATCTATGGACTTTCATGGACAATTGGTCTTGGATGAATGCTTACAAAAATCGTTATGGTTTTATTTCTGTAAATATTGAAACAAAGGAACGCTCTCTAAAGAAAAGCGCTCAATGGTTTACCGAAGTTTCGCGCAATAATGGATTTTAACCAAGACAAAAGCGTACCATTGTTGTGATAAAATACTATCAAGCGGTTCTGGTTCAGTATGAGCCAGAACTTTTCCAGCATAAAATAGAAAGCGCTTTCTTAAAAATATAGGAGTGGTGATTGCAAATGTTAACAAAAAGAGGCAAATCTATACTTAAACATTTAATGTCTCTTGAAACACCAATAAGCGGAAAGTATTTGGCCAATCATAATCAAGTCAGTGTCCGAACCATACGGGAAGATGTAAAAATAGTAAACGCTTTAATCACTGATCACGGTGCCATCATTGAATCTATAATGGGTAAAGGTTATCAGCTTAATATTATTCATGAGAAGCAATTTTATAAGTATATTCGTTCCATAACTGGAGATTTAGAACTTCAATATGTACCAAGTCAGCCAGAAGACCGTGTATCCTTTATGATAAAGCATCTACTCATGAGCGAACATTATGTGAAACTTGATGAGATTGCGGATTTATTATTTGTTAGTAAATCCACTGTTCAAAATGATTTAAAAATCGTTAAGGAGTCCCTCTCTAAATATAATATTCAACTCACCTCTCGACCAAATCATGGTTTAAAATTAAAAGGAAACGAATTGAAAATGCGCTTTTGTATGTCTGAGTATTTATTCAACAGAAAAGCAGAAGGCAATCATTATTTTCTGAGTGAGCAATTTATGGCCGAGGAGGACCTCAATACAGTTAAGAGAATCCTTTTAGAAAAAATCAATATGCACAATATTCCTTTATCTGATATAGCCTTTAATAATCTGTTGGTTCATATTTCGATTGCCATTAATAGAATTAAATTTAATAACTACGTTAAAATATTTAAAAGCGATCTAGATGACATATTGGACAAACAGGAATATATTGTCGCAGGCGAGATAGTAAAAGACGTTGAGTATACGTTTGATGTTCAATTCCCTAAGGAGGAGATTGCCTATATTGCTATTCACTTGCTGGGAACGAAGATCGTTGCCGATTCTAATGGAAATAAGGCAGTTAAAGGACTTATAGAAGAAGAGATAGGTCAACTAGTAGACTATGCACTTCAAAAAGTAGAACAAGAATTGAACCTGGGAATCAATGAAGATGATGAATTAAGAATGGCTTTAGCATTACACTTAAAACCGGCCATTAACCGTTTTAAATATGGAATGAATATTAGAAATCCAATGTTGGACGATATAAAAAAGAATTACCTATTATCTTACGAAGCTGCTGTAATAGCAGGTAAAGCAATTGAGGTAGCCATAGATTCTAAGATAGACGAGAATGAATTGGGATATATTGCCTTACATATAGGAGCTGCCATAGAAAAAAACAAGTTAAAAAAAGGTCCAAGTCGGTGTTTAGTTGTCTGCGCTTCGGGGTTAGGAACAGCAAAACTTATATTTTATAAACTCAATAGCTACTTTGGTCAATCTCTTGATGTTGTTGGTACAACTGAATATTACAAGCTTAATCAATATGACTTAACTGATATTGATTTTATTATCAGTTCTATTCCCATCCAGCAAAAATTAGCTATTCCGGTAATTGAGGTTAACGCAGTTTTAGGAGAGGAAGACCTACAAAAAATAAAGAGACACTTCCTCACAAAAAAGGAAAAACATCAAATCTATTTTCCTAAAGATCTTGTATTTTTAAGAGAAAATTTCACATCTAAAGAAGAAGTTCTTGAATTTCTAAACAGTAAATTAGTGAAAGATGGGTTAGTTGATCACACTTTTCTCGAAGCAGTTTATGAGAGAGAAAAGATCGCTCCAACTGCATATGAAAATCTAGTAGCTATACCTCACCCTATCTCACCTCAATCCAATGAAACTATTTTAGCTGTTTGTACATTGGAAAAAGCTATCATGTGGAACGATAAACCCATACAATTTATAGGACTACTTTGTGTTAAAAAGAAAAGTATGGAGGACTTGCAGTCTTTATATGATATCCTATTAAAAATAATTGAAAACAGATCCATTGTGCAAAATCTGATCAAAGCAAAAACATATAATGAATTCATTAAATTGTTGTAAGGCAATGTTATCTTATCGCATTGCCTTTCCTACAAGTATAATCTTATCGAAAATTTCTATATAGTAACCGATAACTGGAACTCTCTTAATACCACCTCCCCCTCCGACAATTCCGAATAATAGACATTTTTAACCCTACACAGCTTCTTCAATATCATCTGTACCCTAAACAAAAGTGAACTTATACCACCAAATAATTCTAATTCAAAATAGAAATAACTTTTCCATATAGGTTAAAATACCTCCTCCTTTTAATGGAATAAATAAGATTTCAAATAATCCATTTTTATGATGCAGTGCAGTGTTTAAGCAGTTTCAATTCATTTCGTTAATCGGAAAGCTGCTTTTATCAGCTTATCTTCCATTTACCTCTTCCATATGATCATCTCGATGTACCTGTCTTTGAAAGCTTTTAGATCTGCGAAACAACATCGTCTACAGCATAAAAACGTATGAATAAGTCCATTCCTACATACTTTTCTATGTGAGGAGGAGAAATTATGACAATTGGGGTTGTATTGCCCGTTTATAATCAGGATCCCGCGTATATACATGAATGCTTAGGAGCAATGGAAAAACAAGTGTACCGTGATTACAAATTGATCATCGTCATAGATGGTGCAAATGAAGAAACAGCAGAAGCAGTATATAATGCTTCCAGCATCTTAACTATACCTTATCGCATCATCTATCGAAAAAAGAATATGGGTATTGCCTATTCCTTGAATGAAGGTTTTTCCTATTTAAAAGACTGTCCTTACTTAACGTGGATTTCTATTGACAATCGGCAGGATCCGCTTTTTCTGCTAACATTTTATAATCATATACAGCAAGCTCCGGAAGATACTGTCCTTCTCTACTCTTATTATTGGCTCATCGATGAAAAAGGGCAGCGCTTTGCAGATGAAACACAATGGCTGCAAACGATGGAAACACTGATGAACAGGAATAAAGAAGAAATATTATCCATCTGTTTCGTCGGAGCTTCCTTCCTCTTCCGTCAGTCCGCATTTAAAAAAGCGGGCGGCTATGATACCAGTTATGGCGTAGTGTCTGATTATGAATTCTGGATTCGTCTGATGGAACAAGGTAATATCCAATTAATACGTCATACCTTGATGGAATATCGCGTAAACAGCGCCTTATCCCTTACAACGATCACTGGTGCACAGGGGCTTTATTTACAGAGCATGAAGGCTAGCTTGGACCATCGCAAGAAACGAAAGGATATTCCTGATGTGACAGTTTTAATTACCACTCACAATCATGGAGCTTATATTGGCAAATGCCTTGATAGTGTACTAAAGCAAACACATTCCAATATCCACGTAGTAGCAATCGACATAGGTTCCACAGATGATACACTGCAGCAAATAACAAATCGAAACGATCCTCGAGTCATACCGCTCCACATAGCAAGCGGCGTAAAAGCAGAAGCATTGAATGCAGGGCTGGAATATGTATTAGGCAAATATGTACTGGAATTGGATGGAGATGCTTGGCTGGATGAGCGTGCAGTAGAGACTATGCTGTTTGACTTTGAACGGCTGGATAAATCATATGGCCTAGTGTATGCAAACAAGAGGATATGGTACGATAACCCGTCATCGGGTCTGCAAAAAGGCCCGGAAATCAAAGGAATCCATTATACAAATAAGTACCATGCTTTGACAGGGGGCGCATCACACAGTCCGCGTATGTTTCGAAAATCGATCCTTGAGAAGCTAGATGGTTGGCCAGCAGAATTGAACGGCGAAGCATTGCTAGCATCTGACTATATGATGTTTCTTCGAATAGCAGATGCTTATAAAATGAATTGGATTGATGTTGTTCTCTACCATGAAAGAAAATATGAAGAGGAAAATATAACAGCAGATCAAAAATTATATAATACGCAGCTTAGAGCTGTCGTACAGCATCAGCTGCAAGTGTGGGGGAATGAAATGTTTCCGGAGTTTAAAATGGACGGAGATGCCATTGTACAAATCAGCTTAGTTTAAGAAAGGAGCAGTTCATGAAGATAGCTTTTGTACTGGGTACAAGACCAGAGGGTATTAAACTAGCTCCTATCCTCAACAAATTAAAAGATAATCCTGATTTTGCCACGCTGGTTATCAATACCGGGCAGCACGCAGATCTGTTAGATGACGTACTCCAAACATTCGCTATCGAACCAGATTATAATCTAAAGCTGATGAAACCCAATCAATCCGCAGAACTAGTAGTTCATGAAGCTATACCTGTCATTTCTGCAATCTTGAGAAAAGAAAAGCCTGATCTTGTTTTTGTGGTCGGTGACACCGCCACAACATTCACTGGTGCATTCATTGCATTTCACGAGCGTATTCCTGTCGTACACGTGGAAGCAGGATTGCGAACAGACAATCCTTACTCTCCTTTTCCAGAGGAAATGTACCGACAGCTGGTCACCCGACTAGCAACTTTCCATTTAGCACCTACAGAACAAAACAAAGAAAATCTAATCAAGGAATGTATAGATGTACGTCATATTTTTGTAGTCGGTAATCCTGTAATTGATGCTCTCTTCTACATACACCATAACGTACCTCCTGCCGTCACAGAAATTTCCCAATACGTAAAATCCAATAAAAGACTCATCCTCCTGACTACACATAGAAGGGAAAATTTCCATCACTTAACGCAAATTCATGATGCCATTCTGGAAATAACAGATCATCATAAAGAGGTAGAAGTTATCTTCCCGGTACATCCGAACCCGAATGTACGTAACCAAATCAGTAAATCAATGCGGGAACATGATCGTATCCATATCATTGACCCCTTAGATTATGCTTCCTTTACTTATCTTCTCAAACACGCCTATTTAGTAGTCACAGATTCAGGAGGCATCCAGGAAGAAGCACCAGCTTTTAATGTTCCTGTAATTATAGTAAGGGATTCGACGGAAAGGACAGAAGGTGTAGAAGCAGGAACACTTATCTTGGCAGGGACAGATAAGCAAATCATTAAAGGAACCATCGAGAATTTGCTTACAGATACATCATTTCACCAGCATACAGCTGAAGCAGTCAATCCATACGGCGACGGGCAGACAAGTGAACGTATCGTAGAATGGCTGAAACAGTATCTATCCAGACATCAATCTTAATTTTCACATTGCATAATAAAAAGCCTGGAACGTTACGTTCCAGGCTTTACTCCATTCCTAATGTAAGGATGGAGACGGTAAAAGAAAAATCCACTTGATCCCATTAAAGTGTGACAATAATCGGTCCATTTTTAGTAAGGATAATCGTATGTTCCACTTGAGCTACAAAGCTTTTTTCTGTAGCATAGGTCCAGCCGTCATTTTTTTGGAATACTTCTTCTTCTAAGGTTGAGATAAATGGTTCGAATGCGATAACCATCCCATCCTTTAATAATTCATCATCAAATGTATCCTTATAATTATAAATATGGTCAGGAGCTTCGTGAATTGTGCGTCCAATACCATGTCCTGTAAGGTTTGTGATAACAGTTAAATCATTCTGTCTTGCTGTTTGGAATACTGCTCTTCCGATTCCGCTTTTTTTGGAACCAGGTTTTGCTTTCTTAAGGCCTGCTTCAAATGCTTGTTTAGCAACGTCACATATTTTCGTTAAAATTTCTTCTCCTTCGCCCACCACAAACGAGATTCCTGTATCTGCGAAATAACCGTTCTTAGATCCAGAAACATCTACATTTACTAGATCCCCTTCAGAAATAACCCGACTCCCTGGAATACCATGCGCCACTTCATCATTGACACTAATACAAGTATGGCCAGGAAAATCATATTCACTTTTCGGCGCTGAAACCGCTCCTTCTTTCGCAAACATCTCACCGGCAATATCATCAAGTTCTTTCGTCGTTATGCCAGGAACTGTTCTTTGTACCAATTCGTCTCTAATGGAGCCGACAATTTTGCCAATTTCCTTCAAGCCATTAAAGTCTTCTTCTGTTTTTGCAATCATTTTTTCTACCTCACTTTGATCATCAATTAACTATATAAGTGTTATTTTCTCGAAAAAAACAAGTAATGTATATTAATGTTGTTTAAGAGATGAAACAGTCTATCAGGACAGGGATCTAAACACTTATAGTAATGCTTTAAAAAAGCCCGGAACGATTAAACGTTCCGGTGTATCTTTAACCATAGTAATTAAACCAATACGTTGCCAAACAACAATACAATCAAATCTTTTTTAAATGACATTCACACTTATTATAAAGCATATTGTTGCCAATAGTGAAGATATAAAGCATATAGTTGCATAGAGTATTTAGGTCGATTCATATCGTTATAGCTCTGATGATAAGTACAGTAAAGTTGGTAACTAGACAAAATGTTGATAAATAAATTATCGTGCAGCTAATTCTTCTCAAATAGAGTATTAACAAATCAAACACCAAAAAAGCCCCATTCGATTAAGTATGGGGTTTTCTTGTAGGAGAGGTAATTTTATCATATGATCTGTTTACAAATACTTTAAGGCAGGTATTGGAACCTAGGCGATATAATTATCTATCTTAAATAGCCATCTATATCACGGGTCGGTTTAGGAGTACAAAACACAAAAAAGGAGCTTGATTATCCAAGCTCCTTTTCCTATGATTTTAAATGCAATTTATTCAATCCTTTAATTTAAGTACATCATTCCACATTTTATTCAAAGATCGCGCCCGATTGCTTTAAATAGGCATATTGAATAAGAAATCACCAATCTAATTTCAGCAGTTCTGCAACAATCTCATCACTACCAGGAAGAAACATAAACACTGAAATAACTATAAATAGAACTCCAAAAACAAATAATAATATAACGACTTTAACAGCCGCAGGCACACCCTTTTTTGTAAGACCGACAATAATAAAAACAATACCTATCAAAAGCAATAGTAAGTACCAAAACTCCATCAAACTACCCCTTTCTATAGGTTATGCTTATTAAGCAATTTGGACCAATTGTTGAATATCAGTTTAATCATTGCTCTTTCACTCAACTGTCGTTAGTTAAACAATCTCATTCAGTTCTTATATTTTAACATAAAATTTCCATTTACCTTCAAATAAACAGTACAATTTTTCTTCAAGTGAATTATCATAGATATACTAATTACAGGTGTTCGGATGAGAAGCAGCTTGCGAACATTGGCATAACATCTAAATGGTAAAACACCAATTTAACCATTGTGTAAATCTCTACTGTAAGTGGTATGGATTACCTCAAAAAAAGTTTGAGATTAAAGGGAAACAGAGTAGGTACAAGTTAGCTAGTTCTGGTGGTTTATATATATTATGGTGGCGTTGAATAAAGAACTTTAATTATGCTTACGACCTTATAGCTTCCAAGGAAATAAGCTACTTAAAATCTCCGACTTTCATCCACTCTTTTGGTTTAGTTTGTATGAAGTGCTTCTCTATGAAGGTATACTTTTTCTTGTTAAAACCCACACTTGCCAAACAAAAATAAAGCAAAAGCTTGCCAATTAGGCAAGCTTTTGCTTTAAGTAACACAAAGCCTTTTTTCCATCCAATATGTAAGGATGGAGACGGTGGGAGTCGAACCCACGTCCAAAGATAACGGCACTCAGGCATCTACGTGTGTATTCGTTATATTATAGTTCGCACACGCTTCGGCCTAACGACAGGCTTTCAGCGAGGCTAGCTTGATTGTCTTCTTCCGATTATCCGCAAGCCGAGAATAATGGCGTAGCCCACTTAAGTTTGAGACCCTCAAATCTGCCACATGGGCGATAGCAGCAAGGATCCTCCAGTGCTACTTACGCAGCTGCTAGAGAGTAGTTGTTGTTAGTTTTGCCAGTTATATTTAGGCGTAACGTTTTACGAGCCGTAACCTCGACACGCAGCCTGAGCTCGAACTATCCCTGTCGAATCCGTAACGTCCCCATGATATGGGGGCTACAGGAAGTAACCCGTTCTAAATCAGGATAATCAAATCCCAGACAACTTCCATTATATCATCTTTATTAGAAAATGCAAGTTTAGTAATCGCGGTCGCGCATAGCACGATCTACATCGCGTTTCATCTGCTTTTGCTTGAGGTCTTCACGCTTATCATATTTCTTCTTCCCTTTACCGACACCTAATAATATCTTCGCGAAGCCGTCTTTGATATACATCTTTATCGGTACTAAGGAATAACCTTGCTGCTGGGTCTGACCTATCAATTTATCGATTTGTTTGCGATGCAATAGCAGCTTCCTTGTCCTTGTCGGATCGTGATTAAATCGGTTCCCTTGTTCATAAGGAGATATATGCATATTTATGATGCGCACCTCGCCGCGGTCAATCCTTGCAAAACTATCCTTCAAATTCACCCGGCCGGCACGAATCGATTTGATCTCGGTACCTTGCAGCACGATTCCTGCCTCCATCGTTTCCTCGATCGCATATTCGAAATTAGCCTTCTTATTCTGTGCGAGTACTCTACCTTGTCCCTTAGCCATAGACTTCTTCCTCCTAACTACGAGCTTTATTTTATCAGAAACTGTATGATAATCCTAACGATTCATATACTGAATTGGGTATAGATAGGTGAACCCGATCGATTGGAGTGTACATAGATGACAACCATCAGACAATTGACAATAAATGATTACCAGGCAGTGCTTGAAATGCAGACAGGCATCGAGGATGACTATGTCCTCCGAATCTTCCCGCAGCTGATCGAGAATCCAGCCCAAACCTTATTCGGCTTGGAAACAGAAGAAGGTATTGCTGCAGTAGCCGGGGTGGTTCGTTTGCCGAACGGAAATGGGATACTCGGCCGATTGCGGAGTGATATACGTTTTCACTCCAAAGGAAATGCTACTGCTTTGCTGCAGCATATTATTGCGTCTTGTGAACAAGATCCAATGATGAATTGGCTCGGTGCTATTACCCTCAAGTCTAATCTCCCTGCGCAGCGGGTGCTTGATAAACTCAAGATACAGCCTGAGAGCTCCTTTATCAGTCTGTTGATGGAAGCCCCTGAACAGTTTATTGTCCCTTCTGCTGCACCTTGGGAATTGATTGAAGGAACAGATACAAAGCGAGCTGTAATTAAACAAGCAGCTGTTGAAGCAAAAGCGGTTTTCTATCCATATGAGGCGTATTTCCCGATTCCTTATGCTTCAGCCATATTAGAGGATAACTATTTAGAAAATCTGGCTGTATTCCGTGATCCTGATTCCAGCCGCATCATGGCGATTCAAGAAGACTATAAAGGTCAGGATATAGCTCAAATCCAATATTTCTGGCCAGATGTATTTCAACAAGACGGATTATGGACTACAGTGTTCAACTATCTCAAGCAATCGGACAAGCAATTAGTACCGCAGCTGGACGTGTCCCCCGAAACTGCCTTCAGCATACCTGGAGTCTTTCGCGACAGCTTTACGGAAAATAATGATCCTTGGCTCATTTATGGAAAATATATCAGATAACAAACGCCCCGACAATAAAAGTCGGGGCGTTATTTTTATGGTCTTTTTCTTGTGTTGCGTTTCTTGCTTTTCTTTCCTCTTGCCGGCGGCTTCTTTTTACCTTTGTTCTTCGGAGGACGATGATCACCTGGTTTGTTCTTCTTTTCGGCTTTAATAATTGTAGGACGGTCACGATTCTCCCGTGGCTTACGCGGCTTCATGCCGACCACTTCGAAGTCGATGATACGCTCTTCAATATTCACCTTTACAACGCGAATTGTGATTTCATCTCCGATACGGAATTGATTGCCTGTCCGCTCTCCGATCATCGCATAACGCTTGTCATCGAAGTGGTAGAAATCATCTGTCAGATAACTGACATGAACAAGACCCTCAATTGTATTCGGCAGCTCGACGAATAATCCGAAGCCTGTGACAGAGCTGATGACACCATCAAATTCCTCACCGACTTTATCTTGCATAAATTCAGCTTTTTTCAGATCATCCGTTTCCCGCTCTGCATCGACAGCAGCACGTTCTCGTTCCGAGGACTGTCTCGCAATCTCAGGCATCCGTTCTTTCCAGTGATCTTGTGTCTTTTTATCCAGCTGATTGTTGACAATATACGTGCGGATCAACCGGTGCACGATCAAATCCGGATAACGTCGGATCGGCGAAGTGAAATGTGTATAGAATTTCGTCGCCAGACCAAAGTGACCCAAACCTTGCGGATCATATTTCGCCTGCTGCATCGAACGCAGCATAAGTCGGTTGATAATCATTTCTTCCTGCGTGCCTCTTACACGTTCTACGATCTTCTGCAAAGTCTGAGGATGAATATCCGAGGATGATCCTCTGACTGTATAACCTAAACTCGTAATGAACTCGAAGAAATTCTGCAGTTTATCTGGATCTGGATCAGTATGGATCCTGTGAATGGCTGGAACATCCATCCAATGAAAATGCTCTGCAACTGTTTCATTGGCAGCAAGCATGAATTCCTCAATCAGCTTCTCTGCAACAGAGCGCTCCCTCAGGATAACATCAATGGCCTTTCCTTCTTCATCAACTGCAACTCGTGCTTCTGGAAAATCGAAGTCGATTGCTCCCCTGTCCATACGCTTCTTACGCAGTACAGCGGCGAGATCCTCCATTTGCTGGAACATCGGGACAAGATCCGAATAGCGGTCTTTAAGCTCCTGATCATCCTCAAGTAATATTCGGTTCACTTCACCATATGTCATCCGTTCATTCGTTTTGATGACACTTTGGTAAATCTCATGTTCCACCACTTCTCCTTGTGGTGTAATCTGCATATCACATGTCAAGGTAAGTCGGTCCACTTGAGGATTCAAGGAACAGATACCATTGGAAAGACGATGAGGGATCATCGGTATTACACGGTCTACAAGATAGACACTAGTTGCTCGTTCCAAAGCTTCTTCATCAATTGGAGAGCCCTCATCCACATAATAAGAGACGTCCGCAATGGAAACAACAAGACGATAGTTCCCATTTTCAAGACGGCTGACAGAAACCGCATCATCCAAATCCTTTGCGTCTGCTCCATCTATGGTAACGGTCATCATATCTCTGATATCCCGGCGGTTTTCTATCTCTGCAGGATCAATCGTATCTGGTGTATTCGCTGCCTGTTCCAGTACTTCCGGCGGGAATTCAGTGGAAATGCCATGCTTATAAATAATGGATAGTATATCAATACCCGGGTCGTTCTTATGACCAAGTATTCGGATTACTTCTCCTTCTGCACTCATGCGTCCTTCCGGATACTTTGTGATTCTGGCGATGACTTTGTGTCCATCAGTCGCTCCGCCTGCAGCACCGCGCGGTATAAAGATATCATTCGGGATACGTTTGTCATCGGCAATAAGGAAGCCGAAACGGCCATTATCTTCATATGTACCGACAACCTCCGCTATTGCTCGCTCTAGTATTCGAACAACCTGTCCTTCACGACGCTGTCCGCCCTCGGCCTGATTTTCGATGCGTACCAGCACTATATCATTATTCATGGCAGACTGAAGATCGGAATAGTGGATATAAACATCAGCCACTCCCTCTTCCTCTGGTATGAGGAAAGCAAAACCTTTTGCATGCATCTGGATCTTTCCTCGTACGAGGTTCAGTTTCTCAGGCAAACCGAAGCGATTGCTTCTTGTCCGTACGAGCTGTCCTTCTGCTTCTAGTTCATTCAGCCCTTTGACAAGGACAGTGAACTCACTTGATTCATCGAGCGTCAATTGCTCCTCTATTTCTTCTACTGTTAACGGCTTAGCCGCATTTTCTTTGAAATAAGCCAATATTTTCTGTTTGATTTCTTCCATTATTGCTTCACCTTCTTTTCGGCTCTTTTTTCATCTAGTATGAACTATTCCCAATCAAGCGATTCGAGAAACTGATACACATCTTCATGCAGCTGTTCCTTTTCTTTCCCCATCGTAATAACGTGAGAAGAGTTTTCGTACCACTTGATTTCCTTAAAATCCGACTCTGCGTGCTCATAAATGAAATTGGCACTGTCTGTGTTGATCATTTGGTCTTCGGTTGCTTGCACAGCGAAGAGCGGTGCATAGATTTCATCTACATGCTTGCTCACATCGGTGATAAATGCTCCCAGACGCTGGAACATATCCGCAGTGGCTGGTGCCTCCATTAATTCAGCTAATTCCTGTTCTATCGCTTGGTTATCTTTACCTTGCAGTTGTTTATGTTGTCTTGCATATAGCTTAAATCCTTTGTTTAACTGGGTTTCGTTATCAAAGAACATCGGCGAACACATCGTTACAACGCCTTTTACCGGATACGAATAGGCTAGCTTTAAACTAAGCACTCCACCTAGGGATAAGCCGACAACAGCGATTTTTTCATAGCCTTTATTCTTCAAATACTGATAAGCAGTCTGGACGTCCTCCCACCACTCATCCGAATTGGAAGCGACGATATCATCAGGTGTTTTCCCATGCCCGCGATAAATTGGCGCGTGAGCAGTGTACCCTTTACCAGCAAGAAAACGGCCCATCATCCGTACATCAGCTGAATGACCAGTAAAGCCGTGCAGCAGCAGAACAGCTCGATCTCCTTTCCCCTCAAATGTGAACGGCTCTGGCTGTTTCATTGTGACCATATGTATCTCCCCTATTATTTCTATATTATATAGTAGGTTTCCGCACTAGTTTTCCCTTCATCGGGAATAAATAATCCCCCACCACAGAAGTTGTGACGAGGGATTAAATTGGCTATTCGATTATTGCAAGACGTACGCCAAAAGGAACGTCAAAATGAAAAGAATTACTCCTGTAACAATAGTTCCACGATGGAGGAACAAGTCCAGTCCACGGGCTTTCTGTTTTCCGAACAATTGCTCTGCCCCGCCAGATATCGCTCCGGACAAACCTGCACTCTTACCAGATTGTAAAATGACTAACGTGATAAGCGCGATGGCATCGATAATTAATAGAACTACTAAAGTTGTCTGCATCCCAGCACCTCCTATAACAGCAAATACCTATGTCAACTGTAGCATATGTGTCAGATAATTGGCAAGATGTTCTTGTCCAATCGACGATATGCGACAAAACTATGAACTATTTTTGCGGAAAATGAATTTATGTGGAGATTTTTGAATTTTTTTGGTTGCAAGCTGAAACCGTTTCCTTTATAGTGGACTTAAGTTCAGGAGGAGGTTATGGAAATGCTTACACCTGAGCGGCAGGAAATGCTCTTACAGATGCTGCAAGAACAGCGCGTTGTAACGATTCCAGAGTTCGTGAAAGCAACAGACGCCTCCATCTCGACAATACGCCGAGATCTGATTGAACTGGAGAAGCAGAAGCTGCTGCAACGGGTTCATGGCGGAGCAACGATTGTTTCTTCATTAAGTTACGAAATGAGCTATACGGAAAAGGAAACACAAAACCAAACTGGAAAGCAGAACATAGCCGCTTATGCTGCAAGTCTTGTAGGTGAAGAAGAATGCATCTTCTTGGATGCAGGTACGACGACATATCAAATGATTCCTTTCTTATCTGGCAGAAATGTAACCGTCGTCACAAATGGTTTGACACATTTAGAAGCACTGTATGAAAAGGACATCACTGTGTATGTAACCGGCGGATTAGTAAAGGATAAAACGAGGACTTTGATCGGTAGAGGTGCAATGACGGCACTCTCACAGTATCGTTTTGATAAATGTTTTCTCGGGACCAATGGCGTTCATTCAGAAAACGGCTATACAACACCTGATCCGGAGGAAGCTGCCATTAAGCGTCAGGCTTTGCTTCGATCAGATGAGACTTTCGTTTTAGCTGACCGCAGCAAGCTGGACAAGACAACCTTCGCCCATATAGCGGATCTGACAGAAGCGACACTTATCGTCGACACTGTCAGTTCAAAACAGCAGACTGCTTACAAGAAATTTACATCAATAAAGGTTGTGGACTCATGAATTACACATGTACGCTGAACCCATCCATTGACTACATCATGCATGTGGACAGTTTCAAGGCAGAAGATTTGAACCGTGCCACAGAGACAGCATATTTTGCTGGTGGAAAAGGTATTAACGTTTCCCGCTTGTTGAAACGATTGGATGTGGAAACAACAGCATTAGGATATATCGGTGGCTTCACTGGTGCCTTCATTAGGGAAACGCTTGAAAATGCTGGCATCGAACATCAGTTCATCGAAATAAATGAACCGACACGTGTCAATGTAAAACTGAAGTCGGGTGGAGAAACAGAGATTAACGGACCTGGACCATCTATCACGACAGAACAGCTTGCTTTGCTTTTTGAACAGATTAAAAGCCTCGGGAAACAGGATGCTCTGGTTGCAGCAGGCAATGCTCCGGGTTCCGTTCCGGCCGACATCTATGCAAGGATGGCTGATATCTGTGAAGAGAATGGAACTAGATTCATCGCTGATACATCAAGTGCTGCCCTTCGTGATTTAATCGGCAAGCGTATGTTCCTTGTAAAGCCAAACCATCATGAATTGGGTGAACTTTTCGATACAACGATCTCTTCCATTGAAGACATTGTCAGCTACGCACGAAAGCTGCACGAAACAGGCATCGAAAACGTTATCGTATCAATGGGTGGTGAAGGTGCCATCTTTGTGAACAAGGATCATGCTTGGAAAGCCCAAACACCTAAGGGAACAGTAAAGAATTCCGTCGGTGCAGGCGATAGTATGGTGGCAGGATTCCTGGCCGCATATGAAAAATCAGGTGATTACAAACAAGCTTTCACCTACGCAGTAGCAGCTGGAAGTGCTACTGCATTCAGTGACGACCTCGGCGAGAGACAATATATAGAAGAATTAGTCAGCCAGGTCAAACTCACATCTATCTAAGAGGGGTGTTAATCATGCGCATTACAGAACTACTTACAAAAGATACAGTTATTTTGCAGCTTCAATCCCAATCAAAAGCAGATGTGATTGAAGAGCTTGTTTCTAAATTGGACCAAGCTGACAAATTGAATGATAAAGCAGGATTTAAAGATGCTATTCTTGCACGAGAAGCACAATCTACAACAGGAATCGGCGAAGGGATTGCTATTCCGCATGGTAAATCCGCTGCCGTTAAAACACCGGCCATCGCTTTCGGCCGTTCTAAGGAAGGTTTGGATTATGAAGCGTTGGATGGACAGCCATCCCACCTATTCTTCATGATTGCTGCTTCCGAAGGTGCCAATCAGACGCATTTGGAAACATTGTCCCGACTTTCTTCTTTCTTAATGGACAGCACGTTCCGTGCTAACATTGAAAGTGCGGAAACAGAAGAACAAATCATGTCTATCATCGATGCGAAGGAAAAAGAAGAGCTAGGTGAAGAAGTAGAACAAGAAAATCCAGCTGTAGAATTGGCACAGGATGCACCAGGCACCCAAGGTAAAGTACTTGCCATTACTGCTTGCCCTACTGGTATCGCACATACTTTCATGGCTGCCGATAAGCTGAAGCAGACAGCAGCAGAGATGAATGTGCCGATTAAAGTTCAGACGAATGGAGCTGGCGGAGTTAAAAACCGTCTGACAGATGAAGATATTAAAGATGCTACTGCTATTATCGTTGCAGCTGATGTCAATGTCGATCTTAGCCCATTCGACGGCAAACACGTTTTGCAAGTACCGGTTGGACGTGCTTTGAAAATACCGAAAGAATTGATCGAAAAAGCACTTTCTCAAGATGCACCCGTGCATCATAACAGTGGTGGCGGCTCAGAAGCAGCTGCAGAAGGCGGACAGAAGAAAGAACAGCGCTCCGGATTCTACAAGCACATCATGAATGGTGTTTCCAACATGTTGCCTTTCGTTGTCGGTGGCGGTATCCTGATCGCACTAAGCATTCTTTTCGGTGAGTTGTTCCCAGACAGCCGTTTTGCAGAGATGCTTAATGAAATCGGAAGCAGCCAGGCGTTCTTCCTGATCGTTCCAGTACTTGCCGGTTTCATTTCCAGCAGTATTGCTGACAAACCTGGTTTCGCACCTGGTGCTATCGGCGGTTTGATTGCTGTCACATATGGTCACGGTGACGCGACAAGTTCCGGATTCCTTGGCGGTCTGATCGCCGGTTTCCTTGCAGGTTATGTAACACTTGGGATTAAGAAAGCACTAGCTGGACTTCCTCCTGTACTGGAAGGATTAAAAACGATTCTATTCTTCCCGGTATTGAGTATTTTCATCACAGGTATGATCATGCTATTGATCAATCCGTCTTTAACACAAGTATATGTAGCACTTTCTGACTTCCTAGAAGGTCTTGGAGGTACAAATTTAGTTCTGGTAGGAATCGTACTTGGTGCTATGATGGCAATCGACATGGGCGGTCCGATCAACAAAGCAGCGTATACCTTTGGTATTGCAATGCTTGATGCAGGAAACTTGGAATTCATGGCTGCTGTTATGGCCGGTGGTATGGTACCGCCGCTAGGACTAGCGCTGGCAACTTCCCTATTCCGTAACAAATTTACGAAACAGGAAAGAGAAACTGGTAAGACAGCATACGTACTGGGAGCATTCTTCATCTCAGAAGGTGTTATTCCTTTCGCGGCTGCCGACCCGCTTCGCGTCATTCCAGCAACAGCAATCGGTGCTGCAGTAGCAGGAGGTCTATCAGCCTTCTTCGCAATTGGTCTGAATGCACCGCATGGCGGAATCATTTCAGCAAGTTTGGTAGAAGGAAACCCATTGCTTTACTTCCTTTCCATCATTATTGGTGCATTTGTCACAGCTATTATTGTAGGACTATTGAAAAAAGACCTAAGAAAAGTATAAAATAAGATAGAATGAAAGCATTCACAAAAATAAGGATGAAAGCATTCACATAACAAACTACTTTGGAGGTATTTATCATGGCAGAAAGAACAATGACAATTACAGATGAGACTGGCGTACACGCTCGTCCGGCAACAATTTTAGTAAATAAAGCAGGTGGGTTCAAATCTGACATCCAGCTTGCATACAACGGTAAAAGCGTTAACCTTAAATCTATCATGGGTGTTATGAGCCTAGGTATTCCACAAGGTGCTGAGATCACGATCTCCGCTGAAGGCGACGATGCAGAAGAAGCAGTCAACACAATTGCGGAAACAATCAAAAGCGAAGGCCTAGGAGAATAATTCCGATGAGCATGATAAACGGAATTGCAGCTTCAAATGGTATTGCGATTGCAAAAGCATACCATTTAGCTGTACCAGACCTCTCTTTCGATAAGACAACTGTTGCGAATGCGGAAGAAGAGATTAGCCGTTTGGATGCTGCCCTCGAGATCAGCAAAAAAGAGTTGGAGAAAATCCGCGAGAATGCTCGTGTGTCACTTGGCGACGAGCATGCCGAGATTTTCTCGGCTCATTTGCTTGTCTTAGCAGATCCAGAACTGATCAACCCTGTTAAAGACAATATCCGCAATAACAACATCAATGCAGAAGCTGCTCTTGATGAGACAGCTACAATGTTCATCGACATGTTCCGCAGCATGGATAATGAATATATGAAAGAACGCGCAGCTGACATTCAGGATGTTACGAAACGCGTTATGGCACATCTTTTACAGGTATCCTTCCCGGACCCTGCACTTATAGATGAAGAAGTTATCATTATCGCAGAGGACCTGACTCCTTCTGATACAGCACAACTTAACAAACAGTTTGTGAAAGGGTTTACAACCGATATTGGCGGACGTACTTCCCACTCTGCTATCATGGCTCGTTCCCTTGAGATTCCTGCTGTTGTTGGTACGAAGTCGATTACATCATCTGCTGCAAACGACGTTATGATCATTGTTGACGGTATGGAAGGTACTGTTATCATCGATCCGACAGAAGATGAACTAGCAACATACAAAGCAAAACAAGAAGCTTTCGAACAGCAAAAGGCAGAATGGGCGAAGCTGAAGAACGAACCTACCATTACAACAGATGGCGTTCATGTAGAGCTTGTTGCTAATATCGGTACACCAGAAGACGTTACCGGCGTTCAAAACAATGGTGGTGAAGGTGTTGGCCTTTACCGTACAGAATTCCTTTACATGGGTAAGAGTGAGCTTCCTAGTGAAGACGAACAGTTCGAATCTTATAAAGCTGTTCTTGAAAACATGGGAGACAAGCCTGTCGTAGTTCGTACATTGGACATCGGCGGCGATAAAGAGCTCAGCTACTTACAGCTTCCGAAAGAAATGAACCCGTTCTTAGGCTACCGTGCTATCCGCCTTTGCCTAGAGCGTGACGATATCTTCCGTGTTCAGCTTCGCGCCCTATTGCGCGCGAGCGTGTACGGCAACCTGAAAATCATGTTCCCGATGATCGCTACACTGGAAGAGTTCCGCCAAGCAAAAGCAATCCTTCTTGAAGAGAAAGACAAGCTTGTAGCAGATGGTGTGTCAGTCTCTGATTCTATCGAGATCGGTATCATGGTTGAAATCCCTTCTACTGCTGTTGCTGCGAAGCAATTTGCGAAGGAAGTTGATTTCTTCAGCGTTGGAACAAACGACTTGATCCAGTACACAATGGCAGCTGACCGCATGAATGAACGCGTAAGCTACTTGTACCAGCCATACCACCCAGCTATCCTGAACCTAGTGCATAATGTTATTGAAGCAGCACATGCAGAAGGCAAATGGGCTGGCATGTGTGGTGAGATGGCAGGCGATGCAATTGCAATCCCGCTTCTTCTCGGCCTTGGCCTTGATGAATTCAGTATGAGCGCAACAAGCATCCTGCCAGCAAGAACTCAAATCACGAAGCTTTCCAAAGCAGATATGCAGGAGCTAAGTCAACAAGCATTGACTCTAAGCACTGCCGATGAAGTGGAACAGCTTGTCCGTCAAAAGACAGGTCAATAAGAAACAGCTCTCCATTATGGAGAGCTGTTTTTTTGGGGTCTATTCACTAGTTTTTTTATCCAATATTTGGCGAAGTTCCTCCATATCTTCTTCCGATAAAGTTTCTTCTTCCATAAACTGTACCAGCATGGATTTCATCGTTCCTCCATAGATTCGATCGATAAAGGATCTAGTCTCTGCACGCTGACACTCTTCCTCGGCATAAAGCGGATAAAATGTATATATTCTTTGTTCTTTATTCACGCCCACCACCTTCTTCTTTGTCAGTCGGTCAAGCAGTGTTCTGATCGTTTTAGGTTTCCAATCAGCTTTACCCTGAAGCGAACTAACAACTTCATTTGCTGTACGGGGGGAATTATCCCAAAGCACTTTCATTATTTCCCACTCTGATTCTGATATATTTGGCACGTTCTTGGACATAGCCATCCCTCTCTCTTATTGATATATACCTTTTTCCTTCAATATCCTCAGCGTGATGTCAGCAGCCTTGCTTCCGGTCGCATCCCCATCTCTAATATTCGTTGCAAAGAAATAGGTATCCATTTTTGTTTCCACAAAACCAATGAACCAGCCATTAGCTGCCTTTCCGTTAACAATACCTGTTCCTGTCTTGCCATAGAGGACGGCTCCATCCTTTTCTTCCAGCTTTATAGATGCTTTGACTGCCTCAATATTCTTTGGATTTGCATTAAATTTATTTTCATATAAATCTTGCAGTAATTCCACCTGTTCAAAGGGAGATATTTTTAACGTGGATTCCAGCCAAAAGTCCTCCATCTTACCAGATACATCCTCATTGCCGTAATGGTATTCTGATAACATCCTTTTGATGGTCTTCTTCCCGACCTGCCTATCGACATTCTGAAAGTACCACGTTACGGAATACTGCATTGCAGATTGTAAGTCCTGGCTTTCATTCCAACTCTCATATTCGTAATTGCTTCCGTCCCATTCCATATCTGTGGATACTGGTTTCATTACTCCCGCTTCTAATGCTGTTAAGGCACTGTATATCTTATAAGTGGAATTGGGAGAAACCCTTTTAATGCTTTGCTTCTTGTTATGGATATAATACTTGTCTTGTTTCATGCTGTATAAAACAAAACTGCTGTTATCGCCTTTAAGGTATGTACTGACATTCGATTCTGCTATATTTTTCCTGCCTATTGTATACTGCTCATCCGTTACGACAGCTGCATAAGCAGGCACTTGAAAAGCAACGATAAGGCCCAGAACAGTAAATATAGCTAGGCTCTTTACATGAAGCCTCTTGGCAGTAAGACGCCCTGACATGATATGTATCAGCCGTTTCTTAAGATGCTGCTTTGTACTTCTAATGGAAGTAGTATGTTGGTCGACCATCGACCATCTCGATTTCTCAGCAAAGTGCAATAATGTCCGTCCATAATCAGTTTTCTCCTTTTCATCGGTCAAATATCGCAAAACAGCAGCATCACAGGCAATCTCCCGATCTAATCGCATTTCCTTCAGCGCGTACCGTACAAAGGGATTAAACCAGTGAATGATTCCCCCTAGCAAGAAGAGATAATTCCAGTGCACATGTCTGCTTTTATAATGATGTAGTTCATGAAGCAGGATATACTTCATTTCCTTGGACGAACTGCCGCTTTCTGTTGGAAGAACCACACAGGCACGAAACAAGCCAAAAATGAATGGGGCTGACACATCAGCTGACTGCTTTAGCTTAATTTGTCTCCGTATTTTCAGCTCCATTTTACATTTTTGAAACAACTCGATTACCTTTTCATCTTTGATAACCTCTGCCTTTTTTACTAGGTGTATTACTCTCATCTGCGTGAATAGAACTGCCAATACACTAACAGCCACTCCTGCTATCCAGAGACCGTTGGTTAGCTGGTCCAAATTTGAAACATCTATTCTTGTGACGGAATTTCCGAAATCATTAATCCATCCAGTTTCGGTTGTATCTGATGAAGCAACCCTACCCACATCGCTCTTATCAGTGTTTGTGAACGACGTAGGCTGTTTTATACTGATTCGCTCCAGTGGCAGGAATGGAAGGATTAAGGTGCCTAGCAGAAAAAACCACAAATAATACCGCCAAGCTGGAGCCAGCTGCGAATTCAAGAACCTTCGAATAAATAATATGAACCCAACTGTTACGGAAGCTAACGTCATTGCCAGCAGCAATTGAACAAATGTCATTCTTGCTCTCCCTTCCCCTATCTTCATAATTTGTATTGTACAGTTGACAGGCTTGGATTACAAGTGTAATAATGACTACAGTTGTAATCCACATTGGAAAGGAAGAAGAAAATTGAAACAGTTTACCTACATATTCTTTGCATTTTGTTTTCTCTATATTGCGACGGGGTGTTCGGGTGATAGCGGCGAAACCAAATCAACGGATGCCATCGTATCAAATGACAAGGCATCGTTTAGCAGCTTAGAAGAGACATACGATGCCCGCCTAGGTATCTTTGCAATTGATACTGGCTCCGGAAGGACAGTAGCATATCGAGAAAACGAACGCTTTGGTTTTGCTTCCACTCATAAGGCATTATCTGTTGGCGTTTTATTGCAGCAAAAGTCAATGGAAGACCTTAATAAAAGAATCATGTTTACGGGTGATGATCTTGTAAACTACAATCCTATTACTGAAAAACATGTGGATTCTGGTATGACTTTGAAAGAGTTGAGTGAGGCATCTATCAGTTACAGTGATAATACTGCTGCCAATTTAATATTTGAAGAAATCGGTGGTCCAGATGGGTTTGAAGACGGATTACGTAAGATTGGAGATCAAGTGACAAATTCCGAGAGGATTGAACCGGACCTAAATAATACACAACCAGGTGATACACGGGATACCAGTACTCCAAAAGCAATGGCAGAAAGCCTCCGAGAGTTTGCGCTGGAAGATCACCTATCTGCAGATAAGCGCCAGCTTCTCATAGATTGGCTCAAAGGAAACACTACTGGTGATGAACTTATACGGGCAGGTGTTCCGAAGGACTGGGAAGTCGGCGACAAAACCGGCGCTGGATCTTACGGCACAAGAAATGATATTGCAATCCTTTGGCCTCCTGAGGAAGAACCTATTGTACTGGCCATTATGTCCGATCATGATGAAGCAGACGCGAATGCAAATGACGATTTGATTGCAGAAGCGGCTGAAACTGCAGTTTTGATGCTTTCGGCAAATAAATAAAAAGAAAACAGAGCCAGCTGTATTGCTTATTGGCTCTGTCTCCTTATTTTAAAGATATTTGGTTATTACTTCTTTCGTAGTTTCCTTAGCCTTTCTAATTACATCTTCCGCTTTCATCTCATAATATTCCGGTCGAAATAGCTCTACCGTCACCGGTCCGTCAAAGCCCTTTTCCTTCAGCACAGTTAGAATTCCTTCCAAATCTATCGCTCCATGTCCAGGCCATACCCGATCCTCGTCTACAAGGCTTCCAGTCGGAAAGTCTTCTGTATCATCCATATGAAGAATGAAGACCTTTGATATATCTGCCTGTTTTAGTGCCTCTATACTGGAATTCATTGCATGGAAATGGAAGCAATCCAATACTAAACCTACGTTTGGGTTATCAACCGTCTGAACAATATCGTAAGCTTGTTCGAATGTATTGATTGTGCATTCAGGATGCCCCACAAATTCCACAGCGAGCTTGATACCATATGGTTCTGCAAGCTCTGCCAGTTCATGCAGTACTGCTACACTGCTTTCTTTAATGTCTTTCTTCGGTATCTTTTCTTTGGTCACTAAAGGTACGGCAACGATATAAGGTACTTGCAATTCTTTAGCGTATTCCAGCATTTGCTTGAATTCGTTTATCAGCTGCTGATAATCTTCCTCGCTTCGATTATTGAAGTATACGAGTGCATTCAGTGCAAACGGCTTTATATGATGCTCTTGGAAATAGGAGGAAAGCTGTTCGAGGGAATATTGCTTCAAATACTCTGGCAGCTTATCCATTGTGCGAATTTCAATATAATCATAGCCATGCTTTTCACATAATTCCAGATCTGTTGCCAGATTTGAATTTTCCAATGTTGTAGCTTGATTAAACCCTAGTTTCATTATGATCCTCCTGTTCATTACAAGAACGGCTTGTATTTTTTATCTTACAGTAGCTGAACCTTTCTTTCTGTACTATAGAAGGCAGGCATACTTTCCAATTCAATCGGTTCTCTCTGACCGGATTCTTGTGCCTTCAAACATGCATCGGATGTAACGGCAGCCACATACCCTTCCCAAGCAGAAGGACCCTGCAGCGCCTCTTGTTTGGCTACCTGGTTGATAAATACCTGTATCTCTTTGTCATAAGCATCTTGAAAACGCACTTTCCAATCTTGTAAAACGTCGGTACTTTGTTTTCCGTTATGTCGTATTTTAAGACTCTCGGTTTCCGGCAGACTTACAATTCCTTCTTCTCCAACTATCTCACATTGAATGTCATAACCATATTTAATATTAACGGATACTTCCGCTTGGATAAGTACACCAGATTCCGTTTCAAGTAAGATAACTTGCGGATCACGTAAATGCGGGAGAGCATGCTTATTCTTTCGTGGGTAGAGGACTTGAACAGAGACATAGTTGTCCGCTAACAACCAGTGCAGAATATTTATTTCGTGGATCAAGGTATCTGTAATTGCCATATCCGTTGTATAGGCCGCATCTACTGCCGGAGCACGATGTGCGCATTTGACCATGAGCGGTTCCCCTATCACTTTGGAATCAATAGCTTGTTTCAGCTGTTCATAGCCTTGGTCGAACTGCCTCATAAAGCCAACTTGCACGATACGCTTACCATATTCCATTTCATCCTGCATGATTGTTTTGCAGCCCTTTGCGGTAACGGAAAGAGGCTTTTCACAGAAGACATATTTCCCTGCTTCTATTGCTTTACGCACTGTTGCTTCATGTGCTGGCCCGATGCTTGTAACAAATATCGCATCTACTTCCTCTGCATCTATCAATGCCTGATCATTTGGATAAAAATTCGCTTTAATTCCCAGTTCATGAAGAGCCTCTTCTGCTGCAGCAGGATTAACATCCGTAACAGCCGTAATCTTCGCTCCTGATAATCTTTGTTCTACTCTATTCATATGCTCTTTTCCAATAGCGCCTGTTCCAATTACTCCGATTCTTACTGACATCTTGTTCTCCTCCTAAATGGCATGTTCCCCTCCGAAAAGGAGGTCAGAGAGAGCATATTTACCAGCATGCTCTGTTCTGTTTATCGATTATAGCTTCTAATTCTAAGAAAAGAATTTCTCCCTCTTGCTATACCCGTTTTCGCCTTTTAGGACACTAGACACCCAAGATCAAAACGGACAAAGAAAAAGCGGGACATTCGATAACTCTATCGAATGTCCCGCTTTACTATTTATATCTTAAGGATTTGTTGACCACAGACCGGCAGACTTTATAAATGTGCGGCTGTTTAATTTCAGCTGTGCTACGACAAACTCTGCAATGTCCTCAGACTGCATAACTTTTTCTGGATTACCATCTGTCAGCTTGTTCTCAAATGCCAAATCGGTTGCTACTGTACTTGGCGTCAAGGCTGTTACCCGAATGTTGTGCTTGCGCACTTCCATTGCAAGTGATTCAGTCAATCCTAGCACGCCGAACTTCGATGCACTGTAAGCACTTGTAGCAGGAGCACCTTTTTGACCAGCTGTAGATGAGATGTTAATGATATCTCCTGATTTTTGCTCGATCAAGTCCGGTAGTACCGCGCGTGTGACGTTGTACACACCCATCAGGTTTACATCAATGATATTTTTCCATTCTTCCGGATCAAGGTCCATAAATCCGCCAAACTTAGCGATACCGGCATTATTGATTAAGATATCAATGCCGCCAAGTTCATCTTTTACTTTATAGACTGCTGCTGTCACATCTTCCAGACTGGATACATCCGCTGCAGCATAAGCTGTTTTAACTTCACCTAGATTTGCTGTTACTGCTTTAATATGTTCTTCTGAACGGCCAATTAAGCCGACATGAGCACCTTCTGCTGCAAGTGCCTCTGCAATTGCTTTCCCAATGCCGCGTCCGCCGCCTGTGATGATAGCTCGCTTCCCTTGTAGTGATTGTGCCATTATGTATTTCCTCCTTCAAATCATTCGCTTTATATTATCAGCCGGATGCAGGCTCAACAAGATTTTTGCTCACCGATGTTTTCAAAAAAGAACAAGGAGCTTCATTTTCTGAAACTCCTTTTGCCCAAAACAAAAAAAGAGATGAGCATTAAGCTCATCCCTTTTATACTGCTTATTTATTCAAGTTGTAGAAAGATGCAAGTCCGCCGTAGATGCCGGATGCTTTCAACTCATCTTCGATACGAAGAAGTTGGTTGTATTTCGCAACACGGTCAGTACGGGATGGTGCACCAGTTTTGATTTGGCCAGCGTTAGTCGCTACAGCGATGTCAGCGATTGTTGCATCTTCAGATTCACCAGAACGGTGAGAGATAACAGCTGTATAACCAGCACGTTTCGCCATTTCGATAGCATCGAATGTTTCTGTAAGCGTACCGATTTGGTTCACTTTAACAAGGATGGAGTTACCAACACCTTGCTCGATACCTTGTTTCAAACGTTTTGTGTTTGTAACGAATAGGTCATCACCAACAAGCTGAACTTTGTCACCGATGCGGTCAGTCAATAGCTTGTGACCATCCCAGTCGTTTTCGTCCAAGCCATCTTCGATAGAGATGATTGGGTATTTGTTTGTCATTTCTTCATACCAAGCAACCATTTCTTCAGAAGAGCGAACTACGCCTTCACCTTTAAGGTTGTACTTGCCATCTTCGTAGAACTCAGAAGATGCAACGTCCATTGCTAGCTGTACTTCTTCACCTGGTTTGTAACCAGCAGCTTTGATTGCTTCTACGATTGTTTCAAGAGCTTCTTCGTTAGAAGAAAGGTTTGGTGCGAAACCACCTTCATCACCTACACCAGTGTTCAAGCCTTTAGACTGAAGAACCTTCTTCAAGCTGTGGAAGATTTCTGCACCCATGCGAAGTGCTTCTTTGAATGTAGGAGCTCCTACAGGCATGATCATGAATTCTTGGATATCAACGTTGTTATCCGCATGCTCTCCACCGTTAAGGATGTTCATCATTGGTGTTGGAAGTGTCTTGGAGTTGAATCCTCCAAGATACGTGTAAAGTGGTACTCCAAGGTGATCAGCTGCTGCGTGTGCTGCTGCCATGGATACACCAAGAATAGCGTTAGCGCCGAGTTTACCTTTGTTTTCAGTACCATCAAGTTCGATCAATAGCTGGTCGATGATCACTTGACGTGTAACATCGATACCGATCAATTCTTGAGCGATTTTTTCATTTACGTTAGCAACTGCTGTTTGAACACCTTTGCCAAGGTAACGATCTTTATCGCCATCACGAAGCTCAACTGCTTCGTATTCACCAGTGGACGCACCACTTGGAACGATTGCAGAACCGAAAGCTCCGGATTCTGTTAGTACTTCTACTTCAATTGTAGGGTTACCGCGGGAGTCAAGGACTTCGCGTGCATATACGTCAGTAATGTATGGCATTATTTTTTCTCTCCTCTTATTTTTGGATTAGGCTAGTGCCTGTCATTTCTTCTGGTTTCTCAACATTCAATAGATCCAGTAATGTCGGAGACAAATCAGCAAGGATACCGCCGCTACGAAGTTCTACGCCTTCTTTTGTCACGATTACAGGAACCGGATTTGTCGTATGGGCAGTCATTGGCTTATCTTCAAGCGTAACTACTTCATCCGAGTTACCATGGTCAGCCGTAATGATAGCATGACCGCCTTTTTCAATAATCTTGTCGACGATTTTACCGAGGCATTCGTCAACTGCTTCAATTGCCTTCACAGTCGGTTCCAGCATACCTGAATGTCCAACCATGTCCGGGTTAGCGAAGTTCAAGATGATCGCTTGGTGTTTGTCCTGATCCAAGTCATCAAGTAACGCGTCCGTCACTTCATATGCACTCATTTCAGGTTTCAAATCATATGTCGCCACTTTCGGGCTGTTAATTAGGATCCGATCCTCACCAGGGAACTCTTCTTCGCGACCGCCGCTCATAAAGAACGTCACATGCGGGTATTTCTCTGTTTCTGCAATACGCAGCTGTTTGATGTTGTTCTGAGAAAGCACTTCACCGATCGTGTTATCCAAGTTGACTGGCTTATACGCAACGTCGCCGTCTACCGTTTCACTAAAGTTCGTCATGCAGACGAATTCATTAATCGTTGGCGGGTGTTCACCACGATCAAAGTCACGGAAGTCTTTGTTTGCGAATGTCCGAGAAATCTGGATAGCTCGGTCCGGACGGAAGTTATAGAAGATGATAGCATCATCATCCTGTATTTTCGCTACCGGTTCACCATTTTCCTCTGTGATGACAGATGGAAGGACGAATTCATCATAGATTTCATTTTTATAGGAATCTTCGATAACGTCATAAGGGCTCTTATAGGCAGGACCTTCTCCGTAAACCATCGCATCATACGCTTTTTTCACACGATCCCAACGTTTGTCGCGGTCCATGGAATAATAGCGTCCTGTAACTGTTGCAATCTTTCCAATACCAAGTTCCTTGATTTTCGCTTCTGTCTGGTCAATGAATTCTTTCGCGCTTCGCTGACCAACGTCCCGACCGTCAAGGAAACCATGGATGTAAACTTTCTCTAATCCATGCTTCTTAGCAAGCTCCAAAAGAGCAAATAAGTGCTCAATGTGACTGTGTACGCCGCCATTGGACAAAAGACCGAAGAGGTGCAGACTCTTATCGTTCTTTTTCGCATGGTCGACTGCTTTAAGAAGCACTTCATTATCATAGAAGTCGCCATCTTTGATGGATTTATTCACGCGAGTCAGGCTTTGATACACGATGCGTCCTGCACCGATATTCAAGTGACCTACCTCAGAATTCCCCATCTGGCCTTCTGGCAAGCCCACAGCCTCTCCGCTAGCAGTAAGCTCGTTATGCGGATACTTGTTCCAGTAACGGTCGAAGTTCGGCTTTTTAGCATGCTTGACTGCGTTACCCTTTTCTTCACCGCGGATTCCGAATCCGTCGAGAATGATGAGGGCAGCTAATTTGTCCTGACTCATTTTGCACCAGCCTCCACAAGCGCTAGGAAGGAATCAGCTTCCAGGCTTGCACCACCGACTAAAGCGCCGTCGATATCAGATTCAGAAAGTAGTTCATCCACGTTTGCTGGCTTCACGCTTCCCCCGTATTGGATGCGTACAGCGTCAGCTGCTTCAGCGGATACTTTCTCTTTTACAACATTACGGATGAAGGTGCAGACTTCATTCGCTTGCTGTGCTGTTGCTGTTTTACCAGTACCTATAGCCCATACTGGCTCATAAGCAAGAATTACTGTTGAAACTTGTTCAGCAGACAGACCTTCCAAAGCCTTTTCGACTTGGCCGCCAACTACTTCGTTTGTTTTGTCAGCTTCACGCTCTTCAAGCGTTTCACCGATGCAGACAATTGGAGTAATACCATGCTGCAATGCTGCATGTGTCTTTTTGTTAACAGACTCGTCTGTTTCGTTGTAGTATTCACGACGCTCGGAGTGTCCGATTACCGCATATTCCACACCAATGCTTTTCAGCGCTATTGGGCTGATTTCACCAGTGAAAGCACCGCTTTCTTCATAATGCATTGTTTGAGCAGCGATCTTAAGGTCCGTACCCTCTGTAAGCTTCACTAGCTCAGTCAAATACAATGCTGGTGCACAAACTATTGCTTCTGCTTTGTCACTGGATGGAATCTTCGCTTTCGTCGCTTCGATGAATTCTTTTGCTTCAGAAATTGTTTTGTTCATTTTCCAGTTGCCTGCGATGACGTTTTTACGCATAATTCTCCATCCCTTCAGTCTTTTTATTTGTCGTTCAATGCAGCTACACCAGGCAGCTCCTTGCCTTCCATAAATTCAAGGCTGGCACCGCCGCCAGTGGAGATATGATCCATTTTTTCAGCAAGGCCGAATTTCTCTACTGCTGCAGCAGAGTCTCCGCCGCCGATGATAGAGAATCCTTCTCCTTCTGCCAGTGCTTCCCCAACTGCTTTTGTTCCGCCAGCAAATGCGTTCAATTCGAACACACCCATTGGTCCGTTCCAGATGATCAATTTGGAATCTTTAACGATCTGCTTATATGTCTCACGAGTTTTAGGTCCGATGTCCAATGCTTCCCAGTCAGCAGGAATTTCTTCTATGCTCACTTCGCGCTTGTTGGCATCCTCGGAGAAATCATCAGCTACAACAACATCCTCAGGCATTACCATATTGACACCTTTGTCTTTTGCTTTTTGCATGAATTCTTTTGCCAAATCGATCTTATCTTCTTCAAGCAAGGATTTTCCGATCTCATAGCCGCGTGCTTTAATGAATGTATAAGCCAAACCGCCGCCGATGATTAGATTATCAACTTTATCAAGCAAGTTATCGATTACACCGATCTTATCTTTTACTTTTGCACCGCCAATGATGGCTGTGAATGGTCGTTCCGGATTAGATAGTGCTTTACCAAGTACTTCTAGTTCACGCTCCAAAAGTAAACCCGCAACCGCTGGAAGATGTTTCGCTACACCTTCTGTAGATGCATGTGCACGGTGTGCAGCACCGAATGCATCATTTACATACACATCAGCTATGGAAGCAAAAGCTTTTGCTAATTCTGGATCGTTTTTCTCTTCACCAGCTTCAAAGCGTACATTTTCGATAAGAAGTACGTCTCCATCAGCAAGACTTTCCACTGCTTGGTTCACTTCTTCCCCTTGTACTTGATCGACTTTCACGACTTCCTTATCAAGCAAATCGCTAAGACGCTGAGCAACAGGGTCCAAACGCAAATCTTCTTTTACTTCGCCTTTCGGGCGGCCAAGGTGGCTGGCAAGAATCACTTTTGCTCCTTGTTCGACAAGATGCTTGATTGTCGGAAGGGCAGCCTTGATCCGTGTATCATCAGTTACAGTGCCATTTTCCATTGGTACGTTGAAATCCACACGGCAGAAAACTTTCTTACCTGCTACATCAATATCGCGGATTGATTTCTTGTTCATATCTACGCCTCCTCGAATACTTGTTACCTATGTATCTGTTCCTTCTATATCATTCGCATGGCAGGGTTTGTTCCTTGACTAACTAACTATCGGCTTTAGTTAATCCCAGAACTTCCGTATAAGTAAAAAACTTCTTACTTATCCTTCTGCCGTTTGTTAGAAAAGAACAGGCATAGGTCAAAAGGGAGGGAGGTGCTCCTCCCTCCCTTTCTACCATTGCTTATTTAGAAATTAGATGCCTTTGCTTTTCAAGAATACAGCCAAGTCTACGCAACGAGTGGAGTAACCCATTTCGTTATCGTACCAAGAAACAACTTTTACCATGTTATCTTCCAAAACCATAGTAGAAAGTGCATCTACTGTAGAAGAGTTTCTGTTTCCGATGTAATCGGAAGAAACAAGTGGCTCTTCGCTGTAACCAAGAACGTGGCTAAGTTCGCCTTCAGCAGCTTCTTTCAAAGCAGCGTTAACTTGCTCAGCAGTTACGTTTTGGTCGAATTCAGCAACCAAGTCAATAAGGGAAGCATCTTTAACCGGTACACGCATAGCCATACCATTCAATTTACCTTTAAGTTCAGGCAATACTAGAGAAACTGCTTTAGCAGCACCTGTAGTTGTAGGAATGATGTTTTCTGCTGCTGCACGTGCACGACGGTAGTCTTTGTGCGGCAAGTCAAGAATTTGCTGGTCATTTGTATACGCGTGAACAGTTGTTACTAGACCGCGTTTGATTCCGAATGTATCATGAAGTACTTTTGCAACCGGAGCCAAGCAGTTAGTAGTACAAGAAGCGTTTGAAAGTACAGTATGCTCAGATGGATCATAGCTGTTTTCGTTAACGCCCATTACGACAGTAAGGTCTTCGCCTTTAGCTGGTGCAGAGATGATAACTTTTTTCGCTCCTGCTTCAACGTGTTTCTTCGCATCTTCACCATTTGTGAAAATACCAGTAGATTCAACTACTACTTCTACACCAAGATCTCCCCAGCCAAGGTTAGCAGGATCGCGCTCAGAAAGAACTTTGATCTCTTTACCGTCAACAACTAGGTTTTTGCCGTTTACGGATACTTCTGCATCAAGGACACCGTGTACAGAATCATACTTTAACAAATGGGCAAGCATATTCGCATCTGTAAGGTCGTTGATTGCAACTACCTCTGCTTCGCTGTTAGCTAGCGCTTGACGGAATACGTTACGTCCAATACGTCCAAAACCGTTAATACCAATTTTTACTGTCATGAAAATTTCCTCCTTGTAATAACTGAATGATTAAAGGGTTTAATATCCCTTTATTAACTGGTTCGCTGCCGCCTCATCCGTCACCAGGAGATTGTTTCTTCCCAGTTTGAAGTATGAGGCGATTGCACGGGCTTTCGAGGCACCGCCTGCAATAGCTATTACATGTTCTGCTTTATCTAAGTCCTCTAACTGCAATCCAACCGTCCGTACACGGTGGACTACATTCCCCTCAGCATCGAAGTAATAACCAAATGCCTCACTTACTGCAACACCGCTCTTAATCTGCTCGACAAGCGGCGCAGGCGTCCGTCTCCGCTCCGCCATTGTCATGGCGTCACCGATACCGTGGATAACCACGTTCGAACGGTTGATGATGGACAGAACTTCCTTAACGGAAGGCTCTTCGATAATTGTCTGATAAGATTCTTCCCCGATAGGATCAGGAACATACAACAGCCGGTACTGACTCCTGGCTCGCTTCGCCATAGCAGCACAAATCGTATTCGCTTCGTTTTCCACCTGCTCACCAATACCGCCGCGGGCAGGTACGAACATGACATTTTCAGCTGTATGAATCGGCGGCATCGCTGCTGCCAGCGCGGCCATGGTGGTGCCTCCTGTCACTGCAACCGTATAGTTCGGATGCAGCATACCTTCCAGAAGCTGTGCACACCGTTTTCCCATCTCTTGTTTTACCCAATCTTGGGTATCACTATTACCGGGGACTACAATACAATTATCTATTCCTAGTGTTTCCCGGACACGCTGTTCCAAAACACTTATTTCAGAGGCTTCGAGCATAAAAGCTTCTAATTGCTCGTGAACTTCCAATCCTTCATCGGTAATCTGTACCCCTTTTGTGGTGATATAGATCATTCCTTGGTTCTGAAGGAAGTCAATTTCACCTCTGACGACCCGTTCTGCAAGATTCATGTTTTCAGCAAGTGTGCGACGTCCCAGCGGTCCCATTGTTTTGACAAACTGCAGGATTCCGTATCTTCGCTGCATAATTGCCAGAACATCCGGGAAAAGCTTCTTTTGTAGATCTATTACCGATCGCATAACATACCCCTTCTTCATAAAGCTTAATGGGTCAAAAAAGTCCCAGTATGTCATTTATTGTCCCACTTGCTATAAAAAAAATTCCTCTTGCAAATTCATCATAACAGTACGGCTTCATATATTCAACTTAAAACAACCGAAAAAACAATTAATTCACATATTTATTTAACTTAACAATTTCATAACAAAAAGGCACCAACACGTGTGTCGATGCCTTTCTTCTATTATATTAAGTTAATGCAGTTTCTGGAACCGCTGCCTGTTCTTTCTTTTCCCAAGGACGGGAACGCCATCTCCGGTAAGCGAAGAAGCCGCGGAACCATTCATCTACGCCCATCGCAATCCAGACTCCGAGTAAACCGAGACCGAAGGATACGCCAAGTGTGTAGCTAAGAAGTACAGCAATCCCCCACATGCTGATGACTCCGATAATCGCTGGGAATTTTGCATCACCAGCCGATTTGAGTGAACTCATCAAAACAATATTCATCGCACGGCCAGGCTCAGTGAAGGCAACTGCCCATAAAATCGGGATACCAACTGCCAAAATAGCCGGGTCATCTGTGAACATTTGCAAAATAGGTGCTCCAGTTAATGCAAAGCCCATTGAAACGATGAAGGATGCTATCATAGCAATTTTCAGTGTACGCAAGCCACGTTTCAATGCTCGATCGTACTGCTTACCCCCGATATAGCGGGATACAAGCAGCTGCGTACCTTCTGCAATGGATAGTGTGAACAAGTAACAAAGCATGGATATATTATTAATATATACACGAGCAGCAAGTGAAGCATCACCGAAATTCGCTACGATTGCTGTGATAACAATCTGGGAATATTGATAAGATAGGTTTTCTGCTGCCGAAGGAACACCGATAACTAGGATGTCCTTGATATCTTGCATGTTCAGTTTAATCAAATGCGTACCTGTAAAACGAATTGCCAGATAACGAGAAACAAAGTAGAACAATACAACAACTGCAAAAATACGTGCAATCACAATTGTCCAGGATACACCGACAACCCCAGTGATTGGTAAGCCAAACAATCCAAAGATTGCAACCAAATAACCAAATACACTTAGCACGTTCATCAGAACTGCAACAACCATGGAGACTTTTGTCCGGCCATTCGCCCGGAGAATCGCACTAAGAGTCAAAGATAATGATTCTAAGAATAAAGACGCACCACATATTTTCACGAAGGTGGTCGCATAAGCGAGTGTCTCACCTTTCAAATCGAAGAAACTTAAAAATACCGAACCGAACAGAACGACGACAGCAGATACGATCAAACCAAACCAGAAGTTCATACCGAAAGCTGTCCGAGCAGTCTGCCGAGCATGCGCCAAATCCTCTGCACCGAGCTTCTGGCCGATGATGATCATAGAAGCAATAGAAGTGACATTAAAAACCAAAATAAAAATGCTAATCAGCTGATTCGCTACGCCGACTCCGGCAGCAGCTAAATCTGAGTAATGACTCAGCATCAGTGTAGCAACAATACCCATTCCCATATGAAGTGCTAATTCAATAAACAGCGGCCAAGAGATGCGAAACAACGTTTGCTCAGATGTAGAAGTTGGGTTACCCAACAGACATTCTCCTTTTCGTTAAAATCAAACTCACTCTATATTAATCCTTTTTTCTGGAATGTAAAGAGCTTTGACTAAAAAAGATGAAATTATTTTTATAACACATTAACGTTGACATTAACGCTTTTTTATCTGGAAATCAGCAGTAGTTGCTGTATTTGAGAAGACTAATGATTGTAATCGCTTCCAATAATATTAATAAGATATTCAGGTAGACTTTCTTGAGTATTAAGCTTTTACCGCTTGATAATAGCAGCATTCACACAAACGGCTGATACAGGACCCCCAAGACAAAAAAGAACCTTCCTGAGGAAGGTCCCGCTAGCATTACTTTCTTAACATTATACAATCAGGATTGGGTATTTCGTTTAGGTGCCAATTCGATAGCAGAAGTTATTGCAGCTTTCATGCTCTTGGAGTCCGCAATATTCTTTCCTGCTATATCAAAAGCTGTTCCATGATCCACTGATGTTCGGATGATACCACCTTTGAGTCCAACCGTAATATTGACTCCTTCTTCAATCCCCATTACCTTGATCGGAGCATGACCTTGATCGTGATAGCACGCTACTACGATATCAAAGTCACCCCTGCCAGCACGGAAGAATAATGTATCTGCTGGATAAGGTCCCGAGGCATCAATTCCTTCTTCACGAGCTCTTTGTATACCAGGAGCAAGTTTTTCCTCTTCCTCCCCATTTCCAAACAACCCATTTTCCCCTGCATGGGGATTGATACCGCAAACAGCAATCTTAGGCTGCTTTTGCCCTGCAGCAGTTAGAGTATCATGCGCTAATTTCACGACTTTATAAGTTCTTTCTGGAGTGATTCGCTCAATTGCTTCTATGAGACCGACATGTGTTGTTAAGTGAATGACTTTTAGATTAGGCGTAGTAAGCATCATCGAGAAGTCTTTTGTGTCCGTGAGCGCTGCCAGTATTTCAGTGTGCCCTGGGTAAAGATGCCCCCCTTTATGCAATGCTTCTTTGTTTAAAGGAGCTGTACAAATGGAATCGATTTCTTTAGCCTGCGCTAACTCAACTGCCTTTGCAAGATACTGATAAGCTGCATTGCCAGCTTCACTTGATATGACGCCGAAAACTAAATCCTCCGGAAGCAGATTCAAATCTATTACATCAATTACGCCAAAAACATTCTTAGCTTGAGAAACTGTTGAAATAGAATGAATTTCATTAGTAGATCCAACAATAGAAGCTGCACGCTTCATTATCTTTGCATCACCTATTACTATAGGCTGACAATCAGCAAAGATACTTTCATCCATAAGTGCTTTGGCAATTATCTCAGGCCCGATACCTACTGCATCCCCCATCGTGATTCCGATAACTGGTTTTGTACTCATATATGAACAACTCCTCTAAGTTTTTTAATGGCATCTATAAATACGGTTTCCTTACCAAATCCTCCAGCCTTCGTTATGACGAACAATGCCTCTTTACCGATAAATGCAGAGATAGGGACCCCTATTTCCAATTCGTCATACAAGTGAAAGCCACTTGTATCCAAAAGGCTGCAAACTTGTTTAGCAGTGTCTCCTCCTGTCATAACAAGACCGCAGAAAAGCTCCTCCCTTATCAATTCTGCTATAACTTCTCCCAGCATTTTCACAATTTCATTGCTTACTTGAGTCTCATTCAACCCCAGTATCCTTCCTGCTTCCCTTGAACGGCTTATATCTTCCTTAGTGCCGGCTGTATAAATAGCTGTATCCAAACCTTTGGCAGCTGTAACTTTGGCAGCTTCGACGATTCTTTTGATTTCTTTCTCTCTTTCTTCTATAGAAGATACAGCTTTTGCGGAATCAAGGCAGATACCCACTGTAGACGTGTCCTTCAGCAACAAGTTCAATTGATTTCTTGACTGCTTGTTTACACTGCCCACAACAGTCAGAACCGGTTTATCGTGAGAAGGAATCAACAGTTCCTTGTTTTCTTTGTGCTGGATTCCATAATAAGAAGGCAGATAACTAGCCAAGCCTGCTGATCCAACCCAAGCAATGGAGTAAGGTGCATCCTTCGTAAGCTCTAAAAGATGTTGAAGGTCCTCTTCCGCGTCAGAATCGGCAACTACGTACTTAATATTTTGTTTTTTGAATTCATTTAACAATAACTGCAGTATTTTTTCATTTGACCTAATCACTTCGAGAGGAATCAACCCTATTTCCTCGTTAATCTGCCCTCTCAAAAGGGTAGGAATATGAGCCTCATTCACAGGTGTTTTTGGATCGTGAGCCATTTCAGTTTGATCTAACAACACCCCATTCAAATAGTGGTTGCCATCTATTACAGTTCGGCCGTTTTTCGGATATCCAGGTGCAATAATAACAAAATCTGCCCCTATCGTATCACCGAATGCTTTTATTTCGTTTCCGATATTTCCACGCATCGTAGAATCTATCTTCTTGTAAATTGAATTAAACCCCGCCTGGAGCAAAAACTCCGTAATAGATTTAATTTTGTTATATGCCTCATGCGGGGCAATGGAACGACTATCTGTATCGAACACTATTGCCTCTGCTCCTTCAGCCGCCGAATAGTCCTGTTCCAAAAATACTTTTGTCTCCAACCCGGCTCTTGCCAGCTGAACACCGCTATCATTAGCTCCTGTAAGATCATCTGCTATAATTGCTAACTTCATATATGCCACCCCTTAGTTGGTACCGTTTTCAATTTGTATCTAGTGTCATTGTAATAGCAATTGATTAATTTCGCAACATTTTTATTTCGATCAGCTTAATTTATATAATAAAAAATGGTAATAATACATGAATAACGAAGAAGATCATTTTATTTGGTGCATTTTAAAACAAACTTATAAACCTTACATTAATAACCTCCACTTATTCCAACAATATTTTTTTCTGCTGTGAGTGAAATATTTTTCTTCCTGTATTATGCTAAGAATATAGAGAAAGAAGTAAGACTGAGATGGCAAAAGGAGAACATATGACCATAAAAATATTGTTTATCGCACCCTATAACGGTTTAAAAGAACTTGTTAATAGTATGAAAGGCAACTTTCCGAATTTAGATATAGATGTACTTGTAGGTGACTTAGACGAAGGAGTACGCTTTGCCAGACAGACATACGAACAATACGACTTAATCATAAGCCGTGGCGGAACCGCTCAGTACATAAAACAAAGCGTCCCCATCCCTGTAGTCGAGGTAAAGGTTTCTGGATATGATGTACTGAAAGTTTTAACGCTAGCCGAAGGGTATCCCGGCAGGACTGCTATTGTGGGATTCTCAAATATCTCAGAAGGCGCCCGTACTATCGCGGCACTGTTAGACTTGGATATTAAAACAGTTGAAATCAACAGCAGCGCAGAAGTCGAAACCACTTTAAAGGATCTGCAAAAAGAAGGTATCAAGTCCGTAATTGGAGATACAGTAACGATTGAAACCGCTAAAAAGACTGGATTAAACGGTATATTAATCACCTCTGGTTCAGAAGCAGTCAGCGAATCCTTCCAAGAGGCCATTCACATAAACGAATTACTCAACAGGTTAAAGGAAGAGATAAAGCAGTACAAACAGCTCCTGAAACGCGAAACAAATGCGTATATGTTAGTTGACAGCAAGGGTAATGTCATTGAACAAAATCAAGCCTGCGAACAACTTGCTGAGAAGCTGGGAAGAGAATTTGAACAACTAAAGCAATATGCACTAGAAAGCATTCAGTCTAATAAGACAACTTCCAGAATTCTCATGAAATATGGAAATGCCTTTGAGATTTTCTCCAGCCCTTTCAAGGATGACCTATGCTGGATTAGGGTTACAGATACACTCAGCGCAGAACAAGATAACCCGGGGATTCGTATAGAAGATATGACTGACAGGATGGAGATGATAGGATCCAGCAGTAAAATCCAAACTGTTCACGAACAAATCAAGGCAACAGCCACCAACACTGCACCAATACTATTAATTGGAGAAAAAGGCGCAGGCAAACTTACAGCTGCAAAGGAAATTCATGGGCTTAGTACCCTTTCCCACCTGCCATTTGCAACTATATTATGCGATGCCATTCCATCAAAAGATTGGAAAACAAAGATGGAATCAATCCTGACAAACAACCATTTTGGCACTTGCTATTTAACGAATCTCGAAACGCTGAGCACTGATAAACTAAAATGGTTGGTACAACTGTTGAAAGATAGGAAAACAGGTCCTAGAATTTTATCAGGAATTGAACCAGACAAATACGAGTTAATGTTTCAAGAAAGCCCTGTTTCAAAGGAACTTCTTATAGAATTAGCATCGTATGCCATTGAATTACCATCACTAAAGGGCAGGGAAGAAGATATAGAATCGTGGGCTCATTATCTTATCTCCTATCACAACACTGAATCCGGAGGACAGATAGTAGGCTTTAGAGAAAGCGCCATATCCTTATTGAAGGAATATGATTGGCCAGGTAATATCGATCAGTTAAACACCGCTATAGAGCAGCTTATTGCAGAAACAAATGGCTATCATATCGAGCTGGAGACGACAGAAAAAGTGATTCAGAACCTAAAGGATCATTCAAAGCATAATGTCCATTTCCCATTAGAAGGTACACTTGAAGAGATTGAAAAAGAGATTATTAAAGCTGTATTGAAAGAAGAGAATTATAACAAATCAAAAACAGCATCGCGGTTAGGGATCAATCGATCCACTCTATGGCGTAAACTGCAATCCTAATGAAAAAAAGAGACAGGTCAACACATTGGCCTGTCTCTTTTTTGCCTTTTATTGCAACAAATATCAAGGAATAATAGATTTTAATTTACATTTGTGTTTGTTTTTGCAACTAAATTATAAAATAATACTTGTAATATGCGTTGTAAGCATTTACAATTATTAATTGAAAGCGGTTCATTATATTATGTGTTTAAAAATGAAACTAAAGAAGAGGGTGTCAATATGAAAATTAAAGCTACTTTGGAAAGAATCCCAGGAGGAATGATGGTCGTACCATTATTGCTTGCAGCTGTTTTAAATACATTCGCTCCTGATTTGCTTCGAATAGGAAATTTCACACAAGCATTGTTTGTTGATGGAGCCTCCACGTTAATTGCTTTATTCTTATTATGTACAGGGGCACAAATCAATCTGAAATCATTCGGTCGTTCTTTAGGTAAAGGTGCAACATTACTTGTTACCAAGTGGGCTGTCGGGGCAGCGTTTGGTTTACTCGCAATCTTATTTGCTGGCGAAGACGGTTTATGGCTTGGAATTGCACCTATCGCTATGATTGCAGCTATGACAAACAGCAACGGTGGTATGTTCGTCGCACTTGTCGGCCAATACGGAAGCAAGGAAGATAGAGCAGCATATTCTTTACTAGCTTTAAATGATGGTCCATTCCTTACAATGGTTGCATTATCCGTCTTTGGCGCAATGGGATTTGTAAACGGTTTATTTTCTATCACTTCTTTCATAGCCGTGCTACTTCCAATCGCGGTTGGTATGGTACTTGGTAATTTAGATGAGAATATGAGAAGCTTTTTGGAGCGCGGCAGCTCCATGCTTATCCCATTCTTTGCATTCGCTCTTGGAATGAGCATTGATTTCAAATCCATACTTTCCGGTGGATTAAGCGGGGTTATCCTTGGTCTGTTAACTGTATTTGTCACTGGTACAGCTGGTTACTTTGTATTCAAGGCCCTTAAATGGAATCCTATCGTCGGTGCAGCGGAAGGCTCTACAGCAGGTAATGCGGTAGCAACTCCAGCAGCTATCGCAGCAGCTAATGCGAGCTTTGCTTCTGTTGTTGATATAGCTACAGTCCAAGTAGCAGCCTCTGTGGTGACAACTGCAGTTGTCCTTCCGATTTATGTGGGCTTCTTAGTGAAAAGGCTAGAGAAAAAAGGCTATCAATTTGAACAGGATCAAGATTCAGATATAAAGGAAGAGAGTTCAGGAACGGCCTCGAAACAGATTACTAGTAATCAAGCTTAAAAAGAGGAACTGCCATATCAATTTGTGGCAGTTCCTCTTTAATGCAATGGAATTTACTAGCTCCCCATCTCATTTAGTCAATCAATACTTTCGTTCAATTTAGTCCCTATAATCATTGCTTTGTCTGGTCACAAATGTGACGAAGCATAAAAAAACGCCTTCCTTATTTGGAAGGCGTTTTTAATGCTAATTGTTTCTCCAGTTCCTGCTGCTTCAATTCCCGACGCAGGATCTTTCCGCTGATTTGCGTTTTCGGCAGCTCTGCCATTACTTCGATTTCCCTTGGTGCAGCATGGGCGGCCAAATTCTTACGGACGAACAATCGTATTGATTCCAGCAGTTCCGGTGTCTCCTCATAGCCATCACGCAGTGTGATAAAAGCTTTGACGATTTCCCCGCGAACAGGGTCCGGCTTCCCGATTACACCCGCTTCTGCAACAGCAGGATGTTCAATCAGCTTACTTTCTACTTCAAACGGACCGATTCGTTCACCTGAACTATTGATCATATCATCGTTCCGGCCTTGGAAGAAGATATAACCTTCTTCATCCCTCAGCGCTAAATCCCCAGAAATATACCAGCCAGGATAAACAAAGTAACTTTCATATTTCCCTCGATCGCCCCAGATATCCTGCATAAGACCTGGCCATGGTGTCTTAACGGCAAGCTGACCAATTGAATTCGCCGGCAGCTCATTCCCTTCTTCATCCAGGATACCAACCTGAATGCCTGGGAATGCGCGTCCCATTGAGCCGGGTTTGATTGGCTCGGAAGGCAGATTGACGATAATATGTCCGCCTGTTTCTGTCATCCACCACGTATCGTGGATACGAAGCTGCAAGTTATCCCATGCCCATGTGATGACTTCCGGATTAAGCGGTTCTCCAACACTAAGAATATGGCGCAAGCTGGATAAATCATAATCTCTGTACAAATCTCCTTTTGCCTTGAGAAGGCGGAAAGCAGTAGGTGCACTATATAGTGTTGTCACTTTAAGCTCTTCAATGATTTTGTACCATGATTCTGCTTGGAATCGTCCACCTTGGATAACAATTGTTGCGCGGTTCAGCCATGGCGCGAACAAGCCATAGACACTGCCAGTCACCCAGCCAGGATGGGACGTGCACCAATACACATCATCATCTTGAACATCGAGCACCCATTTGCCGGAAACAGCATGGTGGATGAAAGAACGATGAGCATGCAGAACGCCCTTTGGTTTACCAGTCGATCCGCTCGTATAATGGATCAGCAGGCCGTCTTCTCTGTCGACCCATTCTACTTCTCCTGAAACATCTGCTTCCGGTTCATCTTCATCAATTTCTTCTATTAAAAGAATCTCCTGCAAGGAAGGAATATCCTCGGCTGGAACTCGGTTAATCAAGTCCTGGTCCGTTATCAGCAGTGTACCGTCGCAATCATTGATCCGATCACGTACAGCATCTTCCATGAACGCTTCAAACAGCGGACCTGCAATCGCTCCAACACGGATGGTTGCCAGAATAGCAATGTAGCATTCAGGGTTTTTCGGAAGAAAGATAAAAACGCGGTCGCCCTTCTCTACTCCACGTGAGCGGAGGACCTTCGCATAATGCTCAATTTTCTGCTGCAGCTGTTCGAATGTCAAACTGGATTGCAGCAGCCCATCTTTCACATAATGCAATGCTATTTTTGATCCATATCCCTCCTCAACATGGCGGTCAACAGCTTCATAAGATGCGTTACATCTGCCATCTTTCCTACCGAGAAGCTCCTCTTCTAGCACTTTCCAATCATGGTTGTTCAGTGCTTCTTGATAGCTTGAAAGATTATGCTTTCTGTCCGATTTCGGTGACAAGGCTGTAGTCATATGTCTGTTCCTTCCCTTCCAGTAGATCAAGTATGTCTTCTTTCCATTTTCCTAGCGCTGCACTTCCGCGAGAGCGAGGTCTTGTTAAAGCTATTTTCAAATCTTTGGCCAAAGTAGATGGACGCCCTTGCAAGAGCAAGACACGATCACTCAAATATAAGGCTTCATCGATATCATGCGTAACAAGGATAATCGTGGTACCAAATGTTTCCCAAATCTTCAAAAGAAGCTCTTGCAGCTGCATTTTGGTAAATGCATCCAGCGCGCTGAATGGCTCATCCAGCAAGAGGATATCAGGCTCTGTCACAAGCGCACGCGCAATAGCTGCCCGCTGTGCCATACCGCCAGAGAGCTCACGTGGATAGAGCTTTTCTGCTTCTTTTAGTCCGACAAGCTCCAAATACCGCCGTGCTTTTTCCTCATTTTCTTTACGGTCTCCCTTTAAGCCGAACGTGGCATTAGCTAAGACCGTTTTCCAAGGCAAGAGTCGCGGCTCCTGGAAGATAAATCCAACACGCTGATCGGAAGGGATGCTGATTTTCCCTTCATAATCCGAATCAAGACCCGCAAGAGCCCGCAGGACCGTACTCTTGCCGCAGCCGCTTGTACCGAGCAGACTTACGATTTCTCCTTTTCCGACAGAGAAATCCACTTGCTGCAATACTTGTTTTTCCCCGAAGCGTCTTCCGAGAGCTTTCACTTGTAATGTCATGCTAATTCCTCCCTCGTTATTTCGCTAATGCTGTATCCTGCCAATGAAGCGATCGCTTCTGAATGATCTTCAGCACCCAATCTGTCAATTTACCGAGCAGGGCAAACAAGAAGATACTGGCAATAATTACATCGGGAGCGTATGTGTTCTGCCCTAATATAAGCAGATAGCCAAGCCCTTGGCTGGCACCCATGATCTCTGCAGCAACAACGAACATCCATCCTAAACCGAGACCGCTTCGTAAACCGGTAAGGAAAGACGGCAGCGACGCCGGAAGAATAATTCTTCTTACTAGCGCTACCCCATCGAGGCCATACATTCTGCCTACTTCAATCAGTTTTCGATCCACTCCGCGAATACCATCAACGATATTCAAATAAACAGGGAAGAACACACCGACTGCAATTAATGTCACTTTCGATGTTTCACCAATTCCCATCCAAAGGATGAATAGCGGAACCCATGCTAGCGACGGGATGGAACGAAATGCTTGAATCAGCGGATCGAAAAACCGTTCTGCAAGTTCAGAATAGCCGACAAGTGTTCCCAATAGGATCGCTGCGATAGTTCCAATGATGAAACCAACGAACAGCCTGTAAACAGTAAGTAATACATGATCCTGCAGGGAGCCATCCTGCAAGTATGTAATGATGGTCGACAAAATAGCGCTAGGCGCAGGCAGCTGATAGGCAGGAATGATCCCTGTTCTGCTCAGAATCTCCCATGCTGCCAGTAATACGATCGGCAGCAGTGAACCGAGCAGTACAGGATGTGTCCGTAATTTCTTCCACATAAATCATCATTCCTCTCCAAGTTCTTGTGCGAATTTCGGTTCAATATAAGCATCAACCGTTTCCGCTACATCTTTGTTGCCTTTCCATAGATTCGCCTTTTCCAGAACAGCGCCTGACTGATTCAGAATCTCACGCTGTGTATCGCTAGGTACAGATTCAGAGAAATCATTTCGTTCCAGCTGCTTTGCAGCAACTTCTTGGCTGATTCCCGCCTCTTTGGCAACAATCTCTGCTGTCTCTTCTGGATTCTCTTCGATCCATGCTCTTGCTTTGTCATAAAGTTTCAAGACTTCTTTCACTTCTTCAGGATGATTTTCAGCGAATTCTTCCCGAACATTCAGGAAATTGTATGTGTTGAAATCTTCGTTACGATAGAAAAGCTGTGCGTCATTCTCCAATTCAAGCTTTGCCATATGCGGATCAAGTCCTGCCCATGCATCTACATCACCTGAGAGAAGAGCGCTAGCTCCGTCTGCATGCTGCAGATTGACGATTTCGACATCCTGCTCATCCAAACCAGCTTCCTGCAAGGTACGCTGCAAGAAGATATACGGATCGGTTCCGACAGTCGCGGCAACCTTCTTCCCTTTCAAGTCTGCCGGATCTTTAATGTCGCTGTCCTTTGCCGCAACCAATGCTGTCCATTCTGGTTTAGACGCCAGATATATACCTTGAATCGGATTGCCATTCGCCTTAGCAAGCAAGGCGGCACTGCCTGCTGTAGAACCGAAATCTACGCTGTTACTGTTCAAAAATTCCAGCGCTTTATTAGATCCTTGGCTGAGTGTCCAAGTCACTTCGATGTCAGAATCCTTAAAAGCTTCTTCTGCCCATCCTTTATTTTTTATCACCAGACTTGCTGGGGAGTAGTAGGCATAATCCAAACGAATCTGTTTCAGTTCACCGGATGCACTGCTTGAGTTCCCGCAAGCTGCCAAAAAAACAATTACAACCAAACTAAGTAAAGCTAGTAAACTTCTTTTATCTATAAGGGGAATCTTATTCATCAATCGTTACTCCTTTGTTATCCAGTTCACAGGCATACGTGCTGATCGTACCGCGCAAGCGCTGTGCTTCTTTGTATGTGCAGCGATTGTGAACAACTTCCAATCCTGCTTCTCTCGCAATAGCTGCGGCTTCCTGCGAAACGACACCTTCTTGGAGCCAGAAGATTTCTGGACGTACTTCAGCTGCTTCCTTAGCTAGTTCTACAGCAGCTTCGGGACTGCGGAAAATCTGAGCGATATCGATTTTCTCAGGCACGCTTGTCAAATCGGGATAAGCCTTTTCTCCCAATACACTCGTTTCAGCAGGGTTAACCGGAATGATTTTGTATCCGAGTCGCTGCATCTTCCGTGCCAAACGGTTGCTTGGGCGCTGTTCCTTACTGCTCAAGCCCACTACAGCGATCGTTTTTTGACGGCCAGTTGCATCTGTCGCACTGCCTAGCGCTTCCCGAATAACGGCTTCATCATTGATGACAATTTTCCGTGATTCAGAACGGATTCCCGTCGCTTTTTCCAACGCTCTGTCCAAATCATGGATAAGATCATCCACTGACTCTATTCCAACGGACAAGCGCACCAATTCTTCTTTCACTCCTGTAGCTGCGAGCCCTTCTGCATCCAGCTGAAGATGTGTGGTCGATGCTGGATGTATAATCAATGATTTTGCATCTCCCACATTGGCAACGTGTGACCAAAGTGCAACATTATTGATCAGTGTAGCACCAGCTTTTCTGCCGCCCTTAATACCAAAATTAACAATGGAACCAGTACCGGATGGAAGTACTCTCTTTCCTATTTCATAGGATGGATGGCTGCTGAGTCCTGGATAAGCAACCCAATCAACTGCCGGATGCTGTTCAAGATAAGTCGCAAGCTTTTCTGCATTTTGTACATGGCGCTCAACGCGCAAGTGCAAAGTCTCAAGCCCCTGAATCAGCTGCCATGCATTAAACGGACTAAGCGCAGCGCCTAAATCACGAAGCAATTGCACGCGCAATTTCGTACTGAAAGCAAGTGTGCCGAAATCAAATGCATAGCGGATGCCATTGTAGCTTGGATCCGGTTCTGTGAATGTCGGAAATTTCGGTGAATTCCAATCAAACCTGCCTCCGTCTACAATCAATCCCCCTATAGAAGTACCATGACCGCCAATCCACTTCGTCGCACTGTGAACAACAATATCAGCTCCAAGTGTAATCGGTTTGCTCAAAATCGGTGTAGCAAACGTACTGTCAACGATTAGCGGAATACCAGCATCGTGCGCCACTTTTGCTACTGCTTCTACGTCTAGCACATGCAGACTCGGGTTTCCAATAATTTCAGCAAATACAGCCTTCGTTTTGTCTGTAATCGCTGCACGGAAAGCTTCCGGATCAGTTGGATCAACGAATTTTACGTTGATTCCATAGCGCGGAAGTGTCGTTTGAAATAGATTATACGTTCCGCCATACAAATTGGTCGCTGCTACGATTTCATCTCCAGCGGCTGCCAGATTGAGAATGCTGTAGCTGATTGCTGCCATACCAGAAGCAACGCCGACTGCTGCAACGCCGTCTTCGAGCAACGCAATCCGCTTTTCCAAAACATCGACTGTAGGATTGCCGATACGGGAATAAATGTTACCCGGCTCATCCAAGGCGAATAGACGCTCTGCATGATCTGTATCATGGAAAAGGTAAGAAGTCGTTTGATAAAGCGGAACTGCTCTTGAACCTGTTGTCGGATCTGGAGCTTGCCCGCCGTGTAATGCTAATGTCTCCGCTTTATATACTTGATCTGTCATTTTGTCATTCCTCCAATTTATATATAGATGAAAAAAAGCAGCTTCCGGTAAGAAGCTGCTGCATAAGCATGGAACTTCTTATCTCTCAAACTCTTTGTTTGCTGGAAGTAGCACCTTCCAAGCATTGCTGCTTGCAGGTTGCCGGGCATCATAGGACCAGTCCCTCCGCCTCTCTTGATAAGCTATTATGAAATTTTCATAGGCTGCTGAAGCACCTGACGGATATGATGTCCCCATTTTTCAAATTCGAGCAGGAAGCCATCGTGTCCATAGATTGTTTTAACGTCTACATGACGGGCACCCGGAACTGCTGCTGCAAAGCGTTCAATCTCTTCAGGCGGAAACAGCAAATCTCTGGAGAAGCCGAATGTCAGTACAATTGCCTTTATACTTTGAGCGGCAGACTGCCATCCTCCTCTTCCCCTGCCGATATCATGACTGTTCATCGCCTCTAATAAAGTCATATAACAATTGGCATCAAAGCGATTGACGAGCTTCTCTCCTTGGTAGTTCAAATATGATTCCACTTCATATGCCGCATCGTCCCTGCGGGATGCAGCGCGGCGGAAGCGTTCATTATATTGGTGATCGGAACGGTAAGTAAGCATTCCTACCATCCTTGCAAGTCCGAGACCAGCGGCAGGTGGTTTATCTGCTGTGTAATTACCATTGTTCCAATTGTGATCGGAAGTGATAGCTGTCTTGGCTAAGTGATTATAGGCAATTGCATAATCACTTACGTAAGGAGTTGCCGCCAAAGGGATCAGTACATCCATGAAATCCGGGTACATGACACCCCATTCTAGTACTTGCATTCCACCTAATGATCCGCCGATCACAGCTCTCAAATGAGAGATTCCTAGTTTCTTCAACGCAATGCGCTGAACTGAAACCATGTCACGGATCGTAATAGCTGGAAAAGCAGCCGCATACCTATCACCTGAAACTGGATCTGCCGATAAGGCGCATGTTGTGCCATTGCAGCCACCCAGCACATTGAATGTAATTATTTTATACCGGCTGGTGTCGATAAACCCTCCTGGCTGCAGCAATCCGCTCCACCAGCCTGGATTTGTACCAGTACCGGCCGCAAATTGATCTCCTGTCAGCGCATGGCAGATAAGCACCGTTTCTCCTGATTCAGGACCGCTTCTTTCATAAGCTACTTCCACTTTTGAAAGGATCTCACCTGATTCAAGCTCGATATCACCTATGAGAAGTTTGCCGGTTTGGTATGACTGTTCTGACTCCATGTTCCGTACGCTTCCTCCCCTCAAATAAAAAAGCCACCCTGAGAGGACAGGGTGGCAATATGTACCGACTTGTCTCTCTCATCTTAAAGTGCATACGCACTTTCAGGAATTAGCACCTTATAAGCATTTCTGCTTGCAGGTTGCCGGGCATCGTCGGGCCAGTCCCTCCGCCTCTCTTGATAAGAGCTTGCTATTTATTTGTTAACAGGATTGTAGCATGGGTTAAATTATCAGTCAACTATAAATTCTGAAATTTCCATTTACGCTGTAAATATCCCTAGAAATTTGGACGCCCCGCATCAGCGAATGCCAATGCGGGGCTAAAATGTAACTTTTCTATTGTAAGTAGAGGATACCTAATACATCCCCTTGCCGCGGTACTTGTTCCACATGGTAGTTTACACTTAAACGATGCAATCCCTACCTCTATTGCATCCTCACGGCTCCTAGGCCGCTCCAGTCTGAATAAGTACTTCTAATTAAAACTATAGCAGAATGCCAATGATATTCGATAAAGTTACTCAAACATCGAATACGTTAACTATCTTATCATGCTTTACAATTATTGTCAAACTTCCGATACAGGACATCTTCGCAGCTATCTATCTATTCCCGTTGCAAAGAAGTACAAACCACCCCAAATTTCCCATTTGCCATAAATTCTGTCCTGTTTTAGGTAACGCTTCATGACAAAAGCCCTGAAAACACTTACATGAGTTGGTCAGAAATATTCACGTAAGATAACCTGACAAGTTTGTTACATTTTTTTGCGTGGCACTTATATAATGAATAAAGATTTAAATTTTCAAACAATTAAAGATAAACACAGGGGGTAGAGAAAATGGATATGGCTAATACGGTATTCATGTTTGTCGCAACCGTCTTAGTATGGTTGATGACACCAGCACTCGCACTCTTCTACGGCGGGTTAGTAAGAAGTAAGAACGTGCTGAGCACAGCGATGCACAGCTTTACGACAATGGCAATTGTGTCGATCATCTGGATTATCATTGGCTTTTCCCTGGCGTTCTCACCAGGTAACGGAATTATTGGAGGCTTGGATTTCTTCGGGCTTACTAATGTCGGTTTCGAGCCGGCTGAAGGACACACTATTCCATTCAATTTATTCATGATGTTCCAAATGACATTCGCGATTCTGACAACTGCAATCGTGTCTGGCGCTTATGCAGAACGTATTCGTTTTCCTGCATTCATCTTATTTACAGTTTTATGGGTCCTTATCGTCTACTCCCCGCTTGCACACTGGGTATGGGGCGGCGGCTGGATTGCGGAAATGGGCGCACTCGATTTCGCAGGCGGAAACGTTGTTCACATTTCTTCCGGTCTTGCAGGTTTGGTTGTTGCCATCGTCATTGGCAAACGAAAAAACGCCGGCTCAACTGCACCGCATAACCTGATCTTCACCTTGATTGGCGGCGCTTTGCTTTGGTTCGGCTGGTTCGGATTCAACGTCGGTAGTGAGCTTGCTTTCGATGATGTAGCAATGTATGCCTTCATCAATACGAATACTGCAGCTGCTTCTGGTGTACTAGGCTGGATGATTATTGAATGGGTCGTCAACAAAAAGCCGACACTATTGGGAGCGGTATCCGGTGCGATTGCCGGTCTTGTAGCAATCACTCCTGCTGCAGGTTTCGTCTCTCCAATTGCAAGCATTCCTATCGGTTTCATTGGCGGTATCGTTTGTTTCTGGGGCGTTGGCTGGCTGAAACAAAAGCTTGGTTACGATGACGCACTAGATGCCTTTGGTCTGCACGCTATCGGCGGTACGTGGGGCGGCATCGCAACTGGCTTGTTCGCTAGCGATTCCATTAATGCAATTGTTGAGCACAACGGTCTTTTCTACGGCGGCGGTATTGATTTATTATGGAGACAGGTAGTTGCCATCATCGCGACATTCGCCTTTGTCGGCGTGGTGACATTTATCCTGATTACAATCGTCAACCTCATCTTCAAAGCACGTGCTACAGATGATGAAGAAGCAAAAGGTTTGGATCTGACAATGCACGGCGAGCGCGCTTACCAGGATTAAACTATAAGGAGGAACGGTATATGAGTGACATGTTCAAGGTTGAGATTATCACTAGGAACTCAGCAGATCTTGAAGCATTCAAAATGAAAATGGCTGAAATCGGAGTATCAGGCATGACTTTCTCCCATGTACAAGGATGCGGTCTAGAGGAAGGCTACACAGAGCTATACCGCGGTGTCAAGAAAGTGCAGAATGTATTCGATCGGCTTAAGATTGAGATTGTCGTCAGTGCAGTTCCAGTCGATGATGTCATCAAAGCAGCTACTAGTGCACTCCATACTGGGAAAGCTGGTGACGGAAAGATATTCGTCTATCCTATCCAACAAACGATTGATATTAATACAGGAAAACAAGGCCCTGCTGCCTTATAAGAAAAGCGCTCCTTTTAGGGGCGCTTTTTCCTATCTATGTAAAAAGCCAGCCTTCAGAAGACTGGCTAGGAGAAGAACATGAGCTGTCAATTATCACTAGGGCATTTGAAATGCATATATTATGAGCAAAAAAGCTGGTAGTAGCAATCCCGCTTGGAGCAAGCAGGAGCGCTACTTCTATAGCACTATTCTACATGATAGATTTTAGCTGTATTCGGGTCATTATCATTGTTGACACGATCTTCATCCACAAGGCTTTTCAAGTTCTTGATAGCATCTTCAAATTCAGTTAGAGATAGCTGTTTCGTTGCGTAAAGGGAACAAAGCATGGCATATGCAATCGGCATTGTATTCACTTCTACAATAACATCGACATCTGAGTTACCGCTATTGGCAACTTGGGAATTGTTATCGTTTCTACTGGCTGAAAATGGATTCTGGTTCGGGTTCTGGTACTTTCTAAGATTGCTCATTGTTCTTCTCCTCTCTTAATTATCTGCGGAACTTTTTGTGTTTCTTGCCGTGATCGTGATCGTGACCGTTCTCATCATCATTGTCATCTTCTTCAACTTCTGCGTCTGCTTTTGTTTTTACCCAGACGTAGGAGTTTCCGCTTTTTACTACTTTTGCTTCGTTGTGGTTCTTGGATTTGTTCTTAGCTGCGGCATCTACTTCTGTGCCTTCGAATTCTTCATCATCGTGTTCTTTGTCATGTTTGTAATAGCTCATTTCTTGGTTGCTCCCTTCGTATTTATTTCTGCTTTTCCATTTATCTCCCATCTGTAATACCTCCTTAGGTTTTGTAATCACCTTACAGTTATAAGCTATGCAACTAAACCTAGATGTGTATGGTCAAACTGTTCAGGGGCAAACATGGAATTTGGTGATATAGTAAAGGAGAGGAGGAGTGCATAATGGCTTTCGATTTTCAGGCATATGCGGATGGCATTTTAGTGCGTCCGCTGCTTAAAGAGGATTACACCAAATGGTTTAGCGGCTTCAGCAGACGTAAGCTGTCTCAGCATACTCATGATCCAGGGCTGCTCGACATGACGGATTGTACAGACTCATGGTTTGCTGCTTTAGTGGACAAGCATCAGCAGCTCGCTGCTGAAGACAAAGCTTATATTTTTGCTGTATTCAGGGTGGCGGATGGCGCACATCTTGGCATGATTGATTTTTCTACATTAGCACGTGATCACTTTCAGTGGGGAAGGATCGGCTATACGATCCATAATCAATACTGGGGAAAAGGCTATGGCAAGGCCGCAGTCCGTTTGGCACTTGATGCAGCAATCTCTCAGCTTCACTATCAGCGAATCGAGGCCCATATTAATTTGGATAATCCGCAATCAATTGCCCTTGCGAAAAGCGTTGGCATGCATTATGAATGCATTCGCAAAGGCTTTATTTTTGAAAACGGACAATGGACAGACCACCTCGTTTTTATTCATTCAGCACAAAAATGACGGGCTTCTGCAGAAGCCCGTCGAATCGGTTACTTATTTTCTTCCTCATATTCCCTTGTCAGGTTCTCTGCTTCTTCCGGCATCCCATCATGACGCTCATAATTATCTTCATCTACTTCCTCATATACTGCCTGTTGCTCTTCACCAGCAGAATTATCATAACGGATTTCTACATAGCCGCCATCCGCATATACATAAAAATTAGTAGTGTCACGAGTCAGATTCACATCATCCCCTAGGTCAGAAAGATGCTCGTTCTCTAATTCGATTACTTGTTCAATCTCGGGATCATATTGTGACCCACATGCAGAGAGGATTAGTAACAAAATAGGAAAGGTTAAGAATAGTTTTTTCATGAGTAGACCTCCATCAACAACTTTTACTATTTATTAGCCTATTTGTTACTTCATTAAACTATTTGTCTGGCGGATGTTTTCTTGAGGAGAACGAATTATACAGGCCAGCACTTGCCAGTCCAGCAAGGCCGCCTGCCCAAAGCCTTGCTGTCAGCTCAAAGTCTGTAAACGGATATGCCGCAGCTCCTAGCACTGCACCGACGAAAAGGCTAAGCAATGCATGATACGGCTTCAATCGGGGAAGACTCCGCTTCAGCAGTTCCATTAATGCAGTCACAATTGGGGCAAGGATCGTCGAAAATACCAGCACTTGATACATCGTTTCATTTTGAATCGGATCCATATGTCACACCTCCCTCTTGTACTGCATAATATGCGGACAAGAAGTGGCATGCTGACGACAGCAACCTAAATAAAAAGACGTCAGGCAGCAGCCTGTACGTCTGACATAATTACATCATTGATTTTGGCGGCGTATCATGAAAGAGAAATGGTGCCGGCTTGAGCTTTGGTGCACCTGCAAACGGTTCTGGCTCCGCTACGTAATTGAACTGACCTCTGCCGTCCATACTCGGTCCGCTTGCCCAACGACCTTTTGAGCTTGCATCGCCTCGTGAGAAGTTGAATAGTGTATATGCAACTTCGCTCTTCTCCAGTTTTCTCGGGAACGTCGTAGGTACGACAATATCCCCTTCACGCTCTTCTAGTTCTTTAATTGCAGCAATCCATTGATTCTGGTGCATTGTATCCCTCGCGATAAGGAAAGACAGCATATCTCGTACACCAGGATCATCTGTCATTCCATAAAGGCGTGTCACTTGCAGACGACCTTGGGATTCAGCATTCAAATTTGCCCGGAAGTCAGCAAGGAGATTTCCACTAGAGATAATATATTTAGCATTCCAAGGATAACCTGCTGCATCCGCTGCCATAGCTCCAAGGCCAGCTACAATTCCATGCTGCGGGTTCGATCCCCCTATAATAGCATTCAGTGCGGGATCTGATTCATAAGCGTTCTTCTGATCCTCGAAAGGGGCGTCATCCAGAAGCCTCGCTATCATTGTAGCGAGCATCTCCACATGAGCCATCTCCTCAGTGCCTGTATCAAAGAGAAGATCTCTATATTTATCCTCCGCTCCTCTTGTGTTCATCCCCTGCATCAAATATTGCATCATAACGCTGATTTCACCGTACTGTCCGCCCAATACTTCCTGCAGCTGTCTTGCGAAAACCGGATCCGGCTTTGATGGCTTCGCGTGATATTGCAGTTCTTTGATGTGAAAAAACATACGCTTCCCACCTCTTTCGTTTTTATCCAACGCAGAATTATATGAGCGTCGGAACGAAAGTATGCATGTGCTTACCCATAAGGAACATACAACTTGGAAGAAAACTATAAACTTGCTTGTAACTATGAAAATAGGTAAATACGGATATTAGTTCTCCATTATTGATTCCTGCTGATTGTTACTTTTCCATATGAAGGTAATTGCGAGACCAATAATTAAAATCACCGCCGAAAATAGATATGGATAGTGAATGTTTATATCGAATAATATTCCACCAAGTGCAGGACCAATTATATTACCTAAACTTGTATATGTTGAATTCATTCCAGCTACAAAACCTTGCTCCTTGCCCGCAGTTCTTGATAGAAATGTTGTCAATGCCGGACGCAGCAGATCAAATGCAAGGAAGATAAAACACGTTACTGTCAGAACTAATAGGAAGCTAGAAATTACGGTCGAAACAACTGCTAAAACACCGCCGATAATCAAGCATAGCTGTATCAACTTCTTTTCTCCCATGACATCGACCATTTTCCCGAACAGCAGCACCTGCACAATTACACCAAAGATCGAACTAACAGTAATGATTAACGCTATGTCTTTTGGCGTAAATCCAAACTTGTGATCAGAAAACAGACTGAACACAGTTTCATATGCCGACAAACCGAATGCGAGGACAAACACAATAAAAAACGCAATGAAGTAGATTGGATTCAATGATTTTTTCAAGTCACCCAGGAAACTAGTCCCCTTTTTACTGGCTGCAATTTCAGCCAGCTGTTCCTTGGACAATGGCTCTTTTAGTATGAAGATAGATAATATGCAAGCTAAAAATGCGATGACTGCCGCAACATAAAATGGCATTCGAATACCATATTCAGCAATGTAACCACCAAGACCCGGTCCTATGATAAAACCTGTACTAATAGCGGCTGACAAATACCCCATCGCTTTCGGACGATCCTTATTTGTAGTGATATCTGCTACATATGCAGTAACACCAGGCATAATGAAGGAAGCACTAATTCCTCCAAGGATTCTTGATAGGTAAAGTAAAGATACATGTGTTGCCAAGCCGAAAATCAGCTCAGAAACGGCAAAAAGAAATAAACCTGCTGTAATGAGTTTCTTTCTGCCATAACGATCCACCCAGCGTCCTGCAAATGGAGACATGACCAATTGCGCCCCTGCGAATGCAGCGACAAGATAACCCATCGTCTTACCTGATAAGTGCATAATATCCATGAATGACGGCATGACAGGAATGATAAGCCCCATCCCTAAAAATGCGATAAATAAATTGCTTAATAAAATAATTAATACGGATTTTTGTTCTTTTATTGGCTTCTTCAAAACTCATTTCTCCTTTTGCTACAGAACTATACGGGAAGCTTACTTAACCATTTATGCTTAACTAAACAAAATAGTTCATACAAAAGTTAAGTTAAGTTAATTAATCTATACTCATTATAATTGTTTACTTTGCTTTGTAAAGCAGCAAAAATAGCTTCCTAGCAAAATCGGCTATCACTTAGTTATTTTGATAAGACGCAAACGACTTTCCGCAATAAAAATAGCAAGGCTGGCAACTGCCAAAACCTTGCTGATTAAATTTCTGCAGCAGTCAATATCCAGTTCTCTAACGCAATCTGTTTCCGCCGCCGTTGTAGTATATTTGAATCAGGCAACTACTTTATATAACTTCGTTTTGTTTTAGCGCTTCAATCTCTTGAGGCGAATATCCTAACCCTTTTAAAATTTCTTCATTATCTTCACCTAAATCGGGTGCAACTGAACGTATACTGCCAGGTGTCTTTTCAAATTTCGGGACAATACCAGGTACTTTGATATTCCCAAGTCTCGGATGCTTTACTTCTACAATATTTTCACGTGCCTTGTACTGTTCATTTTCAAATATATCAGCAATGCTCAATACTGGACTTATCGGCACGCCAACACCATCGAGCTTCTTTAATAAAGCTTCACGCGGATGATCGTTAATCCAATCTCCAACAATTTGGTTGATACTATCATTGTTCTCCAGCCGGCTTGCATTGGTATGATAACGCGTATCAGTCAGTAGATCACTACGATTCATGGCAGCTGCCAGCCGATTGAAGGTTGTATCCGTGCTCGTAACAAGTACAACCCAGTGGCCATCCTTCGTCCTAAAGGTTCCGGACGGTGAGGAATGTCCAGCTAAACCTGGTGAGCGCTCCCGGATTTTACCGAGCTGATCGTATTCGGCTACGAGAAATTCCATCATTCGAAAAACCGATTCATAAAGGGCAACATCTATCATCTGCCCCGAGCCCGATTCCTTTGTGTCTCGGTGATAGAGAGCGGTCACAGCCGCAAAGGCGACATAAATTCCGCATATATAATCTGTCAGCGAAAACGGCGGACTTACCGGGTGACGATCGGTGAACCCCTGCAAATACGTATAACCGCTGAACGCTGTCGCTGGCGTACCAAAGCCGGCCTTTTCCCGGTATGGACCTGTCTGACCGTAACCCGAAACACGTACCATGATTAAATTCGGATTGATCTCTTTCAATACATCATAGCCTACTCCCCATTTTTCCAATGTGCCAGGGCGAAAATTCTCAACTAGAATATCATGTGCCGCTGCCAGCTTTTTCATAATTTCCACGCCAGCTGTCTTATGCAAATCCAGTGTTAACGATTTTTTGTTCCGTGACAGACCGGGCCAGCGCAGCGGTTCATCTCCTTTAAATGGTCCAACACTTCTTGATGTATCTCCTCGTCCTGGTATTTCTACTTTGGTAACTTCCGCACCAAAATCTCCTAATAATGCCGTCCCAAATGGGGCTGCGATCATCGTGGAGACATCCAGAATTTTTACACCTTCCAATGGTGTTGGCATATTTTGTTCCTCCTTTCTTAAGGAATTCTTACATGTGACTTTTCGCTATCTGGCGAATAAATATCATTAATATTCCACTTTCCATCTGTCGGTACAGGCTCATTTATCATAGCTACATCAATCACAACAGGTTCATTTGCTGCAATTGCTTCTTTTAATGCCCCTTTGAATTGCTCGGCATTTTCAATCTTGATTCCCTTTATGCCATATCCTTTCGCAATTGCCGCGAAGTCTGGTGAGTAGCTATTACCGTCAATTTGAAATCTCGTTCCGTACGTTGTGTCATAATGCGCCATTTCCAAACCGGCGATTGTACCAAAAGCACTATTATTCATAACAACCCAGACGACCGGGATATTTTCTTCTTTTGCTGTTGCGAGCACGGAAGGATTTTGTCCGAATCCACCATCTCCTATCAGAGAAACGACTACCTTTTCCGGGGCAGCTATTTTCGCCCCAAGAGCAGCTGAACTACCGAAGCCCATCGTTGCAAAGCCGCCAGGTGTTAAAATGGAGCCTGGTGTGTAAATAGGAAATTGCTGTCCTACGCCGTTCTTATTCCAACCAACATCAGTTGTAAGATAGGCATCCCGTGGAAGAACATCACGAACCTCAGCCAATATTCGTTCTGGTTTCATGGGGAAAGATGTGCTGTGTATATTTTTTGAAATGCCCTCGCGTAATGATTTGCGATATGATACGATCTCTTCTTTTAATTGATGATTACGATCAATACCGTCCGGATATATGCGCTTAGCTACCCTATTTAGTGCGATGAAAGCTTTTTTCAGATCAGCAACCGCCCCGATTTCAACTGGGTAGTTACGACCGATTTCATTCGAATCTATATCAATATGAATCAATTTAGTTTTCGGAAAATGAAAGGTTACATCATCATACCAACTGCTTGAATCCGCTTCTGAAAAGCGAGTGCCTGCCCCGAAAATGTAATCAGCATTTTTTGTTTGATCATTAATAAAGCTTGTGCCCCAGAAGCCTGTCATCCCAAGTGTCAGTTTATGGTCATCTGGCAGGACACCTTTTCCCATCAAAGAATGAGCTACCGGTATGTTCATATGCTCCACAAATTTCCGCAGCTCCTCAGCCGCATCGGCCAGCACCACGCCACCTCCGGCATACAGTACCGGACGCTTCGCATCAGCTAATTTCTCTACTATACGAGCTGCTGTTTCTTCATCTAAGGATGGTTTTTCCACTACCTGAGTGTGATGCTTGAGCAGCTTGAAGCCTTCTTCCTCAATCTCCTTCGAAAACATATCCATCGGTACGGATATGAGCACGGGGCCTGGGCGGCCGCTTTCTGCCAGCTGGAATGCTTTTTGAAGAATTTCCGGGAAAAGCTCAGCCTGATCAACACGCCACGCTCGCTTTACGAACGGACGATAGATTTCATATTGCGCGCCGTCAGCGTGCATATTTACTTCCTGGTGCGGATGTTTTCCGTAGTAATAACTCGGCACATCACCTGCGATAACAACCATAGGAGTAGAGTCTAAAGCTGCATTGGCAACTCCTGTTGCAGCATTCGTTAAACCTGGTCCTAAGTGACTCAGTACTACTGCGGCTCTTTTCGTTACTCGGGCATATCCATCCGCTGCATGCGACGCAATTTGCTCATGGCGTACGTTAATGAACTTGATAGTGCTTTTTTCTAATTCCGCCAACACAGCTATATTGGTGTGTCCGCACAGCCCGAATATATGTTTCACACCGCGAGATTCTAGGTATTTGACTAACTGCTCCGAAACCAACTTTTTCATACTAAGGTATCCTCCTGGCTCTTCTGTTTTGGTTACAGCAAATCCTGAAGCACGACCATTTTCATTTCCGTCATTTCTTCTGCAGCAAATCGGGGACCTTCTCTGCCAATTCCGCTGTTTTTGATGCCGCCATAAGGCCAATGATCCAAACGGAAGTTAGATGAACCATTAACGACAACACCGCCGACCTCCAGTTCTTTTGCTGCCTTCCGGATCACTTCCAGTGAGTTTGAAAAAATGCCGGCTTGCAGACCGAACTCCGACTCATTCACTTCTTTGATTGCACCGTCCAAATCGTGATATGGCAGCACACTGACTACCGGTCCGAATACTTCCTGGCAGACAACTTTACTTTGCTTCTTCGGCCGCAGAAGAATTACCGGTTCTATGGAAGCGCCGTTCGCATTCCCACCGTGGATGAGCTCTGCACCTTCTGCCACAGCTTCATCGATCCAATTGCGGATCCGCTCTGCTGTTTGTCTATTTACGACACATCCGACATCTGTACGCTCCTCTTCCGGGTTCCCTACAATAAGCACTGCTGTACGTTCTTTTAGCTCTGCAACAAATGTCTTCAAGATCTGTTCATGAACATAAATACGCTGGACGGAAATACAGCTTTGCCCCGAATTACTGAAAGCTGTTTTCGCACAAATGGCTGCAGCCCGCTCGACATTGGCATCTTTATGAACAATGGTTCCCGCATTTCCGCCGAGCTCTAGTAACACTTTTTTCATGCCCGCTGTTTTGCTGATTTGCCTGCCACCTGGAACACCTCCGGTGAAAGAAACAAGATTGACTCGATCATCCTGAACGAGCTGCTCGCCTATCTCTTTCTCACCTAAAATCATGTGGATTGCCTGCGTCGGCATACCAGCCTCCAGAAGCAATTCTACAAGTGCAGCCGCAATCAAAGGCGCTTGCGGTGCTGGCTTTAGAATGGTGACATTACCCGCAGCAAAACTTGGTCCGATCTTATGACATATCAAATTAAGCGGTGCGTTAAAAGGCGTGATAGCTGCAACAACTCCTACAGGAACACGAAAAGTTAACGCCATGGAGGATGCTCCTCGCTCTGAAGCTCCTCCCGGAATTGTCTCTCCAAAAAGTCGTTTCGCTTCCTCAGCTGACAGCTGCAATGTCTCTATGGAACGAGCAACTTCATCCCGTGTATTTTTCAGCGCCTTCCCTACTTCTTTCGCGATCAAGTTCGCAAATTCTTCCCTGCGTTCTTCCAGCAAAGCCGCAGCCCGATACAGCACCTTAGCACGGAATGCTTGTGAAAGTGCCGCAATTTGCTTTTTATTGCTACCGGCTGCTGCCAACGCCTGGTCGACTTCTGCTTTATTCGCTGTGACTTGAACGCCAACTTGTTCATTTTTATAAGGACCCAGCACCGGGATCGGTTCACGATCATCATCAATCCATACACCATTTACAAAAGGTCTGGCCTTTCGCATTCCTATCACTCCTTCTGCATATCTTCTGGCATATCTCCTGTATATTTGACGAGCTTTTCCTCATTAGGACACGGCCCTTTGATCAAAGTGCCTTGCATTAGTTCTTCATAGGCATGCGCAACGATTCCCATTCCCCGCGCGAGAGAAAAAATACCTTTTGCTGCTTCTGCCGGGATACCGAGCTCACACTGAATGGCTGCAGAAATGCCATCAACGTTAATCGTAAACGTGCGTTTTTTAACTGCTGACATCGTTTGTCGGTAATCCTCCAGAATCGCAAGATAATCTCCGGTGATCTCTCCGCTATCAATCACCTGCTGTGCCAAATCGTACAGCCTGTTAACTCGCGGATCCCGATCATGCAGCTGATGGCCAAAACCAGGCAGCTTCTTCCCTTCTGCAAGGAACTGCTGCAAGGTATCCGCCACAGCATTTTTATTAGAAGTCAGTTCTGTATTCGTTTTGTATAACAATTCCATTGCGCCCTCTACTGCCCCGCCATGAATGTCTCCAAGCATATTAATTCCAGTGGCAACTGCCGAATTAAAACTAACACCGCAAGTAGCTGCCATTCTCGCTGCCGCTATGGAAGGTGCGCGCGGACCATGATCTGCACCGGCTACAAGCACACTTTCGAATAATTTAGCTTGCTGTTCAGTTAGTTCCTTGCCGACCAGCAGAAAAAACAGCATTTGGCTGTAAGATACATTTCCAATCAGATCCTCAATACGTTTTCCGCGAAGGATGATGGAATTCTTCTTGATGTCGCTAATCTCTGTTTCCCACCAGGCGCCGCCATTTTTGTAATGCTCCAAGGCACTTCGTCCACTCATATACTCACCTCTCAAAAAATCAATCTTGTACACTAGTATATGTTCACGTCATCCAGATTCAGACTGATATATTCCTTTGCCGATTGTAAGCATCTTCTCGCATATTCCTCGAATCCTAATTCCTTTGTTCGCTGCAAGTGAGGTATCTCTAAAGAATATGGGATCTTCGGAACCTCCCGTAATATCTCTTTGATAGGAATACCGCCTTCTCCAATATAGAGGCGTTCCTCTCTCATTATCTGGATCATTTGTTCTCTAGATGCTGGGATCTCTTTGCTTGCATCACATAAGTGAAACATATGAAACCAATTAGCAGGTATTTTTTTGAGATCGTTTACATTTTCCTTTGAACGATGAAAGTGATGACTATCAATCATCAGTCCTGCATTATCCTGAGCAGCGGCGGTCAGCATGGTGACCGCCTGCGCTAACGTCGCAATGGATGCCACAGGAACAAATTCCAATTCGATCGATAATTGATATGTTTTTGCTAATTCACATAATTGGATAAACCGATCTGTAGCAAATTCCAGATCATCTGTCCAAACACTGCAAAGCACATGCCGGGCTCCCAATTCAGCTCCAACTTCAAAAGCTGGTTCGTACTGTTTCGGATCCATGCCATCTATTATTTTGGCAAGCTCTATATCTAACACTTGGATACCAGTTTCACGAAGTGCTGTTTTTGTTTGTCTCAGCATTTTCTTGTTGCTAGCCAAGTTATAATCCGGTTCATTTTTCAGTCCCATACAAATCGGTCTGATGCTTACAAAATCAAAGCCTGCCCTGGCTGCAATATAAGTGAGTGTTGGGGGAGGACATGCTAATGCTGTCAGATGCGCTAAAGAAAATTGATCCTTCAAAGTGATCAACCTTTCTGTATGATTCTTTCTTCTGAGCAATAACTGTCTGATTTGCTAGCTGTTGTTTACTTCCCGCCTAACAGGAGCAGTGTTATTTCCGGAATGAGGATAACAAGAATCAGTGCAACGAGCATGACTGCAATAGAAGGAACGATAGCTTTTGAGATTTTCATAATCGGCAAGCTGGAAATTTCACTGGCAACGAATAAATTTACGCCGATAGGAGGTGTGATAAAACCGATGACCAGCGTCAAAATAATTATCATTCCATATTGAACTGGATCAAATCCCAGTTCGACTCCAACAGGTATCAATAGCGGTGTGAAAATAATGATTGCTGCCGTTGTATCCATAACCATTCCGATGAAAAGCAGCATGATTACAATAAGTGACATGAGAATAACAGGATTATCGGAAATGGATAACATTCCATTGGCAATTCGGCTTGGCATTTGTTCAATGATCATGATTTTACCGAATGCTGTAGCAGCTCCAATGATCAGCATAATGGTCGCTGTCGTCAATGCTGCATTCCGAAACACGTCGTACAAGTCTTTAAGTCGCAATTCCTTATACAGGAAGACTCCCGCTATTAATCCGTACACAACTGCGACAACTGCTGCTTCTGTTGGCGTAAAGAACCCGCCATAGATTCCGCCTAATATAATCACAGGTACAAGCAGTGCCCATTTAGCATCCCAGAAAGCACGTATCACGCGCTTTAACGAGAAAGCTTCTCCGGTTCCGCTGTATCCTTTTTTCTTGGCATAAATATAGACATAGACCATTAAGAGAGCGGCAATAAGAATACTCGGCAGCACACCTGCAATAAATAAATCGCCAACCGAAGTGCCGCTTGCTACGCCGTACACAATCATCGGAATACTCGGGGGAAGGATTACTCCCAGTGTTCCTGCAGCAGCCACTATGCCAGCTGCGAATTGCTTGCTGTAGCCTATCTGGACCATGGCAGGAATCATGATTCCTCCTACCGCAGCGACTGTAGCCGGTCCTGAACCTGATATTGCAGCGAAAAAGAGACATGTGATAATCGTCGTCATCGCAAATCCGCCGGCTACATTCCCAACTACCGACTCTGCTACCTTGATCAATCGTTTTGAAAGTCCTCCCTTCCCCATGATTTCCCCGGCTAATATAAAGAACGGGACGGCCATGATCGGAAAGGAATCTACAGAAGTAATTAACCCCTGAGCCAAAAACGACAGTGACATATCTTGGGCGAAAAGCAGCGTAGCGATGGAAGACAAAGCTAGTGCAATACCAATCGGGACGCTTACTAACAGTAAGAGACCAAAGCTGCCAAACATAATGATTGCAGACATTTCTCACTCTCCCAATATCGTATTTCCAGCATTAATATACAGACGTTTGTTCTTCTTCAGGCAGCTTATCCCCGCCTCCGCCGCGGAGCATATGGATGTGCTGCAGCAGCTGCTGTATGATACGTAAGGATGTCAGCAGCATGCTGACGGGTGCAGCCATATAGACAAGCCCCATATTTACTTCCAAAGCAGGTGAACGCTGCCCCCATAGCAAGATTTGGGTACTGATCTTACCTCCATAAACTAACAGGAATAACGCGAATAACAGAAATAACAAATTCACGATGATATGGAGGACTACCTGCTGCTTTCCTTTCAGCACTTGTAAAATCGCGTCTATCTTGATATGCCGCTGCTTTTTAACCCCATAGCTTATTCCGATAAAAACAAGCCAGATAAAGCAGTAACGCGCCAACTCTTCCGACCATCCAATAGACGATCCCAAGATAAAACGCATCATAATTTGAGCTGAAATAATGACGACCATTACAGACAGCAAAAAAACCATTATGCTTTCTTCCGCGTACCGGTTCAACCATCGAATAGGCTTCATAGGAACCCCCTTAGATCTATCAATTGGTTTCTGCCTCTATCTGTTTTAACCACTCATCTCCATACTTATCTATATATCTCTCACGAACCTGACTAGTTGCTTCACGAAAACGCTCCAGCTCTTCTTCACTTAACTCTGTAACCTTCATACCCTTCTCTTTCACGATTGCGAAACTATCTTCTACTTCCTGCTGATTCATTTTCCGCTGCTCCTGCTGTACTTCATCAGAAATTCTCTGTACAGCTGCTTGTTCTTCTTTCGTCAATGACTCCCAAAAAGGTTTACTAACCATGAATGGACTCGCATTGTAAATGTGATTGGTCACAGTCAGATGATCCTGTACTTCATAGAAATGACTGTTTACCACATTTCCCACCGGATTCTCCTGGGCATCCACAGTTCCTTGCTCCAGCCCAATATATAATTCACCGTAGTTCATCGGAGTCGGATTGGCGCCCAGTTCACTCCAAAGCTCCATATGCCATTCGTTTTCCAACGTTCGAATATCCAACCCTTTGACATCGTCCACCGTCTTGATTTCACGCACATTATTGCTAAGCATTCGGAAACCATTTTCCCAATAATTCAACCCAATTACGTTTTGCTCGTTTAGTTCATCCAGTAGACGGTCTCCAACGTCCCCGTCCAATACCTCATAAGCCTCCTCCTCATTTGCAAACAAAAATGGAAGCTCAAACACGTTGAATGAATCGGCAAATTGGGCGATAGGACCTGTTGACATAGAAGCTCCCTGAATCGTATTCAGCTGCATTCCTTCAAACACTTCTCTGTCTCCGCCAATAACACTGTTTGTATACACCTCTACATCAATGGAACCATCCGTTTCTTCTTCCAGTCTTTCTTCAAATAAATACAGTGCCTTACTCAAAGAACGATCATCTGGCGTAGCGTTTGCAAGGCGCATCACTTTCACTTCATCCTTGGACGAAGAACCATTGCAAGCGCTTACAAATATCACTACAATAATCAGTGATAAGAACAGAAACAATTGTTTCATCCAACCCCCACTTTCTCCTGAATGGAACGATTGTGCTTATTTACCTTTACTCTCTCACAGTGTCACCCTTCTCTTCTCACGAATGGACAGATTGATTGCCTCTAGTACTTCCAGCGTTCTTAACCCTGCTTCTCCGGGTACTCGCGGCATAATCACCCCTTTCATTACATCCTCAAAGTGCTCTAATTCGGCTGCTATCGGATCAACAATATCAGCAGGCACAAATTGCTGTTCAATCAAAGGATGCTTCCAGCCATACTCCTCCTCACAGTATTGATAACAGCGAAAGCTTGGAAAAGCCAAACTCCCTTTTGTGCCGAAGAAGTGATAGCAATCCTCATTATAAAAGTGATAGATTGGGTTCTCCTTCACATTGAACTCATAAGACCAAGGAGACGGCACACCGTCGGTCAGAAAGTAGTGAATAACTGTCCCATCTTCTGCTTCTAATATTGCAGTCACTACATCCTCCACCTCTGCAGAACGAATCTTGTTCCGCCCAACAGCGTAAGCGCTTTCAATTTTCAAATCGGTAACATAGAGCAAATTATCCAGGTCATGAATGCCATTGATTAAAAGCGGTCCGCCTCCTGCTTTTACGCGCCAGGCTTCCTTGTAGTAATCCTGGTTTTTGGCAAGGGCCCATGTCATATTTACACTGACTAAATCACCTATGACATCACTTTTCAGCAAGTGCTTCAAGTGATTGATCTTTGCAGAAAAACGTCGATGATGACCTACTAAAAGCTTTACCTGCTTCTTCTGACAATAATCGATCATCTCTTGAGCAGCATCCATTGTATCTGCAATCGGTTTTTCCACCAAACAATGCAATCCTTTATCAGCACAATATTTAACAGCTTCCTTGTGAAGGTGATTCGGCAATGTAATAATCACCCCATCCAAGAGACAATTATCAATAAGCTCCTTATAATCCTGGTATAGTGGCACATCCAGCTCCTTTGCCCGCTCTTTTGCACTTTCATTATTGCCAGCAACTGCTGCCAGTGTAAGTCCAGGCGTCTTCTTCGCCTGCTGCGCAAGTGTATACCCATGATTCAGTCCTAGTACCGCAATTTTCATACCGTTATTCTCCTTTTAGCATACTAGTATACAAGTTAGGCATCACACAAAGCTCCTCAGCTAAAAGTGAGCTTCAAAGTATTCAGCATACTTTTCCATTATGTCGCCATAGTGACTGGCTGCTGTGTCCAGATGTTGATTCAGCCTTTGCGCAACTCCGTCTGCATCATTTTTTTGGATCAGCGCAATTAAATCCTCATGATCATGTATAACACGCTTCATTTCCCTCGTCTCAAAGAATTCCAAGTAGCGGATTCTATTCACATGACCTCTAATTTGACGTACAACAGAAGCTAAGGTCTGATTACCGCATATTTCAAGGATTTTATCGTGAAATACCTCATCATGCTGATAAAAAGCAGCGACATCCTGACTTTTAGCAGCAGCCCTCTGCTGATCCATAATATGCATTAAATCAGCCTTATACTTATTCATTTGTGCATCAGCTTCATCCCATTTGACAGCAGCTTCCCGAAAAGCAACACCTTCCAGACTCTTTCTAACCTGAAAAGCTTCCTGTACCTTTTTTTTCGAAACATATTTCACCTTGATACCTTTTTGGGGAATAATCTGCAGAAACTCTTCTGAAGCCAGCATTTGAATCGCTTCCCTGACAGGCGTTCTGCTTAATCCTAGTTCTTCCGCAATCGCGCTCTCATAAATCATCTGTCCCGGCTTGTATTGTAAGGTGATGATGTTATTGTATAAATGCTTATATACTTCATTAGCTAACGTCCTGCGCTGGACAGCGAAGAACTTATTCATCTTTATCAGCTCTTTATCTTCTGAATTGTTTAAAGCCAAATTTATACTAGTATACCTGCAAAGAATTACGCTTCATGCTTCTACTGTATGCTTCTGTTTGAGATAAATTACCTGTTTGCATACAAAAAAACAGCAAGAGCGGCATATAGCCAAACTCTTGCTGCTTTCTGTATTTATTAGCGCGCTCGGAGGGATTCGAACCCCCGGCAGACGTGGTACCGGAAACCACCGCTCTATCCGACTGAGCTACGAGCGCATATGTAATTAATGTGACAACGATTATTATACGTTAATTAGCAGTTATAAGCAAGTTCTTTTTAAATAGAAGAGAAGCCCCTAATAAGGGGCTTCTGCTTATTTTGGATACATAAAGTCTGGCGCTGGATTCAGCTCTTGTTTTTCACCGTGCGCTGTTGGCGCTTCTTCATATTTGAACGTGCCACCATCAGGAGCTGTACCGTTCGCCCAGCTGCCTTCTTTGGACTCTTCTCCTTCCGAGAAGTTGATCAGGCTGTGAGAGAAGTTGTCTGCTTCTAGTTCTTTCGGGAAGGAACCAGGTACAATAATACCGTTCTTCTCCTCCAATTCACGAGCTGCAGCAATCCACTGGTTTTGGTGCATGGAATCACGTGCAAGCAAGAAGGATAACATGTCGCGAACACCTTTGTCTTCTGTCATTTCATATAGACGAGCAACTTGTAAACGACCTTGAGATTCTGCATTGATATTCGCACGCATGTCTGCGAGCATATTACCGCTTGCGATGATATAACCTGCATTCCATGGCATACCATTGCTATCTGTCGGACGAGGTCCTAGGCCGGCAACAATCGCATGCTGTGGGTTCATACCGCCTAAAATGGCGCCGATAACAGGGTTTTGCGCAGCTTCTTCCTGTTCATTTACTGGTGCACCTTCGAGAAGACGAGCAATCATTGTTGCAATCATTTCAACGTGACCGATTTCCTCAGTTGCTGTATCCATGATCAAATCTTTATATTTTTCTTCACCACGAGCGCTCCAGCCTTGGAAGAGATACTGAAGGGCAACACTGATTTCGCCATACTGACCTCCAAGGATTTCCTGCATCTGTTTTGCAAATAATGCATCTGGCTTGTCTGGTTTCGCTGGATATTGAAGTACTTTCTGATGATGGAACATGTTGTTACCTCCTAGGGTTTAGTTGGTTTCAGTTGATTACATTCCACCTTGGTAAATTTTCTAAACCATTTCCTAATGATGTAATTTAAATGAAAAATAAGCCAGATTGCAGGAGTTTGTCAGTTAAAAGTCAAAGTTAACGAGAGACTCTATTTCCAGCGTTTATATGCCTCCCAACTAGGGAAGCATGGAATAGGCGAAAGAAAGTAAGTATTTTGTTTGACCTTTATTGACCTTTTAGGTAATATAAGGTTAGTCATTACTTAGAATAATGAGCTCATATCCAAAGGAGGATCTACCATGAATCTAATCCCTACAGTTATCGAACAGACAAACAGAGGAGAACGCGCTTACGATATCTACTCCCGTTTGCTAAAAGACCGGATCATCATGCTCGGTAGCGCGATCGATGATAATGTTGCCAACAGCATTGTTTCCCAGCTGTTATTCCTAGCAGCAGAGGATCCAGAAAAAGACATTTCTCTATACATCAACTCACCAGGCGGATCTATTACAGCAGGTATGGCTATCTATGATACAATGCAGTTCATCCAGCCGAAAGTATCTACTATCTGCATCGGTATGGCTGCATCCATGGGTGCATTCCTATTGACTGCCGGTGAAAAAGGCATGCGTTATGCACTTCCTAACAGTGAAGTCATGATTCACCAGCCGCTAGGTGGTACACAAGGACAAGCAAGTGATATCGAAATCCATGCTCGTCGTATCATCGAAATGAGAAAGAAATTAAACGAAATCATGGCAGAACGCAGTGGACAGCCGCTTGAAGTAATCGAGCGCGACACAGACCGTGATAACTTCCTTACAGCTGAACAAGCAGTAAACTACGGCTTGATCGACAAAGTAATGGAGAAAAAACCTGTTTAAGACATAAGAAAAAGCCATCCAGCAATTAAAGCTGGATGGCTTTTTTTCATTCATGGATTACAAGTGTGTCAGCGAACATATCGTGCAAGCCTTGCTTCCTTGGTGTGAAAGCTACTACTGCATAAAGGAAAAACAGGAATAGCAGACGATGAATGAAACGGCCGACTACTTCCCGGATAAGAGTGTCTGACCAGGAAAGCCGCTCTCCATCCTTCCGAATGACTCGCAGTCCGAATATCATTTTGCCTAATGTCTGTCCGCGCCATTTGGTCATGAAAAGGAAATAAGCAAAGAATATCACGCCGCCAAGTAAACCGCTGACACTCCACAACCAAAGCGTCGCTTCACGGAAGGAATCTATCATCGTGAATGGTTTAACGATCAGACCCGTCAAACTGAATACAACAATAAGGTCAACGATATATGCCCAAAATCGCATCCAAAAGCCTGCATATCGTTGTTCACCTGCTAGTGGAGATAAAGGAATCTCTGCTTCTTGTCGGTGATCCTTAATCTCCTTATCATCAGCCTGGTTTTCTTGATACGTATTATTATAGGCATCCGATGCTTTACCAGACGCTGTATGTTCATCAGTTTCCGTTGCTTCAGGTATCTCTGTTCGGGAAAAATCCTGATCGGATGACGTCAGTTCTTCTGGATGCTCACGTTTCTCTTTATCCATATTCTAACGCCTCCTATTCCGTATAAAGATACATAGCTTCAGGTGAATTCGATTTGCCCATTAGCTGCTTGATGCCGAGCAAATCAGAATCGGAAACAAACAGACCTTCGGCTGCTGTTGCCCAGAAGGAGCCCATACCAAAGCTACTTCCTGTATATTCGAATACTTCCGCGTTTTCGAGACCTTGCTCTTCTTTCATCATGCTAATCGTATCTTCAAGATCCCCTAGATCATCGACCAGGCCATTTTCCATAGCTTGTTTACCGGAATACACACGTCCGTCTCCAAGTTCACGTACTTGATCTTCCGGCATACCGCGTCCGTCTACAATGACTTGGACGAAGTCAGCATACATATCATCAATGATGGACTGCAGGATATCCCGCTCTTCATCCGTCATTTCTCTCGCTCCAGACATGATGTCCTTATGCTCAGCGCTCTTGATAACTTCCTCTTTGATACCGATTTTATCTGCAAGCTCGGCGTAATTGAGTGTAGACATGATAACACCAATTGATCCTGTCAGTGTAGCGGGGTGAGCGACAATCTTATTCGCACTTGCCGCTAGATAATAGCCGCCAGAAGCTGCTGTATTACCCATCGACACATAAACTGGCTTTCCGTATTCTTCTTGTACTTCTACTACCTTATCGTGAATTTCAGCACTTTCGACGACACCGCCGCCAGGGCTGTTCACTTCGATGATGACACCTCCGACAGTATCATCCATACCAGCCTGCTCCAATTGCTCTAAAAAGGCTGTATGATTATATGTAGCGCTTCCCAATAAAGAAGCTTCTTCTCCAGTATCCTGAATTGTACCTTCTACTTTCAGTACCGCTATCCGATTCGTCATATCTCCATCTTCAACAACTTCTTCACTCATATAAGTGCTTCCAGTTGCTGAATCAAACGCTTCTGTGAAGTTGCTATTAATCACAGCGAACAAGGTTTGGAAACCGACCGATGCGGCAAGCAATCCAGCTGCAATTCCGATTGCGATCCAACGTTTTGCGTTCAAAATGTAATCTCCTTTCTTTCTTATAAAAATCTTACAATACATAGCCTACACTAGGACAGCGTCGGTTACCACATATTAGCAAAAAAAAGCCCTGAATAATTCAGGACTTTTTTTGCGGGAAAATCAGCTGGCTGCTGATGGAGTGGTAATGAAGGCCGTAAGCTCCTCCATTGCTTCCACCTCATCCGAACCATCGATTTTCAAGGTGATCAATTCTTCTTGGGCTATAGCCAGGCTCATCAAACCCATGATGCTTTTAGCGTTTACCGATTTGTTCCCTTTTTCTACAAACACAGAGGCGTTGAAACGATTGGCTTGCTGGACGAAGCTTGCTGCGGGTCTGGCTTGCAAACCAGTATCCAGGGTGACACGCAAGGTTTTTTGGATCACATGTGATTCCTCCCATCTTCCAAGTAAGCGCTACCAAAACATTGAAAAAGAAAACACCCATTTGAGTGTCTTCTAAGTATACCACATGCTATATCAGCTTTATACCTGCTTATGCTTTTTTAACTGATGTCCCATTACGAAGTCTGTCAGCGAATTCATCTATTTTACGAAGACGGTGGTTAATACCGGATTTACTGATCTTCCCGGTGGAAACCAGTTCGCCAAGTTCCTTCAGCGAAACATCTTGATGCTGGACACGAAGCTCAGCTATTTCCTGGAGTTTATCCGGTAATGCCCCGATACCAACTGTGTTTTTGATGAAATTGATATTCTCAACTTGGCGGAAAGCAGCGCCAATCGTCTTGTTGAGATTTGCTGTTTCACAGTTAACGAGCCTGTTAACCGAGTTACGCATATCTCGTACAATCCGAACATCTTCAAATTTAAACAAAGCGCTGTGAGCACCTACGATATTGAGAAATTCCGTGATCTTCTCTGCTTCTTTCAAGTAAGTAATAAAGCCCTTACGACGCTCCGTACTGCGGGCATGCAAATCGAATGTATTCATCAGCTCGCAAAGTGCATCACTATGTTCTTTGTGTGTATTGAATATCTCCAAATGATAGGAAGATGTTTCCGGATTATTTACAGAACCTCCTGCTAGAAAAGCACCACGTAAATACGCTCTGCGCTTCTCAGCAGTATCCGTGAAGGATGTACTGATTGTGCGGACAAAAGTGAATTTGTCTTCTAGAATTTCTAGATTGCGCAGCAGGTCATCCACTTGTTTATTTAATCGTACTATATAGACATTATTTTTCTTCAGCTTCATCTTTTTACGGACGAGCAGTTCGATTGGATGCTGATAGATCGCCTTCAGCAACGTATAGATACGTCTTGCTATGGCTGCATTCTCTGTCTGAACATCCAGCATATATTCCTGTCTCGAATAAGAGACAGATCCGTTCATCCGTATTAAAGCTGCTAGCTCACTTTTTACATCCGTCATTTCAATTGGAATGGTCGTCAATTCCTTCTTTATTTCTGATGCAAAGCTCACGAAGCTCTCCCCCCTTCTCGTGCCTCGCTTTTACAGCATCGCGTAAAGCAGCTTAGCAATTTTATGTGTATCATGTCGGAGCTTCAGCTGGTCATGGTCGATAATATCAGCTTCAATCACTTTAAGTCCTAAAGACTTTAGACGGCTAATATCATAAATGACCGGTTCGGCATGCTCTTCTGCATAATTTTCACGAATATCTTGCTCAATTGAACTATTATTGACGACGATTGTCGAGACAATATCAGCTCCGATATGATCATGTATGGCTTGAATATGATCTCCTGCTGTATAGCCCGTCGTTTCGCCGTATTGTGTCATCACATTACATACGTAGACAACCTTGCCAGGTGCATCTCGCAGGGCATTCTCAATCTCTGGAACAATCAGATTCGGCATAACACTCGTGTAGAGACTTCCTGGACTGATAACGATTAAATCAGCTTGCTTGATTGCTTCGATTGCATCCGGCAATGGCTTGACCGGCAGCGGACTGACAAATACACGTTTGATCTGTTTATTCGCAAGAGGGATATTAGATTCCCCCGTTACAATCTCGCCGTCTGTCATCTCTGCATGCAGCACGACGTTCTGATTGGCAATCGGATAAATATTGCCCTTTACTTTAAGTACGCGTGATATTTCTTTGATACCATTATAAAAATCTCCGGAAATAGAGGTCATTGCTGCCAGCAGTAGATTTCCCATCGAATGGCCTGACAATCCATTGCCGTCCTTAAATCGATGCTGGAACAAGTCGATCAGCATCGGCTCTGCATCAGCCAATGCAGCAATGACATTCCGGATATCCCCTGGTGCCGGCATCGCTAGCTCGGTACGCAGTTTACCTGAGCTGCCTCCATCGTCGGCTACCGTGACAATTGCAGAAAGATCGACAGGAAGCTGTTTTAGTCCTCGCAGCAGAACAGGCATGCCTGTTCCACCCCCAATTGCAACTATTTTTTTCCTTGTCATCAGTGGCTTTTCCTTTCTACATCACGGTGCGTCACATGCGTCGCATAGTTATCGCTGTACCGTTTAGCCAAATACTCTGCGATGGCTACTGAGCGATGCTGTCCGCCCGTACAGCCGATGGCTATGATAAGCTGACTTTTACCTTCCTTCTTGTACTGAGGCAGCATGAAAGTCAGCATATCCTCGAGCTTCTGCAGAAAAGTATGCGTATCGGACCACTTGAATACATATGAGGAAACAGGTTCATCCAAGCCTGTCTGCGGTCTGAGATTCTCCACGTAGAAAGGATTCGGAAGGAAACGGACATCAAAGACGAGATCTGCATCAATTGGAAGCCCGTATTTAAAACCAAAACTCAGCATCTGCACCGTGAACTCTTCATAATTGGTATCCTTGAAACGTTTCATGATTTTCTCGCGGAGCTGTTTTGGCTTCAAAGTCGATGTATCCACGATGAATTGTGCTCTGCCACGCATTTGATCAAGTAACGCACGTTCCTGTTGGATACCTTCAAGAGGAAGTCCTTCCGGAGCAAGCGGATGCGTCCTGCGTGTTTCTTTGTATCTGGTTACGAGCACTTCATCCTTTGAATCGAGGAATAATACTTGCGGTTCCAGCCAATTCTCCTGTGTCAGCTTGTCCAATGCTTCGAATAATGAATCGAAGAATTCCCTGCCTCGTAAATCCATGACAAGGGCTACCTTTTTAATATCATTGGCAGCATCACGCATCAAATCTAGGAATGTCGGCAATAGTGCTGGAGGCAAGTTATCCACACAATAGTAACCCAAGTCCTCGAAGCTTTGAACGGCAACCGTTTTGCCTGCTCCTGACATACCTGTAATGATGACGAGCTTGGTTTCATTCAACTGTTTCTCCATACGTATCCCCCGTTTATTCTGGTGTCGTCGGATCCAGCTTTGATTGCAGCAGCTGGCGATCCTCCGTGTAGACGAATGTGCCGAACAATGGCTCATCTGTGTTGAACATATGGGCGAAAATATCGCGATCTCCCTCTGCCATTGGCAAATCCTTGATTTTCTTTTTATCTATCCATTCCAGCTTACCTTCCTGGCTTTCTTCAAGCAGATCACCAGTATATTCTTCAGCGAAGAAGGTGAACATCATCCATTCATGTACAACTTTTTCGCCTTTCTTTATAACAAAAGTAAACGTACCGCGAAGCTCGGGTTCATGTATAGTCAATCCTGTTTCTTCCCAAAACTCCCGGACGGCTGTTTCTTTTACGGATTCACCCAGCTCCATTTTCCCACCAGGCGCTGAGTACCATCCTTTACTCGGTTTCTTCAATAAGAGAACTTTGTCATCAACTGCCAAAATACAGTTTGCAACACGTTGCATGCTTCCACCTCTTTCTCTGTGTAAGTGGACATGTTGGTTCGTTATACACATCACTCTATATTATACTATTTCTGTTTATCTTCAAACAGTATTATGTTTCCTAAGTCTTTACCAAAAATCGCCGTTAATCCCTAAAAGAACAAAAAAAATGCATAGGTGCCGAGACACCTATGCCAATAACTAATTTATCTATTAAAAGGGGGTCAATTAGTTAAAACCAGTATAGCAAATGATTGTGTCGCCCATGTTACAGCAGCATTAAGAATCATTTACAAGGAATGGCCGAGCCTATTACTTACCGATTGTGTTCAGCTCTTCTTTAAGAGTTTCTACATAGCCTTGAGCAGCTTGAGCAGCAATACTGCCGTCTCCTGTTGCTGTCACGATTTGTCGAAGCTCTTTATCACGAATATCTCCAGCTGCGAAAACGCCAGGTACAGCTGTTTCCATACGTTCATTCGTATGAATATAGCCAAGATCATTTGTGATGCCAAGAGATTGGAATGGTTCGCTTAATGGTACCATTCCGACATAGATGAACACACCATCAGCAGATTTTTCATATTTTTCTCCAGTGCGCTGGTTTAGAAGCGTTACGCTGGATACTTTATTATTTTCACCATTGATTTCCTCAACAGTCGTATCCCAAATAAAATCAACTTTTTCATTTGCGATAGCACGCTGCTGCAGAATTGGCTGCGCACGTAATTTGTCACGGCGGTGTACGATTGTAACTTTCTCAGCGAATCGAGTCAGGTAAACACCTTCCTCGACAGCAGAATCTCCTCCGCCAACTACGATCAATTCACGGTTTTTGAAGAATGCACCATCACAAACAGCACAATAAGAAACACCGCGTCCGCTCAATTCATCTTCGCCTGGTACACCTAGCTTTTTCCACTTCGCACCTGTTGTGATGATAAGAGAACGTGTCTTATATTCTTTGTTTCCTATAACTACTGTTTTATATTCCTTGCCGTCCTTCACTTCCTTGATATCTCCGTAAGCATATTCTGCACCGAATTTCTTCGCATGCTCAAACATTTTATTGGAAAGATCAGGTCCTAGGATGGAATCATAACCAGGATAGTTCTCCACATCTTCCGTATTCGCCATCTGACCGCCTGGAATACCTCTTTCCAACATAAGCGTATCAAGATTCGCACGTGAAGTGTAGACTGCTGCTGTCATACCAGCTGGTCCCGCACCTGCAATGATCACGTCATAAATTCTTTCTTCAGTCATTTAAATTAACCCCTTTCCTCTTTATCAGTCGTTTTATCTACTCGTTAGCATATAAGATTCTGTGCACAACGTCCATCTTTCTGCCTATAGCATTAAGAAAGCCAATAAAAATCTTCTTTTGTCAGATGGCTGAATCTGCGGCTGCCTTCCTGCCATAACTTTTCAGCATATGCTCCGTTGCCAGCCTTCTTCGCGGCCAAGCTGAACCACTTATAATAGGAAGCATGTCCTTTCACACGTCTTTTATCCAGATGAAGGAAGCGTTCGACGGCGTCTTCATAATATCCTGTCATGGAAAAAGTGCATGCGATACGTAAATGCTGCTCTTCATGGATAGGGAAGATATTGCGAAGCAAGCGCAGATGTTCGTCTCTCTGGTCAAATTGATTCAATTCATGGTAGAACATAGCGAGATTCACATGTGTGTAGACAGAGACTTGCTCACTCAATAAATGCTCTTCTTCCATTCGCACTGCTTCCTTTTGATTACCGGAGAAGAAAAGTGCTTTGGCAAACTCATGCTTCGCAAGCATATGTTCCGGAAACATGCTCATCATTTCTTCCAGAATCGGCAAAGCAAACTGCCATTCTTCTCGCTCTAAATAATAAAACGCCGACTCTTGGAACATGATGAGCTCATCTTCTTCTTCTGTTGTCCAAAGCTCATCGTCCTCTTCCTCAGCTTCCACGTACGTCAACAGTTCCTCAGCCTGTTCCCGGAAGTCTCCCTCTGGATCCATTTTCAAGTACAAGTTAGCGTACTTTTCTGCGTCGTGCATATATCCAAGCTTAGAATAATTATGGGAAAGCAAATAAAAGCATTCCGCGTAATCATCTCCATGCTCTTTAATGATGTCATCTAGTATATAGATCGCTTTATGGAACGATCCCATTTCCGTAAAAATAACCGACTTCTGGCAGTGATAGATCACTTCCGTCGGTTCCATTTCGATTGCTTTATTAAGCCATTTCATAGCTTTGTCCAGCTTACCGTTCCGATAGGCTTCTACGCCTTTTTTATAATAGAAATCTCCTTCTGGAATGAAGGGGATGATATTTGACGGTCGTGCCTGCTGCTCTGCTGGTTCCAGCGTTTGCATGTGTTTCCTCCTACTGCTTTTAGATATCCCAAGAAGTATATCATATTTCTACATCTGCTCCTACACTTGAAGAAAAAAAGACTGCTCCCCCTAAGGGAAACAGTCTATTCTTGATGAGAAAGATTACACAGTTTGCAGGTCGTCTTCTTTAACCGGCACAACTGCTTCTTTCGCCAATACATCTAGCTCGCGAGTGTACTCTGATTTTTGCTCTGCAGAGTAACCTAACGTTTCAGCCATGTAATCGATAACCGCATCTTTGTTTGTATGAACAAAGTTGATGTTGAATAGCAACGCACCTGTACGTCGAACGAAGAAGTCGACTGGTTTGAATGCTAGCTCTTCTTCTATTGCATAGCGCAGCTGCGCGAATACAAGCGGATCGATGTTAGCAGCTTTCGCTTCATCTTTCAGTGTTTCGAAGCGTTCGAAGACTTTATCCACATTCGCTCCGTAACGGCTTACCATCTTAAGTGCATCTTCAGCAGAAAGACCGATAGCTTTTCCTTCATCCACTTTGCGCTCTTTGAAACGTTCGAAGCCTTTGGATCCGCCAACTTCCCCGCCGGAGATTGGAAGGTGCTTCGTATCCGCTTGGGAATAAAGAATGCCTTCTTCTTTCTTGAACTGATCAGCAACAAGGTTAACTGCTTCGATTGCCATTTTACGGTAACCAGTCAGCTTACCGCCAGCCATGGAGATCAAACCGCTGTCAGAAACGAAGATTTCATCCTTACGAGAGATCTCACCAGGTTTTTTGTTTTCTTCCTGGATAAGCGGACGAAGACCTGCCCAGCTTGATTCTACATCGTCTTTTGTGATTTCCACTGTCGGGAACATGTAGTTAACGGAATCGATGATATAGTCACGATCCTCAACAGTCATCACAGGGTGTTTGATATCACCTTTGTATGTTGTATCTGTTGTACCAACATATGTTTTACCTTCACGTGGTATTGCGAATACCATCCGACCATCTGGAGTATCGAAGTATACTGCCTGGCGCAATGGGAAACGCTCTCCATCGAATACCAAGTGAACACCTTTTGTAAGATGCAAGGTTTTACCTTTTTTAGAACCATCTTTTTCACGTAGTGTATCAACCCAAGGGCCGCCGGCATTTACAATTTTCTTCGCGAAGATACGATGCTTTTCACCAGTTGTAAGATTTTCTGCTACAACACCAGTCACTTTACCACCAGCATCATAAATGAACTCAGTTACTTTCGTGTAGTTAATCGCATGAACGCCTTTTTCCACAGCTTTTTTCAGAACTTCAAGTGTCAAACGCGCATCATCTGTTTTGTATTCAACATAACGACCGCCACCAAGAAGGTTTTCTGATTTCACTAGTGGTTCTCTTTCCAATACTTCGTCACGTTTCAGCATTGTACGACGTTCTGCTTTTTTAACGCCTGCAAGATAGTCATACACACGCAAACCAATGTTTGTCATGAATGGACCCATTGTCCCGCCCTTGTGGAACGGAAGCAACATCCATTCTGGTGTTGTTACGTGAGGGCCATTTTCATAAACGATTTCACGTTCTTTACCAACTTCTGCAACCATTTTCACTTCAAATTGCTTCAAGTAGCGCAAACCACCATGAACCAATTTTGTTGAACGGGAAGAAGTTCCCGCTGCGAAGTCCTGCATTTCAACAAGACCTACGTTCATCCCGCGCATTCTTGCATCAAGAGAGATACCGGAACCAGTGATCCCACCACCGATTACAAGAAGATCTAGAGGTTTATCGGTTAAATTTGCATAAATTTCATTACGTTTTTTACTAGAGAAAACAGTCATGCATGAACACTCCTTTTTAGATTCAGCGCTCCCTGTATTTCTATACCCCAATAGTGTAGAAGTCATGTATAGAAAGCAAAAAGAGACCGCAAATAATCCATACAATGTATAGATATTCACGGTCTCTCCAAAGTCTCAGGCCGAATCATTAACTTGTGAATTCAGTATAACATGCCGGGCCGGATTTGAAAAGTTATATTACTTGAAAGTACGTGTCGCTTCCACAGCTTTTTTCCAGCCTGCGTAGAGCTGATCTTTTTCTTCTTTGGAGCGATTCGGTTTGAACGTGCGATCGATCTGCCATTTGTTGGCGATCTCATCGCGGCTTTCCCAGTAGCCGACAGCCAAACCAGCCAAGTAGGCAGCACCTAAGGCTGTTGTTTCCTGAATGACTGGACGTTCTACATCTACATCAAGCATATCGCTTTGGAACTGCATAAGGAAATCGTTTTTCACGACACCGCCATCAACACGAAGCTGCTTCACATCGATACCGGAATCCTCGATCATTGCGTCAACAACATCCTTGGATTGGAATGCAAGAGATTCCAATGTTGCACGTGTGATGTGTGCACTTGTTGTTCCGCGTGTAATACCGAACATTGCACCGCGTGCATCACTATCCCAATAAGGTGTGCCAAGACCAACAAAAGCAGGAACTACATATACACCGCCATTGTCGGAAACACTAGTAGCTAGACGCTCACTTTCAGGAGAAGATTCGATAATCTTCAAACCATCACGCAGCCATTGAACTGCTGAACCTGCTACGAAAATACTTCCTTCCAGTGCGTATTCAACTTTTCCATCAAGTCCCCATGCGATTGTAGTCAACAAACCATGATCGGATTTTACAGCTTCCTCACCTGTGTGCATAAGGACGAAGCAACCTGTGCCATAAGTGTTTTTCACCATACCCGGCTCATAGCAAGCTTGACCGAATAAGGCAGCGTGCTGGTCACCAGCGATACCTGCGATTGGTACCTCTTCACCGAAGAAGTGGTAATCGATTGTGTTGGCATACACTTCTGAAGAAGGTTTTACTTCAGGAAGCATTGATTTAGGTACTTCAAGGATATCTAATAATTCATCATCCCATTTAAGTTCGTGGATGTTGTACATCAATGTACGGGCAGCATTGGAATAGTCAGTAACATGCGTTTTACCACCGGAAAGCTTGTAAACAAGCCATGTATCGATTGTACCGAACAGCAAGTCACCATTCTCTGCTTTTTCACGTGCACCTTCTACATTATCCAGGATCCATTTCACTTTCGTACCGGAGAAATAAGCATCCAATAATAGACCTGTTTTCTCACGGAATAAATCGTTGTGACCTTTTTCGATCAAATCATTTACGATGTCAGATGTTTGACGGGATTGCCAAACAATCGCTTTATGAATAGGACGGCCCGTGTTCTTATCCCATACGACTGTTGTTTCACGCTGGTTTGTAATACCGATACCCGCAACCTGTTTCGCGTCGATATCCGCTTTGCGAAGTACTTCTGCCATACATGCAGAAATTGATGTCCAAATTTCGTTCGCATCATGCTCTACCCAGCCGGATTGCGGGAAGAACTGCTCGAACTCCATTTGTGCTGTTTCCACAATGTCGCCATTGTGGTTGAACAAAATTGCGCGTGAGCTTGTTGTACCTTGGTCAAGTGCCATGATAAATTTTTCCATTATTTAATCCCCCTTGTTTTTACACCATTATTTGCAGCTGCTTCTGCATTTGCCTTAACAAGTTCCCCTCGAACTGCAGCGATAATGATTACTAATAGTACAGCAGATAAAATCCAGAAACCAACTTGCAAGTCTCCTTTGAAAAATCCGATATAGAAATATGCACCGTATGCACCACCAAGCAATGGACCTACAACTGGAACCCACGCGTATTTCCAGTTGGATGAGCCTTTACCAGGAATCGGCAGCAATGCATGCGCGATACGCGGACCTAAGTCACGTGCAGGGTTGATGGCATATCCAGTAGGACCACCAAGTGCCATACCAATAACCACGATAAGTAAACCTGTCAATAATGGATTAAATCCTTCTGCTAAAGAGTTGCCTCCAATGAATAGAATACCAAGCATTAGGATGAAAGTGCCAATGATTTCTGTCAGCATGTTTGAAATAGGACTATCAATTGCAGGATCTGTAGCAAAAACTGAAAGCTTTGCCATCGGGTCTGACGTTTTCGCCCAATGCGGTAAATATACTAAGAATACGAGTACTGCACCTAAGAATGCTCCAACCATCTCACCAGCAAGGTATGTCGGTACAACATTCCATTCAATAGCTCCGTTAATCGCTAAACCAAGTGTTACTGCTGGGTTTAAATGCGCTCCTGAAAAACCGCCTACTGCATAGGCACCCATTGCTACTGCAAGACCCCATGCAATTGTAATTACGATCCAGCCTGAGCCTTCTCCTTTGGACTTGCTCAAGTTACTTACTGCTACTACTCCTCCCCCGAAGAGTATTAGTACCATTGTGCCGATAGTTTCAGCTGCAAAGATGCTCATTGTGATTGTCCCCTTTATTGATAATTTTTTTCGGAGAGCGCTTTCATTAAGCGTCCAAATCAACCCTACCCCATAAGCATCATAGAAAATAGCTACAATCACCCTAAAAATATTACAAGGAAGCGCTGTCTTTTGGATAAGAAAAATCCATCACCTAATATAACATAGTATGCCCCTTGGCGTGTACTAAAAAGGTAATGGATTCTCCGTATCTCCGATCATTAATATTAACTTATAGGTAGACTTTACACCTATTTGAAAGCGGTGTCAACAACTTACCACAAACTTTTTTTAGAAGTTGAAACCGCTGTCGCACCTGCTTCCAATGCGGAATCCACGTCTTCACGTGTGCGGATGAGGCCTCCAGCTATGACTGGAATGCCCACTTGCTCGGATACTTCTTTTATCATATGAGGAATTAACCCCGGTAAAACTTCGATATAATCCGGCTGAGTCTTCTTGATCAAAGAAAGATTGTGATCCAATGCATGGCCGTCAATTAAGAATAATCGCTGGACGGCAGTTATCTTATATTTTTTAGCTGCATGAATTACATTCGTTCTTGTCGATATGACGCCATCCGGTTTCAGACGCTGGCAGACAAAGTCCATACCTGCATCATCCGTTTTCAATCCTTGTATTAAATCTACATGCAAAAATACCTTCTTACCCGCCTTTTTCGCATATTTGATTTGGGAAGGGAGCTGTGCAATTCTAGTTTCGAGCAGGACCATCATCTGCATATCTTCCCGCTGAAGCAATTCATCAAAATCCCTTTCATTACGGGCTGCAGGCAAAATGCGCTGTCCTAAATCCATTCTATTCCTCCTTATAAAACAAGCAGACACACTAGGTTGTCTGCTTGTTCTTTCGTTGTTCTGCTGTATAAATCACTTGCATCGGATTTCCGCCGACCATCGCACCAGGAGGCACATCCCGATGAACAAGTGTGGCAGCGGAGACGACCGCTCCATCTCCTATTGTGACACCTGGCAGAATCGTCGTATTGGCTCCTACCATCACATTATCCCCGATGATGACGTCACCTAGCCGATATTCTGTCGTTAAATACTCGTGAGCCAAGATCGTCGTATTATAGCCGATAATTGTATTCCTACCAATCGTGATCCGTTCCGGAAAGAGAAAATCAGGCACTACCATGAGAGCTAGCGCTGTTTCTTTGCCAATTTTCATCCCTAGAAATGTCTTATACAAACTATTTTTCATAGCAAGGAAGGGCGTATAGCGGCCAATTTGGATAACGATGAAGTTCTTTACTACTTTCCAAAAGGAAACTGTTTTATAAAGCTGCCAAAGCGAGTTCGATCCTTTAACGGGATGGCTTTCCGTTTTCCGCATGTGCTTCTTCCTTTACGATATCGAGTAGGTCACGGATATCCTCCAGCATATAATCCGGTCCATAAGCCAGCAAGGACTGCTTGCCCTTGATCGACCAAGCCACACCCGCAGATTTCGTGCCGGCATTCTTGCCAGACTCGATGTCATGGTAATTATCTCCGATCATAATAGCCTCTTCTGGCAAGCTTCCGAGTGCATCGAGACCTTTTAGAACTGGTTCCGGGTGAGGCTTTGGCTGCTTGATATCATCATACCCGATTACTACATCAAACAATCCGCCAAGCCCGCATACCCGAAGACCCCGCTCAGCTGTGTCGCGCATCTTCGTAGTTACGATACCCAGCTTAAAGCCTGCCTGCTTGAGCTTCTGTAGTGTTTCAGCCACATAAGGATACGCTTCAACGTAAGCATCATGATGCTTCAAGTTATGTTCCCGATATGCTGCAATCATTTCTTCCGCTCTAACAGGATCAATATTTTCGAACACATCCTTCAGAGGAGGACCAACGAACGGAAGCAGTTCTTCCCGCTCATACGTCCGCCCCATGTACTGCTCTAGTGTAGCAGTGTACGAAGCCAGAATTAGACTATTTGAATCTATCAGCGTTCCATCAAGGTCAAACAACAATGTCGTAATTGCCATTTTGCACTCGCCTCTCTATTTCTAATCTTTATAACGAGGTGTATTCGCACCAGGACGACGGCGGATAATAACTATAATTATCGCAATGACGATGGCCACGATTGAGACGATTTGCGCTGCACGCAATCCCTCAGCTACTAGACTATCTGTCCGCATGCCCTCGATAAAGTAACGTCCAAGACTATACCAAGCGAGGTAGAACAAGAACATTTCCCCGCGTTTTAGATTCACTCTGCGAAGAACGAGCAAAATAACGAACCCAAGAATATTCCACAACGATTCGTAAAGGAATGTTGGGTGATACAGAACGCCATCAATACACATCTGGTTATTGATGAAATCCGGAAGATACTGAATGTAGTTCTGATACGCTTCTGCTGAAACTGGTCCGCCATGAGCTTCCTGGTTCATAAAGTTGCCCCAGCGTCCGATCGCTTGTCCAAGTATTAAACTCGGAGCCGTAATATCCGCCAGCTTCCAGAAAGGAATTTTCTTTACTCGGCAGAAAATAATTGCCGTGATGATGGAACCGATTAGGGCACCATGGATGGCGATGCCGCCTTCCCATATCGCAAACACTTTCCAAAACGGCCCATCCGCATAGCTTTCCCATTCAAACGCGACGTAATAAATACGTGCAGAAATGATGGCAGCTGGAATAGCAAACACAAGGAAATCGACGAAAGTATCTTTATGTAATCCGCGCTTTTTTGATTCGCGGATAGCCAGCCATAGTCCGAGCGCTGCACCGACTGCGATAATGACACCATACCAATAGATCGACACCGAACCGAGCTGCAGAAATACCCGGTTAAGCGGTTGTACTTCACACATTTCCATCCATCATGTCTCCCTCATCATCTTTTCCTGTCTCAATCATCTTGGTAAGACGCTGTGAAAATTCTTCTGCTGCATTCACGCCCATGCGTTTCAGACGGAAATTCATCGCAGCTACTTCGATGATGACTGCCAAGTTACGCCCTGGACGGACTGGTACTGTCATCTTCGGTACGTTTACATCCATGATTTTCATCGTGTCTTCATCAAGACCAACTCGATCATATTGTTTCGATTGATCCCATGTCTCCAAGTTGATGACGATGGAAATTTTCTTGTGGCTGCGTACGGCACCTGCGCCAAACAGCGTCATCACATTGATGATACCTAAGCCGCGTATCTCTAATAAATGTTCGATTAAAGAAGGAGAATTTCCAATTAGAGTATCATAATCCTCTTGTCGGATTTCAACACTGTCATCCGCAACAAGACGGTGTCCGCGCTTCACGAGCTCTAATGCTGTTTCACTCTTACCAACACCACTTTGACCCGTAATCAGAATACCGATACCGTAAATATCCACCAACACACCATGTACTGCGGTAAACGGAGCAAATTTTGCTTCTAAGAAATTCGTAATCCGACTGATAACTCGCGTCGTCTTATGCGGTGAACGTAATATCGGAACACCAGCAGCCTCTGCCGCTTCCTTCATCTCCGGCGGCACTTCCTGACCACGTGTAATGATCAGACCCGGCGTAACATCAGAGCATATTTTCTCGAAACGCTCTCGCTTCTGCTCGCTCGTGAGCTCTTCGAGAAAGGAAAGCTCCGTCTTCCCGAACAGCTGCAGCCGATCTTGCGGATAATATTTAAAATAACCAGTCAACTCTATACCAGGACGGGAAATATCACTCATGAAAATCTCACGCTGTACGCCTGCATCCCCTGTCAGCAATTCCAGATTGAAACGATCCAATAAATCTTGAATGACTACTTTTGCCATAAGAACCCTCCATCCTAACAATTCTTGTTTATTCTAGCATACTTCCAGAAAAGATAGATACCTAGGCACAAAAAAGCCCTGCGGCGACATGCCGCAGAGCATCTTCAGCTCGTAATCCGATCACGGATGAGCCAATTTAGGATGAGGTTCAGCAATGCAAGAATGATTGCTGCGATAATTGCTGTACCAAATCCCTCGATTATGAAATTCTCACCAATCAGACCTTGTGTGATCATCAAGGTAACTGCATTGATGACAAACAGAAACAATCCGAATGTCAAAGCAGTCAGTGGCAGCGTCAAGAAAATCAACACTGGACGGACTAGGAGATTAAGAACCGACAATATAAAGCTCGCCAGGATGGCAGTACCAAAGCCTTCTAGATAAAAGGAATCAAATATATAGCTAACAATGATTAAGGATACGCTGTTCAGCAATAGTGTCAAAATCCATCTAAGCATAAATGATCTCCATGTTACGGAAGCACCCAAACAGAACCAGTCTTCGTGTTCGCTTCCAAGTGGAGCTTCTCTGTTGCAGCTGGATACGTCTCGAATTTGAGAGCTTTTTTAACGACTTCCTTTGATTCGTCAATGACAATATATTCATCCAAATCACAATGCAGGGAGCCGATATTCGTCGTGATTCGCCCATTCAGCGGGATTGCCGCTAAGGACTTCAAACGGATACTTCCATTAGTAGCTTTGAAGAAGGCGCTATCCGGATCTTCGTTATGCCACTCGCAATGGATGCTGCCATTGAAAGTTTGCGCATCAAGCTTACGGAAGTTTCCTTCCAGCCGGAGCGAACCATTAACGGACTCACACAAAAGATCCTTCGCAGCCACATGTTTCAGCTTGATACTGCCATTGGAGGTTTCAGCACTGACGATAGAACCGCCGCCTCCCTGCAGATCAATGCTGCCATTCGTCGTTTTACAATATATATTCGTGCTGCTCACAGAATCCGTACGAATCGTGCCGTTGAAAGTTTTTAAGATGCATTCCTCATATACAGCTTCTGGAACGTACAACGTGATTTCAGGTTTAATCCGTTTATCCTGTAACGAAAACTGCAGTTTGCCATCTGCAATGGCGAAATAAGCCTTATCAGTGAATCGTTTCCTAGCTGCTGTCTCATCTTCTTCCTGATAGACCTTTGCTTTCGTCTCGAGCCTTGCCAAAGGCTCATTCCAGCTCTTGACCGTAATGGAGCCGTTATAGATTTTCAGCTCTAATTTCGCGAATGTCTCATCAGCCTGAAAAATGTGGTCCACTGTATAGTGATCGCCGAAGTTCAAATCCAGATCAGCATTCTTAATCTTACTGAAAGCCTGTTGGACATATTGCAGCACTTTTGGACCGACATTTTTTTTCTTGGCTGCCTTACCGCCGGTACGCTGCTTTTTAGGATCCTCGCCAGCTGTTATAAGCTCCTGGACTACCAGTTTCTTCTCTTCGTTGGTATCCTGCTCCTGCACAGCACCAAAGGCCCGCTCATCGAGAGCAGCAAGCTGCAGCTCTGCTTCTTCGGCAGTGAGCATTCCTTCTTCCAGCTGTTTCAGAATCTTCTTTCTCTCTGTTCTCATACATAGCCTCCTTTACACATATACGGATTATATGTTTTCGAAGTTCCAAGTATAGAATGTTTCCTCTTTGAAATGTTCCAATGCGATAGCTTCCATGTTCTCTTCTGTAAGTTCTTCTCCAGTGACATTTCCAAGCACGCCTTGCGCTTGAGATTTATGACATAGAATCGTCTTCACTTTCGTTTTTACAAAAGGACGGATGTCCTGTACAACATCAGGTTTTCCTAAGATCTCTTGGTATCCGCGCATAAACGCCTGCGCCCAAACTGTCGGACGAGTACTTTCCTCCATCCGTGACACAGCATCAATCGCAGCTGCACCAAGTGCATTGTGATCAGGATGAACTGCATATTCCGGATAGTGTGTGATTACGAGTGTTGGGTTGATTGTCTCAAGCAACTCTTTCAAATGATCACTAACTTTAGATAGATCCTCGAATTCCAATACTTTATCTCGGTAACCAAGCATTTTCAATTCTACATCCATCACTTTACAAGCATCCTGCAATTCCTTCTTACGAATTTCAGGTAATGACTCACGAGTCGCAAAAGTAGGATTACCCATATTGCGTCCCATTTCTCCCAATGTACCGCACAAGTATGTTACCGGCACACCTTCCTGTCTGAACTTAGCAATTGTACCAGCAGCTCCGAAAGCTTCGTCGTCCGGATGCGGGAAGATAACTACTACGTGTTTTTCCATGATTATTGCTCCTCCTTAGAACGCTGTCTCGCTTATTTCCAATGAAACCATCAATCGGCCTTCCCGATCATGACCAGCCATGAGCAGACGATTCTTATCATCCAATTCCCATGCATTCAGTCCTTCTGCGTAAACCCAGCCGTTTTCTGTTTTCAAACCAACGCGATAGGCTGCTCCAGCACCTTTTATCTTGCCATGCTCGTAAGTCACCTGTGCATTCCGGATAAAAGCACCAACATTGTACGCTTTTTCATTTACATGATTAGCATATGCACCATTTGTCGTTTCCAGATGTATAAACACTTTTTTTCCAGCAAATGCATCTATTTGTTCTTGCACTTCAATCAAATCAATCGGCTTCACCGTAAGTCGCTCCTTCCAAAGCTATATCTAAACAAATATTTTACTACAAATTCCGCTGCATTGCTCATTTTGATGTTTTTAAGGGATTAACATATGTAAAAAGATACAGCGGGCAAAAGCCTCGCTGTATCTTTTTAGCTTTCTGCAACATGCGTTGCATATTCTATTTGGCTGGTCGTACGTTCGCGATCACGCTCAAGGATTGGCTTCAAGTACTTACCAGTGTAAGAAGCAGGCACTTCCGCTACTTCCTCTGGTGTGCCGGTTGCTACAATCTCTCCGCCTCGATCTCCGCCTTCGGGACCTAGATCGATAAGGTAATCAGCTGTTTTGATGACATCGAGGTTATGTTCAATAACTAGAACCGTATCCCCATTTTCCACAATGCGCTCAAGTACTTTCAGCAATCGTGAAATATCATCCACATGCAAGCCCGTTGTCGGTTCATCCAGAATATAGAATGTCTTTCCATTACTGCGTTTATGCAGTTCACTGGCAAGCTTCACACGCTGCGCTTCACCGCCGGATAATGTCGTTGCAGGCTGTCCAAGTTTTACATAGCCAAGACCCACATCGGAAATCGTCTGCAGTTTACGCTTGATTTTCGGGATGTTGGCAAAGAACTCCAAGCCCTCTTCAATCGTCATATCTAGCACATCTGCAATACTTTTACCTTTATATTTAATCTCAAGTGTTTCGCGGTTATATCGTTTACCATGACAAACCTCACATGGTACATACACATCCGGAAGGAAATGCATCTCGATCTTGATGATGCCGTCTCCGCGGCAAGCTTCACAGCGCCCGCCCTTGACGTTAAAGCTGAAACGGCCTTTTTTATAACCGCGAACCTTTGCGGCATTTGTGCTCGCATACACATCACGAACATCATCGAAAGCACCAGTATACGTAGCCGGATTGGAACGAGGAGTCCGTCCGATTGGAGACTGGTCAATATCGATAACTTTGTCCAAATGCTCCAAACCTTTGATTTCTTTATGTTTACCAGGCTTCGCCTTGCTCCGGTTCAGCTTCTGCGCTAGGGTTTTGTGCAGAATCTCATTTACGAATGTACTTTTCCCAGATCCGGACACACCTGTAACCGCGGTGAAAAGACCGAGCGGAATTTGCGCAGATGCTTTTTTCAAGTTATTTTCTTCCGCTCCGATGATTTCAATGGAACGCTGCATATCCGGACTGCGGCGTTCAAACGGCAGCGGGATGAATTTCTTACCGGACAAATACTGCCCAGTAAGGGATTTCTTATCTTTCATCACTTTTGCAGGTGTTCCCTGACTCGTGATTTGTCCCCCATGCTCACCAGCACCAGGTCCGACATCAATAAGCCAATCTGCTTCCATCATCGTATCTTCATCGTGCTCAACCACGAGAAGTGTATTGCCAAGATCGCGCATCCGCTTCATCGTTTCGATCAGCCTGTCATTATCACGCTGATGCAGCCCAATGGACGGTTCATCCAGCACATACAATACACCAGTCAAAGCTGATCCAATCTGTGTAGCAAGACGAATCCGCTGCGCTTCTCCGCCCGACAATGTGCCAGCTGCACGGGAAAGAGTCAAATAATCCAAGCCGACGTTATTCAGGAACGTAATCCTGTCTATTATCTCCTTGGTGATCATAAAGGCGATTTGTCTTTCCTTCTCGCTCAGTTCAAGGTCTTCCATGAAGTGTTTCACTTCAATTACTGATTTTGCGGTTACATTGCTGATGTGATGACCGTTGATAAGAACTGCGAGCGATTCCTCACGCAGGCGATGACCTTTACATTTCGGACACGGTCGGTTGTTCATATACTTTTCCATCTGTTCCCGGATAAAATCGGATGTTGTTTCCCGGTACCGCCGAGCAATATTAGTCAAAACACCTTCGAACTCTATATTGCTTTCTCTGACGCGACCAAAGTCATTTTCATAGCGAAAATGAATCTTATCCTTTTTCTTTCCGTTCATCAGGATATCAAGCTGTCCCTCCGGCAGTTCGTTTACCGGTACATCCATATCGATACCAAAGTGACTGCAGGCAGCTTCTAATAGCTTCGGATAATATTGGGAGCTAGTCGGTTCCCACGCTGCAATTGCGCCATCACGCAGTGTCAAATCCTTATTCGGGATAACTAGATCGGGATCGACTTCTAATTTTGTACCAAGTCCGTCGCAAGACGTGCACGCGCCAAATGGATTGTTGAAAGAAAACATGCGCGGCTCCAGCTCTCCAATAGAGAATCCGCAAATCGGACAAGCATGATGCTCACTGAAAAGCAGCTCCTCAACATCCATCACATCCACGATGGCACGGCCGTCTCCAAGCTTAAGAGCAGTTTCTAGGGAATCCGTTAAGCGGCCGGTAATACCTTCCTTAATAACGATACGATCGACAACAACTTCAATAGAGTGTTTCTTTGTTTTCTCCAGTTTGATATCATCATGAATTTCCATCATTTCGCCATCAACACGAAGACGGATATAACCTTCCGCTTTAAGCTTTTCGAGCACCTTCACATGCTCGCCTTTCTTACCGGAAATTACAGGTGCAAGTACCTGCAATCGGGAACGTTCTGGGAATTCCAGAATACGATCGGCCATTTGTTCTACTGTTTGAGAGCTGATTTCAATACCATGTCGCGGGCAAGTCGGACGTCCGACTCTTGCGTACAGAAGACGCAGATAATCATAGATTTCCGTAACTGTTCCAACAGTGGAACGCGGGTTCTTGCTTGTCGTTTTCTGGTCAATACTAATAGCTGGCGACAATCCTTCGATCGAATCCACATCTGGCTTATCCATCTGACCAAGGAACTGGCGGGCATATGCAGATAGGGATTCCACATAACGCCTTTGCCCTTCTGCGTAGATGGTATCAAAAGCGAGCGAGGATTTCCCTGACCCAGATAGTCCAGTCAATACGACTAGACTATCCTTTGGTATATCAATATCGATATTTTTTAAGTTATTGGCGCGGGCGCCTCTGACTGAAATATTTTTCTTCGCCACTTTCTTCACCCTTCCACTTTTAGTTCCAATACAAGATCACGAAGCTCGGCAGCGCGCTCGAAATTGAGATCGCGTGCAGCCTGTTTCATTTCTTTTTCCATCTCGGCTATGACTTTTTCTTTTTCTTTCTTCGTAAGCTTCGTCAAGTCCGGTGTATCTTTCTTATTCGTTCCAGACTCTTCGGAACTAATCGTTGCCTTGATGACATCCCGCACTTCTTTCTGGATGGTCCGCGGCGTAATGCCATGCTCTTTATTGTAAGCGATTTGGATCTCACGGCGTCGCGCCGTCTCATCCATCGCTTTTTGCATGCTATCGGTAATTTTATCGGCATACATAATGACATGCCCGTTTTCGTTACGAGCTGCCCGACCCATTGTCTGAATTAATGAACGCTCGGATCGCAGGAAGCCTTCCTTATCCGCATCAAGAATGGCTACAAGGGATACTTCCGGAATATCCAAGCCCTCTCGCAGCAAGTTGATTCCGATGAGTACATCATACTTTCCAACGCGCAAATCACGAATGACTTCAATTCGTTCAAGCGTCTTTATTTCTGAATGCAAATACGCCACTTTAATACCGATATCCTTCAAATAATCGGTTAAATCCTCGGACATCTTTTTCGTCAGCGTCGTGATTAGTACACGCTCATTCTTTTCGGTCCGCTTATAAATTTCACTGATAATATCGTCAATCTGTCCTTCAATCGGTCGAATGTCGATTTCCGGATCTAGCAATCCTGTCGGTCGGATGATCTGTTCGATCATTTCCGGTGTGTGCTCGATTTCATAAGGACCAGGTGTTGCAGATACATAGACAAGCTGTTCTGTTTTCTTCTCAAATTCCTGGAATGTGAGCGGCCGGTTATCCATAGCTGATGGCAGACGGAAGCCATGATCAACGAGCACCTTTTTCCGTGCTTGGTCACCATTATACATTCCCCTTATTTGCGGCAGCGTAACATGGGACTCATCCGCGACAACGATGAAATCATCGGGGAAGAAGTCCAGCAGCGTATAAGGTGTGGCTCCCCGTTCGCGGAAAGTAAGCTGAGCTGAGTAGTTTTCAATACCTGAACAAAAACCCATCTCCCGCATCATTTCCAAGTCGTAGTTCGTCCGCTGCTCTAATCGCTGTGCTTCCAGCAGTTTGCCTTGCTCCTTGAAGACTTTCAGCTGATCCTCGAGCTCTTTCTCAATATTGACAATTGCCTTCTTGAGATTCTCTTCGCGTGTTACGAAGTGGGAAGCAGGGAAAATAGCGACATGCTCCCGGTCCCCGATGATTTCGCCTGTCAGGGCGTCCACTTCACGAATCCGATCGATTTCATCCCCAAAGAACTCAAAGCGGATGCAATGTTCTTCCTTTGATGCCGGAATGACTTCAACTGAGTCCCCGCGAACACGGAAGGTTCCGCGCTGGAAATCAATATCATTCCGTGCGTATTGGATATCAACTAGGTTACGAAGAAGAGCATCTCGATCCTTCTCCATACCGACGCGCACAGACAGCACCTGGCTCTTATATTCCTCCGGGGAACCCAAGCCATAGATACAGGACACACTTGCCACAATCAATACATCATTGCGTTCAAATAGCGCAGATGTAGCGGAGTGGCGCAGCTTATCAATCTCATCATTGATGCTTGCGTCCTTCTCGATGAATGTATCTGTCTGTGGTACGTATGCTTCCGGCTGATAATAATCGTAATAGCTGACGAAATATTCCACTGCATTGTTCGGGAAAAATTCCTTAAACTCACTGTACAGCTGACCAGCCAATGTTTTATTGTGTGCAATGACAAGTGTCGGTTTGTTTATTTCCTTCACCATGTTCGAAATGGTGAACGTCTTACCGGTACCAGTCGCGCCGAGAAGTGTCTGATGACGCTTGTTTTGGTGGATGCCGTCGACTAGGGCGTCAATCGCTCTCGGCTGGTCACCCTGCGGCTCGTATTTGGATACTAACTCAAACGTTTCCTTTTCTTTCAATGCCAAATTCCTCCGTTCTGTATACTAATGTCATCATAGCATAAAATATATAAAAACACGAACAAACATTCGTTTAAAATTCCACATACCTGCTAGTATAGATGTTTACCTAATATACGAAACATAAACAAATAGATAGCAAAAAGCCGCCAAAATTTGACGGCTTTATTATTAGTTAGAAGCTTGGTCGTATTGGTTGACCTCAAATAGATCAATCAAATCGACTTTCGGATTTTTATCCGTGAACCAGCGGAGGGCGAAATCATTCTTGAACAATGCCAAGTACTCCCCTTCGCGATCCTGTGCGAGCAGACTGCGCTCATCAAATAAGCGTTCATCCACTTGCTCGGCCTTTAGCCAGCGAGGGATGCGTTCTCCCATCGATTCCAATACCACTTCTACATTATACTCGTTTTTCATTCGATATTCGAATACTTCGTACTGAAGCTCTCCGACTGCACCTAAGATATAGCTGTTGTCGCGTTTTCCGCGGAACAGCTGGATTGCTCCTTCTTGAACAAGCTGCTCGATACCTTTCTGAAACTGCTTGGCTTTCATAACGTTCTTGGCGGTAACTTTCTTGAACACTTCCGGCGGGAATTGCGGCAGTTCATCGAATTCAAAATTTGCTTTCCCTTCGATGAGTGTGTCCCCAATTCGGTAAATGTTTGGATCATAAATACCAATAATATCTCCAGCATACGCTTCTTCGACCGTATCACGGGAGGATGCGACGAATTGCTGTGACTGGGAAAGTTTGATCGGCTTCGCTGAGCGGGAGAGCTGGACGCTCATACCACGCTCGAATTTACCTGAGCAGACCCGCAGGAATGCAATCCGGTCACGGTGAGCCGGGTTCATGTTCGCCTGAATCTTGAAGATGAATCCGGAGAACTCTTCCTTCTCAGGCGATACGATACCTTCTGTCGTACGACGGCTGCCTGGCGCAGGTGCAAGATTAACAAACGTATCAAAGAATGTCTGTACTCCGAATGGCGCAAGTGCGCTGCCGAAGAAGACAGGCGTCTGCTTACCAGCAAGGACGCGATCCATTGAGAATTGATCGCCAGCCTCTTCTAATAGCTCCAGCTCACCTTTTGTATCTTCAAATGTAGAATCACCCGTTAAATCAGCATACGCTGGATCATCCAGCTGGTCATAAGGAATGAATGTTTCTTCCTCATTTCCGTTAAAGCGGACAAATTGCTTGTTGTATCTATCGAAAATACCTAGGAAACGCTTGCCCATTCCTGCTGGCCAGTTCATTGGATATGTCTCGATATCCAATACACTTTCGATTTCCTCCAAAAGCTCCAGCGGCTCTCGCCCTTCTCGGTCAAGCTTGTTAATGAAAGTAAAGATCGGAATACCGCGCATACGACACACTTTGAATAGTTTCAATGTCTGTGCTTCGATCCCTTTTGTCGCATCGATGATCATGACAACACTATCGACAGCCGTCAGTGTGCGATACGTATCTTCACTGAAATCTTCGTGTCCTGGTGTATCCAGGATATTTACTTGATAATCTTTATAAGGGAAATTCATTACAGACGATGTAACGGAAATTCCGCGCTGCTTTTCGATTTCCATCCAGTCAGATGTAGCGAATTTGCCTGATTTCTTTCCTTTTACCGTACCTGCAGTACGAATCAGATTCCCGAAAACGAGCAATTTCTCAGTCATTGTCGTCTTCCCGGCATCCGGGTGGGAGATGATAGCGAAAGTCTTACGTTTTTGTACTTCTTGTTTTATTTGCATCGGTTCATTACCTACCGTTCTATTATCATTCGTATAGCCTGATTGTCTTTGTGATTGATTTCTTATATCACACTGCGTCAAACCTCATTTCCGCTCTAAAAATCAGTCTTTCTCTACTATACCTAATGTTAGCGCTTTTAGGCAATATCCAACTGACTGGATGTTTTTCATTGACCCGCAGGGAGAAAACGCTTTAATATGATACTAATAAGATTTTCATCAAAACGATCTATTCCGAGGAGAGACATAATATGCTAAAGAAACTATTCGGTAAAAATATTACGGAAGAAAGTTTTGTAAGCCCTGTCAATGGAAGAGTAGTCCCGCTGGAGGAAGTGCCTGATCCAGTGTTTGCCGAGAAGATGATGGGTGATGGTATCGCTATCGAACCATCAGATGAGACAATCGTCAGCCCTATTGATGCAGAAGTTGTCCAGGTGTTCGAAACAAAGCATGCCATCGGCTTGAAAACGCAAATGGGATTGGAACTGCTTCTCCATATCGGTTTGGATACTGTCAATCTGAAGGGAGAAGGCTTCGAGACTTTTGTAAAAGCAGGCGATAAAGTCTCTGCTGGTGATAAACTCGTCACCTTCGAAAAAGCATTCATCGAAGCAAATGCGAAAAGCAGCATCACTCCAGTAATTATCACCAATTATGAAGCAAGCCAATATACATTGGAAGCACTCTATCCGGATCAAGCTATCGCTGGAGAAACGCAGATATTCCAAGTCAAAAAGAAATAAATTGAAATGGCAGCCATGTGCTGCCGTTTTTTATTTTGCCCTGTTAGGGAAGGCTATAGCTATATCTGTTATAATGATAGGATAATGATTTTTTTAGACTGGAGACTGGGCTTTCATGCAATCTTATTTTCTCGACAAACAAGATATCATCAAAGTGACAGGTGATCGATTCTACCGAAGAGGATTGGACTATGTCAATAAAGGGCGCGTACAAGGGCTAAGCTTCACGCCATCCATCAATCAATGGAAGGCTGTTGTTCGTGGCACAGAAAACTATCCTGTACGGATTTTCTTCTTTGAAGATGACGATCTCGATGGTGTCTGCAGCTGCCCTGCCTATCACACCCATTATACGTGCAAGCATATCGCTGCCGTCCTGATCGCAGTCAGCCGGAACCGTTTCGACAGTAACGGGTACACAGTTACGGAAGAAACAGCTGCACCGACAGCAGCTCGTCAAACCGATTTTACTGATCGTCTTGTGCAAGCTTTCGTATCTCCTTCCGAACGCCTGACATCCAAGCCTCCGGAAACATTAAGGCTGGAGTACAAGGTCGAACAGCGCTTTATGCAAACGAACGGCAATACAGTATTTGAGGTCGAACTGAAGGCTGGTACTGCCCGCACCTACATCGTGCGCCTGGCTGAGGACTTTCTTCGAAGTGTACTGCATCAAACCCGCTATCAGCTGACACCGAATTTCGCATTCGATCCTCGTGTACATATTGTTACACCCGAGGACAAAGCTATCCTGGAGCGGTTGCTGGAAGCTTGTGAAAACAGTATGATCCATGATTTCACAGCTTCTTCCCTCCAGTCGGAGAAACGTGCGATCAAGCTAACGCCTTCCTTAGCCAAGAATTTGCTGCCGCAGCTTGCAGATGCAGGAGCCTCGCTCCACTTACTGCATACTGACCCGATGGACACATTCGAAGTAAGCAGTCAGCCAGCACGGCTGGACTTTTATTTGTCTACCGATGAAGACGAAATGCTGCAGCTAGGAGTGCAGGATATCGCGGCTTACGAATATATCAAAAACTATCATTACTTAGTGAAGGATGACACGCTGTATCCTGTACCTCCCGATCAGCGGGAATTGGTAAAAGAACTGTTCACCATTCTTCCCTATCGGCATGATACACCGCAGACCGTATCAGATAAGAACGTCGACCGTTTTGTGTCTCAGGTTGTTGGCAAGCTGGAACAAATCGGCCATGTACATGTCGCTGAAACAGTTCGCAGCAAAATTGAAATGGCTCCTCTTGTCGCAAAAGTCTTCCTGGATGAAACGGACGATGTACTGCATGCCAGCGTATCTTTCCATTATGGGGATCATGTCATCCAGCCAGGACAGCAACAGACAGACATGCCAGTTATCAAGCGCCAACCAGCCAAAGAAGATAGAGTTCTTCAGCAATTGCATGCTGCTGGATTCCGCTTTTCAAAAGGCCGCTTCCATTTGCTTAATGTAGAGTATATGTATCTGTTCCTTCATGAGCATCTGCCAGCTTTACAGGAAACTGCTGAAGTATATATTTCCAATCGAGTGCAAGCCATGCAGGCAGATGATCAGCATGAGGTATCCTCTTCCGTCAGACTGCAGCAGGAAAAGGGAATGCTCGAGATCAGCTTTGACGTTTCTGGTTTATCAGAGGCGCATATTAGTAATGTGCTGCAGGCGATGGTAGAGAAGAAAAGATATTACCGTATCCCTGATGGTGCTTTGCTCGATTTGGAGCAGGAATCCATGGAGGACTTCCAAGACTTTCTGGAACAGATGCAAATTAAAAAGAACCAGCTGAATAATCAGCAAATTTTCGTACCTATTGCCCAAAGCATGCAGGTAGAGGAGTCTCTGCGCGGAGCTGAAATGGAAGCTGCATTCCGCACACTGATTGAGCGGCTTCGCCACCCAGAACAGATTGATTTTGACTTGCCATCCGGACTGCGGGCAACGTTGCGCGATTATCAGCTGACCGGCTTCAAGTGGATGAAGACACTCGCTTATTACGGACTAGGCGGTATTCTAGCCGATGATATGGGTCTCGGGAAAACATTGCAGACGATTTCTTATCTCACGTCCGAACGAGAAGCCAATCCAGCATCACGCCCAGCGTTGATTGTCGTGCCTTCTTCCCTGCTTTACAACTGGCAGAAGGAATTCGAAAAATTCGCTCCAAACATGCGTACACTTGTTATTTCCGGCTCGGCAGCGGAACGTCAGGATCAGCTTTCTCAGCTGGAAGAGCATGATATTATCATTACGTCCTATCCTTTATTGCGGATTGATCATCATGTGTACAGCGGGCAAGTATTCGATAGTCTGATATTGGATGAAGCGCAGGCAATCAAAAACCATGCAACTCAGACCGCCAAAGCAGTCGGACTGATTCAAGCAGGTAAACGATTTGCACTGAGTGGAACCCCAATTGAAAATAGGCTGGAAGAACTATGGTCGATTTTCCATACTATATCACCTGGTCTATTCCGGAGCCGAAAGTCATTCACCGATATGGAACCGGAAAAAATTGCACGAATGACACGTCCATTCATTTTAAGACGAGTAAAAACAGAAGTGCTGCACGAACTTCCAGAAAAGATCGAGACAACGAATTATTCAGATCTTACGCAGGAGCAAAAAGAAGTCTATGTGGCTTATTTAGATCGAATCCGCAGGAAGATTGATCAGACGATTGCTGAAAAAGGCTTCGATCGCGGCAAACTGGAAATACTGGCTGGGCTGACACGATTGCGCCAAATCTGCTGTCACCCATCACTATTCATCGAGAATTACAGTGGCCAATCAGGTAAATTGGAGCAGCTGCTCGAGGTTATCCGAGAGCTGAAACAAAGTAACAAACGATTCTTGATCTTCTCCCAGTTCGCGAGTATGCTCGGAATCATCCAGCAGGCACTGGATGATACGGACGTATTTTATCTAGATGGCAGTACACCTGCCAAAGAAAGAATGCGGATGGCAGAAGCATTCAATGAAGGAGAAAAAGACGGCTTCCTGATCAGCTTGAAGGCTGGAGGAACAGGACTGAATCTGACAGGCGCAGATACAGTCATCCTCTTCGATTTATGGTGGAATCCAGCCGTAGAAGAGCAAGCAGCCGGACGTGCACATCGCATCGGACAAAAAAATGTCGTTCAAGTTATCCGCCTGCTTTCGCGCGGAACAATCGAGGAACGCATCTTTGAATTACAGCAGCGTAAACGAGCGCTTGTTGATCAAATCATCCAGCCTGGTGAAACGATGCTTAACACACTTTCAGAAGAAGAAATACGCAGCCTGCTATCCATGCAGGATGAATAAGAAAGGATCAAGCCAGCTGGCTTGATCCTTTTTTTATAATACAGATTGGATTATTTCATCAAACTTATCACTCACGAGACTTCTATTATTCAAAATCTCTTCTTTCTTGAAAGTAACGCTTCCTCTATGTTCGTCTAAGTTCAAATTTTCCACCAATGAAGAAAACATACCTTTACTTCGCTTATCTATCTCAAAGTAAATTGTCGCCTCATGCTCGTCCTGCAGGATATAAACCTCCAGTTCATCGAGTTTCTTTAAGTATCTTCCATGTGTAGGAATAAATTCGTACTGCTGGATATACGGTCTAGCTATTTTGATTCCGTATGGCGGCTTCTGGTTTTCCATTTGTCTGAATCTGAATCCGATTACCTTTATCGCATCGATGATATTTTCATGTACATCTGTCGGCTCAATCGATATATGGTCTACGTCACTTAAATCAACTGCGTTCTTCACGTCTACATCCGTATCGATCCAGACCGGCGGCACATTTTTGAAGGTCTTAGGATCCTGCATCGTAATTGGTGTATCCAAAGGAATTCGAAAAGCGAACGGAATCTCTTTTCTCTCCCCTTTTGAGATAATAAATGGCTCATTCACTTTATGCGTATACACAACTGCCTGAGACAGACGGTCACTATCTTCATGTCCGTACACCGTCATAAGTTTCAGTTTGATGGAGTCAATCTCTTGATCGGTAACGCCGCCCTTAATCTCAACGACACCATCCAGAATCTCTCCCTGCACGAAATAATTATTCCTGATCTTTGTATCCACCTTAGCAGAACCAATTCCAACGCTAGCAATCAATTTATTAAAAATAGACATACAATCACCTCATATTATTGGTTAGACTGTATACGCATGGTGTGAAAAATAGTTTCACTTAACTTGTGATCCAGTCAGCATCAACGAAAACAGAGTGATCCAGATTTCTACTCTTCGTCGTTGCTTAAAAAAATAAGGAATATTTTACTTTTTATGGTACTATCAATACTAGTACTTCTCACTTAAGACCAGGATAGCTTAATAGAATACTGGACAATTTATAAAAAGAAGGTAACGCAATGGAACTTATAACCGAAAAATTACTGTTTATCGCTTTGTTTATTTTTATCATTCATTCTATAGAGACACTCGCTTATGCTGTAAGATTATCTGGTGCAAGAGTTAAAATGATCGCATCAGCTTTATCACTCTTTAACATAATGGTCATATTCTCAAGAATGGCGAATATGATGCAGCAGCCATTCACAGGCAGTCTGATTGATACGGTAGATTCGGTACCCAAAGAAACTGCATTAGAAATTGCAGAAACGCAATTTCGTATCCTTATAGGTGCATCAACGATCGGAACAGCGTTCGGTATCATTTTACTTCCTACCTTCATTGCACTATTCTCTAGAGCAATCATTCATTTATCGGAGGAAAAAGGCTCTGTTCCATCTTTAATGAAGAGGATTTTTTCATTACAGTACATAAAACGTGGCGTAACGCATTTTAGTCTTCCGAAGTTTTCCTATTTGCGGGAAACGAAAGTAAAGGATATTCCAATAAGACTCTTTTTCGTAAATATGATAATAACCGCAATCTACACTATCGGTGTGTTTGCTGCTTTATACGCATCCTTATTAGCTCCAGAACGAGGGACTACGGCAATCATGGCATCAGGATTGATAAATGGAGTAGCGACCATACTATTGGTTGTCTTTATTGATCCAAAGCTATCTGTCATAGCAGACGATGTCGTGAATGGAAGAGGAAGTTATAATAAATTAAAAAGCATGTCACTAATGATGGTAACGTCCAGGCTGTTGGGAACATTGCTTGCTCAAGTATTCTTTATATGGGGAGCAGAATACATAGCGTGGTTCACAAAATTCATTGCGTAAGTGTTATTCCTTTACCGAGCTTAAAAAAATAAAAGCCCACTTAACTGGAATCAGCTAAGTGGGCTTTTATTTTTAATTAACGGGATTAACTGCTAATAGGCACAGCTTTCTTATGCTGTTCCTGAACAAAAATGATACCAAGCTCATGCGGCTCGCCTTCATACATGGCGCGCTGTTTAATCCGTATTTCACCTTGTTCATCCCGGATTTCCATTTTGCAATATTGACTGTTAGATTGTACTGCTTCATAGAATGCTCGTTCCGTCGCTACACGGACGCCATTCACTTTTTCAATTTGTTCACCCGGCAGCAGACCAAGCCTGTCAGCTGGACTTTCAGGAATGACAGCAAGAACAAACATCCCACTGCTGCTCTCCGTGTAATACATCGCACGTTTGCGATCTTTGTTCCGGAAGGAGAGCGTGATGGCCTCTCTGCCAATAAGTGCGATAATGAAAGCTGCAATCGCGAAGTAATAGGAGTACATACTTGCCAAGCTTACTGCAAGAGTAAGCAGCGCTAGTAGTAAGACCATCTTCCCTTGTTTACGAGCCTCAATGAATGCAGGACGGCCTTTTGCAAAACCATCTACACCAGTCAGCAGCGGAACTAGCAGCAGTCCATAGCTTGATCCGTTCAGATGGAAGAAAGGCCACCATGGAGCGAATGGCTCAATTGCGCCCGCTGGCACTAACAAGAAGAATGGAATGAACAGCAGCTTACGGAAACGGTGTTGACCGATCCAACGACCGCGCGGACCTTTCACCAGCTCTGGTAGCGTATCCTCTTGTTTGGTTGTAAGCAGCAGCACAGCTTCTGCCAGCATAACGATGCTCATAATAATCGCAAAGCTGATCCAATTAAGACCTGACAAGTTATCTGCCCATCCATTCGGCAAATAATCAGCAGCGTATGGCGCTGCGCCCAAAGCTAGCAGAAAACTGAATCCAAATATATAAGCTGATGACAGCCATGTGAAACGGAGCAGCAGCGTCAGCAAAATCGTAACAGCGCTGACTAAGAATACAACAGCGGGCGCAATGACGATTCCCGCTCCTACACTCACAGCAGTAAGCAAAAGTCCGAAAATGAGCGACAGAACCCATGTGCCTGTCCACTCTTTGCCGAAACCAAATACCTTCGTACCAAAGTTGTTCCGCTCTTTTCTGATTCTGCGGTTGGAAACGAACAGAGTCAGCAGCACTGCCCAATAAAGCAGCGGATTTAAAAAGAAGTTTCCGATCCCATAAAGCAGTTCGGTCAACCAATCATTCACCATTATGTGTCTCTCCCTATAAACCAACTCTTATGTATATTGTCTATTCTAACATGATACTCCCTGTTTTCCTATGCCAATAGAAAAAGCCTCCCGTATGAAGGGAGGCTTCGTTTTAATTAGCAAAGAGCTCCTGCAGCGCTTTGTCCATTTGGTTATCATGCTTGCCGTCACGTACCTGCTCGATGATTTTCGTTTGAAGCAAATCTGCTGTTTCTTGATCAACTTCACCTGTGCCTTGCAAATCATTATCCTGCTGGAACTGCTTGACTGCTGTTTCCGTTTTCTCGTTGAAATAACCGTCTTTACGGCTCGGGTCATATCCGAGACCGTCCAGCATGATTTGCAAATTCTTGATCTTGTCATTGTTATCATTGAATGCCAGCTTCTCATTTTCATCCAATTGGATTGGAGAACTATAGAAGTACTCTGGCTGATTAACTTCAACAGTTGGCTTGATACCTTTTTCATGGATCCAATCTCCATTCGGTGTCAGCCATTTGTATAGAGTCAGTTTGAGCATGGACTCATTCTCCAATGGTACGGTTTGCTGTACAGTACCTTTTCCGAACGTCGTTTTCCCAATCAGCTCGTAATCGCCTGCCTGATTCATTGCACCTGCAAGAATTTCGGAAGCGGAAGCACTGCCTTCATCAATCAGGACATTGATTGGATAATCCTTCTTCTCTTTCAATTCGGTATGAAACTCCTGTTTCTCACCGTTCTTATCTTCAATCTGCAAATATGGTTTATCACTTGTCACAAAGTTCTTCAGAATATCTTCTACAGTTGTCAGAATTCCACCTGGATTACCACGGACATCAATGGTCAAACCCTCGATACCTTCTTGCTCAAGCTTATCTAGCGCCGTCTTGAATTCATCAGCTGTGCTCTCGGAGAATGATGTAATTTCTAGGACACCAGCTTTTTTGCCGTCCACTTCTTTTGTATCCGCATAGACAGTTTCAACTGGAATTTCATCCCGGGTTACATCGATCTTCAATTCTTCGGAAACACCTGGTCTCTTGACGGATAATGTAACAGTTGTCCCTTTTTCACCGCGGATTTTATTTACTGCTTCTTGCAGATCCAACCCCTGTAAGGAATCCCCATCCACTTCAAGCACTTGGTCGTTCGGCCGTAAACCGGCATCCTCTGCAGGTGAATCCTTAATTGGTGCAACAATTGTAACCTGTTTTTCCACCATACTCACCTCTGCACCGATACCCTCAAATGAAGATTCCAGCTGCTGATTCAGCTGCGTTGAAGACTCTTCATCTAGGAAGGAGCTGTACGGATCATCCAGTGTTTCCAGCATTCCCTGAATTGCGCCGTCCTGAAGCTGCTGTGCATCTGGTTTGGCCAATGCATTATCCTTAATAAGCTGGTAAGCGTTCTCCACCTCAGTTAGACCACTCGTATCTTCTGAAGCAGATTGGATACCAGTCCCCTTCTTATCTACATATGATGTAAAGGCATAACTTCCCCCTGCCCCAACTACCAATGCCACAATGATTGCTATTATCAACGTCGCTTTTCTAATCTGCACGTTCGCCTCTCATCCTTTCTCCACTTGTCCAATCCGTTAATTCTACTATTATGCTAAACTTCCTCTATCTTATCACTAAAAGAAACAATTGATGTAAAAAAGGCACCTCCATTATTGGAGAATGCCTTTTTTCATTCTGTTATTAGAAATATTTCATCGGGTCTACTGCGTTACTTTTCGCACCGTTCCATTTGCCTTCATGAATTTCGAAATGAAGGTGGGAACCAGTTGATCCACCAGTGTTACCCATTTTCGCAATTTCCTGACCTCTGGAGACTTTCTCTCCTTGAGAAACACCACGGCTGCTCATGTGACCATAAAGTGTTTCATACGTACGGCCATTTATAGAATGCGTAATGATGATAACATTGCCGTAACCATTCATCGTACCGCTGTAAGAAACAACGCCGCTAGCCGCTGCATGTATTGGCGTTCCTGTAGCATTAGCTATATCTTGCCCATAGTGGTTGCCAGTTGATCCGCTTCCGAATGGATCTTGACGGACACCAAAGCCAGAGCTTAAGCGACCCGCTGCCGGCCATGAGAAGATACCAGCTTGTGCTGATTTAGCACTGGATGAGCTGCTGGAGCTCGATGAACTGCTAGAACTGTTGCTGGATTTAGAGCTGGATGAAGAAGATTCTTTTTTGCTTGAGGATGAATCTTCCTGCGCTGCAGCTTTCGCTGCGGCAGCTGCTGCTTTCGCTTCTGCTGCTGCTTTTTCTTGTGCTGCCAAATCAGCTTGTTCAGATTCTGCATCTTCCTGTGCTAAACGAAGTGCTTCCGCTTGGTTAGCTGCTAAATCTTTCTGTTCTTCAGCAGAAAGAATTTGCTCACCCAATCTTTCATATTCATCTTCAAGCTGCTGTTTCAAGTCTTCTTGCTCGCTTGCTTGAGATTTCAAGTCAGATTTGATATCTACCAGTTTATCTTTTTGATCCTGCAGGTTCTGCTTTTCATCTTCGCGCTGCTGCTTTTGATCTTCAAGCTTTTGTTTTGCTTGGATGTAGCCGTTCAGCAGTTCCTTATCAGAATCCATGATTGTAGTTACCGCGTTCAGACGGTTTACCATATCACCAAAGTTTTTGGAGCCCATCAATACTTGCAAGTACTGAACATCTCCGCCGTTTTGCTGAATGCTGACTAGACGGTCAGACAATTTATCTTCACGCTTGTCGATATCATCTTCTGTTTCTACGATTTCACCAGAGATCTTTTGGATCTTCTCGTTTGTTTCGGTGATTTCATCTTCTTTATCATTCAATGCATTTTCATTCTTGTCGATCTGGTTGTTCAAATCATCCAGCTTCGCCAAAAGATTATCCTGTTCAGCCAGGTTATCAGACTGTTCGGACTCTGCATTATTAATTTGACCCTCGAGTTCGCTTTGCTTATTGTTGTTTTCCTCTTGCTTCTTTTGCAGATCATCTATCTCGCTCTGTATATCAGATGAGGATTTCGCGAACGTGTGAATCGGAGTATGTAGGATTGCTCCCGCAGCTAGAACAGCTACAAGAACAGGCTTGATCATCTTCTTCATTCTTCTCTCATTCCCTTTCTTCCTTTAAAGCGTATATGGTAGGTTATTTAGACTTTAAGAAATTTACGGACACTCATGACACTTCCCCAAACACCGATAATCGCGCCGATTGCCAGCAGTATAGCTGCAAGCTGGAAAGCGAATGGTGCATAAGGGAGAATCTCGACGAAACCGATACTGATGTTATCCGTCAAGTTGTTCGACAGGTAGTAGTACCCGCCAAGCACTAGTGCGACTGGAACGATTGCGCCCAATACTCCGAGTAGCAGACCTTCAATAAAGAATGGCCAGCGGATGAAGGAGTTTGTTGCACCAACCAGTTTCATGATGCCGATTTCTCTGCTTCTGGCAATGATTGTTATCTTAATTGTATTTGAAATTAGGAAGATGGCCGTGAACACTAGACCAACGATCAAGACCGCACCGATAATCCGAGCGTACTTGTTTACAGCAAAGAGATTCTCTACCGTTCCTTGTCCGTAATCCACTTTGTCTACTCCATCCAGTTTCGAAATCTCATCTGAAACAGAAGCAATATCATGCGGATCGGACGTCTTAACAATATACGTGTCACTCAATGGGTTGTCTTGTTCAAACAAATCCCATTCTGTTTGTCCCATATCTTCCATGAGCTGGTTTAACTGTTCTTCTTTTGAGGAATATGTTACAGAACCAACCTTATCGATCGATTCGAGCTGATCTTGGATCGATTGTACTTGATCCTCAGCAAGTGTAGGGTCCAAGTAAACGCTCATTTCAACATCTGATTCGATATTGGAAGCGAATTGATTTAAGTTGAATACTACTGCTAGGAAAACACCGACCAAAATCAATGTTACCGTTACCGCCCCAATCGAGGCGATGGTCATCCAGCCGTTACGGAAGATGTTCTTTGATCCTTCACGCAGATGACGTTTCGCGGTATTAAATTTCATACCCGTAGTCACCTCCAGCTTCGTCACGGACAATGCGGCCGTTTTCGATGGCGATGACACGTTTCTTAATCGTATTTACGATTTCTTTACTGTGCGTAGCCATGATGATTGTCGTTCCTTTGTTATTGACATCCTCCAGCACCTTCATGATGCCCCAGGATGTTTCTGGATCCAAGTTACCTGTCGGCTCGTCAGCTATGACGACCTTAGGGTTATTCGCAATTGCCCGGGCAATTGCCACACGCTGCTGTTCCCCGCCGGAAAGCTCATCAGGAAACGATCTAGCTTTATCTTTTATTCCGACAAGATCGAGCACTTCCATTACACGATCTCGGATTACTTTAGGAGTCTCTTCTATTACTTCCAGAGCAAAAGCAACATTTTCATAGATTGTCAGTTTCGGAAGCAATTTGAAATCCTGGTACACAACACCGATTTTCCTTCTAACTTTTGGAATTTGGCGTTCTTTATACGTGCTCAAATCTTTGTTATCTACTTTCACGATACCGGTGCTCGGTTTCTCACCACGGAAGATCATCTTCACGAAGGTCGATTTTCCGGCTCCGCTCGGTCCTACTAAATACACGAATTCCCCACTGTCGATATGCACGTCGACACCATTAAGCGCTGTGACGCCATTGGAATACGTCTTATGCACACCCTTCATATCTATCATGTTTAACTCACCTTTGTTTTTATTCTAATCTGCTAATTTATCAACTAAGTATGTCGAACATTGGCGAAAGCAATCGAAAAAGCTCTCAAACCTGAAACCATTATAACATCTAATTCCTGTTTTTTTAGACATATTAATATTACATTTGTGTTTCAATATATGACAATAGGCTTGGTTTTTGAAATATTTTGCGCAGTATCTTGTCGTAACCACTCGTTACTATGTAGAAAAAATACAACAAAATACCCATACAGCTTGTGTATGGGTATTTGTCATTTTATTATTACTGCTGTTCTTGGAGCCATTCGGCGATTTTTTCCGCCTCTTCACCTTCAGCTTGCCCGGCAGGCATGCCGCCTTTGCCGTTTTCCATGATATCCACTAGTTCTTCCTTTGTATACGTAGAACCAAGATTATCAAGCGGTGGACCGCCATTGCCGCCGCTCAAGTCCTGACCGTGGCACATGGCACAGTTGTTTTCAAACGCTTCTTGCGGTGTTTCAGCCGTATTATCGCTATTACCGCAAGCGGCTAGAAAAAGTATAACGACAAGGCTCGAGCCAGTTAAAGCTAGCTTTTTCAAGAGAATCGCATCCTTTTCTTTTAGATGGAATAACGGTTCAGCTTGTTATGTTACAGGAACATTACGAAATCCCTTAAATTGTGGAACGCAAGTACGCATTGATGAATGGATCCAGCTGTCCGTCCATTACAGCTTGTGTATTTCCGGATTCTTCATTCGTCCGATGATCTTTTACCATGGAATATGGATGGAATACATAGGAACGAATTTGGCTTCCCCAGCCAATTTCTTTTTGTTCGCCGCGAATTTCGTTCAGCTCTTGCTGCTGTTTCTCAATCTCAAGCTGGTACAACTTCGCTTTCAGCATCTTCATCGCGTGCTCGCGGTTTTTAATCTGAGAACGCTCCGATTGACATGTCACGACAGTATTAGTAGGAAGATGCGTAATCCTTACGGCAGAATCCGTCGTATTGACGTGCTGTCCGCCGGCACCGCTGGAACGGTACGTATCGATTTTCAAATCCTCTGTCCGAATGTCTACATCGATATCATCATCGAATTCTGGCATTACATCACAAGAGACGAACGATGTATGACGGCGTCCTGAACTGTCAAATGGGGAAATACGCACAAGACGGTGCACCCCTTTTTCAGCCTTCAAATAACCATATGCATTCAAACCTTTGATCAACAGCGTTACACTTTTCACACCAGCTTCCTCACCAGGAAGGTAATCTAGTGTCTCCACTTTGCAATTATGCTTCTCAGCCCAACGCGTGTACATACGAAGCAGCATACTCGCCCAGTCTTGAGATTCCGTTCCGCCGGCACCTGGGTGCAACTCTAGAATTGCATTGTTTTTATCGTATGGCTCACTTAGAAGCATGAGCAGTTCAAATTCATCAAGTGCTTCACGCATGGAGACGATCTCTTCCTCCAACTCAGCGCGAAGATCCGCGTCGTCTTCTTCTTTCACCAATTCGAAACTAACATCCAAATCTTCATGCTGGGATAATAGCTTTTCATAGCCATCCACTGATTCCTTCAAGCCATTGGATTCATTGATGACTTTCTGAGCTCCTTGCTGATCATCCCAGAATGTAGGCTCAAGCATCCGATCCTCTAACTCAGCAATACGGGCTTTCTTTTGATCTAAGTCAAAGAGACCCCCTAAAGTCAGTTAGTTGTTTTTCCATTCGATCAAGTTCATTTCTGATTTCTGCTAATTCCATTTTCTCTCACCTCATATAAGTCTGTAACAAACACTATTATACTCTATGACCGTGACAGAACCCGCGCAACAACTTGCACGGGTTTGTCAAAATCACTGACCATGACAGTTCTTGTATTTCTTACCGCTGCCGCATGGGCATGGGTCATTCCGTCCTATCGTATCGCCTTTGACGACTGGAGCTTTTTTCTTTTTCTTATCAGCTTGTGTATCATCGCCACTGACAGCTTGGACACCTTTCGCAACTTCTTCACGCTGCAGGTTATCGCGGATTTCTGCTTTCAGAACGTAACGAGTGACTTCTTCCTTAATGGAAGTGATCATCGCTTCGAACATATTGTAGCCTTCCAGCTGGTATTCACGAAGCGGATCGTTCTGACCATACGCGCGCAAGTGGATACCTTGGCGAAGCTGATCCATCTGATCGATATGATCCATCCATTTCGTATCAACCGTACGAAGCAAGATGACTTTTTCGAACTCGCGCATTTGATCCGGAGCCATTTCTTCTTCTTTCTGTTTCAAATGCTCTCCGATTTTCTTAAGCAGCAATTCTTCGATCTCTTCTTCGTCTTTGTTCTTCAGCTCATCGACTGTCAGCTTGTCCTGCGGAAGCAAGTTAGCATGTGCATATTCCACTAATGCATCCAACTCCCAAGTCTCATCTGAATCGTCGGCAGTATGCGCTTGGACAACCATATGGACTGTATCCCGGACCATTTCATCTACTATAGCTTTGAGATCCTCACTATCGATTACCTCAAAGCGCTGTTTGTAAATGATTTCCCGCTGTTCGCGAAGAACATCATCATAAGAAAGAACTGTTTTACGGGAGTCGAAGTTATTACCTTCCACTCGCTTCTGAGCCGATTCCACAGCACGTGATACCATCTTACTCTCGATCGGCGTGCTGTCATCCATACCCAGACGATCCATCATATTGCGCATGTTGTCGGAACCGAAACGGCGCATGAGTTCATCTTCCATAGACAAGTAGAACTGTGTCACACCAGGGTCACCTTGACGTCCCGCACGACCGCGAAGCTGGTTATCAATACGGCGGGATTCATGACGCTCTGTCCCGATAACAGCAAGACCGCCAAGCTCCAATACACCTTCACCTAACTTGATGTCCGTACCACGACCAGCCATGTTCGTTGCGATTGTTACTGCACCTTTTTGACCGGCATCCTCGATGATCTCCGCTTCACGATGGTGGTTCTTCGCATTCAATACATTATGCGGTACACCCGCACGTTTTAACAGCTTGCTGATCAGCTCAGAAGTCTCAACAGCTACTGTACCGACAAGCACAGGCTGACCTGTTTCGTGGCGGGCCTTGATTTCTTCCACAACCGAACGGAACTTGCCTTCCATGGATTTGAAGATGTAATCAGATTTATCCTGACGTGTGATATCTCTGTTCGTAGGAATCTGAAGCACGTCCATATTATAAATATTGCGGAACTCTTCTTCCTCTGTTTTTGCTGTACCAGTCATACCGGCAAGCTTTTTGTACATACGGAAGTAGTTCTGGAAAGTGATCGATGCCAGCGTCATGCTTTCATTCTGGATCTGAAGACCTTCCTTCGCCTCAATTGCTTGGTGAAGACCGTCGCTGTAACGACGTCCCTTCATCAAACGTCCTGTGAAGCTATCAACGATGATGACTTCTTCGTCTTCCACAACATAATCCGTATCACGCTGCATCGTTACATGGGCTTTCAATGCCTGATTGATATGATGCGTGATAGATACATTCTTCAGATCGAATAAGTTTTCCAGGCCGAAGAATTTCTCCGCCTTGTTGATGCCTTCTTCCGTCAGAAGAACAGATTTCGTTTTGACATCGTTCGTATAATCTTCTTCCATCTTTAACACACGCACAAAGGAGTTAGCTTGTGTGTACAGACTTGCTGATTTTGCAGCTGAACCGGAAATGATAAGCGGTGTCCGCGCTTCATCGATCAAAATGGAATCGACCTCATCAATGATAGCAAAATTAAGCGGACGCTGAACCATTTGATTCTTATACAGCACCATGTTATCACGCAAATAGTCAAAGCCAAGCTCGTTATTCGTGCTGTACGTGATATCTGCTGCATAAGCTTCCTGCTTCTGTTCACGTGTCATACCAGCACCGTTCTGTCCGACAGTCAGACCAAGAAATTCGAATAACGGACGGTTATTCTCTGCATCACGACCGGCAAGATAGTCATTGACTGTGACAACATGCACACCTTCGCCAGATAAAGCGTTCAAGTAAGCTGGGAGCGTACTTGCAAGTGTTTTACCTTCCCCTGTTTTCATCTCAGCGATGTTACCGCCATGAATAGCAATACCACCTAGCAACTGGACATGGAAAGGTCGCATGCCAAGTACACGCTCAGCCGCTTCCCTTACAGTTGCAAATGCTTCTGGCAGCAAGTCATCCAAAGACTCTCCATCCTGATAGCGCTTTTTAAATTCATTAGTCTTCTCTTTTAATTGTTCATCTGTATATGCTCGATATTCATCTGCTAATGTTTCTATTTGTTCGGCTGTTTTCTGGGCACGGCTGACTTGCTTTTGCGTACCGTCTCCAAACACCCGTTTAAGTAGTCCACGCATAATAACGCTCCTCTTTTAAATCAAAAAAGTATAGTCCAAAAATAATAATAACACTAGGTTTGGCGGTTTACAAGAAAGGGAAACCAGCTACTTCCAAAAACAAAAAAACAGCGGCGCCCAGTCCCAGGACGCCACTTAACATGGAAGGATTGCCATGTCAGACATTCGCAATATTGTAATCGCTACTCCAGCCGCATGAATGCCACCATCAGTTGGAAAGCGCAGCCCCAAGGGAGGAGGCTGCGATTATCCTGGTGGAGTCTTGCGGGGAAAAGGAGACCGCCCCTCAGAAGACACGCGATCTGGAGGACAGATCCCGCTGCATTTGTTCGATGCACCAGCGTTCGAGCTGCTCTTGCTTCCATTGAAGTTCCGCCAGCCTTCGATTGGTCGCTGCGATGATCTCGAGCAGCTGTGTGATCGTATGCTCATGCTGTGTGAGTTGGGAATGGGAGACTCGGTGGACAGCATAATCTGAATCTCTGATGGTCAGTACCTCCTTTTGTTGTAGCTGACTTATTTATATCATGACGCTTTTGAAAGGAAAAACGACCGTTTTCGTAAAACACCGAAGGACTTTCTCCATAAAATACAAGAATTCGCCATCATCCGACAGCTTTCATCCCGATTTCTACGTGATTTTGAGATATCCCTTATCCGTTTTTGCAAAACGAGCTAAATTACAAAGGGCAGACGCATTTGCGTCTGCCCTGATCTATTTTTCATTAACTAGGCTCAATAAGCCCGTATCTTCCATCTTTACGCTTGTAGACGACATTTGTGTCTCCACTCGCTGAGTTCGTATAAACAAAGAAGTTGTGCCCTAGCATATCCATCTGCAGGATCGCTTCCTCGGAATCCATCGGTTTTAAGTCAAAACGCTTGTTTCGTACAATTTCGTACGGACTCAGATCTTCCTCTTCCTCCGCCGCGACGACAGCACTTGCTGCACTTTCATTCTCCATTGCAGCGAATGCATGCTTCGGTGCATCTCCGCTTTGACGGGAGCGTCGGTTCACTTTCGTCTTATGCTTCTTGACCTGACGTTCCAGCTTCGTTACAACCAGATCAATTGCAGCATATAGATCATCATGACTTTCCTCTGCCCGCAATAGCAAATTCTTCATCGGAATCGTCACTTCAATCTTCGACTCATTGTTATGCACACTCAAGTTTACGTGAACCTCGGAATCTACCGGGGAATCAAAATATCTCTCCAGTTTGCCTACCTTCTTCTCGATGTAGTCCTTGATTGCTTCTGTAGTCTCGACATTCTCGCCACGAATATTGTACTTCATAACAAGTGTCCTCCTTTCATCCTTATGAGGATACTTTCTACATTCCCTTTACAATACCTTCATAAACAAAGAAAAGAGTCAGAAAAATAAGAAGTTTAATCGAATTCTGTCACGATTTGGTCATCAAAACTTTACATTAGAAAAACACCTGAACCAGGATCGGTTCAGGTGCTCCTTATTTCCGTTTATCGAGGAATCTCCCATCAAGTGATTGCATGCTAGCGTATGGGTTTATATATTTCTTACCGGATTGCTTCTGTTTCTTGATGGTACGTATATCAATCTTTAATTGGTCGAATATCCCCTGGACATGCTTGCTGATTCGTTCATTCATTGGCAGAAGCTCTTTGCCCAAAAGATTTTCCTCCGTCGTAAAAGGCGGCTTCAGCTCTTCCATTTGACCGGAGCGGACCTCGAGAAGTGCTGTAAGGGAGTTGACGACTTCTTCCCGATTTTCTGACGTTATTGGCTGACTGACGAGTGAATCCAACTGTGCAGTTGTGTCATATAGAGCCTGTACCCGGTTCATTAAACAGATGCTCCTGTGCCGAATTGCTGCTTGCGCGTCTGTTTGACGACTTCCTTCCATGTGTCACGGAAATCAGTAATAAGATTCAATGCGCTGCTGAGCGCTTGCTGATCATTATGCGTATTTGCTTGTATAAGCTGCTGATTGATGAAATCATACAAAGGCATGATCTCTTTTGTGATTGGCACTTCAGGATCAAGTGTGATCATCAGCTCCCGCACTATGTTCTGTGCTTTTTGAATGTTTGTGTTCTTACTCTCTATATCTTTTTTCTCAATTGCCTGCTGGGCAAATTTGATGAATTTGATACAGCCGTTGTACAGCATGAGCGTCAGCTCACCTGGTGAAGCTGTTTGGACGGAATTTTGCTGATACGCCTGGTAATTTTGTACCGACATGTTTGTATTACTCCTTTAGCGCTTATCCTCCAAAATTGGACGCCAGATAAGCGGATTGTTGGTTCATTTGGCTGATAGCTGTCTCCATGGCAGTGAATTGGCGCCAGTAGCGATCTTCAGTTTGGGTAAGATAGTCTTGGAAGTCGTCGATGCGCTTTTCAACGTCATCCAGCCTTTTACCGATAGTGAACTGATCGTTAGTGTATGTCGATTTACCGGCCTTTTTATAGATATTGTCCATCGTCGAATCTACTGTTTTCTCCAAACGCTGCAAAATTCCTTGGCTCTCTCCTTCTGCACTGTTTGAGAATAACTTGTAAACACCATCTGGACTTTCACGTAAGGCATCTTTTAATTGCTTCTCATCTATCACAAGTTTTCCGTTCTCAAGATAGTCTTTGGAAGTGGTAATCCCTATTTGTGCTAATTGAGTATATTCTCCGCCTGTTTCTACATTACTGTACCAAGCATTCCTCATTGAAAAAAGACCGTTCTGAAGAACTGAATCGCCTTTTAACATCCCACTTTTCGCTTTTTCATCCCAAAGCTTGATTTCATCTTCTGACATTTCTTTCTTCTGATCGTCAGTTAGAGGAGGATAGTCTCTGTATACCTTCTCATCCAGTCGCCCGTTTACTTCTTCTATAATCTCGTTATATTTATCAACAAAATCTTTAATTTTATCGTAAGCAGCATCAACATCGTTATCCACTGAGACTCGTACTGGGCCATTTGTTTTTTCCACAAAGTTGAATGTAACGCCACCTAGTGTATAGCTGTTTTTAGGGGTCTCGACATCTAACACGCCATTATACTTTATTTTTGCATTTTGACCGCCTGACTCTTCCCCCATCTTAAGGAAATCCGAAAAGAAAGCATTATCAGTACCAAAATCAATCTCTGCATTGTCTTTATTAAGATCTCCCGTGTACTTCTTCTCCATAACTACTTTACCAGATTGTGCATCATAAGAAGCACGGACACCTGCATTGGAATTCGTAATATCCTTTAAAATATCATTCAAGCTATCACTACTCGTAAACGTTTTATCGTATTTGATTTCCGTTCCTTCTTGATCGTAAGTTGTAAAAGAAACAGTAAATTGTTCTCCTATAGGTTCATCAGGATTGAAATCATCCCCCCCAACACTACCCGTACTCACATTTATTGCTGCTGTAGCAACCTGTGTAACTTCAATACTATAAGAACCATTTGATGCTGAAGAATCAGCAGTTGCTGTTACAGCACTGCTTGATGAAGTTGTAGTCTTCTGATTATAAGTAGTTGAAAGCTTCATGTTGGTTAGCATATCGTCAAAGCTCTTTAGAGACGTATTCACTTCGCGATATGAGTCCTGCTGCCATGTTAATTTCGTCTGTTCTTGCTGCATCTTATATAATTTTTGTCGCTCAGCATTCATTAATTGTTCAACTAACGAATCCGTATCGATTCCGGAGGCTAGTCCTCCGACACGCATAGAGTTACTGCCTGAAATACTATCTACCATATAATCACCTGCTCCTTATATTTTCTTATCAACGAGAAGTCCCATAAATTCGGCCATTTTTGCGTAACCATCCAAAAGCTTTTTAGGCGGAATTTCTTTTATGACTTCCTGTGTATCGGAATCAACCACTGTAACAAAATATCGATCCAACTCTTCATGGAGTTCGAATTTCATGTTTGTATGGGTTGGTTCCAAAAACTTGTTCATTGTTTCAATCACTTTTTCAATATCTGATTTATCGTAATCGTTATACGATTTGGAACCGCTTGATGCGGACTCCTGCTTATGTATGACTCCGCTCTCTGCGGGGCGATTTTCTCCCGTCGGTGGTATAACATGCTGTGAAGCGGAAGAAGATAATTTGTCTATCATCAAAAAGCCAACTCCTTGCACATGCGTTTCTCTTTATATCGGCAGGATGTGTAAGATGTGAAGAAAAGAAGATAAAAAAAGCACAAAAAACGAGCACAGCAACCTGTGCCCGTTCACATGAAAATTAGTTATAGACAATACCGCCGTCAATCAGAATCGCTTGGCCAGTCATATAGTCAGCGTCTTCGGAAGCAAGATAGGATACAAACTTCGCAACATCTTCTGGTTCCTCACTGCGGCCAAGGGCAATATCATTCGTGAACTTCTCGAATGCCTGGCCTTTTTCTAGTCCCATGTAATCCACCATTTTGTCATCAATACGTTCCCACATGCTAGTGCCGACAACTCCTGGGCAGTAAGCATTAACTGTAATTTTATCCTGTGCCAGTTCCTGAGCAGCAACTTGTGTCAAACCGCGAACTGCAAACTTGGTAGCTGAATATGCACCAAGTAGGCTGAAACCTTTATGACCGGCAATGGAACAGGCATTAATGATTTTCCCGCCACCCTGTTTCTTCATCTGTTCAGCGGCTGCTTGCATACCAAACACTGTACCATTCACGTTAATGCTGAATATTTTATTCAGATCATCTTCGCTCACTTCTAAAATCGGAGCAACTTGATCTACACCTGCATTATTGACGAACACATCGACAGAACCAAATGCTTCTGCTGCCTTCTCCACAAGCAGGAACATATCGTCGCGTTTGCTCACGTTTGCGGGGATACTAATTGCTTCAATACCATTATCTTTTAATTCCTGTGCTGTCTCAGAAGCTTTGTCTTCCTGCAAATCACTGATAACAATGTTAAAACCATCATTCCCAAGCCTAGTTGCTATTGCTTTTCCAATACCTTGTGCAGATCCTGTAATTACAGCCGTTTTCGCCATTTCTATCAGCTCCTTTTCTACTATTCAATAGTCTTTTTCCACTAGTAGAAAAGGATGAAACGTCAAAATGTAAGCAGTTTCAACTTAGTTAATAGAGATGCGGTTACTTGTGCGAATTGCCTGCGTTAAGGTTGCTGTTGTTCTAGCGTTAAAGCTAACGCCTAGCTGGACCGCTGTCTGTGCGATTTCCGGACGCATTCCAGAGATTACCGTTTCTACACCTACTAGTTTTAGTGCATCAACTAGATAGAAGATTTGCTGCGCAACCATTGTATCAATGATAATGACACCCGATAGATCAATGAATAATAAGTCGACATCCTGTTCAGTACATTCACGCAATGTATTCTCCAAAATAAGTTTTGCCCGATTCGTATCAATATCACCAACTAGCGGCAGCAGCGCAGTTGTATCGTTTAGCAGAATAACCGGCGAACTAAGCTCATTGATCATTTCCTGCTGGGCTTGCAGCTTACGATTCGAATAATGGTGCATTTCCTCTGTGAATTTAAGAATAACATCATCAAAAGCTTTAATAATTTCACGGTTCCATAGCTCAAACATATCTTGGTCAATGGTATCTTTATGTAAGTTATAGAATTCACGGATCAAGTCCAAATGCTGACCGCGAGTAACCATGAACTCCCGGATAATCTGATGAGTAGGTGTATTCAAATGGTTCTCGTCACGTGCAGTGGCCACAATCCATTCCTGAAAATCCTTTTCAAAAGCTTCTTTATCCTCTATAAATATCCGGAAGAAATGAAGATGGAATTCGTAGTTTTGTAATTTGAGGTTATGTATGGTTTCTGGATCGTTGGATGCGTAAACGCCTGAACTATTCGTTTTGTCCAGCTGTTCATACCACTTTTCATTTAGGTCTTTTGCTTTTTGTTCTAAAAACAAATACAAGTCTTTATTCCTATGCATTTTACTGCTCCTCCTAGGGATTCAATTAATATCATTATGTATAAATATAAGTAATTTCAGCCTTTTTGTAAATTTTCAAGCGAACTTATGAAAATTATTTATCACTCTTAACTTGGGAGAATTTCCCCACTCTTTACCCACTTTATTTATTTTTGAAACCTCTTTTTCAAAAATAAAAAAACCGTCATTAAAATGACGGTTTTACACAGGTTGAGTATAAGCAGAAATCTTCTCTTGGATAAATTTCCAAACCCTTTCAGACGACTTGCTGTCTTGGAAGTGATGCACTTGATCTCTAACTTGCTTACGTTCAGCGCCATACCAAGAAGGATTTTCTATAAAGGATGCCAAAGCATCTTGCAGCGTATCCTGTGTCGTCACCTTAGGACCAGGCGTCCAGTTTGTGTACGAATCGAGTATAAATCCACGATTTTGTTGATACGATTGTAAATCTACTGGCGAAAAGATAATTGGCTTGTCTAACAGTAAATAATCAAAATAAATGGAGGAATAATCCGTAATTAGCATATCCGCTAGCGGCATGATCTCATATAAATCCATTCCATAACGAGTCAACATCTCATCCGTTAGCAAATGTACACGTGTCTGCATCTCGAAATGATTTAGAAACAGTTTCTCCTCAGCCGGATGCAGCTTCACAATAAGCTCAAGGTTTTCTTTCTCCAGAAAATCATAAAATTGATCATTATCGAAACTTTCCATTCCGAAAAGGTTTTCCCGATTTAAATTTGTATCCGCTCGATCATTATGAGCTAACTGCCGATACGTTGGCATAAAGAAAATCATCCGGCTTTCACTTGCGTCAATATCAAACTCTTCTTTAAGGAAGTACGTGTCAGGCCGTTTCAATAAAAGATCGTTACGTGGCGCCCCTGTCAGCAAGATACGTTCTGGATCTAACTTGAAACATCTTGTCATAAGTTTGGTGAAGTACGGTGAATATGAACAGATATAATTAATACTGCTCCAACGGTCAGCTAGTACATGTTTATTTTGCTCATTTTTATCTTCAAATCCCATCGCTTTAAGCGGAAAACCATGCCATGTATCAATAATCAGCTGGTTAGGATTATAAAGCCTTTTATTGTGCTTAATGTTTGCTTCTGTGATTATTAGAACATCTGCTGATGCAACTTTATCTAGAAAATCTTGTGTCTCCTGTTGTAGCAAAAGCTCGACATCAAACACCTTAGAAATATCCTTAGGGATATTTTTATTAAGCGCATAAGTATTCGAACCACTACTATTGCGGGCTATTAGCGCTAATCGCTTTCTCCCTTCACCTTTTGCTGGAAGCTGTGAAAGATACTCCAGAGATAAGGCCGTCTCATGATTCAGTTTATCAATCTTCCAAGATCCAGATCGATTAACTAGTTCCATACGGCAAAGTATTTTCTCCTGAGAATCAGTTCCCTCACCTTGTCTAATAAGAAGGAAACGTACAGTGGCAACTGAATATCTTACATCCAATGATTCAACTTTCGGATATGCAACCGTTTGTTCCGGCCTGTGAACCGTTTCTGTTCCATGTTCGCTTATATAACGGTGTGTATAATACATAGAAAGATAATCGTAAGTGTCCTCATTTGATTTCACTTTAAGTTCTATACCATGGATTGCAGTCTCCAAAATTTTATTCATTACTTCAAAATACATATATTGTTTATCGTGGATAGCACCTAGATAGGAATGTTCTTTGATTGGGCTTTGAATAACTCTATCAATTTTCTCAACCACTGCCTCAGCAGTAAACTGCGATATAGCTGCCAGACAATCACTTGCTGTAGGAAGGACTCTTTCTCCAGATATAATCTTTCTTATCAGCCTTTCAAGATCTTGATATCCTGTTTCTACTATTACAGCATTACCGGCTTTGAAGACTTCGTAGGGGACTATTGGGATAATGCCGCTAGCTAATAAATGGACAGCCCTATCCCGTATAATTTCATCAGTTCCACAAAGTAAAACTGCTGTTATCGGACCGATTTCGTCGGAAGGCTTCTTCCACTTAATAGCTTGGTGTATTCCAATTTCTTTTGCTATCGAACATACATATTCGATTTCCCCTTCTTCCACCACGACTGTAAGATCAATCTCTTTAGAAATCTTTCGGAAAGCGTGGCACACCTCATTAAAATGGCCGATAGTTGTTAAAAAGCTACCCATCACACAGAAATTCGGTCTATCTGTAGCTCTAGCTGCAGGAATGACTTCTGTTGAGGATAAAAACATCTCACCGACCTGAAAATTTGGTTGCTCATGCAGACTATACCTTGTAACTAAATCCTCGACTTGCCTACTTGTAACGAAGTGAGCATCTGCAAAGTGTAATGCCTCCTCATATCCATATTCATCGGGCACACCCTGAAGCCATGAATAGATATAAGGCATATGACCAGGAACCATAGAAGATGCTGTACGGCATATATAATTTATGATTGGAGAACCAGGAACCAATATAGCATCCGGCTTCCCATGGTTTTGCATGCATTTACGATAGCCCTCAATTAAGGAATTTGTATTCTCATGCTCTAATCCATTCTTTTCACCGTAATAATATACTTCTGAAAGTGCACTTTCCCAATTATTATTGACTGATTTATGAGATTTGAAGTATCTAACCTCGTTCCCTCGGCGTTTCAGATGCAAAATCACACTTGGAAGCATTTTCTCAAATTGTCCACTTCCATCTGCATATATAGATACAATATCAATAATCATGAATTTGGTTCTCCTTCCCCTAAAATAAGAAGACACACCTGTAAGATGAGATACACTCATTCTACAGGTGTGTCTAGAAAAATTCCATTGCGTTACTACATATTAGCTCGATTTATCATTTTAACAAAGAAAAGAATATCAATAATGCCCTGAGATTCTCCCCATTCTCTCATTTTTTCATCTAATATCTTCACTAGCTGAATTCCTTTGGCAGAAAGATTCAAGTATTTTTCTCCACTATCTCTTGCAATAGATTTAGCTTCAGATATATCATGCATACACTGCTTCAGCAATTGGTTTACTTCCATATGTACTGCCCTTTCCAGCAAAGATTCTACTTGAAAAGCAATACTGATTTGTTTATCTGACCGGAAGATTTCATCTATGGGCATATTATGCATTTTCTTTACGACCATTCGATGATATTTTTCTGTTGAAGATCTTAATTCTTCTGCTAGTATTGTCTCACTTTTGGTTCCACGAGTTCCTGAATGAAATCGGTAAAACAGAGTCGGCAACGGTAAATGACCTACATTGCTATGTTTACATGCCCGAGTCCACATATCATAATCTTGTGCTCTTGTCATGGAAATATCCCATTCGCCAGTACGTTCGTATACTTCTTTCTTCACTACAACACTTGGCGTGAACAAATGATTCCATTTTAACTGTTCTAACAACAATTCAGATTGAGGGATTTTTTCTGCCTGCTGCATCCCAGTATATACTTTCCTTCCTTCTTTCTCATGCATAAATATAGCCGATGTATGCACTATATCGATCGATGAATCCCTTTGGAACTCCCTAATTTGAACTTCCAATTTCTTAGGTAAAGCTATATCATCGTCATCAAAAATCCAGATATATTTACCAGTGGCATGCTTTAGTGCCATATTGATGGCTGATGATTTTCCTTCATTTTCTTTTCTGAAGTAGATTACCTGATTATAGTTTGAAAGTAATTCTTTCGTTTTATCAGTAGAACCATCATCTATTACAATGATTTCTTTATTTGGATACGACTGTTGAAGTACACTATCAAGTGATTCTTTCAAGTATTCTGCTCTGTTATAAGTAGGAATAATGATTGTAACCATTTCATCCGTATTTAAGTCTGGTAATGCATGTACAGGCAAAAAATCAGTAATGCGGACCATATTGTGACATTCGTTCTTTTTCTTCACTTCAATAGAACCGAATAACCAAGGGCCCGGCACTTCTTCTATCCAATCAATATTTTCGCCAGTCACTAATTGTACAATTTCTGTCAATATATCCTTTGTGAAGATTCGGACGTGGTCAGGATCCGGTATATTATAACCTTTTGGAACGCTTATAAGTACCTTTCCTCCTGGCCTGCAAACTCGATAAGCTTCTCGAACAAAGGGATACGGATCGGGAACATGTTCCAATACTTCTGCAAGTAAAACTGTATCAAAAGAGTTATCGTCATACGATAGATTTGCACCATCACCTAGAGAAAAATAACAATTGCTCAATTGCAGTTTATGCATATTATATCTTGCAAGTTCAATTGCGACAGGATCTATATCCAAACCGAACAACCTATCAGCATTCATACCAATAACGCCCGATAGATTCCCGTTAGCACAACCTACTTCTAAGACATCTCCCGTGCATAAAGGAGCAGTGACACCAAATCTATTAATTTCATTTTGATTTCTCGAACGACGATAATTTGCCCATTTTTTATGTTCTTTTTGATTATTGAACAGCAATTCTATTATATTGTCATCCATCTGTTCTTGAAGAAATTGACTAAATGTATCCTTACCAACTTTTCCGATATAAAAATTAGATACATCCTCGCTCCCAGTTACAATAGCGAATAAAGCAAGATGGCAAAGAGTAGATTCATTTCCCGGGTTTTCTTTCAGATGCTTAAATAGCACACTGTAGGCATTATTGTAATCTTTATTTTTTAAAAGGCCCAAAGCTGCTTCTAGTTGTTTATCTTGCATTATCACTGACTGACCCTGCCTCTCTTAAACTTCTAGATACATGTTTCTTAACCAAACACTATCTGGATATAAATCCATTCCCATTAAAACTAATTTCTCCATATCTTCATACTCACCCATAACACGAAGGATATTGATTCCAATCTTGAGTGTCTGGAAATCAAACTTATCCTGTTCAAAAGCATAGAAAACGAATAAAAGAGCATCTCCATATTTATCTTTATCGATAAAATAATCAACAATATTATTGATTGCGTTCAGCTCTAAAGAATCAGATACTTTTGCGGCTTCGTACATATCGATTGCTTCTGTGTAATATCCATTAGCGAAAAGAACGTTTCCAACCTTGCTGTTCACTTCTTTATTAGAGGTGCACTCATTATTTACTACCTCAAGTAATCGCTTTACTATACTTCTGTTTTTGTATTTCAAAGCACGATCCAGAAGGCTAAGTAAAATATTTATATCTACAGGGTTTTGGGCTTTTCCCGGTGAACCAAAGATCAAGGATTGAATTCCTACAAGATTAGAACTTTTTACAACAAGGTGCAGCTCGTGCAAAAGTGCATCTTCTTGCCCCCGATTATTCCAGAGCATGATAAGAATATCGGAGGCATCAAGAATCCGATTTCTTACACCATAAAGGATTGCTTCCATCTTAATTCTATTTCTTTCATTAAAAATACAATCCAGCTTAAAACGCAAGAGCTCCGGAAAGTAGGCTTCTTCACGCAGATTACTTTCGTATAGCTTCTCGGCAATTGGAATCTGATTATTCTCAACGAGCCTGATCACAATTTGTTGAAGAACAGTATTACTATAGCTGGACCTGAATACCTTTTCTTCTAGAAAGTTCATTATTTCCTCGTCCGAGTGCTCTTCTTTCAGTAATTTAACAACTTCTACAATCGCATCTACACTGTACTTATTATAGTTAATTGCCTTCGTATAATATTTAATTGCTTCATAAGCATTTAATTCTTGTGAAAATATATAGCCCAGTCTCATGTTCGGGTAATAGGAACGATAATCCGTGCTCTTAACCTGTGCTGTATAGAGATGTGACTTCTCTATGATAGATTGAAAAACTTCCTTCGCATCATCATATCTACCTTGTAACAAATAGATTTGACCTTTTAAATAAATAAAATCGGCGGTATTAGCATAAATTTGACTGGCGTCCCTAATAACCATCAACGCATCATCATAACGCTTTAATTCAATCAAGCATTCAGTCATATTGCAGAGACAAAAAGGAATCCAATCAAGTGCGTGATCTTCCTTTAATTTATAAGCATTGATATAAGCATCTAATGCTTTTTCTGTTTTCCTCTCAATCTTAAGCTCATTTCCAAGGTTAAAGTAATCGAATGCTTTTTTATTTATTAACTCTAGTTCAATCAATTCCTTATTACGGCTGGATTTATCCTTCTCTTTAAAAGTTTTATTTAAGTACCCAGTATGATAAAGAACTAATGGTGAAAGTCCTACCACCAATTCTTGTCCATCCATAAATTTCAACTGTTCATGGATGGTCCGATGAAATTCAATATTTCCATCGTTTTTATACACTCGGGCATGTCGATGCTGCGCAGTATCACCCCATAAATCTCCTGTAAAGTTAAGTATGTTTACAGCTAAGATACTATGCTTTGTTTGAGACAGTTCTTCTCTAGCTTCTTTTAGGTTTTCCTCACTAACGTATTCATCTGCGTCTAACACCAGAATCCATTCACCATTGGCTTTTTCTGCAGCAAAATTACGGGCCGCAGAGAAATCATTTGACCATGTATAATCGTAAATCTTGGCATTAAATTTTCCTGCAATTTCTTTTGTATTATCGGTTGAACCAGTATCAGCTATAATAATTTCATCAACGTGATCTGCAACTGATTGCAGACATCGCTCCAGCACTTTACCTTCGTTTTTTACAATCATACATAGGGATAGAAAAGGGCCCATTGTTTACACCTCGGTTTATTCTATTCAATATAAAGATACTGGCCCAAAGTGACTTTGGACCAGTATCTTTATAGGCGAGACATCTCGCCTATAATGAAATTATTGTAGCAACTGAAGAACACCTTGTGGCTGCTGGTTTGCTTGAGCAAGCATAGACTGTGCAGCTTGGGAAAGGATATTGTTCTTAGTGAAGTTCATCATTTCTTTCGCCATGTCTACGTCACGGATACGAGACTCAGCAGCAGTCAAGTTCTCGGAAGAAGCTTGTAAGTTGTTGATCGTGTGATCTAAACGGTTTTGATATGCACCAAGTTTTGCACGCTCAGAAGATACAGTTTCAATCGCTGTGTTGATTGTAGAAATCGCTGTGTTAGCAGCAGATTGAGAAGAAATATCAATACCACTACTTGTTGTACCGTTAACGCTAAGAGCAGATGCACTCATGTTAGCGATAGTAAGAGCGATGTTTTGATCTTGGTTAGCACCGATATGGAATGTCATCGCAGAAGTAGCTGCATCACCGTTAATCAATTTTTTCGTATTGAATTCTGTGTTTGCAGAGATACGAGTAATCTCTTGGGACAATTGATCTACTTCTTTTTGAAGTTCAGCGCGATCTTCATTAGTGTTTGTGTCGTTGGCAGATTGTGTAGCCAACTCACGCATACGCTGTAGGATAGAGTGAGTTTCGTTCAATGCACCCTCAGCAGTTTGGATCAAAGAGATACCATCTTGTGCATTTTTAGAAGCCATGTCTAGACCACGGATCTGACCACGCATTTTTTCGGAGATTGCAAGACCTGCTGCATCGTCTCCAGCTTTGTTGATTTTAAGACCCGAAGATAGTTTTTCCAAAGATCCCTGTGTTGCTGATTGGTTACTGCTTAGTTTGTTGAAAGTGTTAAGTGCAGCGATGTTATGATTAATTCTCATTTTAAAATTCCTCCCTGAGTGTAAGTACAGCCCACATCCTTGTGGTTTTCACTGGGTGCAGTGGTCGGCCGCCCGCTGCTTTCCTGTGCTGTACTACTTATATCGGAGAATTTCACAACATGTTTAGCTTTTTTCTTCATTATTTTTCAAGAAATTGAGTAAATCGACGGATGTTTCTGCTGCAGCGCTATTTTCTTGCTCTATTGCAAGGTAGACTTCCTTTCTATGTATTCCAATCTCCCTTGGAGCATTAATACCTAGTTTGATTTGTTCACCATCCATACTAAGTATTTTCAGTTCTATGTTATCACCTATTTTAAGAGATTCACCAACTTTTCTCGTCAATACTAGCATCAGTCCACCTTCACTTTCTCGGCTTGCATAGTCGTCCGCGAGGAATACTCATCAGCTAGAATAATTTGTTGTCCAATAAGGGAATCAATGTTAATGATAAGCGGCGCCTGTAAGTTAATCGTGCTGTCCACAAATGGATCACGTAATGTCAATATGGATAAGACTTTCACTTGTTCTGGCCTTGCAATCGATAATTCTTCTTTGACTTGTTCCTCTAGATCAAAAGAATATTCTTTATTAAAATGATAAGGGCTAGCCACTACGAATGCCACGAGCGCTGTTGTTATACTTTGTAAGATCTGAAATACAGGATTATCCGGAAAATCAATCAGTACAAAAGCTTTTTCATCTTGAAATCCCGGCAATCCCTTTTCAAAACGGATAACCTTCTCTTCATCAACTGTCATTCTGCCAAAATATTTTGTTTCAATATTCATTAGTAAACTCCTCATATATTCATATTAAATCCGTTGACTCCATAAAACTTAAGATTCTCAAAGTCTACCTTGAGTGATTGATATTGTGCTATTCCCGTATCCACCTGACCTTTTTGATATTTGATTTGTGGCTTTTGCGGTGTGTTTATTATTTCGGGATGGTTAATCTTCACATTAATGTCTAGCTTAGATGGCTGATAGTCAGTTTTGACAGCAAATTGCGACGGAATCCAACCTAACGCAAAATCTTTCAATTTCCTTTCATCTATCCGTTTCGCTTGCGCCACAATTGGATCTCCACCATTTTCAATCTCCATCATTTCTTTGCCTTCCTGAACCCGGCGCGCTATGCCTTCCAAGTTTGATTTCTTGCCGAGCTCAGCGAAATCCTCAGTCCGCTTAAATACAGATTTCAAGTCCATATCATTCCATGCTTGCGTCTGATCAATTGTCAGCTTAGATGGTGTAGTATGCATTGTGATTTCCGCTTGCGGCTGACGGATAGTTTGCTCTGCTTCTGGCTGTTGGATATTCACTTTCGCACCGGTTGTGTTAATACTGATTTGAGCTAGCTGCGATTGTAATTGTACCTGTGGCATTTGCATAATTATTACTCCTTTCTATACAAAAAGCTCCGCCAACTGGCAGAGCTTTATCTATTTTTATCGTAGGAAGTCCATCAAGGTTGGTTGGATAATACGTGCACCAGCTGACATAGCTGCTCGGTGAACAGCTTCTTGTGATGTTAGATTCATAATGACTTCTTCCATCTCAGCATCTTCATTATTGGACATCAATTCTGTAGCAGAAAGCTCCTGATCACCTAAGCGAGATTCCACAAGATCCATGCGGTTCATCCGAGCACCTATATCTGCTCGTTCATTGACAAGATTATTGATATTCTCATCAATCAGTCCAATGTATTGATCCAAGTCCTCATCAGAGCCATCCGAGCGAAGTGCAGCTGAGAAGTTATTCAAGTCATCGAATAATTTATTTCCGAATACTGCACCGCCATCGACATTGATTTTTACATCAACACCTTTAGACAAAGTCAGATTAACAGCATTAGAATTGAAATCTACAGTAGTGCTACCATCTTCATTAATCGTAACAGGAGCTGTATTAGTAGCCGAGCCATTAAAGATATACTTCTCATTTACTTGTGTATTTGCAATAGTGGCAAGTTGTTCCTTAAGCTGATCAACTTCCTCTGCAATATTTGCACGCTGTCCTTCTTCATACGTACCATTGCTTGCTTGAACAGCCAGTTCACGAATTCGCTGTAGAGCACTTGTAGCATTGCTCATAGCCGAATCGGAGTTATCAATCCAACTCTGCGCCTCAGAAAGATTTCGCTTATATTGCGCAACATCACGTACCTCTGTGCGATAGCTCATACCCTTCGTCGCAACTACCGGATCATCGGAAGGCTTTGTGATTTTCTTTCCAGAAGAAAGCTGTTCGGAATACTTATTCAAGTCACTGTAGCTGTTGCTCAGATTACGCAACATACTGTTTGACATCATACTTTGTGTTATACGCATGTTTCACTTACCTCCCTACTAATCCCATGTTGTTAATGATTGTATCAAGCATTTCGTCTGTGGCTGTCATGCTGCGGGCTGCTGCATTATAGGCGTGCTGGAACTTGATCATGTTGGTCATTTCTTCATCAAGTGAAACACTGGAGACAGATTGACGCTGCAAATCAGCTTGATCAACTAACGAAGTTGAGTTAGTCGCTTGTCTCTTGGCTTCCTGTGCATTTACACCCAATGTACCAATCATGCCTTCATAAAAGCTGCTGACAGAAGTACCGCCCAGTCCATCCAATGGGGAACGCATTGCTTCAGAAAGCTTCTTTGCGTTATCACCATTACCGGAAGTGCCGTCTGCACTTACTGCAATTAGATCAGGATTACCATCAATCTCATCAGACAAACTGATATTTGCAGCAGCACCGTACTCCGACCCACCAGCATCAAAGAAATCGATTCCTGAAACCACGCCACCTTTTGTATAACCAGTTTGCTGCACAGCATTGATGGCCTGTGCAAAGTTAAACGCCATCTTATCAAGGTTCTTCATCATTTCCGGATATGTACCTTTAACAGAACCATCTTCCAAATAACCATAAGAATCTATCAAACCTTTGAGCTCACCTTTGGATGTAAAATCTTCTACAGCAATTTCTGTATCTCCGAATGTGATACTCTCTACAGCTTCCATGCCGTTTTCATCTTGACCATACTGAATGGACAATGGCTGATATGTCTTCGAATCTGGATCAACCAGCACTGCTTGAGCTGCACCTTGATCATCAACCAATGTAATCTTCGCGATACCTTGTGCAGCAGTCGGAGCCAAACCGCCTGAGTCTTGATATTCTACTTTAATGTTGACCATTGATGATAACTCATCAATGAGTACATCTCGTTTATCATACAGATCATTCGTTACCATCCCATGTGGTTCCATCTCTGCAATCTGTTTGTTTAATTCATTGATTTGATTCAAATACGAATTGACGCTCTTTACGGATACATTATCTATCTGATCACGCAAATCGCCTCGGACGTTGGTAAGGCTGCCAGAGATATAATTGAACGTCTCTGCAACAGCCTTACCTTTCTCTAAAGCTACAGAACGGGCTCCAGATTCATCCGGTGTAGCTGAAAGATCTTGGAGAGAGCTCCAGAAATCATCCAAAACAGCAGATAAGCCTGAATCAGACGGCTCATTGATGACGCCTTCCATACGGCTCAAAGCTTCTGATTTCATACTCCAATAAGCAGCCGTTCCAGTCTGCGAGCGATATTGCGCATCCAAATAGCTGTTGCGAATTCGTTCGATCGAACCTGCTTGGACACCTGTTCCCTGCTGTCCGGCTATTTGTGGACGGTTAAGTCCTGCGGCTGGATATGGGGAGATTTGTTCGAAGTTAACACGCTGTCTTGTGTAGCCTTTTGTATTTGCATTCGCAATATTATTGCTTGTCGTATATAACGCCGTCTGCTGCGCAAAGAGCGCAGAGCGGGCGATTTCTAATCCTTGGAATGTTGATCCCATGTATATTCCCCTTTTACCGATAGCTTTTCCGTATCTGTGTTATGCTTTGGAGTCAAATAAGGCGCGATTCTGCGGTCGCTGCTGATCTTGATTAGGTGTACCGTAGTTCAAAGATTGAATGGAGGGAGCAAGCATATCCAGTGAAATCTGCAAGAATTGCATCGACTGCTCCAGCAGCTGCCGATTAAGTGCTTCCTGTTTCTTAAGCTCTGTCACTGTTTCCGTAAGACCAATGAGCTCTTGTTCAAACTGAAAAGCTAACTTCTGATCTGTGATCAGTTCCAAAAGCTCGGAAACACTAGAAGGTACTGAAAGCCCAGAAGCAACAGCATATGCTTCTGTTTGCTTGATTCGCAGTTTCTCGAGCTGTGTTACTGCTTGGACATGCTTCTTCTCGGCAAGCAGCTGCTTCTGCAGACCATCCATATCATTTGATTTTAAATGATCCGTTTTCAGCCGGCTGATTTCCAGAAGACTCCGATGCAATTTATGCAGTTTTTCAATTGTTTCTAATAAAGCTTGTAAAGCCATGGTTGCTCCTCCTTGGTCTTATGACCAAAAATCCATCATTTTCTTAGCGGTTTTCTCTGCATCGACTTTATATTCGCCATTTTGTACTGCGGCTTTTATCTGTTCCACATGGCTCTGACGGCTAGCCTGGATTTTATCGCCTTCCTGAAGGCGTTTCGCCTCCGGAGAGATCTCCAATTTATCCTGGCGCTGACTTGCTTTATGCAAATCAGCTTGCTGCTTGAGCTGTTTTGTGTACGGATTGAAACCGGATTGGTTCGGACCTTGAATTTTCAAAGATCTGCACCCCTTTCCAACTTCTTAACACTCTTACAGATAGTATCGGTCAACATCGGGGAAATGTTAAGCGATTTAACGAATTATTTCGCAGAACGGTCTGCATTGTAATAGACACGCTGCTCTTTAACACCGGCAGCTACCCGTTTATCATCCAATTCGCGGGCAATATCCAAATCTTTTCGCATTTGGTCTTTACAATCTGTGCAAATTTCACCTTCTGTAATCTGATTGGAACAGTTACGGCAGGAATAAGACAGCATCGGGAATTGACTTGGCTGCAGTCGTTTTTCGCGGACAAATTTAATGATCAATGATTCTGGTACGGTTGTTACTTCCGTAATTTGCTGGATGGTTGCTTGGCGATTTTCACGTTTGCGCAGATATTGGTGTACCATTTGATAGGAACGTTCTTCCTCTCGATGACAATTCGGACAAATATCTCGGTAATCTCGTGCGAATACGCTTCCGCAGCGGACGCAATTTGCTAGTTCTAACATAGGCTAACGCCCTCCTCCTAGTATAATAGGTACACTCTTTGGTGACCTGTTTAGTATAATTATAGCATGCTAATGTGACAATCCTGCGGTTTACGCGACATTTGGCATATGGGAAAGTTACCCCCTAATTAACGTACAGGCAGCCACAAAATCGGTACCATTTTCCTGTAAAACCTGAGCAGCATGCCTTAGCGTTGTGCCTGTTGTATAAATATCATCGATTAACACAGCGTATTTGGGCGGCTCTGATAACAAATGAAAAGGATTTTCTGCAGTCAGCCTGTGCAATCGGCTGCGCTTGGATTGCTTCTCTCCGTGCTTTCTTCCTAGTACATCTTTCTGCTTGGCTCGTGTAAAAGCAGCTAATTCTCCAGCTTGGTTGAAGCCTCTATCCGCCTTCCGCTCTGCGCTTAACGGAATAGGAACCACCTCATACTTGGAATCCTGAAAATGCTGATGATAGAGTTTGCGAAATTCTGCTTCGAACACTTTACCAAGCACATAATCGCCGCGGTATTTCCATCGTGCTATATAATCCTGCATAAATGGCTCATAGCTGTACAAAGAAATATTCTTCTCCAGAACAGCTTGGTAGCTCGTCTTCTCCCACTCCAGACAATCCGAACAAATACTAGAACCGGTCTGCTTCATGCAACTTGGGCAACCCGCCTCCTTCAGCCTGTGAAAAGATCCTTCGCAATTCCTACAAAGAAGTGATATTCGCTCCGGCCAGAAGAAAGTGGACCAGCTCGGTCGGGAAGTATACGATTCTCCGCATCCTATACAAAGGCTCATAGACGCTTTGCCCTTCGATTCATGTCTTGAATGGCCCGAACTGCTTTATCCATAGCGTCACTTCTTCCTTCATGGAAAAAGACGACCTCTCCCGTCGGATCGGCCGGACTTCTGCCGGCGCGACCAGCAATCTGCACCAACGCTGCCTCATCAAACACATCATGAGCAGCATCTAAAATAGCCACATCCACAGAAGGAAACGTCACACCCCGCTCAAGAATGGTCGTCGTCAATATAATGGCTATTTCCCGATTTCGGAACGCCTGCACTTTTGCCTCTCTGTCTTTATCGGCAGCATGGACGGTTCTGATTAGTGTTTCAGCTTCTCTTTTTGGCAAGATTTTTTGCGCTGATGGACGCAACACTTCCATCGCTTCATCTTGCAGTGTATCAGCAAGTACCACGGTTGGAAGGAAAACAAGTACCTGTCTAGTCGGATTCCTTCGATTATTAAACCAATGCAGCAGCCCTTTTGGAAAGGTTCCTTTTCGCAATTGCTTATGCATACCAAAGCAGAGCTTTGAAGCAGGTACTGGAAGCGGCTGTCCATGAAACCGTACGGGAACGAAAACATGCGGGAGGGTTTTAGCGGCTATTTGCCGCTTTTCTTTTTGACGCGGTGTGGCGGTGAGGAAGATGGAGGCACATGTCGGTTTCTTAGCTTTTTCCGAGGCGACATGGAGCATCGGGTCTGCATGAAATGGAAAAGCATCAATTTCATCAATAATGAGTACATCAAAAGCATAATAAAATCGCAGCAGCTGATGCGTGGTCGCCAGGATAAGCTGACCGTCACCGGTTTTATCCGGACTGCCGCCGTACAATGCTTGAACAGAGACAGTTGGGAAGGCATGCTGAAATCGCGGCAGCAATTCCCGGACAACATCCGCTCGCGGTGTTGCGAGACAAATTCGTTTACCCTGCTGGAGAGAGGTTGTAATACCCTTGAAGAGCATCTCAGTCTTCCCTGCGCCGCACACGGCATGCACCAGTAGCTTCCCATTCTGCTTCATCGTCTGATCGATTGCATCTGCCGCAATCTGCTGATGTCTGGTAAGTTCTCCTTCCCAGGCACAAGGATTATCATGAATGTGCCAGTCAGGCTCTGGGCCGGCCCATTCATAGAAAGTTTCACAGAAACTTACTCTTCCCATCTGAATGCAGTTTCTGCAATACAGATGCCTACTTCCACAAATCTGACAGTCAATGTTTTGCAAATGAGGCAGTGTTGCATTGCATCGATTGCAATACATGCTGCTTTTTTCTTTTCGGAGTGTTGGAATCTGTTTGAAGTGTTGGTGTTGGAGAGCTTCTCGGAGGACATTCATTGAGAGGGGTATTTCACGGCGCAATAATCGCTTGCCAGCATAGCGTTTTGGATCAAGTTCCATCTACTTGCTCCTTTCTATAAAAAAGGGGGAGAAATTTTCTCCCCTGTTACACTTTGTACCACAAAAGTCCAATTGCACCTTCCCCAAGATGGGTAGCGATAACCGGACCGAAATAAGATACTTCTACTTCTACATTCGGAAATTCAGCCGCCAATTCCCCGCTCAGTGTTTCTGCTTCTTCAGGTCGATTGCCGTGAAGTAAGCATGCTTTCATTTTCGCACCATCTGCTGCTTGTTCCGCTAACAATGCTTTGATACGGCTGATAGCTTTCTTCTTCGTACGAATCTTTTCAAACGGTACTATTCTTTTATCCTCAAAATGGAGAACCGGTTTCACCTGGAGCAAACTGCCGATAATGGCTTGTGCCCCGTTTAAGCGTCCTCCACGCTGCAGATTGGTTAAATCGTCAACGATAAAATATGCAATCATCGTTTCCTTCATTTCATCCATGCGCTTAAGAATTTCTTCCACGCTAGCGCCTTGTTTTACCATACGAGCTGCTTCCAATGCATAGTAGCCTTGAGCCATACAGCTCAGCTCGGAATCATACGCATATACATCAATTCCTTCGACCATATCGTCTGCAGCAACCATAGATTGGTACGTACCGCTGATACCGCTGGAAAGATGCACACTAATGACGGCATCGTAGGATTCACTCAGCTCCTCCAGTTTCTCTATCACTTTGCCGACGACTGGCTGCGACGTCTTAGGCAATGCCTTCTGCTGCTTGACCTTGTCATAAAATTCCGAAGCGGTAATATCCACTTCTTCTTCATAAGTTGCATCGTCGAAAACAACTTGCAACGGGATCATATGTATGTCAAACGCTTCTCGCTGTTCTGGCGTAAGATATGCTGTACTATCTGTCATCACAGCAATTTTCATGCTATCGGTCTCCCTTATGTTATTCTGCTTTCTATCTAACGTTTTCTGTTTTCCATCTAACGTTTTCTGCCTCTATCTTACCCTATGCCTGTCCTTTTTGCATCATTCAATTAGGAATTCCAACTCATGCGAGTAAGTAAAAATATATAGATTACCTGCTTAAATAGCTGATTTGCTTAATCCTTTATGAGAAAAACAAAAAAGCCCGGGCTTTATAGCCCGGACTTTCACCTTACAATACTTCTACCCAACCGTTGCGGATTGCCGTTACAACTGCCTGCGTACGGTCGTTTACATTCATCTTCTGCAAGATATTACTAACGTGGTTCTTAACTGTTTTTTCACTGATATATAATGCTTCCGCTACACCGCGGTTGCTCTTACCGTCAGCAAGCAGCTGCAGTACTTCACATTCTCTGCGTGTAAGCAAGTGCAATGGACGGCGGTGTTCGCCGATTTTGCTCGAGATGGACGAATTGCTTTCCTCTGAAAGGCGTCGATATTCCTTCACAAGATTATGAGTGACTTTCGGATGCAAATAGGATCCGCCTTCACTAACGACCTTGATGGCATCAATTAAAGAATCTGCATCCATTTCTTTCAGCAGGTAACCTTGTGCACCTGTTTTCAATGCATGTGTCACATAGTTTTCATCATCATGGATAGAAAGGATGATAACATTGATATCTGGACGGTGCTTAATCAAGTCCGCTGTTGCTTGTACACCGTTCGTAGTCGGCATATTAATATCCATCAGAACGACGTCAGGATTAAACTTTTCAACAAGATCAAGCGCTTCTGAACCGTCGTCTCCTTCTGCTACGACCTGGAAAGCCGGTTCGAATTCCAGGATACGTTTAACACCCTCTCGAAATAGCTTATGGTCATCAATCAATAATATTCCAGTACTCATGTGTTCGCTCCTCCTACAAGTTCTTGTTATTTTTCATCTTTTGCTGCATGTTTTTAGAAATTATGAGTAAATTGTCAATATGAGTGCGTTAACAAGTCCCGTCTAAGCGGTTGACATTAATGCATGCTCCTAATTATAAGCATAATTACCTGATTATCGCCACTGAAATCCTTCTTTTTATCCCTCTGTAAGCGGTACCTTGATTAGGACTCGGGTCCCTTTTCCAATCTCAGAATGGAAGGCAATGGTACCATCTAACATCTCGACACGCTCACGCATTCCGATGATTCCAAAGGAGTTTTCCTTCTTTACAGTAACATCGAATCCTTTGCCATCGTCAATGATGCTTATAACAACCAATTCCCGCATAACTTCAAGGCGGACCTTGATTGTGCTTGGCTCTGCATGCTTGACTGCATTCTGGACTGCTTCCTGGGTAAGACGGAACAATGCCACCTCATACTTCGGATCCAAACGTTTTTCTGCCTTCAATGCTGTGAAATCAATATGGATATTATTGAATTCTTCAATATTAGCCAAGTACTTCCTAATTGTAGGCAGCAAACCTAGATCATCTAGTGCCATCGGGCGAAGGTCATAGATGATGCGGCGCACTTCGTACAGCGAGCTGCGGACCATCTTGCGCATATTCTGAATTTCAAGCAGCGCTTCCTCTGTACTTCTTTCGCGGAAGGTACGATCAACAAGTTCGGATCTGAGGAGTATATTCGCCAGCATTTGAGCAGGGCCGTCATGCATTTCCCTAGAGAGCCTGCGGCGTTCTTCCTCTTGCGCTTCAATAATTTTCAATCCGAATTCCTGTTTCTCTTTCGCATCGATAATTAGCTGGGAAACTTGTTTAAAATCATCATTCAGATAATTTAGGACGACGCTAATCTTACCTACAAGACCTTCTGCGCGCTTCATTTTCAGTTCCAGCCCCTGCAATCGGCGCTGGATCTCATTACGGCGTTCCCGGAGAAGTTTTTCCTTTTCACGGGACATGCGCAACTCAATCTGAAGCTTATGGGTCTGCTCGTACACTTCCCGGATCTCTTCTTCCGAATAGCGATCAAAATCACGGCTCACATCGGACAAGCGAATCTTGGAATAGCGGACCTTTTGTTCCAGCTGATCACCTTCCTTGATCATATCAGCCACCTTTTCCTTCGTGAGCTGCAGATCAGCGAGAAGCTGCTCATATTCCATGCGTGACTCTTCCCCTATGTAAAAAATCTCATCCTTGCTGTTCTCGACAGCTTCCACCATTTCATTGATGATTCGGTCGAGCGCTTTGTCTTCGATTTTTTTACCCATTTCATTTCTCCAATCTTGTATGCTATATCATTCGAATTACCCAACTGCTTTGTGGGGTTTGCGGGATACTTTTCTATGTAATTCGTCATGTTTTCTGCTATCTTTATATAATGAGTGCTCAAGGAGGTAAAATGCAAGATGCTTACAACTTATTTTACCGTAAAAACGGAAGGTTCACACGAAATTGTCATCCAAAAATCCCGTTTTATCGGTCATGTGAAGCGTGTTGAGACAGAAGAAGAAGCGATCAATTTTGTTCAGAAAATCAAAAAAGAACATAAAGACGCCACCCATAACTGCTCAGCCTATATGATTGGCGAACACGACTTGATTCAAAAAGCCAGTGATGATGGGGAACCGAGCGGTACTGCTGGAGTGCCGATTCTGGAAGTATTGAAAAAGAAGGGCTTGAAGGATACCGCAGTGGTCGTAACAAGGTATTTTGGCGGTATAAAACTTGGAGCAGGCGGTTTGATCCGCGCTTATTCTGGTTCTGCATCGCAATCGATCGACGAAATCGGTGTTGTAAAACGGCAGCTCATGCAGCTGGCTGACATTCATATCGATTATACATTGCTCGGAAAAGTCGAAAATGAACTGCGGCAATCTGCCTATACATTGCGTAATATTGATTATGCTGATCGTGTCGTGCTTCATGCTGCATTCCAATCGGGACAGGAAGAAGAATTCCAAGCATATGTTACAGATATGACGAATGCACAGTCAGAAGTCACCTTTGGCGGCCAAGAATATATAGAAGAAGATGTGTAAAAGTCAAAACGGCTTTTACACATCTTCTTTTTTTCGACAAATTATTCCCCGGGAAATCACTTCCCGGCTTGATAATCTGCTGCCTTCAAGCCACTCAATGCTCCTTGATCCGCAATAATAGTGACATTCGGATGCTCTTTGATTATGGATGCTGGAAATGCTTCGGTTTTATCACCGTATACCAGCCTCTCTAATACAGAAGCTTTTTGTTCACCTGCCACAAGCAGCAGCAGTTCTTTACTTTCCATTATATTCTGGATGCCCATCGTGATAGCATGTGTCGGGACAGCTTCTAAGCTAGGGAAAAAGCGGGCATTCGCATTTCTCGTTGTCTTGTCCAGCTCCACTACATGGGTCCGCTGCTCAAATGGCGTATGTGGTTCATTGAAACCGATATGTCCATTTAAGCCGATACCAATTACTTGTAAATCAATACCGCCAGCTTCCTCGATCAGCTGCTCATAAGCCTTACACGCTTCGTCCATATCATCTGCTTCTCCATCCGGGAGATGCGCTTTTTCTGGGGACAGATCAATATGTTGGAACAGATGCTGCTTCATATAGTACGCATAGCTATTCTCGTCATCGGAATGAAGCCCTACATATTCATCCAGATTGAATGTTTCAGCTTCTGCAAAAGAAATACGTTTTTGATTATACATCTTGATAAGTGCGTCATACATGCCTTCCGGTGTTGAACCGGTCGCTAGTCCCAGCACAGCATTCGGTTTTTTAGAAAGCTTCATGGCAATACGTTCGGCAGCCATTACACTAAGTTCATTATAATCCTTTGCTTTTTCCATTGTCAGCATGATTCTTCCTCCTTCTGATAAGCCAAGTGTCCCTTGCAATAGGTTGCTTGCAATGTCAGCTGGTCATCCAGCAGAACGATATCTGCATCTTTTCCTATAGCCAGTGATCCTTTCCGGTCATATATTCCATACTGCTTGGCCGGATTCTCTGCCGTCATCTTGGCGATATCTGCAATAGACACATCTGCAAATGTCGCCATGTTCCGAACAGCATCCTTCATTTGCAGCATACTTCCAGCAAGCGTCCCATCCGGCAGCAATGCTTTACCATCCTTCACAGTGACAGCCTGCCCGCCAAGGTCATACGTGCCATCTTCCAACCCTTTTCCGCGCAGGGAATCTGTAATCAGAATCAACCTGTCTGGACCGACATTCTGATAAATCAAACGCAGCATCTCAGGCGCTACGTGGATACCATCTGCTATTAGCTCAGACATGAGCATGGGCAATAGAAATCCTGCACCGACAGCCCCCACATCGCGATGATGAATTCCATTCATCTGATTGCACAAATGAGTCAGCTGCGTAATTCCTTGATCAGCTGCATCCTTTATCTGTTCAAAAGAGCTATCTGTATGTCCTGCAGATGCGGTGATCTGTTCCGAAGCAAGCAGCTTCGTCAACTGGTAATCTTCGTCGCATTCAGGTGCTAACGTCACTACTTTTATCTTATTTCCTGATAGCTTCTGCCACTTCTGGAAAAGTTCTGTATCAGGTTGGCGGATATGCGCGATCGGCTGAGCTCCTGCTTTTACAGGATTAACAAACGGACCTTCCAAATGCACACCGATAAGTTCAGCTTCTCCCGCTTGATTTGTAAACAAACGTACTTGTTCCAAAGCTGTCTCAATTGCCTCTGTTTCTTGGGTAATTGTAGTAGCCAGGAAAGTAGTTGTTCCTTCATTCGGCAGCCAAGCAGCCATTTTATGCAGACTTTCCTGCGTCGCATCCATCGTATCTGCTCCTGCTGCCCCATGAATATGTCCATCGATAAAACCGGGCAATGCATATCGATTTTCCCCATCCACTTCCTGACCATACTGCACGGATGGCTCATCTTCTCCTATTTCTACTATTTCCCCATTTCTCATACCGATATAACCCGTCACCAGCTTATCTGGCAGGCAAATTCGGACGTTGCGAAGCAAGATGTCACCCATAGCAAGATTCCTTCTTTCTTTGATAGTACCATTAGCTTAGCACAAGGTATACACATTGTCTAACTATATAGACAATGTGTATACAATAAAAAATCGGTATGCTATACTTAGCGAAATAAAATGACAGAGGAGCACCAGCATGATCGATAAAAATTCACCCATCCCGCTTTATTTTCAGCTGGAGCAGGCGATTCGTGAACGCATCGAATCCGGCAGCTTACCTCCTGGGGAGATGCTGCCGCCTGAAAGGCATTATACCGAGTCATTAGCTATCAGCCGAATGACAGTAAGGCATGCCATGCAGGCACTAATAGAAGATGGGCTGCTAGAAAGAAGAAAAAATAAAGGTCTTTTCGTGAAAGTACGTCCTTATCATCAGTCTTTATCAAAATTGACAAGTTTCAGTGAAGATATGCAAGCTCGCGGACTTTCTTCATCCAGCAGTATATTGGAATGGAAGGAAATAAAATTAAGTAGTATGACTGCAGACAAATTGCAAAAGGAAATCGGTGCAGCCGCAATCCGAATCAAACGTTTACGTTCGGCGAATCAGGAACCGATTGCTGTCGAAATAATAACGTCTCCCTTGGAAATGGCTAAAGATTTGACAGAAAACGACCTAAAGGAGAGCTTCTACGCTTATTTAGAGAAAGAAATGGGGTTTTCACTTCATCGCGCTGAACAGGAAATTGAGGCTGATTTGGCAGACGAAGAGCTAGCTGGATTGCTGAACATAACGCCAGGCGATGCAGTTCTGCGCATCCACCGCTTATCTTATCTCGAGGATGGTCGGCCTTTTGAGTACGTAACGAGCACGTATAGAGCGGACAAATACACGTTCACAAGCAGTTTCTATCGTTAATGGCACACAAAAAGAGCAGCGCCGGTTTCCGGTACACTGCTCTTTTAACTTTGGCTTACTGTACGATATGATTGTAGTTCTTGAATTAGTTTTGTCATCATGTCTTCCGTATTATTGATCTGTTTATTTTCCGTCTGGGAGATCAGCTTTACTAGGATATTCTTATATATTTCCTGCTCTTTCACTATGTCACCTCGTTTGGTAAATCGATACAATACATTATGTACGTAATCTGAATCGCGTGAATCATAGTGAATATACCACATTTTTCGCAAAAGCATGTCTATTTTTGCCAAAAATAAGGATTTCGGAGGATTTATGATCGTTTCCAGTAAATGTGATACAGATTTCTTCCGATAATTACCACTAACAGTCCCACACAAGCACCGATTGTATCAATGACCACATCGCCGATATATGGTGTCCTGCCGGGTGTCAGGCTTTGATGGAATTCATCGAAGCAGGCATATAGGATTGATATTACCAATGCTATACGCAATGATAAGCGGTACTTCAAACCAAATCCCTTATAAAGTGCTGCAAATGCGAGAATCGCCAAGCAGAAATAGACACCAAAATGGGCCGCTTTCCTTATAAAGAATTCCACGACAGAATACACGCCTACCGCCTGGACACTGACCTCCTGCCCATGATAGATAAAATGGATAGGTGAAAGAATTGGTTCAAGCGGACTTAAATCTATGTGGGAAGCAAGCATAGGCTTGATGTCCTGCTCCTGGTAAGGGGTAGCGGAAAATAGGAAGATGATGATGATGCAAGCAAGCGGCAGCATACCATAGACCCATTTTTTCAAACTCATCTTCTCCCCTCCCTTTTTTTGGATAAGCTTCGATTATATCATAACAGCGTATATAAGGGCAGTTTATCCCGTGCTTTGCTTTACTAAACCTTTACAAGAAACAGCTTCCGCGCTGGAAAATTTTTATATATAATATAAGTTAGATAGTATACAAGCCAGCTTGTACATAAAGGAGAACATATGAAACGATTCGCTGTCATATTAGTGGTTGCCGGGCTTTTATTGGTTGGATACGGAGGATTTGAATGGTATACGACCGCAAAGGCACAGAAAGATTCGCTATCCAGTGCAAAATCAATGCTTCATGAAGCTCATGCAGCAGAGAAACTTACACCTGAACAAGCGGAAGAGAAAGCAAGCAGCTTCGAGCCTGGTCAAGGAGATGTGGTTGGTGTGCTGCATGTACCGAAGCTGGATGCAGATTTACCGATCGTCGAAGGGACAGATGCTGATGATCTGGACAAAGGCGTTGGCCATTATAAAGGAACCGCTTACCCGCTCCAAGATGACCAGATTGTCTTATCCGGCCACCGTGATACAGTATTTCGAAATATGGGAGAAGTGAAAGTTGGCGACACCTTTGTCGTTGAAATGCCGTATGGCTCCTTCACCTATAAAGTTGAGAATACGAAAATCGTCGATAAAGATGATTTGACGGTTATCGTCCCAACTGCTCCAGAGGAAGTTTTAACTGTGACAACATGCTACCCGTTTTCTTATGTAGGAGATGCTCCCGAACGCTTTGTCTGGACAGCAGTACCTGTGGAAACAGAATAAACCGAGCAGCCTAGACTGCTCGGTTTTCTATTGAACTTGTTTCCAAATTGATTTGCCAATTTCCAGTGAGGCTGTCGCCGCTGGTGATGGTGCATTGCATACATGCAGCGTGCGTTTTCCTCGGATCAGCTGAAAATCATCCACCAGCCCTCCATCATGCTGCAAGGCTTGCGCCCGGACACCTGCCGGGGCAGCTTCCAGGTCATCCGCTTCAATAGCCGGGATAAGCTCTTGGAGACTTTTGACAAATTGACTCTTAAAGAAAGATCGGAAGTACTCCGCTGCTCCCTGCCGGTAATACTTTCCGGCAAGCTTCCAAAAACCCGGAAAGCGCAGCGTGTCAGCTAGATCTGCCAATGCAACATCCGTCTTTCGGTACGCTTCCCGCTTGAAGCCGAGCACTGCATTCGGTCCAGCTTCTACTCCTCCGCCGATCATCCGCGTAAAATGAACGCCCAGAAAGGGGAAGGATGGATCCGGAACAGGATAAATAAGATGTTTGACATAGTGTTTTGCTTGCGGTTTAAGCTCATAATATTCCCCGCGGAATGGAACGATTTTCGTATCGGTCAAATAGCCAGCCGCTTTTGCAATTCTGTCACTGTAGAGACCAGCACAGTTGATGACATAACTCGCTTGAAGCAAACCGTCTTTTGTGTGTATGACTGCTTGATGCAGCTTCTCCTCAATCTGTACCACTTCTGTGCCCAGCATAATCGTACCGCCCTTGGACTGGATTCGTTCCGCCAGCACATGACATACCTGTTTATAATCTACAATCCCAGCCTGCGGAACCCGGATTGCAGCTAGACCGTTAGTATATGGTTCGATTTGCTGCAGCTGGCTTCTATCAATTTTTTCGATTTCCAGTCCATTCGCCAGTCCCCTGCGATAAAGCTGATCCAATTGTCTTAGCTCATCTTCCTTGGTCGCAACGATTACTTTCCCGCATTGCTCCACTTCGATGCCTGTTTCGCGGCAAAAGGCAAGCATGCTTTCACTTCCACGCTTTGCAAAAGCGGCTTTGAAGCTTCCGGGTTTGTAATAGATGCCCGAATGGATGACGCCGCTGTTATGACCCGTTTGATGCATCGCCAGCTCTGTCTCCTTTTCGAGGATAACAATTTCTTTATCAGGTGCTTCCTGCAGTATCGCATGGGCTGTAGCCAGACCAACAATGCCGCCTCCAACAATAGCTAAGTCATACATCTGTATCGCCCCTTTTTCAGCTGTCAGGGGTAAGCTTCTTCTCGACATTCCGCAGATGAATCAAGCACTGCAGACGTGCAAGCTCTGCTTCCCCTGCCTGGATGGCTTCATAAATCTTCTCATGTTCCTTGTAGATGATTTGCTTATTTCGCAAAAGATCCTGTTTCTCTTCAAAAGACAAAGCCAGTGCTTTCTTATAAACAGTGTCTAGATTGGCAAAGGTCTGGATCATGACCGGATTATGTGTTGCTTTCATAACAGCAAGGTGGAAAGCAAAATCTGCATTGCGTCCTTTATGAGATTCAACGCTGTCAACTTCCACTTCTTTCATTAGTTCAAGCGCAGCGCGCATTTCATCCAATTCCTTCTCCGTCCGGCGTTCTGCCGCCAGCATAGCTGCTTCCGGCTCCAAAATCTTTCGCATTTCGAAAAGATAGCGGAAGCTGGCAAGATTCGATTCATCTACCATCACTTGTTGGAAGAATTCACCATGAAATGCCTGCTCCACGTAAGTGCCGCCGCCTTGTTTCGATGTGACAGCTCCCTGAGCTTTCAGCTCGCTTAATGCTTCCCGAATCGAAGCACGGCTGACACCATATTTTTCACATAGCTTTTTCTCCGTTGGCAGCTTTTGTCCCGGTTTGATATCTCCTTCCACTATTTGTTCCAATATTTCAGCCGCAATTCGATGCGCCATTTTCTCCTTTTTCATGTTGTATGCTTCTTCTCCTTTTTTTGTCTGACAAGTACCAACCTATAAATATTACAAAACATTTTCCTATTCAGGTTGCCATCTTTAAAACTCTTGATATATCTAGGTTTTTTTAGCTCACTTATTATTTTAACATTCCATTTTTATTCATCAAGGATTTTTTGCCTTACAAATTTATCTTGCCAACTCTTATCTTTTATGTTTACAATCACAGTAGCGAAGGGGGTACGTGTATGGAAAACGAAAACAAACCAATGGCGCCCGCCAGTCCTACTCCTCCGAAGACTTTCGGCCAGAAACTCCGCAATGTCGGACCTGGCTTTGTCACCGCAGCAACGGGCGTCGGAACAGGCGATCTTATCGCTGCTCTAGTAGCCGGATCAGGCTTTGGCATGATGCTCGGCTGGGCAATCATATTAGGTTCTATCATCAAATATTTCCTCACCGAAGGGGTCGGCAGATGGCATCTTGCAACTGGCAAGACCATCCTTCAAGGCTGGCACTCACTCGGTAAATGGGCAACCGGCTATTTCGGTGTCTACGCAATCATTTGGGGCGTCCTTTACGGCGCTGCAGCCGGTTCCACGAGCGCATTGATGATGCGTTCGATGTTTCCGATCATGCCGCTTTGGGCATGGGCCATCATCCATCTTCTCGCAGGATTTGCCTTGATTTGGACTGGTAAATACATGCTGTTCGAGAAAGTGATGCTCGTCTTCATCGGCATTATGTTCGTCACTGTAGTAGGTACTGCAGTTATCTTGCTTCCTGATATCGGCAATATCGTACAAGGCATTGTTGTTCCAAAAATGGAAGCTGGAAGTTTCCTACTCGTCATGGGTCTGATAGGCGGCGTCGGAGGAACGATTACGATGGCTTCCTATGGCTATTGGCTGCAGGAGAAGAAATGGAGAGGAAAGGCTTGGGTCTCGATGATGCGCGTCGATAACAGCGTCGCCTACACGATGACGGCAATCTTTACACTTTCCTTGATGGTAATCGGTGCCGAATTTCTGCACAGCTCCAACATCCAGATTGACGGAGAAGCAGGCTTAATCACTCTTTCTGGAATGCTTGGGGAGGAGTTCAATGGAGCTGTTTCCTGGATGTTCATGCTTGGCGCTTGGTCAGCAGCTTTTTCTTCTTTGCTTGGTGTATGGAATGGTGTTCCATATCTGTTTGCGGATTTCATCCGTACCGTACGAAAAAAGGGGCAGTCAGAAGACAAACCTGTCTCTGAAAAAGATCCCGCTTATCGTTTTTATCTTGTTTGGCTTACATTTCCACCGATGCTTTTGTTATTCTTCGGCAAACCGGTAGGACTTGTACTGATTCAAGGAGCGCTCGGAGCATTGCTCATGCCGTTCCTCGCAATTACACTCATATGGCTGCTTAACTCGAAGCGTGTTGAATCGGATTACAGGAATGGCTGGATCACAAACGGCGTATTGGGTATCAGTATTTTGTTATTCGGTGCTTTGATGATCAACGAATTAATCAATTTGTTCTGATATACCCGGGGAGGGCACACAATTGTGTCTTCCTTTTCTTTGTTAGGAAAGTTGACATGATTCTAGTAAGCTATGCTATTATTACACGTACGTATTCATATCTTTACAACAACATGGGGGTACATCATGAAGCGTTTCAAAATCGGACTAGCCTACCAGATTCTTATCGGTCTAGTGCTAGGTATTATTGTTGGTGCAATTTTCTATGGCAGTGACACTGCCGTTAGCGTTTTACAGCCTTTCGGGGATCTATTCTTACGAGCAATCAAGATGATCGTCGTACCAATCGTCATTTCCTCCATCATTGTCGGTGTTGCTGGTGTTGGAGACATTAAACAGGTTGGTAAACTTGGATTCAAGACAATTCTTTACTTCGAAATCGTAACGACGATTGCTTTGATTGTCGGTCTGGCATTCGGTAACATATTCCAGCCCGGTGAAGGCATTGATCGTTCTGCATTAGAGACAACCAGTATTTCACAGTACGAGGAAACTGCTGAAACACAAGAAGATCACTCAGTTGTGGATACATTCCTAGAGATCATCCCAACGAACGTCTTTCAGGCCATGACGGAAGGTGACATGCTCGCCATTGTATTCTTCTCAGTAATTTTCGGTGTCGGAGTAGCTGCCATCGGCCAGCGCGGACAACCTGTCCTTTCTTTCTTCCAAGGTGTCAGTGAGGCAATGTTCTGGGTAACCAACCTTGTGATGAAATTAGCACCTATTGGTGTATTTGGTCTTATTGGAGTAACAGTAGCACAATTTGGTCTACAATCTCTAATTCCGCTTGGTAAACTAGCTATTGTAACTTATGGCAGTATGTTATTCTTTGTCATTGTAGTTTTCGCCATTATCGCGAAGATTTGCGGAGTCAATTTATTCAAGATGCTTCGCATGCTGAAGGATGAATTACTGCTATCCTTCTCCACAGCCAGCTCTGAGACGGTACTTCCTAAGATAATGGAGAAAATGGAGCGATTAGGTGCACCTAAAGCGATCACATCCTTTGTCGTACCGACAGGGTATACGTTCAACCTGGATGGATCGACACTCTATCAGGCTCTGGCAACACTTTTCATTGCTCAGATGTATGGCATAGACATGTCTATTTGGGATCAATTGCTAGTACTAGGTGTCCTGATTGTAACTTCCAAAGGGATTGCAGCTGTACCAGGAGCAAGCTTTGTTGTATTACTTGCGACATTGAGCGCTGTCGGACTTCCAGCAGAAGGACTTGCCTTCATCGCTGGTATCGACCGTATTCTTGATATGGGTCGTACTGCTGTTAACGTTGTGGGTAACTCGTTAGCCGTTATTGTCATCTCAAAATGGGAAGGCAAATTCAAACTAAATAAAGATGTGCTAGAACAGAAAGCAGGCTGAGGAATATCCTCACCTGCTTTTTTTCATAACCATATGACTCTGAATTGCGTTCCACCCTCAATATAGTTTAAAAGCGGTACATCCTCTGGTACAATCTGTCCGATCACATTGACTTTATCGTCTTGAGGCAAGTTTCTCCTGGTAATCTGGATTTCACCTTTGTAACGCATGTACAGATTGTTATCGATAGTTATGCTGCCTTCTTTTCGTTCGATACAGTTGAAGGGTTTTATCTCTGCATTCTGGAACATTCCGCTCATTCTGGATTCCTCTGAGCGGATCACATCCCGTGCCCGATCAGGCCGGTTATGTGTCCCCTTTTCCAGTAAATGATGAGCTTCTGTTAGCTCACCATAATAGTGTGCACGGAGTGTAATTGTATTTGATGCATCCTTAAGTTGCATTAGAGCCTCATCCGTCACGTCTGGATCTCCAATTAGGATTTTGTCCACATTGTACACTTTAAGCTCTTTATACGCAGCAAAGCTTCCATACATACGATGCTGCTCCAATGTTGGCAATCCTTGATGAATCGGTCCCCGTAGATTACGGTCACCTGGTATAAATGCTTGCACCTTCAAGCCATGTGTTTGGAATAGGAGATTTTTCGCTAGAAAATCGCTGCGTGCAAGCCCCGTTTCCGGCCGAGGGTAAAAATTATGCCAAACTTCTGTATGGGTAGTACGCAAACCAGCCTCAATCAGTCGCTCTAGCTGTTCTTCTGTAAGTGTACTTGCATTCAAAGCGACCTTCATCTTTTGCGATAACCGGACAATCACATCATCCTCAATTCCGTAATCAATCCGCAAGCCTGTCAGTCCCCAATCCAACACCGTCTCTGCAGAATTCCAATCCAAATCGAGCTTCTCCATCGAAGCGGTCGAAATATCCGCTATCAATTCCATATCAAGAGCAGAAGCTATCGAACCAAGAAGCTGCAGTTTTGTTCGGTAAGCGGACGCATCTTCCTCCGGGATGTGAAGCGATGTAAACAAACTCCGAAAACCAGCTTCATAAAACCGTCTGATTTTTTCTTCCTCTATACGTTCCTGTAAATACACAGATATCCCTAACATGTTATTCCTCCTATGTACAAAAAAGGCGTCATAAAGACGCCCTGATAATTATATATCCTTTGCCATGTCTTCCTTAAACCCGAAGAAGTAAGTAAACAAGAATCCAGCAATATAAGCCACAAAAATACCAATCAAATATTGCAGGTACTTACCTTCTGCGATGAGCGGCGTTAAAGAAAGTCCGGAAACACCGATAGAAGTCGCGCCTGTTGCAAACAACGCTTGTGTAGCTCCGCCAACAGCGGCACCAAGACATGCTGTTAGGAACGGCCGTCCAAGCGGCAAGGTTACCCCGTATAATAGTGGCTCGCCGATACCAAGGAATCCTGCTGGTAAGGCACCTTTGATAATATTACGCAAACGTTTATTACGTGTTTTGACGAAGACAGCAATTGAAGCTCCAACCTGTCCGCCGCCAGCCATCGCCAGAACAGGAAGCAATGCTGTAAAGCTGAACGTTTGGATAAGCTCCATGTGAATTGGCGTCAATCCATGATGCAGACCCACCATGACGAGTGGCAGGAAAAATCCAGCAAGCAAAGCACCCGCTACGACACCACCGACATCAAGAATGGCGTTGATTCCGGAAGTAATACCATCTGATAGCACACCGGCAACGGGCATAATGACAAGTAAAGAAGCAACACCAACGAACAGAACGGTTAAGATAGGAGTAAAAATAATATCAATACTATTAGGCATGAATTTTCTTACGCGCTTTTCAATGAAACTCATCAGCCAAGCAGCGAAGATGACGCCGAATAATCCGCCCCGGCCAGGAACGAGTGGTTCACCGAATAACGTGATATTTGCCAGCGCCGGATTGAACAGAATCATACCTGCGATAGCACCAAGCACCGGAGAACCGCCGAATTCCTTCGCCGTATTCCAGCCGACTAGAATCGCTAAGAAGCTGAACAAACTGCCCCCGATTAGCTGCAGAATCTGGATGATACCAAGCGTAGGATCTGCACCAGCATTGACTGCGAAGCTGACACCGCCATTGATGATACCGGAAGCAATCAACCCGGGGATAAGCGGAATGAAAATATTGCCGATGCGCTTTAATAGGAACTTGATTGGCGTTTTATTTTTTTCCTTCATGTTCTCCCGTTTTAGCTGGGCTTTTTCCTCAAAGGTTAGATCATCAATTTCGGCTGCTTCTTCCCCGACACCGAGACCGGTGATTCGGCTGATCTCATCGGATACTTTATTAACTGTCCCAGGTCCGACTACAATCTGAATCGTATCATCTGCCACTACACCCATAACGCCATCAATTCGCTTTAGAGCATCAAAGTTCACCTGATTATCGTTTCTTACCCGCAAACGTACTCGTGTCATACAATGCGTCAAAGAAACTACATTCTGCTCTCCGCCAACTTCGCGGAGAATGTCTTCTGCCAATTGCTTCATCTTCGCCATTCTGATTCCTCCCCTTTACGCTTTTATCGCTGAACGGACAAACCCTTCTGCATGTTGAAGCTTCGTTTCTGCCTCCTCTTTAGTAATATCAAGCAGCAGCATGACAATCGCTGTCTTGACCTGACCATCTGCTTGCTTGAAGACTTTCTCTGCTGCATCATAGTTAGCACCAGTTGCTTCCATGATGATGCGCTTGGCACGCTCCTGCAGCTTGTCATTCGTCGGCTTTACATCAACCATTAAATTTTTATATACTTTTCCGACTCCTACCATACTGGCAGTAGATATCATGTTCAGCACCAGCTTCTGTGCTGTTCCGGCTTTCAATCTTGTTGAGCCTGTCAGTATTTCCGGACCTGTTTCTACCTCAATGCTGATCTTCGCATGCTTTGAGATGGCTGCTTCTTTGTTACAAGCAACGCTGACTGTTGCAGCTCCTACGGCTGCAGCATAATCCAGTGCTCCGATCACATATGGTGTTCTGCCGCTTGCAGCAATACCAATTACGGTATCTTTTGCAGTCAGACCGATATCCTGCAGCTCTTTTGCCCCAAGCGCCGGATTATCCTCCGCTCCTTCCTTCGCCTTACGGAAAGCGGACATCCCTCCAGCCAGCAGTCCTTGCACCATATCATGTGGTGTACTAAAAGTTGGCGGACATTCTACTGCATCCAAAATACCAAGTCTGCCGCTTGTGCCTGCCCCCGTATAAATGAGTCTGCCGTCTGCTTGAAAAGTTGCGATTACTTGCTCCACTGCTGCTTCAATTTCCGGCAGTGCTGCCTCCACCGCGTCCGGCACTGTTCGATCTTCCTTGTTCATCAGCTGAAGTACTTCCTTCGTGGTAAGCTGATCCAGCTTCATCGTACTTTCATTGCGCTTTTCTGTCGTCAGTTTATCTAGCATGTAATTCCCTCACTTTTGCTCTGTTTGGAATGCTTGCTGAATTGCCTGCCGTGATTTTTCTAGTGCGTCGATTGTATGCTCATAATTTCTTCCCGCCACTGCTGTGTAAATAATATCCATCAAGTACATTTGAACAATCCGGGAGCTTGTAGCCGCACTTCGGATGCGTGCTTCTTTTGCCACAGTGAACAACTGGATATCAGCGAGCTCCTGCAGTCGGTTAGGACCTAGCTTCGTCATCGCAATCGTCGTTGCTCCAGCTTCCTTTGCCTGCTTTAAGACAGGTAGCAGCTGCTCCGTTTCTCCTGAGTAACTGATAGCAAAAGCAACATCCCCATACATCAGATTCGCCGCCGATGCCAGCTGCTGATGGGCATCACTGTAAGCTGTACACCATTTACCAATCCGACCAAATTTCTGCTCTCCATCCTCCGCAACAAGATAAGAAGCTCCAACTCCATAGAAATCAATCTTTCTTGCCCTGGAAATCATAGAGACCGCCTGCTCAATTGCCACCGCTTCATTAACCTGCATCGTCTGGCTGATTGACTGGGTATGCTTCTCAGCAATTGCTTCCATCAAATGCGCAACCGTATCGTTTGGCTTGATTTCACCAAACGCATTTTTGTTACCGCTTTCATTTTGCAAATCTCCCGCAATCTTCAGCTTCAGTTCCCGGTACCCTGTCACACCGATTGATTTACAAAGACGGATAACGGCCGCCTCACTGGACCCGCTTTTTCCTGCCAGCTCCTGCACTGAAAGCTGTACCACCTCAGCTGGATGGGCAAGTATGTAGTTGGCTGCATTTCTTTCAGAGGGCTTAATCAAAGGTAAGCTTTCTCGAAGCAGTGTTAAACCGCCCTTCACTGTCAGGATCACCTGCTTTCACTCTAAAATTTTAATTCATATTTAGATTATATTACTAAAATAAAATTTCATGAAGTGTTTTGTGAGAATTATTTACAGATTTTTTCCTGGAAGTCGTTTAGCAAATTTTAAAGAGAGATCAGTTCGCGAATATGTATTCAATATCATTATGTAAAAAGTGATTCCAAGGGAAGAAATTGATATTTAGTTGAATAAAGTAGGTCTCTTCCTGGTTAATCATGTTTTCTAATTGAAATGCTTGTATGCGTTCTTCATTATTTGATTCTCTCCAAATCAATTCTTGTTTACCTTTTAAGGTTATTGTCCTACTAATCTCCCTATTGTGAATATTTATCACAACGTCACCGTTACTCTTCTCTCTAATGCTGTCAAAGTACACCGAACCAACATACGTTTTTCCTCTATTAAATGAAACCAGTAAGAATAAGATAACTATTAAAGAAATAAAAAAAATAACTTTCTTTTTGTTTATATACAACACGACCTTTCAGCATATTTTATTGTTTAATTATTCAATTCTTATTACACTAAACAACAATGAGCCCTACTATAACTCATCCTAAAAGAAAAAACTGATCAAGAATTAAT